>CAWJWT010000005.1:0-570084 GCA_963846655.1 uncultured beta proteobacterium | reverse complement strand
TGAATCAACGCAATCGACGCACCATCGCTGTGACCGATGAGAATGGGCGCGTCGATCCCAAGCTGGTCGAGAACTTCGGGAAGAACCTCGAGGGCCTCGCGGTGCATGTAATCCACTGCACGCGCGCCGGTCAACTTGTCCGATCGTCCATGGCCGTAACGCGAATACACCAGCGCCGGGCAACCGCTCGCGGCGACGACCTGCTCCGGAAACGACTTCCACAACGCCACCGAACCGAGCCCTTCGTGCAGAAATACCAGCGTAGGTCGAGCGTGCGCCTGCGCCTCGCGGGGCTCGAGCATGACGTATTCGAGGCGTTTGCCCCCGGCATTCAGGAACACTCAGATCCCCAGATGACGTTGCAGCGTGCCCGGGTCGCGCTGGAGGTCCAGTGCGCTGCCTTCCAGCACCGTGCGCCCCTTGACCAGAACCATGTTGCGATCGGTAAGCGTGGAGACCGCCGCGAAATTCTTGTCGACGATGATCGCGGCCATGCCGCTTGCGCGAATGTCGCGCAGGATCGCCCAGATCTCGCGCGCGACCAGCGGCGCGAGTCCCTCCGTTGCTTCGTCCAGGATCAGCACGTCCGGATTGGTCATCAATGCGCGGCCGATGCTCAGCATCTGCTGCTCGCCGCCGGAGAGTTGCTGGCCGCCGTGGCGCAGCCGCTCGGCGAGTCGCGGAAACACGGACAGTACGCGCTGCAGCGTCCAGTCGCGGGCGCCGCTGACGCCCGCCCTTGCCGCCATCACGAGATTCTCCTCCACGCTCAGATTCGCGAAGATGCCGCGTCCCTCCGGCACGTAGGCGATGCCCGCTCGCGCAATGCGATGCGGCGGCGCGCCGGTCATGTCCTGGCCGCGCACCCGCACTTTTCCCTCCCCGGGCGGGAGCAATCCGAGGAGGCTTCGCAATAACGTGGTCTTGCCCATGCCGTTGCGCCCCATCAATCCCAGTGCTTCGCCACGATGCAATGCCAGATCGACGCCATGCAACACGTGGCTCGCGCCGTAGTACGCGTGAATATTGTTCGCCTCGATCAATATTTCAGGCATACAGAAAACCCAACACAGAGGCACGGAGAACACAGAGGGCACAGAGATAAGGAAAATATGTCTCGGCAGGCAATGACGTTATCGACATCCATCCATCCCCGCAAACTGCTGAACGCCCGCCGGTAACGCCGAGCCCTGAGATCGCGTTCAGGCTTTCCTCCGTGCCCTCTGTGTTCTCCGTGCCTAAAAGGGTACTCCGACGTGCTATGCACGTAGGGTATCTGCGTTGGGTGTAGTAACTAGTCACTATCCACCCCCAGATAAGCCTCCTGCACGGCGCGGCTGGCGCGGATCCGAGCCGGCGGCCCGGATGCGAGCACGCGGCCGTTGACCATGACCGTGAGCGTATGGGCGACGGCGAAGACTGCATCCATGTCGTGCTCGATGAGCAGGATGGCGTGATCGGGCGCCAGGTCGCGCAGCAAAGCCACGATGCGCGCGGATTCTTCTGCGCCCATGCCGGCCAGCGGCTCATCCAGTAACAGCACGCGGGGACGCGTTGCCAGTGCGGTCGCAATCTCCACCTGGCGTTGTTCGCCGTGCGACAGCGAGGCCACCACCACGTCGGCACGGTCGGCCAATCCCGCCTGCGCCAGTGCGCGATGCGCAGCCGCGTTGACGTCTTCGCGCGCAAGCGCCGGCCGGAAAAAATGCATGGAGGTCGCAAGACGCGACTGCGCCGCAAGACGACAGTTCTCGAATGCCGTGAATGGCGGAAACAGATTGGTTTTCTGGTAACTGCGCGCGATCCCCAGGTGGGAGATCCGGTCCGCGGAGAAGCCGGTGATCTCGCGGTCTTCGAACCACACCTGGCCGGCGCTGGCCGGCAGATCGCCCGAGAGCACATTCACGAGCGTGCTCTTGCCCGCGCCGTTCGGGCCGATGACGGCGTGTACCTGTCCCACTTCGCAGGCCAGCGACACGTCGCTCAGTGCGGCGAGTCCGCCGAAGCTACGCGACAGCCCCCGGGTGCGCAGGAGGGCCGGCGTCATGAGGTTCTTGCCCGCGACGGACCACACAGGCCATTGGGCAGATAAAGCGCGACCAGCACGATCGCGAGGCCCAGCGGCAGCTGCCAGTGTTTACCCAATCGCACGCCGCCCGCCTCCGGCAAAGATTGCAGTCCCAGTTCCAGCAACAGCAAGGCCGCCGCGCCGATGACCGGCCCGGCCAGCGTGCCCATGCCGCCGAGAATGACCATCATCAGCACGGCGCCGGACAGGTGCCAGCCCAGCATGTCCGGATTGACCACCCCATATTGCGCCGCGGCCAGATAGCCCGCGACGCCGGCGATCACGCCGGCAAGGACAAAACAGGCCAGCTTGTAGCGATAGGTCGCATACCCGAGGGAACGCATGCGTGGTTCGTTGACGCGGATGCCGGCGATGACCCGACCGAACAGCGAGCCACGCAGCAGGCCGATGAATGCGAAGGCCAGCGCAAACAGCGCGAGCACCACAAAATAAAAATCGGCGAATTTCTCCAGGTCGAAAGGCCGCCAGCCGAACAGCACCGCCTCGGGTCTGACGTAGATGTACATGCCGTCGGAACCTCCCGCAAGCGCGGTATCGTGCAACAGGAAGTAAAGCATCTGCGCAAAGGCGAGCGTGGCCATGATGAAATAAACGCCGCCGGTACGCAGCACCAGTGCGCCGATGCCGAGCGCGAGCGCACCGGCCACCAGCATGGCCAGCGGCAGGCTGGTCCATAAGCTCGCTGCCTGGTACTGCGGCGAGATCAGCGCCAGACAGTACCCGGCAATGCCGAAGAAGGCCGCATGGCCAAGGCTCACGAGACCGGCCTGGCCGACCAGAAGATTGAGGCTCAGGGCAAAGATCGCCATGATCAGCACGCGGGTAGCGAACTGCACGGTAAATTTTTCGGCGATGAAGGGCAGCGCCACCAGCGCCGCCAGCAGGATGACGGCGACCAGCGCCGCTACGCGTGCGCGTGACATCACGTGGCCTTGCCGAACAGGCCGGCGGGCCGCCAGAGCAGGACGACAGCCATGAGCAGATAGACGCTCATGCCTGCGAGTTCCGGCAGCACGCGCAGACCGCCGACGTCGAGCTCGACCACCTTGCCGAACGTATCGGCCAGGCCGATCAACAGTGCGCCGACCAGCGCGCCCTTGACCGAGCCGATGCCGCCGATGACCACCACCACGAAGCAGATGATCAACACCTGATTGCCCATGCCCGGGAATACCGAAGACACCGGCGCCGCGATCATGCCTGCCAGCGCCGCCAGCCCCACGCCGAGCGCAAACACAAAGCGGTACAACAACCCGATGTTGATCCCCAGCGATTGCACCATCTCGCGGTTGCTCTCACCCGCGCGGATGATCATGCCAAGACGCGTGCGCTGGATCAGCACATAGAGCAGCACCGCGAAAACGACGCACACCGCGGAGATAAACAACCGGTAGACCGGATAGGAAAGCGTATCGGTCAACGGCACGGAAGCCGCAAGCAAGTCGGGTATGGGCACGCCGTGCACGTCATCGCCCCAGACGATGCTGCGCAATTCCTCGATGATCAGGATCAGCCCGTAGGTCAGCAGCACCTGTTGCAGATGACCGAGCCGATACAGTCGCCGGATCAGCAGCCATTCCAGTGCCAGGCCGAACAGGACGGACAGCGCGACCCCCAGCGGCAGGGCCAGCCACAGGCTGCCCGTTTGAACGCTCAGCGACCAGGCCAGATACGCCCCGACCATGTAGAAGCTGCCGTGCGCAAGATTGATGATGCCCATGATGCCGAACACCAGCGTCAGGCCGCCGGCGATCAGGAACAGCAGCAGGCCGTACTGGACGGCGTTGAGCAGCTGGATCAGAAAAATGGGGAGGTCCATGGATGGCGAGGGACGAGGGACGAGGGGCTAGGGGCTAGGGGCTAGGGGCTAGGGGCTAGGGGCTAGCGAAGTCTGGATCCGCTGACGCTGGAGCCAGCATAATTTGTTGCGCTCACTGAATTTGCAACTCTTTAACGAATCGTGTGCGCCCCTCGCCCCTCGCCCCTCGCCTCTCGCTTCTCACCCCATCCTGCAACCACGCGCGGGATCTTCAAGGGCTTTCCAGGCGACGTCGATCACCTTGTTGTCGCCTTTCTCCACGCGCCGCAGATAGATATCCTGGATCGGATTGTGCGCTTTCGACATCTTCCACTGCCCCCGCGGGCTGTCGATAACCGCGCTTTCCATCGCGGCGATGACGGCCTTCTGGCTGCCGATCTCGCCCTGCACTTTCTGCAGCGCCTGCGCGAGCAACAAGCCGGTATCGTAACCCTGCACTGCATAAACATCGGGTTCGCTCTTGAATGTTCTCGCATACGCTGCACGGAAACTTTTATTGCGCGGATTGGCGAGCGAGTCGGCGTAATGCAGCGTCGTCAGCAGGCCCTCGGCGGCATCGCCCTGGGCGGGCAACACGCCCTCGGTCAGGAAGCCCGGACCGTACAACGGGATCTTGTCCTTCAGGCCCGCGGCCGCGTAATCCTTGACGAATTTCACCGCACCGCCACCGGCAAAAAAGCAGGCCACTGCGTCGGGTTTGAGGGCGGCGATCTCGGTCAGCAATGCCTGGAACTCGACATTCGGAAACGGCACGAACAATTCCTTGATCACGTTTCCGCCGGCCGCGCCGTACCCTTCGGCAAACGAGGTCAGGGATTCTTCCCCCGCGGCGTATTTCCAGGTGATGAACACCGCGGTTTTGTGGCCTCTGCCGACCATGACCTTGCCGAGCGGGTGAATCGGTTGCCAGTTGCTGAATGAAGTCCGGAACACGTTTGGCGCGCACAACGCGCCGGTCGCAGCCCCCGCCCCGGCATTTGGAATGAGCATGAGCGTGCCGCTTTCCCTGGCGACCTTGAGCATGCCCATGACCACCCCGGAATGCACCGACCCGACGAGTACGTCGACCTTGTCACGGGTGATCAGCCGGTTGGCATTGTCAGTCGCCTTGGACGGATCGGACTCGTCGTCGACTTTGAAAAAATCGACTTCGCGCCCGCCGAACTTGCCGCCGGATTGCTCGAGCGCAAGCCGGAACCCGTTTTCGATCGCAACACCAAGCTGCGCGAATGTACCGGTATAGGGCAGCATCAGGCCAAGCCGCAGCTTTGCCGATTGCGCGCGCGCCCATGACGGCAGCATCGATGCGCCGGCCAGCGCCCCCGCACCGATCAGAAAATCACGCCGGTTCGCCTGGTAAGTCCTGTTGCCCTTCATGCCTGCTCCCTCGTATTGTCCGCCGCCCGACACTGCACGGTCCCGGGCGCCATTATGCTTGACTCTCCCGTCGCCTTCACGAGCACTTGTGGCGCAGCCAGTTGTCCTCACCGCAGCGCGCACGTCGTCACGTCGTCACGTCGTCACGACCGTCACGACTGTCACGACCGCCACGACCGTCACGACCGTCACTGCAGCGCTCAGCGCTGCCTAAGCTTGAAGCGCTGGATCTTGCCGGTCGCGGTCTTTGGCAGTTCGGACAAGAACTCCACCCAGCGCGGATATTTGTAGGGCGCGAGCCGGTCCTTGACGTGACTCTTGAGGGTGTCGGCGAATGCGGGCGACGCCGCCATGCCCGGCTTGAGCACGACGTACGCTTTGGGCTTGATCAATTCGTGCTCGTCGGCAATGCCCACCACGGCCGCTTCGAGCACATCCGGATGCGTCATGAGGGCGGCCTCGACTTCGAACGGGGACACGTACATGCCGCTGACTTTTAGCATGTCGTCCGAGCGGCCGCCATACGTGTAGAACCCTGCGGCGTCGCGCGAGTATTTGTCTCCGGCGCGCGTCCACGGACCGACGAAAGTCGCCAGCGTTTTTGCGCGATTGCACCAGTAGTGAGTCGCGCTGGTGGGACCACTGATTTGCAGTTCGCCCATCTCCCCGACATTCACTTCGGCGCCGTGGTCATCGACCAGCCGGATCGCGTAGCCCGGCACCGGTTTGCCGGTGCTGCCATAGCGCACCTCCCCGGGCCGATTGGAGATGAAGATATGCAGCATCTCGGTCGAGCCGATGCCGTCCAGAATCTCCACGCCGAAATGTTCCGTCCAGCGCCGGCCGAGGTCCGCCGGCAGGGCCTCGCCCGCCGAGGTGCACAGACGCAGCGCGAGTTCGTGCCGGGACGGCAACGCCGCATGGGCGAGCAGCGCGCCGTAAAGCGTCGGCACGCCATAGAAAATGGTCGGACGCAGTTCGCGCAGGCGCTTGAACACGGCAGGCGGTGTCGGCCGCTCCGCCATCAGGATGGTGGTGGCGCCTACCGCCAACGGAAACGTCAGCGCATTGCCAAGCCCGTAGGCGAAAAACAGCTTGGCTGCGGAGAATACGACGTCGTCCTCGCGCAGGCCGAGTACCGGCCGGGCATAGAGTTCAGCCGTCTGGATCAGACTCGAATGGATATGCACGGTGCCCTTCGGCGTGCCGGTCGAACCCGAGGAATACAGCCAGAAGCAGGCGTCGTCGGCCTTTGTGGGCGCAGGCTGGCAGTCCGCAGGGGCTGCAGTCAGAAGCTGCTGCCAATGCAGATGGCCGTGGGCGTGCTGGCCGGACACGATGACATGCTTGAGCGCAGGCAGTTTGCCGAACAGCGGCGCGAAGACCGGCAGCAACGGCTCGGACACAATGAGCGCGCGCACGCGACTGTCTTCGAGCAGGTACTGATAATCGGCGGTGGTCAGCAGCGTATTGGCAGCCACCGGCACGATGCCGGCCTTGATCGCACCCAGAAATGCGCTCGGAAAATCGATCGTATCCAGGTGCGCAATCATGACCCGGCTTTCCATTTCCAGGCCGAGGCCGGTCAACGCATTGGCAGCGCGGTTCACGCGCTGCGCGAGATCGGCGTAGGTGTAACGCCCCTGATCGTCGATGTACGCCGTCTTGGCGGCGCGCCCCGCCCTAAGATTGCGCTCGATCAGATCGTGCGCGGCGTTGTAATCGCGCGCGATGGTAATCAACGGCGGACTGACGCTGTGATCGGCCTGGCTCAGACTTGTCACTCGCTTCCTCCTTGGTCTTGCGCGCCTTTGCGATCCGGCCCGCAATGGTTTGGGCAGCAACGGCCCCGCTAGACGTTCTCGCCCAACTCCTCGCGGCACAGCGGGATCCAGCCTTCGATCCATTCGGCGGCTTCGTCTTCGGGCAAATTGATGCAGGAGTCGTTGAACAGCGGCTCACCGATGCGGCGCGCACCAAGCTCGCTGAGCAGGCTGTCGAACTTCTTGGCCGCGAAGCAAAACGTATTGGCATGCGTGCCATTGTCGCCCAGGCCGATGACGCCGTAGCGTACGTTGGAAAGATCCGGACGCTGGCTTTGCAGGCCGTCGTAAAGCTGTTTTGCGTTGTCCGGCACGTCGCCCTGTCCGTACGTCGAGGTGCAGATCAGAAACAAACCGCCGCCGCTGAACACGCCGGGGTCAAGCTCATCCATCGGCAGCGTGGTAATGCGCATGTCTTCGCCGTCGAGCCGCAACTCGATCTCTTGCGCGACGAGCTGCGCGACGCCGGTCTGGGTGCCGACCAGTATGGTGAATTCAAGTGCCACTGCCGCTCTCCCCCGGACGCAGCCGGATTGTATTCTTGCGATTATGTATTATCATGCATTCATAAATCCACATCTGCAATATAGTGCATGCATTGTCGAGGAGCCACCTGATGGGCGCACGTGATCCCAAGCCAGCCGGCAAGTCCGAAGCCGGTGCTCAGGATGCCGTATTTCTGGCGCGGCTGGGAGAGCGCATCCGGGCCGCACGCGCCCGACGCGCGTTGAGCCGCAAGGCGCTGGCCGAAGCTTCCGGCGTGTCGGAGCGTTATCTTGCCGAACTCGAGGCGGGTCGCGGCAACATTTCCATCTTGCTTCTGCGCCAGGTCGGGCGGACATTGGGACTGCCGCTGGTCGATTTGCTGCGCGAAAGTGAGCAATCGGCCGATCTCGCCCTGATCCAGGAGTTTTTGCAGCGCTTGCCAAAACAGAGACTGGCGCGGGTTCGCGCGCAGTTGCTGCGCGAGTTCGGCGGGCACTCGGAAGAACGCGGCGGCCGGATCGCGCTGCTCGGGTTGCGCGGCGCGGGCAAATCCACGCTCGGCCAGGCGCTGGCGACCGAACTCAAGGCGCCCTTCATCGAACTCGACCGCGAGATCGAACGCGAAGCAGGCACCAGCCTGTCCGAGATATTCCTGATGTATGGCCAGCCGGGTTATCGCCGCTACGAGTACCGTTGCCTGGAGAAAATTCTGGAAAGCCGGTCGCGCTGCGTGATCGCTACCGGCGGCAGCATCGTTTCGGAATCCGCCACCTACGATCTGTTGCTCGCGTCGTGCTTCACCGTCTGGCTCAAGGCCGACCCGGCGGAGCACATGACGCGCGTCATTGCGCAGGGCGACATGCGGCCGATGGCCGGTAACCTGCAGGCGATGGACGACCTCAAGCGCATTCTCGACAGCCGCGCGGCGCTGTACGGTCAAGCCGACGCGGTGGTGGATACGGCCGGGCGCAGTGTGAAACAGAGTCTCAAGGATCTCAGGCGCGTGGTTGCCGCCTGAGCGTTAAAGGAGCAGAGCCATGAACGCAGTGCTTGACGAACCCGCCGGCAGCGCGTCACCGGTCACTTATGACACGCACCCCGAGCGCTATGCGCACTGGCAGCTCAGGTTCGACGGGGCGATTGCCACGCTATCCATGCATGTCAGCGAGGACAAAGGCATCAAGCCCGGCTACAAACTGAAACTCAACTCCTACGACCTGGGGGTGGACATCGAGCTCTACGATGCGCTGAATCGCGTGCGCTTCGAACGCCCCGCAGTGAAATGCGTGGTCATCACCAGCGCGAGGGAACGCATGTTTTGCTCCGGCGCCAACATCTACATGCTCGGCCTTTCCTCGCACGCCTGGAAAGTCAATTTCTGCAAATTCACCAACGAGACGCGCAACGGCATGGAAGACTCCAGCCGCGATGGCGGGTTGAAATTTCTGGCCGCCGTGAACGGCACGGTCGCGGGCGGGGGATACGAACTGGCCCTCGCCTGCGACGAGATTCTGATGATCGACGATCGCTCTTCTACGGTAAGCCTGCCCGAGGTGCCCTTGCTGGGCGTGCTGCCGGGGACCGGCGGGCTTACGCGGCTGACCGACAAGAGAAAAGTGCGCCGCGATCTCGCCGATGTGTTCTGCTCGACCGCTGAGGGCGTGCGGGCCGATCGCGCGAAACAGTGGAAGCTCGTGGACCACCTCGCCCGCCCGCAACAGTTCGCCGACACCGTTCGCAGCCGCGCGGAGTTCCTTGCTGCGCAAAGCAAGCGCGCGGGCACGGGCGCGGGAATCGCGCTGACGCCGCTGGGACGCGCCATCGATGCAAGCGGCTATCACTATGCGCATGTCGATGTCAGCATCGACCGCCAGGCACGCACGGCGAACATCACCGTCTGCGCGCCGGAGCAGGATCCCCCGCAGGATCTCGCCGGCATCCATACCGCGGGCGCGCACTGGTGGCCGCTGCAAATGGCCCGGGAACTCGACGATGCCATCCTGATGTTGCGCACCAACGATCTCGCTATCGGCACCTGGATCCTGCGAACGCGCGGGCGCATGGAAGCGGTCCTGGCGGGCGATCGAGCGCTGATGCAGCACCGTGACGACTGGTTCGTGCGCGAGTGCCTGGCTTTCCTGCGCCGGACGCTGGCGCGCCTCGATGTGTCCTCGCGCACCTTGTTCGCGCTCATCGACGAGGCGTCCTGCTTCACCGGCACGCTCGCCGAATTGGCGCTGGCTGCCGACCGCAGTTACATGCTGCAGGGTGCACCAGAGCGTGGCGACACACCGGTCATCGTGCTCTCCGAACTCAATTTCGGTTGGCTGCCCATGGTGAACGACTTGAGCCGCCTTGCGAATCGCTTCTGCGGGGATTCACACGCGCTCGAGGCCGTGCGCGCACAGACGGGCGAATCTCTGGATGCCGCCGCCGCCGTTCGATTGGGATTGGTCACGTACGCGCCCGATGACCTCGACTGGGACGAAGAGGTCCGCCTCGCAATCGAGGAACGCGCCAGTTTGTCACCCGATGCCCTGACCGGCATGGAAGCCAATCTGCGCTTCACCGGGCCGGAAACCATGCACACGCGCATTTTCGGACGCCTCACCGCCTGGCAGAACTGGATATTCAATCGCCCCAATGCAGTCGGCGAACACGGCGCGCTGAAGGTGTTCGGAACCGGCATCAAGGCGAAGTTCAACTGGGAAAGAGTTTGAGTCTGTAAGGACGTGAAGGTGTGAATGCGTGAAGGAGTGAAGAGTGAAACGCAACCATCGTTCTCTTAAAGCTTGGCAAAAAGCAATTGAGTTGGTTGAACACGTATATGCTGAAACTCGAAACTTCCCGAAGGAAGAACTATTTGGTCTTACTTCTCAAATGCGACGGTCGGCGGTTTCGGTTCCCGCAAATATTGCTGAGGGGCGGCACGATCCGGGACTAAGGAACTTATGCGCTTCTTGTCGATTGCTGAAGCATCGTTGTCTGAACTGGATACCCACGTGGAAATAGCCCTTCGACTGGGATTACTGAAAGACAATCAACTACAAGATGAAATGGACGCAGTTGCTGGTTTGCTTTTGGGGCTTAGTGCATCAGTAAGAAAAAAACTGGGGTAGTCGTGGCGCTTTTACTCATTCACACCTTCACACATTCACTCATTTACCCGGCGGAGCCGCCATGAGCATCAATTACAGCGAGAAAATTCCGAACAACGTCGATCTGGCCAACGACCGCACGCTGCAACGCGCGCTCGAGCACTGGCAGCCGCGCTTTCTGGACTGGTGGCGGGAAATGGGGCCGCACGATTTCGCGGCTGCCGATGTTTACCTGCGCACGGCGGTGGGCGTGGACGCGCAGGGCTGGGCCAGTTACGGCGCGGTGAAGATGCCGGATTACCGTTGGGGCATTTTCCTGGCGGACCAGGTGCCCGATCGCACGATCGGCTTCGGCGATCACTACGGAGAACCGGTCTGGCAGCAGGTGCCCGGAGAACTGCGTTCGCAGTTCCGCCGCATCATCGTCACGCAGGGCGACACCGAGCCCGCCTCGGTCGAGCAGCAGCACCGGCTCGGGCTGACCTGTCCTTCGCTCTACGACCTGCGCAACCTGTTCCAGGTCAACGTCGAGGAAGGCCGGCATCTTTGGGCGATGGTGTATCTGCTGCATGCGCATTTCGGCCGTGACGGCCGCGAGGAAGCCGAGGAATTGCTCATGCGCCACTCGGGCGACGTGGACAAGCCGCGCATTCTCGGGACCTTCAATGAACCGATCAGCGACTGGTTGTCGTTTTTCATGTTCACCTATTTCACGGATCGCGATGGCAAGTTCCAGTTGAAGAGCCTGGCCGAATCCGGCTTCGATCCGCTGGCGCGCACCTGCCGTTTCATGCTGACCGAGGAAGCGCATCACATGTTCGTGGGCGAGAACGGCCTGGGCCGCATCATCCGCCGCACCCTGGACGTCATGAAGGAAATCGGCAGCGACGATCCGCAGGCGGTGCGCAACCACGGCGCGATCGATCTGCCCACCTTTCAGCGCTACATGAATTTCTGGTTCACGTCCTCGCTCGACCTGTTCGGCTCGGAAGTGTCCTCCAACGCCGCCAGCTCGTTCGCGAGCGGCATCAAGGGCCGGCCGGACGAAACGCAGTACGAAGATCACAGCTGCGCTGACGCGACCTTTGCGCTGGAGACGCCCCAGGGCGAGGAAACCGTCAGCTTGCGCAATGCGATGAACGAGGTCATGCGCCAGTCGTACATCAAGGACTGTGAAATCGGACTCAAGCGCTGGAACAGCCAGATCCAGCGCGCAGGACAGGCGTTCCGCCTGACGTTGCCGAGCCCGCACTTCCATCGTTCCATCGGCGCCTGGAACGGCGTGCCGACCGATCCGCGCGGTCAACCGATCAGCCGCGAAGACTACGATCGCCGCCTGCCGGATTGGGTACCCAGCGAATCCGACCGGATTTTCGTGCACAGCCTGATGAAGCGGGTCATCGAGCCGGGCAAGATGGCCGGGTGGATCGCGCCGCCGGACCGCGGCATCAACAGCCTTGCGATCGACTACGAATACGTCAAGTTGAACTGACGCCGGCCCGGCGCTCAGGCCAAGTCAAATACCAGCACTTCGGCTTGTTTGCCCTGGTCGATCAGCACCTCGGCCTCACCCTCGATCTTCAGCGCATCGCCGGCGCCGAGAACCTTGCCGTTGACCGACACCGCACCACGCGCCACGTGCACATAGCCTTTACGGCCGGCAAGGAGGGCGAGCGTGACCCGCTCTTCACCATCCACCAGCGCGGCATAGAGCCGCGCATCCTGATGCAACTTGACTGAGCCCTCACTCGCATCCGGCGAAGCGAGCAACCGCAGCTTGCCGCGCTTTTCCGCGGGTGCGAAAAATTTCTGCTCATAGCTGGGCGCGATGCCCAGCGCATCCGGTTCAATCCAGATTTGCAGAAAATGCACGCTGTTCGCCGGCGACGGATTGTATTCGCTGTGGAACACGCCGGTGCCCGCGCTCATGCGCTGCACGTCGCCGGGGCGGATCACCGAACCGGTGCCCATGCTGTCCTTGTGTTCGAGCTCGCCCTCGAGCACATAGCTGATGATTTCCATGTCGCGATGCGGGTGCTTGCCAAAGCCTTCGCCCGGCGCCACCCGGTCTTCGTTGATCACCCGCAACGGCCCGAACCCCATGTTCTGGGGATCGTAGTACCCGGCAAACGAGAAAGTGTGAAAACTTTTGAGCCAACCATGATCGGCAAATCCACGATCGCTGCTCTTTCTCAACGCGTTCATGCGCATTCTCCTGTGTGACCGCAGCAGAATGGCCCGGTCATGTCGTTTCGCCAATATTAGAATCAATCAGGCAGAACTGTTAGCGAACAGATTTGACGCATTCCTTCAAAGAAATTGAATGCACTCATCCGGCATCGATCCAGCCCTCCGACACCAGCACAGAGCTGCCACCGACCCGCACGGCCGTAATGCGACCGCCGTCGACATCCGCGACAAGTTCCAGCAGCGACGGCCGGCCCATCTCGAAACCCTGTTCGATCAACCAGCGGCGCCGGCCATCCTGAGGCGCCTGATCCTGCAGAAAGCCCGCTAGCGCCGATGCCGCGCTTCCGGTGGCCGGATCTTCCGCGACACCCATCGCCGGGGCGAACATGCGCCCATGAATCTGGGCGTCCGTCCCCACCGTTTCCGTCGTAAACGCAAAGACGCTCGGCGCCCACCAGCCGGACAGCACTGTTTCCCAAAGATCGGCGCGCAACCTCAGGCGCGCAAGGGCAGCGCGGGTGCGTACGGGCACAAACAGGAATGGCACGCCGCAGGAATAAGCCGCGTGCCCCGGCAGCAGATCGCTCTCCGCAAGCGACAGCATCGCGGCAAGTTCCGCGCGCGGCGGCGCCTGCGGGCCGCGTTCCGGCATTTTCGGCACCGACATTTGCGTGGCCCGCGGTCCGTCTTTTGCGTAGTGCACCTCGACGGTCACGTCGCCGATACCTTCCTCGAGCACCAAAACGGGGGCGCCCGGCGTCAGCGCGACCAGTTCCTGCTTCGCCAGCAGATAACTCGCGCCAATCGTGGGATGACCGGCAAAGGGCAGTTCGACTTGCGGCGTGAAAATGCGCAGCTTCCTGCGGTTCGTTCCGGCCTTCTGCGGTTGCAGAACGAAAACCGTTTCGGAGAGATTGAATTCTGCCGCAATCGCCTGCATGCGTTCGGTGGTCAACGCGTCGGCATCGAGCACCACCGCCAGCGGATTGCCTCCGAATCGCTGGTCGGTGAACACATCCAGGGTGTAGAAGCGATAGCGCATTGCGTCGGCCTAGAGGAAGTGAAAGACCAGGGCTTTTGAGATTCCACCCGAGCATTCCTCCTTTGCTCGCCCCTCTCCCCTCTCCCCTCGCCCCTCTTTCTTACACCTTCGCCGCGATCGCCTCGATCTCGACCAGGATCTCGGGTTTGACGAGGCCGGGCACGACCAGCAGCATCGATGCGGGACGCGCGTCGCCCAGGTAGCGCGCGCGCACGGCCACGTACTCCTTGATGTCCTCATCGCGCACCAGATAGTGCGTGACCTTGACCAGATCCTTCACGCCCATGTCGGCTTGCGCGAGGATTGCCAGCACATTCTTCCAGGCCTGCTCGGCTTGCGCGACGATGCCCGAGGGGTAGGTGCCATCGGGCATCAGGCCGGGGGTGCCGGCCGTGAAAACCCAGCGCGCGGAGGCCGAAGTTTCCACTCCATCGCTATACGTTCCGATCTGACGCGCCACGCCTACGTTCAATGGGCGATTCATTCAATGCCTCCCGTGTTCGTTGGAGCTGCCAAAAAACCAGCGGCAAGTGGGTGAGCACTTGCCGCTTGATCTCGAAACTGCCGCTGCGAATCGCTCAGCGATGTTTGTCGTGGGGCACCGCTATCGGCCCACCGCCTCCGGCCGCAGCGAGCGCCTCCCGCTCTTCCGGAATCAGGTGAATCTTGCGCACGATCAGCGTGTAGAACGCCGGGATCACGAACAATGTCAGTAACGTCCCCAAACTCATGCCGCCTACGATCACCCAGCCGATCGCCTGGCGAGCCTCGGAACCGGCCCCGGAGGAAATGGCCAGAGGCAACGCGCCGAGTACCGTCGCGAGCGTGGTCATCAGGATCGGACGCAGGCGCAACGTCGTAGCCTCCACCACCGCGTCATACAGTTCGAGCCCCAGGCGCCGCTGCTGGTTGGCAAACTCCACGATCAGAATACCGTTCTTGGTGATCAATCCGACCAGCATGACCAGCCCGATCTGACTGTACACATTCAACGTACCGCCATTATCGAGCAAGGCGTTAATCCACATCGCGAGCAGCGCGCCCGTTGCAGCCAGCGGCACGGTCAGCATGATCACCAGCGGTCCGACGAAGCTCTCGAACTGCGCAGATAGCACCAGGTAGATAAAAATCAGCGCGAGCAACAGCGTCACGTAGAGCTCCATGCCGGTCTCGCGGAACTCGCGGGATTGACCGTCCAGATCGGTGCTCACGTTCTTGGGCAACTCCTCGGCCACAACGGCATCGATCTTGGCAAGTACTTCTCCCAGACTGCCGCCCGGACCGACGTTGCCATTGATGACTGCTGCCCGGAACTTGTTGAAGTGGTTGAGCTCTTTCGGTGCAACGGTTTCCCGGAGTTGTACCAGGTTGGACAATTGCACCAGATCGCCGCGCACGCCGCGCACATAGATCGACGTGAGGTCGTCCGGGCGCCGGCGCTTGTCGTCCTCCACCTGCACGACGACGTCATATTGCTTGCCTTCGCGCTTGTAGCGCGTGACATCGCGTCCGCCGAGCAACGTTTCCAGCGTGCTGCCGATGGTCGACATCGACACGCCCAGTGCCGCGGCCTTGTCGCGGTCGATTTCAACGCGCAGTTGCGGCTTATTGAGCTTCAGGTCGGTATCGAGACCGGTGATGCCGGGGAAATCGCGCAGCTTCGGCATGATTTTGTTGACGTAGCCCTGCAGCTCGTCGTAGCTGTTGCCATAAATGACATATTCGATCTGCTTGGACAGGAAGCTGCCCCCAAGCGAAGGGGAATTGACCGCGAAGCTGATCACACCCGGCAATCCGCCGAACAATTTGGGGCCAAGTTCCTGGGCAATCTCCATCTGTGAGCGTTCGCGCTTATCCCAGTGCTCCAGTACCGCGAAACCGATCCCCAGATTGACGGGGTTGGGCCGATCCAGGCCCGGCGCGACCACCTCGAACAGGGTTTCAATCTCGGGAACCGACTTGAGGATCTCACCGACCCCGCGCATGTAGCCGTCGGTGTATTGCATGGTGGAGCCTTCAGGGGCGACCACGAATGCCATGAAGAAGCCACGATCCTCGATCGGTGAAAGTTCGGATTTGAGTTGCAGGAACAACCAGCCCATGAAAGCAAGTACCGCTGCAAACGCGAGCACGACTACCCAGCGCAGGCTGAGCGTGCCGCGCAATATGCGGCTATAACCGCGATTCATGCCCTGGAAAAAACCTTCGGTCTTGTCATAGAGCCAATTGGCTTCGTGCTCACGCAGCACTTTGGAACACATCATGGGCGTGAGCGTCAGCGCCACGAATCCAGAGACCAGCACCGCGGCGACTACGGTCATCGCGAACTCGATGAAGAGTTGGCCGACGCGGCCCGTCATGAATACCAGCGGCGTGAACACCGCCGCCAAGCGTGATGGTCATGGCCACCACGGCAAACCCGATCTCCTTGGCCCCTTGCAGCGCCGCCCGGTACGGCGGCAGGCCTTCCTCGATGTGCCGGTGGATGTTTTCCAGCATCACGATCGCATCGTCCACGACCAGGCCAACCGCCAGCACGATGCCGAGCAGCGTCAGGACGTTTACCGAGAATCCGAATACATACAGAAAAAAGAATGCGCCGATCAGGGAAACCGGAATGGTGACCGCCGGTATCAGCGTCGCCCGGAAGCTGCGCAGGAACACGAAAATGACCAGCACCACCAGGGCCAGGGCTTCCAGCAGCACCATGTAGACGGAGTTGATGGCGGCCTCGATGAACTGGGAGGTATCCACCGCCACTTTCATGGTCATGCCTTCCGGCAGGCCGGACTTGAGTCGCGGCACCAGTTCCCGGATTCCGGCCGCGATCGCGAGCGTATTGCCGGTCGATTGCTTGACGACCCCCAGACCGATGGCTTCGTTGCCGCTGACGCGGACTATCTTGCGATTCTCGTACGGGCCGGGCGCCGCGCGGCCCACATCCTTGAGTCGTATCGGATAGCCCCCGACTTCGCGGATGATCATGTTGTTGAAGGCTTCGGGACTTTGCAGGTCGGTCTCGGCCAGCACGGTCAGTTCGCGTTGGGTGCTCTCGATGCGACCGCCGGGGGAATCGAGGTTCTGCCGGCGCAGCGCCTCCTCGACATCCTGCGCGGTCATGCCGTGCGCCGCGAGCCGTTCGCGGTCCAGCCAGACGCGCATGGAATACCTGCGCTCACCGCCGATGATGACGGTCGCCACGCCCGGAATGCCCTTCATCGGATCGGTCAGGTAGCGATCGGCGTAATCGGTTAACTCCATGGGCGTGTGCCGATCGCTGGTCACGGCGATCCACATCACCGGAAAGGCATCCGCCTCGATCTTGTTGACCACCGGGTCGTCCGCCTGGTCTGGCAGCGATCCCCTGACCCGCGACACGCGGTCGCGCACGTCATTGGCCGCAGCCTCGACGTTGCGATCGGTCACGAAAGTCACCGTGATCTGGCTGACCTCTTCGCGGCTTTGGGATTTGATGGTCTTGATCCCCTCGATGCCGGAGAGTGCATCTTCCACCGGGGTCGTGATTGTGCTTTCGACGACCTGCGCGGTGGCGCCCTTGAGCACCGTGCGCACCGAGACGATCGGCGGGTCGATCTTCGGATACTCGCGCACCGAAAGCCGGTCGAACGCGATGACCCCAAGCAGGACGATGAGCAAACTCATCACCGTGGCAAGTACCGGACGCTTGATCGAAATGTCGGATAAGACCATGGCGATTCCTCTGCTGGGGTTACGGCGGGGTTAGCCGGGCTTTTTCTCGGCCGGCGCCGGCTGTGCCGCAGGGGCACCCATCACCATGACCGGCGCCCCGTCGCGCAACTTGATCTGGCCTTCGGTTACCACGGTATCGTTTGCACTCAGACCCTGGATAATCTCCACGCGCCCGGGCTGGCGATTGCCGATCTGGATTTTGGTCAGCGCCGCCTTGCCATCGACCACGCGAAAAACAAAGTTGTCCTGACCCTGTGGCCAGATCGCCTGCTCGGGAACGATGATGGCGTTCGGGCGATTCTCGAGCGTGATCGCCACGCGCACGAACATTCCCGGTTTAAGTTTGTTCCCTTTGTTGGGGATGCGGGCGCGCATGAGGATGGTGCGCGTCTGTTCGTCAACCACCGGCTCCACCGCATAGATTTTTCCGGAAAACTCCTCGCCCGGATAGGCATCGAGCCGCACCACGATTTCCTGGTTGGGACGCAGCTTGGACATGTATAGCTCGGGAATACGGAAGTCGGCCTTTATGTTGCCGATGCTCTCGAGGCGCACGATGTCGGTGCCGGCCTTCACGTACGCGCCGGGGCTCACCATGCGCAAGCCAACGGTGCCCGAGAAGGGCGCGCGCAACACGGTTTTAGCCACGCGCGATTCCACTTCGTCCAGCCGCGCCTTGAGGCGCGCTACTGCGCCGACTTGCACCTCGAGCGCATCCTTGCTGATGAACTTCTGCTCGTGCAATTCCTTGGTACGGGCCAGGCGCTGCTGCTCGGTGCGCAGATCCGCCCGTACCGCTGCCGCCTGCGCTTCATATTCCGCGTTGTCGATTGTGACCAGGCGCGTGCCTGCGCTGACCGCGGCCCCTTCCTTGAAGTTCAGGGAAGCAATGCGCCCATCGATTTCGGGGCGGATGATGACCGATTCGTCGGCGAGCAGCGAACCCACCGCCGTCACCTCGTCAGTGACTTTGCCCACTTCGACAGGGACTGCCTTGACCGGCAATCCCCCCGGTTTCGGGGCTTGCGCCTGCGCGGCGGGCTTTGGCGCATCGGTTTTCTGCCCGGCGGGAGCGTCGTTCTTCTTGTTCTGCCCACAACCAGCCACCAGCACTGCCGTGACCAGCACCGCGAGAATCGTTACATTACGAATGGTCGGCGTATGCACAACGTACCCCTAAGCTTCCGTGTCGGCGGCAGTGCGCGAGACCGCTTTGAACGGGCAAAAAAATTAGTGCCAGCGATCATAAAACATCGCTGGCAGCGGGGCCGTCGGAGATTTTTTTAAGCGGGGAATCCCGGCGGCGTTTATTTTGCTGACTTATTAGTCAGTTATTTTCTTGGCATGATATCCGAGTTTTTCAGCCACCACCATGAGAATTTCGCTGGACGCACTGCTCGTTCTGGATTCCATCTCGCGTAACGGTAGCTTCGCGGCGGCGGGCGAGGAATTGCATCGCGTGCCTTCGGCGATCACCTATACGGTGCAGAAGCTCGAGCAGGATCTCGAGGTCAGTCTGTACGATCGCAGCGGCCATCGAGCCCGGTTGACCGCGGCCGGTGAGGCCCTGCTGCACGAAGGCCGCCATTTGCTGCGTGCGGCGACCGATCTCGAGTGTCGCGTGAAGCAGGTCGCACAGGGATGGGAGTCGGAACTGCGCATTGCCATCGACGACCTGGTGCCGACCGAGCGCCTGTTCGCCTTGCTGAAGGATTTTTATCGGGAGCAGTCCGGCACCCGCATCCGGCTGACCATGGAAGTACTCGGCGGTTGTTGGGATGCGTTGCTCGGCGGACGGGCGGACCTCGTAATCGGGGCCCCGGGGGACGCCCCGCCAGAGGGCGTGCTGGCGGTCGAGCCCCTGGGAGCTTTCGAATTCGTCTTCGCGGTCGCTGCCGATCACGCGCTCGCAGGGCGGCCGGAACCGCTTTCCGCGCAGGAAATCGTCCAGCATCGCGCCGTGGTGACCGCGGACACGTCGCGCACCCTACCGCCACGCACGTCAGGGCTGCTCAATGGCCAGGACACCCTGACCGTGCCGACCATGCGCGCCAAGGTGGCCGCACAGATCGCGGGCCTGGGCGTGGGTTACCTGCCTTTGCTTTGGGCGGCGCCCCATATCGCCGCCGGCCGCCTCGTGAAAAAGCAGCTCGAGGGCACCCGGTCACTGACCCATGTCTATCTTGCCTGGCATCCGCGCCAGGTCGGCAAGGCCCACGACTGGTTCCTGAATCGCCTGCGTACCCCCGGCGTGCAGCAGTACATTCTGGGCGAGTCCGGCACCTACCCGGCAGCGGGCGACTGAAGTTTCAGGGCAGTTTGCCGCGCCGCGTCGTCGGGCAGACCCGGCGCACAGCCAGCGCCTCGCGCGCCGCTCTTTCCTGTTCGAGTTCGGCCTGCACGCGCTGCATGTTCAAGGCGTTGATGCCCTCGAGCAAACGCACCAGCAGGTCGGGCGCGGGCAAACCCGGTTCGAGATACAGGCCGATGCGAGCGCGGAAGATCGCCGTGGCCGTGCCGCTCAATCCGAAGAGTTCGAACAGCCCGCGCTGTTGGCCGTGAACCTGCGCGAAGAAAACCCCCGGGTGATGGCCGAGCACCGCGCCCGCCAGCGCGCTGAACAGCGCCGCGTCGCCGTCCTGCTGGACGAAGCCGACCACGACGGTGTCGTGAGCGGACACAAAATCGTCGAAACTACGCTCATCGAGCACTGCGGGCGTCATGGCGCCACTCAGGCCGCCGTATCGGTTTTGCCCGCCTGGTCGCCCGCTTCCTGCTGGGCGATGTCGCGATGCACTTGCGCCATGTCGATTTCCTGCACCTTCTGGATGATCGCTTCCAGTCCGGACGCCGGCAGCGCGCCGGGCTGCGCAAACAGCAGCACTTTCTCGCGAAACACCATCAGGGTCGGGATCGAACGTATTTCGAAGTGCCCCGCCAGTTCAGGCTCTTCTTCCGTGTTGACCTTGGCAAACAACACGCCTTCATGCTTTTCCGAGGTCGCTTCGAACACGGGCGCGAAGCTTCTGCACGGGCCGCACCACGGCGCCCAGAAATCCACGATGACGGTGTCGTTGCCGGTCACCACCTGTTCGAAATTGTCCTTGGTCAATGCGATCGTCGACATAATCAGGCGCTCCTTGGCGCGTCGGTTGGCAAGTCATCGAGCCGGCCGCACCTTCGGTGCAGCCGATGTTCGCACTATGTGGCGGCTTGGCGCGCAAGATCAACCCCGCGCGGCGTGAGCCGGCACGAAGCGCCCGAAATGCAGCAGGACGGCCGGAAGCACCAGCAGGTTGAGCAGGGTCGAGGTCGCCAGGCCGCCAACGATAATGGTAGCCATGGGACCTTCGATCTCGCGCCCGGGTTCACCGCTGCCCAGCGCGAGGGGCATCAGCGCCAGCGCGGTGACCAGCGCGGTCATCAATATCGAGGGGAGCCGTTCGGCGGCGCCGCGCCTCGCGGTCTCGGCGTTCCACGGCAGGCGCTCCACCTCCACCAGATGCTGGTAGTGCGACACCAGCATGATCGAGTTGCGCAAGGTGATCCCGAACAGCGTGACGAAACCCACCAGGGAACCGAGCGACATCCAACCGCCAGTGGCCAGAACAGCGATCACGCCGCCGATCAGGGCAAAGGGCAGGTTGACGCAGGTGATCAGAAGATTGCGCAGGTTGTTGAAGGCAATGTAGAGCAACAGCAAAATGCCGGTGCCCGCGAGTGCCGCATGCAACAGCAGATCCGTGCGGGCCTGCGCCTGCGCCTGAGCGGTACCCGTATAGACGGCATAGTTGCCCGCGGAGAGCGGTGCCCGGTCGCGGATGCGCGCCCGGGCGTCGCGCTCGAACTGTTCGATGTCGCGGCCTTCGACGGCCGCGGTCACCGTCTGGATGCGCCGTCCCGCGTCATGCAGGATTTTGTAGCGCCCGCCGGTCATCTGGATGTCGGCAACGTCGCCCAACCGGATGAGCCGGCCGTCCGGATTGCGCAGCGGTAAGTTGGCGACCTGGCTGATGCGATTGCGATGGGCCGGGTCGAGCACGACCACCAGATCGATAACCTGGTTGTCGCGGAAAACTTGCGCGACCTGCGCGCCTTCGTACGCAGTTTGTACCGCTTCGAGCGCCACGAGCGGTTGCAGCCCAAGCGCGGCGGCGCGCTCGTGACGCAGGCGCACCGACAGTTGCGGGGCGCCCGGTTGCGCCTGGATCTGCACGTCACGAGCACCCGGGACTTCGGCGAGCACGGCAGCAACCGCCAGCGCATCCTGGTCGAGCAGATCGAGCGACGAGCCGTACAGGTTGACCACGAACGGCGCAGCGTAGCCGGTGATGGTTTCTTCGATGCGCTCGGTGAGAAATGTATTGACGGCGAAGGTGACCCCGGGAAAAGCGCCGCCGCGCCGGCCCGCCAGGGTTTCGCGGATCTGATGCAGGATGCGCACCTGCTCGCGGCCCGGCAATGGGCCGATCTCGACTTCGAACTCGCTGTAATGGGTGCCAAAGGTGTCCGCGCCGTTTTTGGAGCGGCCGACCCACTGCACCACGGATTGCACGCCGGCAATGGAACCAATCGCCTGGGAGACATTGCGGCCGATGCGCAGCGATTCCGCTTCCGACGTGCCCGGCACTGCGGCCATGTGCAGAATGTAATGGCCTTCGCGCAGCGCCGGAATGAACTGCCCGGAAAACAGGGGCAGCAAACCGATGCCCAAGGCGATGACGATGCCGGTTGCACCAATAACGCGGCCCGGGAAACGCTCGACGCGGACCAGCACCGACCGGTACCTGGGCTTGAGCCAGCGCACGAACGGCGGATCTTCGGCGCTCAGCTCGGCGCGCGCGAGCAGCAGATAACACAGCGCGGGGGTCAGGGTGACCGCCATCACCAGCGACGCCATGATCGCGAAAATGTACGCGAGACCCAGCGGGGCGAACAGTTTGCCTGCGACACCGCCCAGGGTCAGCAGCGGCACGAACACCAGCGCGACGATAAAAGTGGCGTAGACCACGGAGCTGCGCACTTCGACCGACGCGGCCAGCACGACTTCCCACACCGGCCGCGGCGCCGGCAGGGCGCGATTCAGACGCAGACGCCGGAAGATGTTCTCGGTGTCGATGATCGCGTCGTCGACGACTTCGCCGAGGGCGATTGCGAGGCCGCCCAGCACCATGATGTTGAGCGTGACGTTGAAAAAATCGAGCACCAGCACGGCCGCCAGCAGGGAAACGGGAATCGCCGTCGCACAAATCAAGGCGGTTCGCGTGTTGAACAGGAACAAGAACAGCACGACGATCACGAGCAGCGATCCAATGGCGATATCGCGCTGCACGTTGCGCACGGCAGTTTCGATGAAGTTGGCCGGACGGAACAGCCGCGGGTGCAACGCGATGTTCTCCTGCGCGAGCAGCGGCCCGAGTTCGGCGATCGCCGCCTCCAGATCCTCGGTCACGGCATGCGTATTGGCGCCCAACTGGCCCTGCACCATCATGAACACGCCGGGCGTGCCATTAATCGCCGCAGCACCGATCGACGGCGCGCTGCCCTCCACGACCCTGGCGACATCGCCGATCCGGACGGCGCGGCCGTCCCGATAAACCAGTACGGCGCGCGCCACATCGGCGACGGCGTCGGGCTGCACATCGACT
The DNA here is from genome assembly GCA_963846655.1 of uncultured beta proteobacterium. Classification (GTDB taxonomy): domain Bacteria; phylum Pseudomonadota; class Gammaproteobacteria; order Burkholderiales; family JACQAP01; genus JACQAP01. The sequence continues at coordinate 546,801 of CAWJWT010000005.1, read as the reverse complement.
TGCAGCAGGATGTGCTGGTTGGGCGTTTTGACGAACCCTGCGCCGCCCACGCCGGTCGCGCGGCGCGCCGCGACCACGACATCATCGAGGGACAGGCCGAAGCGATGCAACTTCTCGGGCTCGATCTGGATCTGCCACTGGCGCACATCGCCGCCGAAGACGTTGACTTCAGCCACGCCGCGCACCGCGAGCAGATGCGGGCGGATGACCCAGTCCACCAGCGTGCGCAACGCCATCGGGCTGCGCTGGTCCGAAGTGACGCCAACCCCGAGCACCGTGCTGGCCGAGGAAGTCAGCGGCGTCAGCGCCGGCACGATGCCTTTGGGCAGTTGCGCCACCAGCGAACCCAGACGCTCGGCTACGACCTGGCGATTACGGTAGATGTCGGTGCCATCCTCGAAGTACACATGCAGAACGGACAAACCTGGAATCGATTGCGAACGCAGATTCTGCACGCCGGACACCCCCGCAAGCGCATTCTCCAAAGGCTGGGAGACCTGCGTCTCGACCAGTTCGGCAGATAATCCGGGCGCCTCGGTCTGGATGACGACCTGGCTGGGTGAGAATTCGGGGAAAACATCCAGTTGTGCGCGCGACAACGTGAACAATCCGTAGGCCACGATCGTCAGCGCCAGCGCGACGATCACGCCGGGATAACGAATGGACTGGCGGACGACGTAAGCGATCAAGTTGCGTCGGAACTCAAGGGCACCGGCGCAAGCGCCAGGCAAGCGACATCGAACCTTGCGGGGTCAGTCTTCATTCTCGTTGCGGATCTGATACTTCAACTCTTCCGAAAGCAGCAACTGCGCGCCGCTCACGACGACTTCGTCGCCGGATGCAAAGCCGCTGGCGTTGAACCAGCCGCCCTCGACTTCAGCCACTGTAGAGACTTCGTAACGGGCGAATCTGCCTTCCTCGTCCTTGACGTACGCCCAGGCCTTGCCGGCATGCCATACCACCGCGGACGAGGGCACGGTTACGCCGCTTACTGCCGCGCCGCCCAGGCCGATGCGCGCCACCACGCGCATGCCCGCACGAAACCCGCCGCCTTCTGCCAGATAGAAATACGTTTCGCCCGGAAACGCCGGATCGATCTGCGGCGAATCGGCCACGAACCGGGCCGGGCGGGCACCCTCGCGGGACAGCGTCGGCGCCACGGTAATGCGGCCGCGCGCGGCCGCGCGCGGCGCGTCCTGCGGCAGTACGAGCTGAATCAGATAGGCGGACTGTGAAAGCAATCTGCGCATGATCGCGGAGTCGGGATCGACGCTCCAGCCGGCGACGGTTTCACCCCAGGCGCCGCGAATCGCATCGCGAATGCTCGCAGCAGCCTGCGTGGCGGCCGCCTGGCGCGAAAGTTCTGCGCGGTAGCGCCCTTGTGCGGCCTGCATGGCGTGCTCCGACACATTACGATCGTCGCGAAACAACGCATCCATGCGCCGGTACTCGGATTCGGCGGCGGCGAGCGTTGCACGCGCGGCCTGTGCCTCGGCCGCGGCGACCAGGTAGCGGCCGCGCAATTCCGCGAGCGGCTGCAGATTCGCCACCATGCCGTAAGCTTCGAAGGCTGCATCGCGCTTCGAGGTTGCCAGCGGTTGCAGGGCAATGCCAGCCGCAGCCTGGCTCTCGGCAGACAAATGAATTACCGCACGCCCCGCCTCGGTACCCGCCGCCGTGTGAGTCTCGATACTTTCTTCGCTTTGCTGCGCCGGCGCTCCCAACTCATCGCGTGCGTAAAAAATCAATGCCCACGACAACAGGGCGATGAGCACCGCCATGACCGCGATAACGGCGTGCGCGGGCTGCAATTTCATGGCTTCGCTGCCGCAGCGCGCAGGGGTGCGTCCGGCAACACCTCGAAATCGCCGAACAGCGGCCGTTGCACCGCTTCTTCCAGTTCGGCCAACGCGTCGGACTGTGCGACGAGCGCCTCGTGGAGTATGGATTGTGCTGCAAGCGTCTCGATGCGCGCGGCCAGGCGCTGCATGCGATCGGCCGCCCCGGTGTCAAACTGCCGATTGATGCGCGTTTCCTGGTCGCGTTGCATTTGCAGCGGGCGTTCGGCAGCGCTCACGCGCGCGCGCGCCAGCAGGTAAAGCCCGTAGGCACGCCCGGCCAGGCCGATCGCGGCGAATTGCGTGGCCGCAAACGCCTCAGCCGCCAGTTCGCGGCGCGCCTGCGCCTCGAGGATGGCGGCCTGCGTGCGCGCTGCGCGCGGCAGCGTCAGGCCGACGGCCAGCGACCACAGGTTATCGCCCTGATCCCACGTATAGCCGGGCCCAAGCGTGATGTCGGGATTCTGCGCCGCCACGGCAGCTTTCACCTCGGCATCGGCGGCGCCGAATTCGAGCAGCCTGCGGTGCACATCCAGACGATTGCGCAACGCGAGCCGGCGCACTGCGGCGGCGTCCAGATCGACCAAGGGCGGGGCGGGCGCATCGAACCGCAGCGTCATGGCGTCGAGCATTTCCCCGGGCAAGCCCAGGACCGCCGCGAGTTCGCTTCTGAGGCGCTGTTGGCTGGACAAGGCGTGGTTGCGCGCTTGTTCGAGTTGCGCAAGAACCAGGCGCTCGACTGCCAGATCGCGCGCAGAAAGCAGGCCTGCCTGCACGCGCCGCTCAACCAGGTCGCGCATTTGCTGGCGCGCCGCGATCTGCGCATCCAGCAACGCCAACGCATCGAGACGGGCGCGCAGTGCCAGATAACGGTCGCGCACCTCGCTGCGCGCCGTCCAGGCCGCGCTGGCAATGTCCAGATTGGCCGCATCGGCCAGAAAGGCGCTGCGTTCGACCCGTGCGGCGCGTTTGCTTTGCGCCATCAGCGGGAGTTCCAGTTCCAGTCCCAGGGTCCATGGGCCGCTCGTGTCGGCAAGATCGCGGCTGTGATACTCGGGCTTGACGCGCCCCGACCAGGACGGCGGCTGGACGGCGGTGCGCAGTTCGGCCTGGGCCACGACTGCGCGCGCGCGTGCCAGGCCGATGCCGGGATTGAAATACAGCGCGGTCAGTGTCAGTTCGCGCAGGCCCCACTGTTCAGGCGGCCACGCCTGCGCCGTATAGCCGTTTGCCTGCGCAAAGCGTTTCAAGCCATCGACGGTTACGGAACGCGCCAGGAATGCCTCGGCACTTGCTTCGGGATCGAGCGGCCGTGGCGCATACGGTACGGTGGAACACGCTGTGGCCGCGACAAGCGCCGCCAGGCCGGAAAGCAGGTTCAGGGAGCCATGCGCCATCGACACGCTCAGTGCAGTTTGATATGGGGTTCGGTGCGCCGCGTAATGATGCGCGCCAGGGTGTCCAGAAACACTTTGGTGAACCCGTGCAGCGCGAACTCGTGCATTTTGTACAAGGACAGATACATCAGTTTGGCGAACAAGCCCTCGATCATGATGCTGCCGCGCGTGATGCTGCCCATGAGGCTGCCGATGGTGCTGAATTTCCCCAGCGAGATCAGCGATCCGAAATCGCGATAGACATAGGGCCGCAGCGCTTCGCCGCGCATCCGTCGCGGGAGCATTCTGGCCAGGTGCGACGCTTGTTGATGCGCCGATTGCGCTCGCGGCGGCACGGGCGTGCTCTTCTCCGGCCAGGGGCAGCTCGCGCAATCGCCGAACGCAAAAATATCCGGGTCCCGGGTCGTTCGCAGGGTCTGCTCGACCACCAGTTGATTGATGCGGTTAGTCTCCAGGCCATCGATGTCCTTGAGAAAGTCCGGCGCCTTGATGCCCGCCGCCCAGACCACCAGTTCGGCGCGAACCTCCCGGCCGGTTGCGGTCTTCACGCCCGACGCGGACACTTCGGTCACGCGCTCGCCGGCCAGCACGTCGACGTTGAGCTTTTGCAGAAGCTGCAAAACCGCGGTCGACAGGCGCTCGGATAGCGCCGGCAGAATTTTCGGCGCCGCTTCCACGATCGTAATCTTGATATCGCGCTCGGGTTTGATGCGGTCCATGCCGAAAACGAGGAATTCGCGGATGGTGTTATGCAACTCCGCAGCAAGTTCGACGCCCGTGGCACCTGCCCCGATGATGGCGATGTGCAGCTGGCCCGCATCGAGCGGCCCTTGCTGCGCGTTCGCGCGCAGGCAGGCGTTGAGCAATCGGGAATGAAACAAGGCGGCCTGCTGGGGATTGTCCAGCGCGATCGCATGTTCGGCCGCACCCGGCGTGCCGAAATCGTTGGTGGTGCTGCCCACGGCCAGCACCAGGGTATCGTAGGCAATCGAGCGCGCAGGCAGGACTTCACGGCCTTTATCGTCGTAAGTGGGCGCCAGATGAATTTCTTTGCTCGCGCGATCCAGGCCGTCCATGCGGCCCAGATGAAACTGGAAATGGTGCCAACGCGCCTGATACAGGTAATCGAGCTCGTGGTCGTTCAAGTCCATGCTGCCGGCCGCGACCTGATGCAACAGCGGCTTCCACAGGTGCGTGCGCGACCGGTCGACCAGCGTGATCAGCGCCTTCTTGCGCTTGCCCAGTTTTGCACCAAGCTCGGTGACCAGTTCGAGTCCACCGGCGCCGCCACCGACGACGACGATCCTGTGCAGGTCGCGGCTTGATTGTTGTTCACTTGCCATCGGAATAGTCGGCGGGATGCGGCCGGAATACCAGGAAAAAAACCGGAACAAGGCCGGAGTGTAGCGTGTTGCCGCAAAGACTGCCCGGCGCAAAAAAGCCTGCTGCGAGAGCAGGCTTTCCCGGCAAGTCCGGTGCAGACGTGGTGCCTGGGCGCGGCCGCTCAGGCGGCGGCGATGCGCTCGGCCGGCTCGCGCATCGCAATGACTCCCCGCAGCGCCGCGCGGTTGACCGCCGACAGGACTGCACGCAAGGTCGCCGTCACGATGTTGCCATGCATGCCTGCACCATAAAGGGTCTGGTCGCGACCGATGCGAATCTGCACATAAGCCACCGCTGTCGCATCCTCGCCGCTGCCCACCGCATGCTCGTGATAGTTCATGACGTGCACGTCGATGCCGCAGCCGTCGCACAACGCGCGCACGAAAGCGTCGACGGGACCATTGCCCTTGCCGGCGATGGTGATCTCGCGCCCGTTGAACTTCAGCCGCGCGGTCACGTGCTCCACTTCACCGTGGCCGGCTTCATGCGTGATGCGATGCTCGATGTAGGAAAGTGGCAACTCGCTGAGCAGGTACTCGCGATCGAACGCCGCCTTGATCGCGATGGATGACAATTCCTTGCCGCTCGCATCCGTGATGGCCTGGATGACCTGGCTGAACTCGATCTGCAACAGCCGCGGCAGCGACAGGCCGAAATCGCGCTCGAGCAGGTAGGCGATGCCGCCTTTGCCCGACTGGCTGTTGACCCGGATGACGGCGTCGTAGGCACGGCCCAGATCCGCCGGATCGATGGGCAGATAAGGAACGTCCCACAAATCCGTCGCGCGGCGCGCAGCGAGGCCTTTCTTGATGGCGTCCTGATGCGAGCCCGAAAAAGCCGTGAAGACCAGTTCGCCGCCATAAGGATGGCGCGGATGCACGGGCAACTGATTGCAATGCTCGACGGTGCGTATCACGGCATTGATGTCGGAAAAATCGAGGCCTGGATCGACACCCTGGGAATAAAGATTCAGTGCGAGCGTGACGAGATCGACATTGCCGGTGCGCTCGCCGTTGCCGAACAGGCAGCCTTCGATGCGATCGGCCCCGGCCATGACGGCGAGCTCGGCGGCCGCCACCGCGCAGCCCCGGTCGTTGTGCGGATGCACCGATAACACGATGCTGTCGCGCTTGGCAATGTGACGGCCGAACCATTCGATCTGGTCGGCGTAGACATTGGGGGTAGCCATCTCGACGGTGGCCGGCAGATTGAGAATGACCGGGCGCTGCGGTGTCGGCTGCCAGACGGCATTGACCGCATCGCAGATTTCGACGGCGAAATCCAGTTCGGTACCGGTGAAGCTCTCCGGCGAATACTGCAAGACCCAGTCGGTTTCGGGGTTGCGCGCGGGCGCATTCGTGGACCACGCGCGCGCCTTGCACCGCAATGTCCACGATACCGGCCTTGTCCAGGCCAAACACTACGCGGCGCTGCACGGTGGAGGTCGAGTTGTACAAATGCATGATGGCGCGCCTGGCGCCGCGCAAAGATTCGAACGTGCGCCGGATCAGCGGTTCGCGCGCCTGTGTCAGCACCTGCACCGTGACGTCATCGGGAATGAGGTTGTCTTCGATGAGCTTGCGCACGAAATCGAAATCCGTCTGCGAGGCCGCCGGGAAACCGATCTCGATCTCCTTGAATCCTGTCTTCAGCAACAGCATGAACATGCGCAACTTGCGCTCCGCATCCATCGGCTCGATCAGCGCCTGGTTACCGTCGCGCAGGTCTACGCTGCACCAGACGGGGGGACGGGTGATGACGCGGTTCGGCCAGGTCCGGTCGGTCAACGCGACCGGGGCAAATGCACGGTACTTCTGTGACGCAATGTTGATCATGTCGGGACTCGCAATGAAGGGATTGCCAGATCCGCCAGGGGTCTGGCGGGCTTGGGTACTGCGAATGTGGAGTTAGTTTATGTGCGCGCGGGGCGCAGCAGCAGGCCGGCCAGCAGAAGACTGGCGGGAAAAAGTGCGTTTTGGCCATGCCGCAAGGAGTACATGCCGGTGACTATAAGCAGATTTCAGGGGCTTCGCAACCCCTCAGGGCGCCGCTGGGGGCAGGCGCCGCTTTCGCCGCAGCCGCTCCCAGGCCCACATGACGTAACCCGAAGCGGCATAAATCGCGAACACGCCGAACAGGAGTTCGGGCAGATTATTGGCGATCAGCATCAAGGCCACGACCCCGAGCGCGATCATCACGACCACCCGAAACGGCACGCTCCTGCGCAAGTTGATGTCCTTGCCGCTGTAGAAGCGCACGCTGCTGACCATCGTGATGCCCGCGAACAGCGTCAGCGCCCAGGCCAGCAGCGGGACGTCGGCGCGGGCCACGTCATAGGACTCCATGGCCCATACCAGTCCGGCGATGAGTCCGGCCGCGGCCGGACTGGGCAGCCCCTGGAAATAACGCTTGTCGACCACATCGATGTTGGTGTTGAACCGGGCCAGGCGCAGTGCCGCGCAGGCGCAATAAATGAACGCTGCAAACCAGCCCAGCTGGTTCATGCCCTTCAGCGACCACTCATAGATCACCAGCGCCGGCGCGGCGCCAAACGAGACCATGTCGGACAGGCTGTCGTACTCGGCGCCGAACTCGCTTTGCGTGCGCGTCAGGCGCGCCACCCGGCCATCGAGGCCATCGAGCACCATGGCCGCAAAAATACCCTGCGCCGCGAGTTCGAACTGCAGGTTCATGGCCTGCACGATGGCGTAAAACCCGGCAAACAGAGCGCAGGTGGTAATGGCATTGGGCAGCCAGTAAATGCCGCGCCGGCGCATGCCGCTTCGACTGAGCCACCGGCCTTTGGGTGCGGGATGGTTCATGGCGGTCTTACGTGTTGGTGGGCATCCGTGCCAGGATGGTCTGGCCCGCGAATACCTTGTCCCCGACTGCCGCATCCGGCCTGGCGCTCAAGGGCAAATAGACATCCACGCGCGAGCCAAAGCGAATGAACCCGAAACGCTGACCGCGCTTGAGCCGATCCTGGGGCTGTACATAGCACAGGATGCGCCGCGCGATCAGGCCGGCGACCTGCACGCAGGTGACATCCCCCCCCCGGTCGGTATGGATCCACAACGCATTGCGCTCGTTCTCCAGCGAGGCTTTGTCGAGTGCTGCATTCAGATACTTGCCCGCCGTAATACCAGCCTTTCTTGACCACCCCGTCAACCGGGCTGCGATTGGAATGCACGTTGAAAACATTCATGAATACGCTGATTTTCAAGGCATCCCGGTCCAGGTACGGATCACGCGCCTTTTCCACCGCCACCACCCGCCCGTCGGCCGGTGAAATGACTGCGTCGGCGTCGACTGGTACATCGCGAGGCGGATCGCGAAAAAACTGCAGGATGAACAACGCGATCAGCCATAACGGCACCGACCACCAGCCCCAGCCGACCGTGGCGAAAACGCAAATGACCACGGCGGCCGCCAGAAACGGCCATCCTTCTTTGGCGATGATCGGGTGCGGATAGTCAGTCATGCAGTGCAGGTGCCGCGTGGCAAAGCCGGGCCGGACATGGATGATTCCTCATGCAGTGGATTGCTTTGCATGCGACTAGTTCTTGGACTTGTCCACCAGACGATTGGCCTTGATCCAGGGCATCATTTCGCGCAGCTTCGCGCCGACCACCTCGATCTGGTGCTCCCGGCCGATGCGGCGCATGGCGCCAAGCTTGGTCGCGCCGGTCTTGTTCTCCAGCAGGAATTCCTGGGCGTACTGGCCGGTCTGGATTTCCTTGAGAATCCTGCGCATTTCCTGGCGCGTCTCGTCGGTGATGATGCGCGAGCCGCGCGTGAAATCACCGTATTCCGCGTTATTGGAAATCGAATAGCGCATATTGGCGATGCCGCCTTCGTAAATCAGGTCCACGATCAGCTTCAACTCGTGCAGGCATTCGAAATACGCCATCTCCGGCGCGTAGCCGGCTTCCACCAGCGTCTCGAAGCCGGCCTGGATCAGCGCGGTCGTACCGCCACACAGCACCACTTGTTCGCCGAACAGATCGGTCTCGGTTTCTTCGCGGAAATTGGTTTCGATGATGCCCGCCTTGCCGCCGCCGATGGCCGCCGCGTATGACAGCGCGAGATCGCGGGCCTTCTTGGACATGTCCTGGTGAATGGCAATCAACATGGGCACGCCGCCGCCCTGCGCGTACGTGGAACGCACCGTGTGTCCAGGTGCCTTCGGCGCCACCATGACGACATCGAGATCCGCACGCGGGGTGACCTGGCCGAAATGAATGTTGAAGCCGTGCGCGAACGCCAGCGCCGCCCCCTTCTTGAGGCTGTCCTCGATTTCCCGGTACACATCGCCGATATGCTCGTCGGGCAACAGGATCATCACGAAATCGGCGTTCTTCACGGCATCGGCCAGTTCCTTGACTTCGAGGCCTGCCTTCTTGGCCTTGTCCCAGGAAGCGCCGCCCTTGCGCAGTCCGACCGTGACCTTGGCGCCGGAATCCTTGAGATTGAGCGAATGCGCGTGGCCCTGGGAGCCGTAGCCCAGGATCGTGACTTTTTTGCTCTTGATCAGACGCAGGTCCGCGTCCTTGTCGTAGAAAACTTTCATGATTGCCTCTTAAATTTTTAGAATTGGAGTCAGAGCCCGGCAGGACGCTGCGCGACGCACGTCGCGCTGTTCTGCCACCGTCACGAGACTTTGAGGATGCGCTCGCCCCGGCCGATACCCGAAGCACCCGTGCGCACCGTTTCCAGGACGGCGCCCTGTTCGAGCGCCTCCAGGAAGGCATCGAGCTTCGATCCGGTGCCGGTGAGCTCGATGGTGTATGCCTTGTCGGTCACGTCCAGAATGCGACCGCGGAAAATGTCTGCCATGCGCTTCATTTCCTCGCGATCCTTGCCCGAAGCGCGCACCTTGACGAGCATGAGCTCACGCTCGATGTGATCGCCGCCCGACAAATCGACGACCTTGACGACGTCGACCAGCTTGTTGAGCTGCTTGGTGATCTGCTCGATGACATCGTCGGACCCCGTGGTCACGACGGTCATGCGCGAAAGGGAAGGATCTTCGGTGGGCGCCACGGTCAACGATTCGATGTTGTAGCCGCGCGCCGAGAACAGGCCGGCGACGCGCGAGAGTGCGCCCGGCTCGTTCTCCATGAGAAGGGAGATGATGTGACGCATTGTCCTGTTACACCAGAATCATTTCCGAAAGGCCTTTGCCGCCGGGCACCATCGGAAAAACGTTCTCGGTCTGATCGGTGATGAAATCCATGAAAACGAGGTCGTCCTTGCGGCTGAACGCCTCTTTGAGCGCGGGCTCCACGTCCTCAGGCTTGTCGATGCGCATGCCGATGTGCCCGTAGGATTCCGCGAGCTTGACGAAGTCGGGCAGCGCATCCATATAGGACTCGGCGTAACGGTTACCGTGAAAGAACTCCTGCCATTGCCTGACCATGCCCATGTAGCGGTTGTTCAGGTTCACGATCTTGACCGGCAGGCGATACTGTTTTGCCGTGGACAACTCCTGGATGCACATCTGGATGCTGGCCTCGCCGGTGACGCACGCGACGGTCGCCTGGGGATGCGCGAGTTGCACGCCCAGCGCGTAGGGCAAGCCCACCCCCATGGTGCCCAGACCGCCGGAGTTGATCCAGCGCCGCGGCTTGTCGAACTTGTAGAACTGCGCCGCCCACATCTGATGCTGACCCACGTCGGAGGTCACATAGGTATCGAGATCCTTGGTCAGCTCGTAGAGCTTTGCGACCACGGACTGCGGTTTGATGATTTTCGACTGGTGGTCGTATTTGAGGCAATCGCGCGCCTGCCAGACGCCGATCTGATCCCACCACGCCTTGACTGCCTCGGGATCGGGCCGCTCCCTGGCCGCCGCGAGTTGGCGGTTCATTTCCTGCAATACGTCCTTTACGTCGCCCACGATGGGCACATCCACGCGCACGCGTTTGGAAATCGACGACGGATCGATGTCGACATGGATGATGCGGCGCGATTCCTGGAAAAAATGTTTCGGATTGCCAATGACACGGTCATCGAAGCGCGCGCCGATGGCCAGCAGCACGTCGCAATTCTGCATGGCCATATTGGCCTCGTACGTCCCATGCATGCCCAGCATGCCGACGAACTGCGGATCGGTGGCCGGATAGCCGCCCAGCCCCATGAGGGTGTTGGTGCACGGAAAGCCCAGCGTATGGACCAGCTGGATGAGTTCCGCGGAGGCGTTGCCGAGCACGACACCGCCACCGGTGTAGACCATCGGCCGCTTGGCTTCGAGCAGCAGTTGCAGCGCTTTTTTGATCTGGCCGCTGTGGCCTTTGACGACCGGATTGTAGGAACGCATCGTGATCGACTGCGGATAGAAGAAATTCGTCTTCGCCGTCTGCACGTCCTTCGGAATATCGACCAGCACCGGGCCGGGGCGCCCCGTCGCGGCAAGGTAAAACGCCTTCTTCATCGTAACCGCGAGGTCCTTGATGTCCTTGACCAGGAAATTATGTTTCACGCACGGGCGCGTCACGCCCACGGCATCCACTTCCTGGAAAGCGTCCTGGCCAATGGCATGCGTGGGCACCTGGCCGCTGAGGATGACCATCGGAACGGAATCCATGTACGCGGTCGCAATCCCGGTGACCGCGTTCGTCACGCCGGGACCGGACGTCACCAGCACCACGCCCACCTTCTCGGTGGAGCGCGCATAGGCATCTGCCGCATGCACGGCGGCCTGCTCGTGGCGTACCAGAATATGCTTGACCTTCTCCTGCTTGAAAATTTCGTCGTAAAGGGGCAGGACAGCGCCGCCCGGATAGCCGAACATGATTTCGACGCCTTCTTCGTGAAGGCACCGCATCGTGATCTCCGCACCGGACAACTCGGTGGTAACGCCGGCAGTCAGTTCCATGAAAACACCCGGGAAAACGCTAAGTTTGAGAATTTGCTGCGAAAACTTCGCAAGATACCGGCATCGTCAGGGGCGGTCAAGGAAAGGCCCGAGGCGCAGCGACCTGGTCACCGCAGCGCAATCCCTGACCCGCCCTGCCTTACTGGCGAGCGCGGATCCAGCGTTTCCAGGCGTCGAACAGTTTGGCTTCGCGAGCGGCAATCGCAGAGCGCTTCCACAACGTGTCGGACCAGAAATCGTCCTGATGCAGGGTGCACATGAAACCGCCAGCTTCTTCGAGGATCAACGACCCGGCGGCGTAATCCCAGAGCTTTTGTCCACCGTGCAGGTACACGTCGAATCGACCGGCCGCCACATAGCACCATTCCAGCGTGCTGGCGCCGAAATTGCGCTGGGACGCGTACGGGGGCTGCGCCACCAGTTCGCGCGCCAACCCGGGGGGAAGTCGTTTGAAATCAACTTGCGCCATGGAATTGCGCAAAGGTGGCACGTGCTCCTTGATCGGCAGTCGTTCGCCGTTCAAAAAGGCGCCCGCGCCCTGCTCGGCGTAGAACACTTCGTCGGCGATCGGATCGTAGACGACGCCCAGCACGCTGCGCCCGCGGATCATCAAGGCCACCGAGACCGCGAAATAAGGCAGCCCGTTGACGAAATTGGACGTGCCATCGATTGGATCCACGCACCACAGACCTTCCGTACCGGCCAGCCAGTACTCGGCCTGTTGCTCGGGCGTCATTTCCTCGGCGACGATGGGTCCCGCATAAATCGTCGGCAGAACGCGGCACAAGGCTTCCTGCGCGGCCAGATCCGCGGCCGTAAACAAGCTGCCATCGGATTTGCGCTGCTGCGCGACTTTCAGATAGCGGGGCATGACTTCCCGTGCCGCAACTTCGCGCACGCAGGCAATGACATGGTCCAGCATGCCCGGGACCGGCCGGGCTAGCGCTTCCATTTGATGGAGCACCCGATACTGGCGATCTGCTCCGCCGGACCGCGGCCGGTGTCGGCTATGGTCTTCATGGCTTCGAACAGATCGCGCCTGGCATCGGCCACCGGCGAAGTTCGCGAGGCATCCAGGCGGCCCCGATACTGGAGCTCGAGCGCGCTGTTGAAGCCGAAAAAATCCGGGGTACACACGGCTCCATAGGCATGTGCCACGTCCTGGGTTTCGTCGAACAGGTAAGGAAACGGAAAATCCAGCTCGCGCGCCACTCGCTGCATGTTTTCGAAGGAATCTTCCTGATAATCGGCCGGATCGTTGGCGCTGATCGCCGCCGAGCCGATGCCAAGACCCGCCAGTTCCCGGCAATCGCGCACCAGCCGCTCGCGGATGGCCTTGACGTAAGGACAGTGATTGCAGATGAACATCACCAGCAATCCCTTGCGGCCGCGCAATTGCTGCAGTGAGTAACGGCGGCCGTCTGTGGCCGGAAGCTCGAAATCCGGGGCTTGCCAGCCGAAATCGCAGACAGGCGGTTGTGCTCCCATGCCGTTCAGCCCGGCGCCGAGGCCACAGGGGAGGCCTTTGGGGGAAGCGTGAGACAGACCCGATTGTGCATGGCAAAATCTTAACATGGATAAAGACTTAGACAAAAAACTCACACCCAAGTCCGGCGCGCGGTTTCATTACCAGGGCCGGCTTGGCAATGGCTCGGAAGTTCGCTTGAACGCCGACGCGGCGCATCATGCGGTCCGCGTGCTGCGCCTCGCGATCGGCGAACCGGTGGTGCTGTTCGACGGCCGCGGTGGGGAGTTCGAGGCACGCATTACCCGCATCGATCGCGGAGAGGTGTCGGTCAAGACCGGTGCGCACCGCGATATCGAGCGCGAAAGCCACCTGCACATCATGCTCGTGCAAGGCCTGTCGAGCGGTGAGCGCATGGATATTACGCTGCAAAAGGCCGTCGAACTCGGTGTCGCGGCGATGCAGCCGGTCGCCACCGAGCGCAGCGTGGTGAAACTCAAGGATGAGCGCGCGCAACGGCGCCGGGAACACTGGCAGAACCTGGTCGTGTCGGCGTGCGAGCAATGCGGGCGCAATCGCGTGCCGGAAGTGTTCCCGGTGCTGGATTTTAGCGATTGGCTGGCCGGGCTGAACACGACGACACCCGAGGAGGAATCGCGTTTGCTGCTGTCGCCGGCCGCCGACCTGGCGCTGAAGTCGCTGCAACCCTCAGCGCGCATCGTGCTGCTGATCGGCCCGGAGGGCGGGCTGTCGCCCGTGGAAATGCGGCTTGCGCAATCCCGCGGCTTTCAGCCGGCAAGACTCGGCCCGCGAGTACTGCGCACCGAAACCGCAGCACTCGCGGCGCTGTCGGCGATCCAGGCGCTCTGGGGCGATTTCTAGAAAGTCGCTGCTATACTTCAGCGTCTTTCCATGACCATCAGACCAAACGCATAAGCATGCAAATCAAAAATACGACTTTCATTGTGACCGGCGGCAGTTCCGGACTCGGTGCCGCCACCATCGAAATGCTCATCGGCGCCGGCGGCAACGCGATCATTGCCGACGTCAACAAAGCCCAGGGCGAGGCGCTGGCGGGCAAGCTCGGCAAACAGGCGCGTTACATCGAATGCGACGTCACGCGCGAGGACCACGGCAAGGCGGTGGTGGCTGCCGCGCTCAAGGAATTCGGCGGCCTGCACGGGCTGGTCAATTGCGCGGGCATTGCGGTCGGCGAAAAAACGCTCGGCAAGGAAGGGCCGCACTCGCTGGAGAAGTTTGCGCGGGTCATCAACATCAACCTGATCGGCAGTTTCAACATGATCCGCCTTGCGGCCGATGCGATGGCGAAGCAACAGCCGAACGCGGGCGGGGAACGCGGCGTGATCGTCAACACGGCGTCGGTCGCGGCCTTCGACGGACAGATCGGCCAGGCGGCCTACGCCGCCTCCAAAGGAGGCATCGTCGGCATGACGCTGCCGATCGCGCGCGATTTATCGCGTAGCGGCATTCGCGTCATGACCATCGCGCCCGGCATTTTCGAGACGCCGATGCTGCTGGGCATGCCCCAGGACGTACAGGATGCGCTCGGCAAGATGGTGCCCTTCCCCTCCCGCCTCGGCCGGCCTGCCGAATACGCGCAGCTCGTCAAGCAGATTGCCGAGAACGAAATGCTGAACGGGGAAGTCATCCGCCTCGACGGCGCCATCCGCATGCAACCGAAGTAACGGCCGGCGCTCCGCATCCATGCAAGCCGCACAGCAGGCCCATTTCGTGCGCTGGTTTCGCGCCGCGGCGCCCTATATCCATGCGTTCGGCGGACGTACGTTCGTCATCGCTTTCGGCGGCGAAGTCGTTGCAGACGGATCGTTTGTCGCGCTCACGCATGACCTGAACCTGCTGGCCAGTCTCGGCGTGCGCCTGGTGCTGGTGCATGGTGCGCGACCCCAGATCGAAGCGCAGTTGAAGGCGGCGGGTCGCAAGCCGCAGTACGTCAACGGCATCCGCGTGACCGACGAGGAAGCGCTGGCCGCCGTGAAACAGGCGAGCGGCCAGGTCCGCGTCGAGATCGAGGCGCTGCTTTCCATGGGGTTGGCCAATTCGCCGATGGCAAACGCCGACATCCGGGTGGCGTCGGGCAATTTTGTGACCGCGCGACCACGGGGCGTGGTCGACGGCATCGACATGTGTTACACCGGCGAAGTGCGCAAGGTCGATGCGGACGCCATCAACACCCGGCTCGACGACGGCGAACTCGTGCTGCTCTCTCCGCTGGGCTATTCGCCCACCGGCGAGATCTTCAACGTCACGCTCGAAGACGTTGCATCGCAGACTGCCATCGCGCTTAACGCAGAGAAGCTCGTTTTCCTGATGAATGAACCGGGGCTGAAGTCAAAAAGCGCGCGCTTGCTGCGCGAGCTCACGGTGTCGGACGCGGAAAAGCTGCTGCGCAAGGAGCAAACGCTGTCTGACGACGCCAAACTCTACCTGCCCCACGTCATCAAGGCCTGCAAGGGCGGCGCGGCGCGCGTTCACCTGATCAGCCGTCACACGGATGGCGCGCTGTTGCTGGAATTATTCACCCACGACGGTGTGGGCAGCATGATCACGCGCGATCCGCTCGAGCAGTTGCGCGATGCGACCATCGAAGACGTCGGCGGCATTCTGCGGCTCATCGAACCGCTGGAGGCCGACGGCACGCTGGTCAAACGCTCGCGCGAATTGCTCGAAATGGAGATATCTCGCTTCGGTGTGCTCGAACACGACAAAGTCATCGTCGGCTGTGCCGCGCTGTACCCGTTTGCGAATGAACGATCGGCTGAACTCGCGTGCGTGGCCGTGCAACCGGACTATCGCGATTTTGGCGCCGGCGAACAGCTGCTCAAATGGGTCGAGGAAAAAGCCAAGAAGCAGCGCATCAAGCGCCTGTTCGTGCTGACCACGCGCGCGGCGCACTGGTTCATCGAGCATGGCTTTGCCGAGGCCGATATCAGCCATCTGCCCAAACAGAAGCAGGCACTCTATAACTATCAACGCCGCTCGAAGGTGCTGATCAAATCCATCTAACAACTGTCCCGGACTCCACGGGGACTTGTGCGTGCAACGGCCCGCAAACGACCGCCGGTCTATAATCGGCATGGAATTCCCGCGTTTGCGCCTTTGGCGCAACTGCGTCATCCCCGGGCACCGGGAAATAATCTATATCTGCGGACACACGAAAATGGCCAGAACTGTCAAATGCGTCAAGCTCGGCCGTGACGCCGAGGGCCTGGATTTCCCCCCCTTCCCCGGTGAACTCGGCAAGCGCTTGTTCGAGAGTGTTTCCAAGGAAGCCTGGAAAGGCTGGCTCGAACACCAGAAAATGCTGGTGAACGAGAACCGCTTGAGCCTGGCGGATCCGAAGGCACGCAAGTATCTGATCGAGCAGACCGAGAAGTATTTCTTCGGCCCGGGTGCCGATGCGGCCTCGGGTTACGTTCCGCCCCCCGGGCGTTAGCCCGAACAAGCGCTTACGCCTGCCGGGAGATTGACTGCACCCTGGCGCCGCCCCGATGAGCCAGGAGCACAAAATCAGCAAAACGGGACAAAAGGCCGAGGGCACTGCCCCTGACGCGCCGCCGGTGCCGGGAAAAGCGGCCAGAAAACGCGCGGCGCTCATTGCCGACAAATCGCGCAAGGTCAAGCGCTCCAACCCCCGGCTTTATCTAAATCGCGAACTGGCGCAACTGGAGTTCTGCCGCCGCGTGCTGGCACAGGCCGAGGACGGCGAGGTGCCACTGCTCGAACGATTGCGCTTCCTGTGCATCGTGAGCAACAACCTCGACGAGTTCTTTGAAATTCGCGTTGCCGGCCTCAAAGCACAACTCGAACTCGGCCTCGATTTCACGGGGCCGGACGGCGCGTCGCCGGCGCAGGTTTTCCAGGAGGTCTCGCTGCGAGCCCATGAACTGGTCGCGCGCCAGTACCAGCTATGGAATGACGACGTGGTGCCGCAGCTTGCGCGCGAACGCATTCGCTTTCTGCGCAGGAACGAATGGGACGACGCGCAGAAAGCCTGGATCAAATCGTTCTTTCTCAGAGAGATCCTGCCGGTCATGACCCCGATCGGACTCGACCTGGCGCACCCGTTTCCACGCATTCTCAACAAGAGCCTGAATTTCGCAGTGCAGTTATCGGGCAAGGACGCGTTCGGCCGCAGTTCGGGCTTCGCGCTGGTGCAGGCGCCGCGCGTGCTGCCGCGCGTGATCATGCTGCCGCGCGAGGTTGCCGGCACGGATCACGATTTCGTGTTCCTGTCATCGATCATCCACGCGCATGTGGACGAATTGTTCTCCGGCATGCAGGTGCAGGGCTGCTATCAGTTTCGCGTGACGCGCAACAGCGATTTGTTCGTGGACGAAGAAGAGGTCAAGAACCTGCGGCTCGCCCTGCAGGGGGAGTTGCCGCAGCGGCACTTCGGCGATGCCGTGAGGCTCGAAGTGGCCGACCTGTGCTCGCCCGAGATTTCGGAGTTCCTGCTGCAACAGTTCAACCTGAGCGCCCGCGACCTGTATCAGGTAAATGGCCCGGTCAATCTCGTGCGCCTGATGCAAGTGCCCGACTGGGTGGACCGTCCGGACCTGAAGTTCCGCACTTTTACGCCCAGCTTCCCCGTAGCGCTGACCAAAGTGCCGGACATTTTCGCCGCCATCCGCGATGGCGATATTCTGCTGCATCATCCGTACCAATCCTTCAAGCCCGTCATCAGCTTCATCCAGCAGGCTGCCATCGATCCTGACGTCGTCGCGATCAAGCAGACGGTCTATCGCACCGGCGCGAACTCAGAGCTCATGCAGGCCTTGCTGGAGGCGGCGCGCAACGGCAAGGAAGTCACGGTGGTGGTGGAACTCATGGCCCGATTCGACGAAGAGGCCAACATCAACTGGGCATCGAAGCTCGAGGAAGTTGGCGCGCATGTGATCTATGGCGTGGTCGGACACAAGACGCACGCCAAAATGTCGATGGTATTGCGCCGGGAAAGCGAAGGTCTGCGCCGTTATGTGCACCTGGGCACGGGAAACTATCATGCGCGCACGGCAATGTCTTATACCGATTTCGGACTGTTCACCTGCAATCTGCAGATGGGCGCGGACGTAAACGAAGTGTTCATGCAACTCACCGGCCTTGGCAAGGCAGGCGTGCTGCATTATCTGTGGCAGTCCCCGTTCACGTTGCACGCGCAGATCATGGCGGCCATTCGTCTGGAGGGCGAACATGCCCGGGCCGGAAAGGAAGCCGGCATCATCGCCAAGATGAACGCCTTGCTCGAGCCCGAGATCATCTCCGCGCTGTATGAAGCGTCGATGGCCGGCACAAAAATAGATCTCATCGTGCGCGGCGTGTGCGCCCTGAGGCCGGGTACGGCGGGGCTGTCGGATAACATCCGCGTGCGTTCGGTCATCGGCCGCTTTCTCGAACACCACCGCGTGTTTTATTTCAAAAGTACGGGCACGGTGCTGTTGTCCAGCGCCGACTGGATGGACCGCAATTTCTTTCGCCGCGTCGAGGTCTGCTTCCCGGTGCTCGACGAGAAGCTCAAAAAGCGCGTCATCGAGGAATCCCTGATGATGTATCTGGCCGACAGCGGGGAAGCGTGGGAAATGGACAGTGACGGGCACTACAAGCGCAAGAAATCCGCCCACGACAAGCGCGCGGCCGCGCAGGCAGCGTTACTCGACAAACTGTGTTCGAGCCCTGCGCCGGCCTGAGCGTGCCCACGCAGAGTCATGACATGGACTTGATTTTGTGGCGCCATGCCGACGCGGACCCCGGGTCGCCGGATATGGCGCGCAGGCTGAGCCCAAAGGGCCACAAACAAGCGCAGGACGTCGCGCGCTGGCTGCAATCGCGATTGAGCGCGCCGCCGCGCATCCTCGTGAGCCCGGCGCAGCGCACGCTGCAAACCGCGCGGGCGTTGAGCGAAGACTACGAGATCGTGGCGGAACTGGCGCCGGGAGGCTCAGCCGCTGGCGTCCTGGCCGCGGCCGGTTGGCCACACAGCACACATACGGTGTTGGTCGTCGGCCACCAACCCACGCTCGGCGAGGTCGCGTCGCTGCTGATCGCTGGCGAATCCATGTCGTGGAGCATCAAGAAAGGCGCGGTGTGGTGGATTTCGCACCGCATACGCGGAGAGCAACCGCACACAGTGCTGCGAGCCGTGGTCGGGCCGGAATTTACCTGACCTCGCCTGACGATCCCGGGTTACGGGCCCGGCGTCGCTTCGAGCGCGGTGTCCGCGTCGGCAAGTTGCGGAATCGACAGTTCCACCCCGAGCCCCTTCCAGCCCTTGATCTCATCGCGCAACTCGGCAGCGGTCAGTGGGTTTGCCGCAAGCCATTTGGCGTCCAGTTCGATCGTGAACGCGTATTTCTTGCGCGTGGCGCGAATCGCGGGAAGCCGCACCTCGGACCGGCTGCGATGCAGCAGCGCTGCAAGGCGCAGCGCGACCAGCAATGACCAGTCGTAGTCGGCCTTGACCAGCCCGCGCAGCTTGCCCAGGGAGCCGCGATGCGCAAGTACGAGCATGGAGAGCTGGCCTTGCTCCATGCGCGAAAAACCCGGCATGTCGGCATGCGCGACGATGTAAGACGAGTGCTTGTGAAAGCCACTATGCGCCACCGTCAACCCGATTTCCTGCAATCGCACGGCCCATGACAGCATTTGCAGCGGATACTGATGGTCTTGCTTGCGGCCTTCAATCAACTGCTCATAGAGCTTGAGCGCCAGGCGCTCGACCCGGTGCGCCTGACGTGCATCCACATGGTAGCGCTTCATGAACTGGCGAACCGTCAGTTCGCGCATGTCGCGCCGATGCGCGCGCCCGATCATGTCCCACAGGATGCCCTGGCGCATCGCTCCGTTGGCCAGCGCCATGTGTTCGATGTCCAGTTCCGCAAAAACGGCATTGAGGATGGCAAAACCGCCTGCCAGCACAGCCACCCGATCGTCCTTCACGCCTTCCAGACCCAGCTTTCCGGCGTCGCCCGCCTTGATCAGCGCCTGGCGCAAGTGCTCCAGGCCCTCGCGCGTGATGCCTGACGCGCTCCAGCCATTGACTTCGATGATGTCCGCAATCGCGCGCGCCGTGCCGGAGGAGCCCACCGCTTCGTCCCAGCGCTTGCGCGAGAATTGTTTCTTGATGGTTTCGAGCTGGATGCGCGCGGCCGTCTCCGCATCCTTCATGCTGGATTTGTTGATCTTGCCGTTGGCAAAGTAGCGCAGGCTGTAGCTCACGCAACCCATGTAGAGACTTTCCAGCCGGTGGGGCTGGTTGCCGGCGCCGACGATAAATTCAGTGGATCCGCCGCCGATGTCCACCACCAGTCGCGTGCGCGGGCTGGGCGGCAGGCTGTGCGCCACGCCCAGATAGATCAGCCGCGCTTCCTCGCGCCCCGCGACGATTTCAATCGGAAAGCCCAGTGCGGATTCGAACTGCGGCAGGAACTCGGCGGCATTCTTGGCAACGCGCAGCGTATTGGTGCCGACTGCGCGTACCATGCCGGCCGGCAATCCGCGCAATCGTTCGCCAAACCGGCCCAGGCACTCGATGGCGCGGGCCTGGGCGGCCGCGTCGAGGTATTTTTCCGCGGTCAGGCCCGCAGCCAGCCGCACCGGTTCGCGCAGCGAGTCAAGCGGATAAACCTGGTCGTCGACCAGGCGCCCGATCTGCAGCCGAAACGAATTGGATCCCAGATCGACCGCGGCAATAGTGGAGGCAGTTTCCATTGCGGTCATTCTGCCTCAAATCCGCGCGCGTCAAATCGCCTCGGCGCCGGCGCTCAAGCAACGTAGGCAATAAGACAAGAGGCGCCGCGTGACAACGCGGCGCTCAGCCCATTACTTCGCGCTCGATCTCCTCCAGCGTGACATGGCGCACATCTTTGCCTTTGACCATGTAAATGACGTACTCGGAGATATTCTTGGCGTGATCGCCGATGCGCTCGATCGCCTTGGCGATGAACAGGATTTCGATGGATACCGAAATGGTGCGCGGGTCCTCCATCATGAAGGTGATCAACTGTCGCAGCACGCCGCGGAACTCTTCGTCCACGTGCTGGTCGCGCCGCACCACTTCTGCCGATGCCGCCAGGTCCAGGCGCGCGAACGCATCCAGCGATTGGCGCAGCATCTCCAGCGCGATGGTCGACATGCGGCGGATTTCCACGGTGCGCGGCTGCTGCAGGCGGTCTGTGGCGTAGATCAGCTTGGCCATGCGCGCGATCTTGGCGGCTTCGTCGCCGATGCGCTCCAGATCGGTGATGGTCTTGACCACCGTCATCAGCATGCGCAGGTCGCCCGCGGCCGGCTGGCGCCGGGCGATGATGGTGCTGCAATCCTCATCGATGCCGACTTCCTGCGCATTGACCAGGTGATCGTTGGCTTCGACCTTGGTGCACAGGTCCACGTCGCCGGAAATGAGCCCGTCGAGCGCGAGCTTGATCTGCTCTTCGACCAGGCCGCCCATGCGCAGCACACGCGCGCGCACGGCTTCGAGCTCGGCTTCGAACTGCTTGGATGTATGTTCGTTATTCAGCATCACTGCAACCTCCGCAACACGGGACGATCCATGAAGGCGGGAAGTTTAATTCCGCCGTATTACAACAACATTTCACCGCAGCATAGTCTGGACGCCGGTCGGCGTGCCCAGCAGCAACACGTCCGCGGCGCGCCGGGCGAACAGGCCGTTGGTCACGACCCCGACGATCTGATTGAGCGCCGTCTCCAGCCCGACCGGGTCGGCGAAGTCCAGGCCGCGCACGTCCAGGATCAGATTACCATTGTCGGTCGTGAACCCCTGGCGCAACTCCGGCAGCCCCCCCATTCGCAGCAATTCGCGACCGACGTGAGAGCGCGCCATGGGGATCACCTCCAGGGGCAGCGCGAAGGCGCCCAGCACCTGCTTGAGCTTGCTGGCATCGGCGATGCAAACGAATTTACGCGCCACCGCCGCGACGATCTTCTCACGCGTCAGCGCTCCGCCGCCGCCTTTGATCATATGCAGCCGGGCATCGATTTCGTCGGCGCCATCCACATAGACCGGCACGTCATCGACGACATTGAGGTCGAAAACCCGGATGCCGGCCTTTTTCAGGCGCGCTGCGCTGGCTTCCGAGCTCGCCACTGCGCCGTCGATACGGCCCTTGATCGCCGCCAGTTCGTCGATGAAAAAATTGGCCGTGGAGCCCGTTCCGACCCCTACCACGCAATTGTCCGGAATATGCTCGATGGCGGCTTTCGCCACGGATTTCTTGAGTTCGTCCTGATCCATGCTGACCACAAGCGTTAAGTCGCGTAAGCATAGCGTTTACCTCCGCAGGGTACAAACCGGCAGCGGCAGTTGCGCCACCCGGCGGCGCGCTGCTACGCTCGACCCGAGGACGGAGAGCCCATTGAAAACCGATTATCTCGAGAGAATCCTGAATGCACGCGTGTACGACGTTGCCATCGAGTCGCCGCTCGAGGTCGCGCCTGCATTGTCGAAACGTCTGGAGAACACCGTTTTGCTCAAGCGCGAGGACATGCAACCGGTGTTTTCCTTCAAGTTGCGCGGGGCCTACAACAAGATGGCGCACCTGAGCGCGGCGCAGCGCGAGCGCGGCGTCATCGCGGCTTCCGCCGGCAACCACGCGCAGGGAGTCGCGCTCGCAGCCCAACGCCTGGGTTGCCACGCCACCATCGTCATGCCGGCCACGACGCCGCAGATCAAGACCGCCGCTGTGGCCGCGCGCGGCGCGCGCGTGGTGCTGTTCGGCGATTCCTATGACGACGCGTATGCGCATTCCAGACGCTTGGCCAGCAAGGAAAAACTGACCTTCGTGCATCCCTACGACGATCCCGACGTCATCGCCGGCCAGGGCACCGTGGGCATGGAGATCCTGCGCCAGCACGGCGGGCCTATCGACGCTATTTTTGTAGCGGTCGGCGGCGGCGGATTGATCGCGGGCATCGGCGCTTACGTCAAGCGGCTGCGCCCCGAAATCAGACTGATCGGCGTGGAGCCCGTGGATGCCGACGCGATGACCCGTTCGCTCGCCGCCGGCAAGCGCGTTAAACTCGACCAGGTGGGATTGTTTGCCGACGGCGTGGCGGTCAAGCAGGTCGGCGCTGAAACCTTCAGGCTCTGCCGGAAACTGGTCGATGAAATGATTCTGGTGGACAACGACGCGATCTGCGCGGCGATCAAGGACGTATTCGAAGATACCCGTTCCATCCTGGAGCCCGCGGGCGCGCTGGCGATTGCCGGGGCCAAGGCCTGGGTCGAGCGGCGCAGGGCGAAAGGCCGCACGCTGGTCGCAGTCGCTTGTGGCGCCAACATGAATTTCGACCGGCTGCGCTTCGTTGCCGAACGCGCCGAACTGGGCGAACGGCGCGAAGCCATCCTGGCGGTGACCATCCCGGAGCAACCGGGCAGCTTTCGGAAATTCTGCAGTCTGCTCGGCCCACGCAACGTCACGGAGTTCAATTACCGCTATGCCGACGCGCGACAGGCCCATGTGTTCGTCGGGGTGCAGGTCAGTCATCGCGGCGAGATCCGCGAACTGGTGGCGCATCTGCGCCAGCAGGGGTTGCCCACCCAGGACTTCAGCGCCAATGAAATGGCCAAACTGCACGTGCGCCATCTGGTGGGCGGGCGCGCGCCCACGTTGACGAATGAGCTGCTGTACCGTTTCGAGTTCCCGGAGCGCCCGGGAGCCCTGATGAATTTTCTCAAAACCATGGGGCACGACTGGAACATCACGCTGTTCCACTACCGCAATCACGGCGCGGACTCGGGGCGGGTGCTGGTGGGCATGCAGGTACCGGCACGCGAGAAGCCCGCATTCAGGCGCTTTTTGCGGCAACTGGGCTATCCAAGCGTCGACGAAACGCGCAATCCGGCACATGCGATGTTTCTGTCCTGAGCGTTCGCCACGCGAGTCGGCGCGCTTGCGCCACCGGCCGCGCGGCCGCGCGTCTATAATTGCACCTGATCCCAATGTTCTGCCATGCATCCTCTCAATGATCTCGAGAATTATCCTTGCACTGCTGTTTTGCTCCAGCGCGGCACTCGCGGCCTCGCCGGACGAGATTTTTCTGGAGGCCCGGGAGGCTTTTCAGCGCGGCGACATCACCAAGCTCAACGGACGGGCCGCAAAGCTCGACGACGATTACGCGCTGACGCCGTACGTGCGGTACTGGCAACTGCGCTCCAGGCTTTCCGACTCGCCAGCCGGGGTTATCCAGGCCTTTCTCGCGCAACATGAGAACACCCTGGTCGCCGAGCGCGCGCGTGCCGACTGGTTGCGCTTGCTGGCCCGGAACGGTGACTGGCAGGGTTTTCTGCAGGAATATCCGAAACTGGGCACGGCTGATACCGAACTGGCCTGTTACGCCTCGCAAGCCCGGCTCGCGCGGGGCGATTCCGGGGTCCTGAGCGCCGCGCGGCCGTTGTGGTTCAGCGCCCAGGTGCTGCCCGAAAGCTGCATGCCGATCTTCCAGTCGATGTTCGATCAGGGAGTGCTCACGGCGGTGGATAGCTGGAGCCGGGTGCGGCTCGCACTTGAAAGCGGCAATGTGTCAGGTGCCAAATTGTTGCTGACCTATATTCCCCGCGCCCACAGGCTCGATGCGAAGCTGCTTGAGACCGTATCCAAACGGCCGCAGAGTTATCTGGACAAGGCACCCTTGCTGCTCAAGACCCAGGGACAGCGCGAACTGGCCATTTATGCGCTTTACAAACTGGCGGAATCGGGGCCGGAGATCGCAGCGGATCGTCTGCGACACATTGGCGCCCGGTTGTCCGACGAGGAGCGTGCGTACGCGTGGGCACAAGTGGCTGCGGTGGGGGCGCGCAACCTGCATCCCGGCGCGCTGGCGTGGTTCAAGAACGCGGGCAAGGACATGAACGACCGGCAAATGGCCTGGTACGCTCGTTCGGCTTTGCGGGCCGGCAACTGGTCCGAAGTGCTGGCGGCGGTCAGCGGCATGTCGCATACCGAGCAATCGCGCGCGATCTGGCGTTACTGGAAAGCCCGGGCACTGGCCGCGCTGGGCCGGCCGGTGGAAGCCAACGCGCTGCTGGCGCCACTATCCAACGAATTCAACTTCTACGGCCAGCTTGCCGCCGAGGATCTGGGCACGGCCATCAGTTCGGCGCCGCAGACTTACCATCCGTCCGGCGATGAGATCGACGAGATGGCCGAAGACCGCGGCATCCGCCGCGCGCTGGCGCTATACCGCAATGGTTTGCGCTACGAAGGCGCGCTCGAATGGCAATGGTCGATCAAGGATTTCGACGACAAGAAGCTGCTCGCGGCCGCTGCGCTGGCGGCGCGCAACGACTGGTACGAGCGCGCGATCGATACGGCCGAGCGCACGGTGATGCTGCACGATTTCGGACTGCGCTATCCGGCACCGTACCGCAAGCTGGTGGAGGACTATGCGCAGCAACTCGATCTCGAAGAGGCCTGGATCTATGGGCTGGTGCGCCAGGAAAGCCGGTTCGTGCATACGGCGCGCTCGTCGGCCGGGGCCCGCGGCCTGATGCAGTTGATGCCCGCCACGGCGCGCTGGGTGGCCAAACGCCTCGGCATGAGCGGCGACCACATGACGTTGACGGACGCCATCGACAGCAATATCGGGCTGGGCACCTATTACCTGCGGCAGGTGCTCGATTCGGTTGACAAGCACATGGTGCTCGCTTCGGCCGGCTATAACGCGGGCCCGCGCCGCGCGCGCGAATGGATGGCCAGCCGCCCGCTCGAGGGGGCCATCTATATCGAGACCATACCGTTTGCCGAAACGCGCGAGTACGTGAAGAAGGTCATGAACAACACGCTCTTTTACACGCGCTTGTTTCGTCAACCGGGTCTGAGCCTGCGCGAGCGCCTGGGCACTGTGCCGGCCAAAGTGCCGCAAAACAACTGAGGGACGGGCATCTTATAACTTCATGGCCCGCGCTGCTGCGCCGCCACCCTGGACCCAACGCGCAAATATGAAAGTCAGTTCGGTTTGCATCATCGGCGGCACCGGTTTCGTTGGCAGGCAGATCGTGCATCAACTCGTCGCCCGGGGGCTGCGCGTGCGCGTGCCCACGCGGCGGCGCGAACGCGCCAAATCCCTGATCGTGCTGCCGACCGTGGATGTCATCAATGCCGACGTGCACGATCCGGCCACGCTCACGCGCCTGTTCGCGGGCTGCGACGCCGTTATCAGCCTGGCGGGCATCCTGCATGAAGGCCGCGCGGGCGAATTCGCACGCGTGCATACCGAACTGCCGAGGAAAATAGTCGATGCGTGCCGCGAGCACGGCGTGCGCCGCCTGCTGCACATATCGGCACTGAAATCCGCGCACGATGCCCCCAGTGAATATCTGCGCTCCAAAGCCGGCGGGGAGCAGCAGATTCGCGTCGCACAGGCGAGCGGCATACGCACGACTATTTTTCGCCCCTCGGTGATCTTCGGGCCGGACGACCGGTTTTTGAATCTGTTTGCGCGGCTGGCTCGCTCCCTTCCCGCCGTGGTGCTGGCCTGCCCGACGGCACGTTTTCAACCTGTTTTCGTGGACGATGTCGCGCGTGCCGTGGTCGAGAGCCTGGATCTCGCGCCCACTTACGATGCGAATCTGGAATTGTGCGGTCCGGCTGCTTATACGCTGCAGGAGTTGGTCCGCTATGTCTGCGGCGTATTGCACATCGAGCGCCCGATCCTGCCGCTCAATGACGAGATGTCCTATGTCATGGCCCGCATGATGGAATGGTTGCCGGTAAAACTGATGTCGCGCGACAACTATTACTCGATGAAAATCGACAACGTCTGCGACTGTCCGTTTCCGGCGCTGCTGGGTTTCGCGCCGTCTGCAATGGAAGCCGTCGTGCCGCTCATACCTGCTGGACATCACGCCGCGGGCGCGCTATCGCGGTTTTCGCTCCCGTGCCGGGCACTAGCGATTGGCCCGGGAGCGGCGCATGTCCACCCTGATATTGATCATCGGCAACAAGGCCTATTCCTCATGGTCCCTGCGGCCGTGGCTGCTGATGCGGCAGGCCGGTCTTGCGTTCGACGAAAAGCGCGTGTCGCTCTACACCGCGGATGCCCGGCAGCATTTGCTGCAGCAATCGCCCGCAGGCAAAGTGCCCGTGCTCAAGGACGGCGATCTGGTCATTTGGGATTCGCTGGCGATCTGCGAGTATCTCGCGGAGCAGTATCCGCAAGAATGTCTGTGGCCCGCGGACGCGCGCGTGCGTGCCCACGCGCGCGCCATCAGCGCGGAAATGCATTCCGGTTTCTCCGCTCTGCGCAACCAGATGCCGATGAATGTACGCCGTGAGATTCACGGCCGCGCGATGACCTCCGAGGTTGCTGCCGACGTCACGCGCATCAGTGCCATATGGAACGAATGTCGCAGCCGGAAACCCGCAGGGGGCGCATTCCTTTTCGGCAGATTCTCGATAGCCGATGCGATGTTCGCCCCCGTCGTGTCGCGGTTTCGCACCTATGGCGTGGCACTGGACGGTGCCGCGGCAGCCTATGCGGCGATGATGCATGCACTGCCCGCCATGCAGCAATGGATCGCCGGCGCGCGCGCGGAAACCGAAGTCAATCCGCAATACGAATCGTGAAAGTTTACGCAGTCGGCGGAGCGGTGCGCGATCGGTTGCTGGGCCGCGCGGTGGCGGATCAGGATTACGTCGTCGTCGGCGCCTCGCCGGAGGAAATGGAACGATTGGGCTTTCGCCCCGTGGGCAGGGATTTTCCGGTATTCCTGCATCCGCAAACGCACGAGGAATACGCGCTCGCGCGCACCGAGCGCAAAACGGCACGCGGTTACCGGGGATTCGAAATCAGCGCCTCGCCGGAGGTCACCCTCGAGCAGGATCTGGCCCGCCGCGATCTGACGATCAATGCCATCGCGCGCGACGAGCAGGGCAATATCATCGATCCGCATGATGGCGTCGCCGATCTCAAGGCCGGCATCCTGCGCCATGTCAGTGCTGCATTCGTCGAAGACCCGGTGCGGATCCTGCGGGTCGCGCGATTCGCCGCGCGCTTCGGTTTCAACATTGCACCGGACACCCTGGAGCTCATGCGCAGCATGGTGCGGGAGGGCGAAGTCGACCACCTGGTTCCGGAGCGCGTATGGCAGGAGCTGGCGCGCGGCCTCATGGAAGACAAACCGTCACGCATGCTGCGCGCATTGCGCGAGTGCGGCGCCTTGCAGCGCATCCTGCCGGAAATAGACGCCCTGTTCGGTGTTCCCCAGACCGCGCAGCATCACCCAGAGATCGATACTGGCGAGCACATTATGCTGGTGGTGGACTACGCTGCCGCCCGGCAGTATCCGTTGAGCGTTCGCTTTGCCGCGCTGAATCATGATCTGGGTAAAGCATTGACCCCGTCGGCGCAGTGGCCGAGCCATCACGGGCACGAACACAAGAGCGTCGAACTCGTGCAGCGCGTGTGCGAACGGCTGCGCGTACCCGGCGACTGTCGTGACCTGGCACTGCTGGCGGCGCGCTATCACGGCGATATCCATCGAGCCTTCGAATTGCGACCGGGCACTGTGCTGAAGTTGCTGGCCGCGGCGGATGTTTTTCGCCGGCCCGAGCGTTTCGAGGAGCTACTGGCCGCCTGCAGTGCGGATTATCACGGCCGCACGAATCTCGAGAATCGTCCTTATCCGCAGGCGGACTTGCTGCGCGCGGCGGCTGCCGCGGCGCGCGCAGTCGATGCCGGCGGCATCGCGCAGCGCCTTGGCAACGATCCGGCCCACATTTCCGCCGCCATCGATGCCGCACGGCTGGAGGCCGTCACCAAAGCCGTGGCGCAGTTTCGCCCAACCTGAGGCGCCATGTGCGCCACACGCAGCGGCCGCCTCGGCCGCACGCGCGGGCCTTGTTTATCGCAACATCCAGAAAATCAGGCTCGCCAGCAGTGACAGCAGGATGGTCGAACCGATGGGAAAGAAATACTGCCGGCCCTGGCGCTCGATCGTGACGTCGCCGGGCATGCGTCCGAACCCCAACCGGCGCAACCAGGGCGTCAGAGCGCCCAGTATCAGCAACGCAATGATCAGCGTAAACACCCATTTCAGCACTGCGGTTCTCCGCCACGTTCGTTAACCGATTATACCGGCGCGCCGGGTGCCTTCGATTAGAATCAGCGGTTGTTCGCAGGATCACTTCCGGGGAGAGCGCGTTGATCGATCTGTACACATGGAGCACACCGAACGGCCGCAAGGTTTCCATCATGCTCGAAGAACTGGCTCTGCCCTACGAGGTGCATCCGATCGACATCGGCAAAGGCGACCAGTTCAAGCCGGAATTCGTCGCCCTCTGTCCGAACAGCAAAATCCCCGCGATCGTCGATAGCGAAGGCCCGGACGGCAAGCCGTATGCCTTGTTCGAGTCCGGGGCGATCCTGCTGTATCTCGCAGACAAGACCGGGCGATTGTTGCCGCGGGACAAAAGCCAACGCTTCGATTCGATTCAGTGGCTGATGTTCCAGATGGGTGGCGTGGGACCGATGTTCGGCCAGGTGCATCACTTCCTGCGCGCAGCGCCCTCACCGGTTGCGTATGCGATCGAGCGCTACAGCAAGGAGGCGCGCAGACTGTACGGCGTGATGGACAAGCATCTTGCCGTTCGCGAATGGTTGGGCGCGGAGTACTCGGTCGCGGATATCGCCACGTATCCGTGGGTCGCGCGTCACGAATGGCACAAGGTCGAGCTTGGCCGACTTTCCCAACGTCAAGCGCTGGTATGACGCCATCGGCGCGCGCCCGGCGGTGCAGCGCGGCATGAACATCCCGTCATCGCGATGAGTCCGCGCCCGGAACTCATGGACGAAACGCTGCCACCGAAAATCGGCAAGTATCCGGTAATCCGCGAAATCGGACGCGGCGGCACCAGCCGCGTATACCTGGGACGCGATCCTTTTGCCAACCGCCAGGTCGCGATCAAGCTCGTGCGCGCGGCCGACGGCGTCGACACCGATTTGAAGCGCCGATTCCACAAGGTATTTCTGAACGAGGCATCCCTGGTCGGCAAACTGACCCATCCGCACATCATGGCGATATACGATGCCGATGTGCTCGACGATTTCAGCTATATCGTCATGGAGCATGTGGACGGCCCGACGCTGGAACATTTCTGCAAGGTCACCGACCTGCTGCCCGTCGACCGGATCGTGGAAATCGCGTTCAAGTGCAGCCTCGCGCTCGAGTTCGCGCACCGCCACGGGCATCATCCATCGCGACATCAAGCCGGCGAATGTCCTGATCGGCGCGCAGGGCGACATCAAGATCAGTGATTTTGGCGTCGCGCTGCATTCGGGCGGCGACCACACCCATCTGCAGGGTGTCGGCTCCCCGGCGTACATGTCGCCCGAGCAGGTCCAGGACAAGGAGCTTTCCCACCAGACCGACATCTATTCGCTCGGTGTGGTGTTGTACCAATTGCTGACCGGCAAGCTGCCGTTCATCGCCGCCAACAAGGCGAGCCTGCTCTACCAGATCATGAACATCGATCCGGCGCCGCCTTCGACGCATCGCACGGACATTCCGCCGGCAACTCGACAACGTGGTCATGCGCGCGCTGAGCAAGAGTGCCCAGCGAGCGCTATCAGACGCTGGGCCGATTTCAGCCGCGACCTCACGCAAAGCTACCGCCATCTCGAACTGCCGCCCGATTCCATTTCCGACACGGAGAAATTCAATACCATCAAAACGCTGGGATTTTTCCGTGGGTTTCCGCGACGTCGAGATCTGGGAAACCCTGCGCATCGCCGCCTTCCGGCGCATCGCGCCGCGACAAGACCATCATTCGCGGAAGGCGACGTCGGCGAGAACTTCTACTGATCGTGGCCTCGGGCCGGGCGCAGGTCGCAAAGGGCAACAACACGCTCGATACGCTGGAAGCAGGTGACTGCTTCGGCGAAATTCTCTATTTCGAGGAGACCAAGGCCAAACGCATCACCACGATTTCATCACTTACCTCCCTGATGATTATCGAAATCAAGGCGCTGGCATTGCAAAAGGCCAGCCATGCGTGCCAGACGCAATTCAACCAGGCCTTCCTGCGCATTCTCATCAACCGGTTGAACGCGACCAGTGACCGGCTGATCGCAGGTCGCCACCCCGTGTCCGAGCGCTGACCCCGTTATGCCGGCGCGGCATGCGAAGGGCTTCCTGCAATGCCGCGGGAGACTGTTCGCATGAATGGCCCCGATATTTTACAATCATGGGGTAAGGGTCCACATCTGGAATCTACCCGAAACAGCGCGATGACCCCGGCTACCGACTCCCAACGATGCATCGCCTGCGGGGCTGCATTTACGTGCGGGATGAATCAGGACACCCCTTGCTGGTGCAGTGTGGAATTTGCGCCGGTGATGCCGTTGCCGGTCGCACGCCGGCGGTTGCTATTGCCGGGATTGTCTCGCCGCCCTGATTGCGGCGGGCAGGGACAAGCCGGCTATTTGACCAGAAGCACCGGCACCTCGGCGAGTTGTGCCACGCGGATCGCGGTGGAACCGAGCAGCACGCCGCTGAATCCGCCGCCGCCGCGGCTTCCCATGACGATCTGCTGACAATGCTTGTCGCGGGCATAGGTGACGATGGTGGCCGCGATCTCGCCCACGCCGATGTGATACTCGTACTCGATGCCGGATGGATCCAGCAATGCGCGGGCCGAAGCCAGTGCCTTCATGCCTTCTTCGCGATAATAGTCGTTGAGCTGCTGCTGGCTGATGAACATCTTGACCGCCCCCGAGACGACCTGGGCCTGCATGTTCAACAAATGCACGAACATCGGATCGCGAAACATCTCCTTCATGCCAATCACCTGGCGCACCGCGCGCAGGGAGTTCTCGGAACCGTCCACCGGCAGGAGGATGTTCATGACTTCTCCTTGTCCTGAACCTGGGGATGGCGATCGTCCCGGGCCAGATCGATCACCTCTTCCGACGGTCCCGGCGGTCGGCCTCGCGCCAGCAACTTGCCCACGACCACGACCAGCAGCGCCCCGATCGCAGGCCCGGCGTAGTTGAGCCAGGGCGCCTGCACGGCGACCCAGTCCTTGATTGCAGGGTCGTGAACCGCCATCGACAAACCGACCCAGCCCAGCAATGCGCCGCCGAGCAGGATGATCGAGGGGAATCGATCCATGAGCCGAAGGATCAACTGGCTTGCCCACACCATCAAGGGAATGCTCAACGCGAGGCCGAAAATGAGCAGGAACAGACTGTCACGCGCGGCCGCCGCGACCGCGATCACGTTGTCCAGGCTCATCACCAGATCCGCGATGATGATGGTTCGAATCGCGCCCAGCAGATTGCCCGAGGCCGCGATCTCGTGGCCGTCCGCATCGTGCTGCGGTTGTACCAGCTTGATGCCGATCCAGAGCAGCAGCACAGCGCCGACGATTTTGAGATAGGCAATGGCCAGCAAGCTGACGGCGAAAAACGTCAACGTGATGCGCAGCGCGATGGCGCCGCCAACGCCCCAGAAAATACCCAGCTTGCGCTGGCGCTCCGGCAAGTTGCGGCAGGCGAGCGCGATCACCACCGCGTTATCGCCCGACAGCAGGATGTCGATCAGGATGATCTGCAGCACGGCAACCCAGAACTGTGGATTACCCAGATCGGCCACGAACTCCGCGAACAGTCCGGCTTCCATGCGTGGCTACCCGGTCAGCGCAACACGGATTTCAGGAGCGACCCCATCTCGGCGGGATTGCGGGTGACCTTGATGCCGCTGGCGTCCATGATCGCCAGCTTTTCGTCCGCCGTGCCCTTGCCGCCGGAAACGATCGCGCCCGCGTGCCCCATGCGTTTGCCCGGCGGCGCGGTGACCCCCGCGATGAATCCGACCACCGGCTTGTTCATGTGCTGTCTTCGCCCAGCGCGCCGCATCCTCTTCGTCAGTGCCGCCGATCTCGCCGATCATGACTACGGCCTCGGTGCCCGGATCGTCGTTGAACAGCTTCAACACGTCGATATGCTTGAGTCCGTTCACCGGATCACCGCCGATGCCCACGGCCGAGGATTGCCCGAGTCCGATCTCGGTGAGCTGGCCGACAGCCTCGTAAGTCAGCGTGCCGGAGCGCGAGACCACGCCGATGCGTCCCTTGCGATGGATGTGGCCCGGCATGATGCCGATCTTGATTTCGTCGGGCGTGATGGTCCCCGGACAATTTGGACCCAGCAGCAAGGTCTTGCGCTGCTGCTTGCGCATGCGGTCGCGTACTTCGATCATGTCGCGCACGGGAATGCCCTCGGTGATGCAAATCACCAGATCCAGATCGGCCTCGACGGCTTCCCAGATCGCTGCCGCTGCGCCCGGAGGCGGCACATAGATCACCGAAACCGTTGCGCCGGTGTGCTGTCTGGCGTCGCGCACCGATCCGAAAATCGGAATGCCCTCGAAATCCTGTCCGGCCTTGCTGGGGTGTACGCCGGCGACAAAACAGTTCTTGCCATTGGCGTAGTCACGGCAAGTGCGCGTGTGGAACTGGCCGGTCTTGCCAGTGATGCCCTGGGTGATGACCTTGGTGTTTTTGTCGACGAGGATGGACATCAGCGCGCTTCCCTGGCTGCGGCGACAACTTTCTGGCCGGCTTCGGCCATGTTGCCAGCCGATATGATCGGCAAACCGGACTCGGCAAGGATTTTTTTGCCGAGATCTTCGTTGGTGCCTTTCATGCGCACCACCAGCGGCACGGCAAGCTTGACCTGCCTGGCGGCCTCCACCACGCCGGTGGCGATCACATCGCATTTCATGATGCCGCCGAAAATATTCACCAGAATGGCGCGCAAGCCCGGATTGCGCAGCATCAGCTTGAACGCCTCGGTGACTTTCTCGGTGGTTGCGCCGCCCCCGACATCGAGGAAATTGGCGGGCTCGCCGCCGTAGAGCTTGATCGTGTCCATGGTCGCCATGGCGAGCCCCGCCCCGTTGACCAGGCAGCCGATGTTGCCATCGAGCGAAATATAGGACAGGCCGTGCTTGGAGGCCTCGATCTCGGCCGCGTCTTCCTCGTCGAGATCGCGCAGGGCGACAATGTCATCGTGCCGGTACAGCGCGTTGTCGTCGAAATTCATCTTGGCATCGAGTGCGATCACATCGCCAGTGCCGGTGAGAATCAGCGGATTGATTTCCGCCAGCGACGCATCCGTTTCGCGGAAGGCGCGGTAGAGGCTTTGCAGAATCGCGCGCGCCTTGGACACGCTCGCAGCCGGAATGCCGATCTTGCGCGCCAGATCGTCGGCTTGCGCATCGGTCAAGCCGGTCTGCGGATCGACGAATGCCTTGTGGATTTTTTCCGGCGTGTGGGCGGCCACCTCCTCGATGTCCATGCCCCCTTCGGAGGACGCCATCACGCAGACCTCCTGCGTGCCGCGGTCGACCACCAGGCCCACATACAACTCCTTGCGGATGTCCGCCCCCTCTTCGATCAGCAAGCGCCGCACTTTCTGACCTTCCGGGCCGGTTTGATGGGTCTTGAGCTGCATGCCCAGAATCCTGGAGGCCCAGTCACGCACTTCGTCCACGGACTTTGCGACCTTCACCCCGCCGCCCTTGCCGCGTCCACCAGCATGGATCTGCGCCTTGACGACCCACACCTTGCCGCCCAGCTTGTGCGCGGCCGCCACTGCCTCGTCGACGCTGAAGCATGCCACGCCCCGTGGCGTGGGCACGCCGTAATTGCGCAGGAGTTCCTTCGCCTGGTATTCGTGAATTTTCATTTGCTGTCTTTGCTCACTTCGGCTGGGTCGATTGCTGCATGGCGTCGTGCGCACGCTTCAGATCCTGGTACGCCTGGTTGTGCAGTTCGCGCCATTTCGTGGCTTGCGCTCGAGCATCCTGCAGCGTTTTATCGGACTTCTCGGCCCGAATCCTGGCTTCCTCGAGATCCTCCTTCGCTGCTTCGTCTTTGCGCGCTGCAGTCTTGAGTTTTTTCTCGGCTTCGTCCAACTGCGCCCGCGCGAACCGGGCACGCTGCTGGGCCACGTCCAGCGGCAACGGGGGCGGATTGTCGGCTTGCCCGAGTACACCGGTGGATACCAGCGTCAACGCGATCATGCAGAGGGTTTTGAACATGTGACCATTGGCACCGCATTCGCGGCGCGCCCTGAAGGATTGAAAGAAAGTGGTGCCGGCAACAGGAATCGAACCCGTGACCTTTTGATTACAAATCAACTGCTCTACCAACTGAGCTATGCCGGCGTAGCGAAATTATATTCCGCCATCACAGTGAGCGCGGGACCTACTTGATGATCTGCAAGCGCGGGCGCCTGCCGGAAGGCGGCGTGGGATGATCGTCGTCGGGCGGCGCCGGGTCGTTTTTGTTGGCCCCCACCACCTGCGGCGGCGCTGCAGGCGCGGTCGGAAACGACAAGCCCTGACCCGTCTCTTTCGCAAAGATACCGCTCACCGTATTGATCGGCACGGAGATCTCGCGCGAGACGCCCGCGAACCTTGCGGAGAATTGCAGAAGATCATTGCCGATCTTGAGATTGCGCGTGGCATCGGGACTGACATTCAAAACGATCTCGCCGTTCTTGACGTACTCCATGGGTACTTTCGTGGTCTCATCCACCTTGACCGCGATATACGGCGTGAGCCCGTTATCGCAACACCACTCGAAAATCGCGCGGATCAAATACGGAGTGGTGGACATTTCCTTCACTTGCGCATGACCTTTTCCGAGGCGGTCAGCGCCTCGATGAAAGCCGGGCGGCTGAACAATCGCTCGGCGTACTTCATCAGCGGCGCGGCCTGCTTCGGCAGCTGGATGCCGTAAAAGTCCAGGCGCCACAACAGCGGCGCGATCGCCACGTCGAGCATCGAGAACTCGTCGCCGAGCATGTACTTCTGTTTGACGAAAACCGGTGCGATCTGCGTCAGGTTGTCGCGCACGACGAGCCGCGCCTTGTCCGCCTGCTTCTGCGTGCCGCTGTCGATGGCGTCGATATTGGAGAACAACTCGTTCTCGAAGCGGAACAGGAACAGCCGCGCGCGCGCGCGCATGACCGGATCGGCAGGCATCAATTGCGGATGCGGAAACCGGTCGTCGATATATTCATTGATGATGTTGGACTCATACAAGATCAGGTCCCGCTCAACCAGCACCGGCGTGCGGTTATACGGATTCATCACCGCCAGATCTTCGGGTTTGTTGAATAAATCGACATCGATGATCTGGAAATCCATCCCTTTTTCGAACAGGACGATCCGGCATCGCTGGCTGAATGGGCAGGTCGTGCCCGAATAGAGGGTCATCATTGGCGGTTACCTGAGTGGGTCAATGCACGTCTTTCCAGTACTCTTTCTTTAGCAGCCAGGCCGGCACCAGCAACAACAGCAGGAACAACAGCACCAGGATGCCGATCTGCGAGCGCTTGGTCTTGGCAGGTTCGGCCATATAGGACAGATAATTCACCAGATCGCGGGTCAGACGGTCGTACTCCAGCGCGGAAAGCGTGCCGGGCGTTTCCAGGACCAGTTTCTTGTGCTCAACCTTGTGTCCCGCGCGCTCCTCGGTTTGCGTTTTCAACACCTGGGTGCCCTGCAACTGCCACAACGCATGCGGCATTCCCACGTTCGGGAATGCGAGATTGTTCCAGCCGCTAGCCCGCGTGTCGTCACGATAAAACGTGCGCATGTAGGTATAGAGCCAATCCGTACCGCGCGAGCGCGCGATCACGGAGAGATCGGGCGGTTCGACGCCAAACCATTGCTTCTGGTCAGTTCGCCTGGCGCTGATGCTCATCGGATCGCCTACCTTGTCCGACGAGAACAGCAGGTTGTCCTTGATCTGCTGTTCGGTCAGCCCGAGGTCGGTCAGGCGGATGTAACGCATGGCATTGGCCGAATGGCAGTTCAGGCAGTAATTGACGAACGTGCGGGCGCCGCGCTGAATCGAGATCGCGTCGCGCGGATCGATGTTGGCGTCGTCGAGGTGCATGCCCTCGCCAGCAGCGAACGCGACGAGCGGCGCGAAGAGCAGGGCCAGAACCAGTTTTCTCACGATGTGACCCTCTCCGGTTCGGGCTTGGTCCTGTCGATACGGGTGTACCAGGGCATCAACAGAAAAAACAGGAAGTAGACGATGGTGAAAATGCGCGCTGCAACGGTTGCGCGCTCTGCTCCGCCCAGCCAGGCGCCGAACTGACCCCAGACATTGGTCGGCGCGGTGCCCAGGTAGCCCAGGATCAGGAAAGAGATGACAAACAGGGCCAAGGCGGTCTTGTAGATCGCGCCCCGATAGCGGATGGATTTCACCGCGCCACGATCGAGCCAGGGCATCAGAAACAGAATCATGACCGACAGGCCCATCGCCAGCACGCCGGGGAACTGCGAATCGAACAGCGGCGGCACGGCCCGCAGGATCGAGTAGAACGGGGTGAAGTACCACACGGGCGCAATGTGCAGCGGCGTTTTCAGCGGGTCTGCCGGCACGAAATTGTTGTGCTCCAGAAAGTACCCGCCCATTTCCGGGGCAAAGAATACGATCGCGCTGAAGATCATCAGGAAAATCACGACGCCGACGATGTCCTTGACCACGTAATAGGGATAAAACGCGATGCCATCGAGCGGGATGCCGGTTTTGGGATCTTTCTTCTTCTTGATTTCGATGCCGTCCGGATTGTTGGAACCGACTTCATGCAGCGCCACCAGATGCGATGCCACCAGCAACAGCAGCACCAGCGGCACCGCGATGACATGAAAGGCAAAGAAGCGATTCAACGTTGCGTCCGAAACGACGTAATCGCCGCGGATCCACAGCGCCAGATCCGGCCCGATGAACGGCACCGCGCCGAACAGATTCACGATCACCTGCGCCCCCCAGTAGGACATCTGCCCCCACGGCAGCAGATAGCCGAAAAAAGCCTCGGCCATGAGGCACAGGTAGATGAGCACGCCGAACAGCCACAACAGTTCGCGCGGCTTGCGGTACGAGCCGTAAATCAGCGCGCGAAACATGTGCAGGTAGATGACGACAAAAAACAGCGATGCGCCCGTGGAATGCATGTAGCGGATCAGCCATCCCCACGGCACATCGCGCATGATGTATTCGACGGATGCGAACGCCAGCGCGGCATCGGGCTTGTAATGCATGGTCAGCAGAATGCCGGTGACGATCTGCAACACCAGCACCAGCATTGCGAGTGAACCGAAGAAATACCAGAAATTGAAATTCTTCGGCGCGTAGTACTCGCTCATGTGCGCCTTCCAGTTTGCAGCTCACCGGAAAACGCTCGTCCACCCAGCCCAGCAGTGCCTTCATTTTTCCCATCGCATCAGGCTCCCTTGGTGTCCGTCCCGATGACCAGCCGGGAGTCGCTCAGATAGGCATAGGGAGGAACCTGCAGATTGATTGGCGCAGGCGCGCCCTTGAAGACGCGACCGGCCAGGTCGAACTTGGATCCATGGCAGGGACAAAAGAATCCGCCGCGCCAGTCGCTGCCCATGCCCTCGGCGCCGGTCGTGAGCTTCGGCGACGGCGAACATCCCAGATGCGTGCAGATGCCGACGATGACCAGATACTCCGGTTTGATGGAGCGCCATTCGTTCTTGGCGTAGTCGGGCTGCTGATTCACTTTGGAGTTCGGATCGGCCACTTCCGGGTCAACCTTCGGCAGGCTGGCCAGCATGTCCGGCGTGCGGTTCACGATCCATACAGGCTTGCCGCGCCACTCGACCGTGATCATCATGCCCGGCTCGACTTGCGAGATATCCACCTCGACGGGTGCTCCGGCGGCGCGCGCCCGGGCACTGGGCGTCATGCTCAGCACGAACGGCACGGCTACGGCCGCGCCCGCGACCCCGCCCATTACACTGGTGGTGGCAACGAGAAACCGTCTTTTGCCACGATCAATACCGCGCTCAGCCATAGTGCAGGTCCGGTTGGTTTTTCAAAACAGCGCATTTTAGCGAAGTGCCTCTGAAAATCACAGCTTTGTGACTCTAAGTTTATGTATCACAGAGAAAAAAACGCAGTATCGGCGCACCCATGTACGCGCTTCAGAGCGCCACCTGGTGGCGCGGCCCCGCACGCCGATTGCAAAGACGGAACCCGGCTGGGGAGTGCGGGGCCTTCGATCCCGAAGTGCGTTTGGTACCATGCCGAACGCAGCGCACGGAACGCACCGGAGGGAGTAAAGCCGCATGAAGGTCAGGGTCAAGTGGATCGAGGAGGTCGCGTTCGTGGCCGAGACGCAGAGCAGCCACGCCATCGTTATGGACGGCGCGCCCGAAGGCGGCGGCCGCAATCTCGGTCCGCGCCCGATGGAAACCGTCTTGGCGGGAACCGGAGGCTGCACGGCCTATGACGTGGTAACCATCCTTAAAAAGGGCCGGCACGACATTCTTGATTGCGTGCTCGACATCGAGGCCGATCGCGCCGAGTCCGATCCGAAAGTATTTACGCGGATCCATTTCCAGTTCACGATCAAGGGACGCAATCTCAAACATGAACCGGTCGAGCGGGCGATCCAGCTCTCCGCGGAAAAATACTGTTCGGCTTCGATCATGCTCGCCAAAACGGCCCGGATCACCCACGGTTTCACGATTGTGGAAGTTTGACGCCGCGCTAGACCCAGTAGGTCGCACCGGTCATGAAGCGCGACGCCACGCGCATGGCGTGGCGGGCAGGTTGCGGCAGTTCTGCAGCGCCGTGGCTCACCGCTGTACGCGCATGCGCAGCTTCATCGCGTTTCATCTGGTCAACGATCGCATGGCTCTTGTGGTCGTCGACCGGCAGCCGGTCCAGATGGCCTTCCAGATGGCCTTCGACCTGTCTCTCGGTTTCGGCGAGAAAGCCCAGATTCCACTTGTCGCCCAGCAGTCCGGAAGCTGCCCCGATGGCGAATGAGCCGGCGTATAGCAGCGGATTGAGCAGGCTTGTCCTGCCGCCCAGTTCATCGATCCGTTGCTGCGTCCAGGCCAGGTGCTCGGTTTCCTGCGTCGCGGCATGTTCGAGGGCGCGACGCACTTCCAGACTGCGTGCGGTCACGGCCTGGCCGTGATACAACGCCTGCGCGCAAATCTCCCCGGCATGATTGACGCGCATGAGCGCTGCCGCATCGCGCCGGTCGTGCTCGTTCAGCTCGCTCTCCTGCAGCTCGGCGCCCGGCACCGGCCGCACGGACGCCGCCCTGGCGCGCAGCGTGCGCAACGCGCGGTCGAATATCAATATCGCGTTGTCAATCGGGGAGCCGGACATGACTATTTCTTTCGCAACAGAAAAAGAAACTCGGCATTGTTCTCGTCGGCCAGCATGAGCTGATGGCCGGTTTGCTTGCAGAACGCCTGAAAATCACGCACGGATCCGGGATCCGTGGCGACGACTTTGAGCACCTGGCCGGATGTCATGTCGTTCAAGGTTTTCTTGGTGCGCAGAATCGGCAACGGGCAATTGAGCCCGCGCGCATCGAGTTCACGATCGAATCTTATTTGTGTTTCGGCGTTCATCAACCCTCAACCTTGAGAAAAATCGCTAGTCGCGCTGCACCGGAAATCCATGCGCCACCCACGCGCTGATGCCCCCGGCCAGGTTGTACACCTGCGTCCAGCCGTTGCCGGCCAGAAACTGGGCCGCCATCGCGGAGCGCGCACCGGACTGGCAGTACAAAACAAGCGGACAATCCTGTGCGATCTGCGTGTAACGCGCGGGCAGACTCTGCAGCGAAATATGCAGCGCGCCTGCAATGCGGCCGCGCTCGACCTCGTTGTCCGTGCGCACATCGATCAGCACCATCGGATGGGCGAGCATTTCCTGCAATTCGACTACATCGATCGTCAGATAGTTGCTCATGCGAGCCCGCGCAACGAATGATAACGCCTGGCGGGATTGGTCAAAAGAGGCTGATATTGCGGTCGAGCAGCAACTGCGACAGCCGCGTGTTCGCCGCTTCGAGCCGGCCAACCAGCAGTTCCAGGAAAGCCGCATTGAACGCGTGCCGGCAGCCTTCGGTCGCCTGCGCGAGCGCCTGTGCGCTGATTTCAATGACGGTAATGTCGTTGACGGCCGTCACGCTCGCCGTGCGCTGAAAGGCGCGCCGGCCCAGAAAGGCCATTTCGCCAAAACACTCGCCCACACGCAGGATATTGAGCAACTTGCCCTGCTTGGTGACTTTCACTTCG
This sequence comes from uncultured beta proteobacterium, assembly GCA_963846655.1. Taxonomy (GTDB): domain Bacteria; phylum Pseudomonadota; class Gammaproteobacteria; order Burkholderiales; family JACQAP01; genus JACQAP01. The sequence goes on along the minus strand of CAWJWT010000005.1, from coordinate 505,694 downwards.
CCCCCTGCCATGACAAAAAAACCGGTCCCGACCTCTCCTTCCGTAACGACCACGGTCCCCGCCGCATGCCGCACCCAGTTCGAGATCCGCAAGACCTGCCAAAGCTCGACATCCTGGAAAGTCCTGAAGAATTCCAGATTGCGCAAGGTGTTGAATTTCTCCGTTTCCGGCACCACTTCTTCGGGTTTCTGCAGCGTGTTGAAGGTGCCCGCCAGCGCGTCGGCGAATTCCTCCCACGTCTGATAGCGGTCCTGAACGTCTTTTTCGAGGGCGCGCTTTACGATTCGGTCCACCGCTTCCGGCGCATCCGGCCGCAACAAACTCACCGGCGGTGGATCGACGTTGATGATCTGATAGACCATGCTGTAGTTGTTGGTGGATTTGAACGGCAGAGCGCCCGTCAGCAATTGGTACATCACCACGCCGAGCGAGAATATGTCGGTCTGATGACTCAGGGTCATTTCCTGCAATTGCTCCGGCGACATGTAGGCCGGCGAGCCGATGCCCGAGACTTGCGTCGTTTCGGCGGTCACGGACAAGGCAGCGCCGAAATCCGAGATCTTGATGTCGTTGTCGGAGCTCAGCAGAATGTTGGCCGGCTTGATGTCGCGATGAATGATGCCGTGCCGGTGCGCATAATCGAGCGCCTTGCAGCATTTGAAGACGATTTCGACGATGGCGTTGATCGTGAACAGCTTGGCGGGCTGCGTATACAGCTCCAGTGTGCCCCCGGGCACGTACTCCATGACCAGGTAACTGCCTTCCTCGTCCGTCACGGCATCGTAGATGGCGGCCAGATGCGGATGGGCAAGCTTGCCGGCCAGCGCGGCCTCCGCCAGGAACAGCTTGTGAAAGCGGCGCCCGTGCTCTTTGTCGCCTAGCGCATCGGCCCGCACGAGTTTGATGGCGACCTGGCGTTCCGCGAAAGCGTCGTTTGCCAGGTACACCGTACTGGTCGCACCCCTGCCGAGCTCTTTGATGATCTGGTACTTGCCGATCTTGTCCATGAGCGACGCCGCGGTATTGTGATCGTCAGCCGGAGAGCTTCGGTATGATAGGAAATTTGCGGGCGCAAGGCGAGGATTTAAATAAATTCAATGGTTAGCGCGAGCGTCCCGGCGACGGGAATGCGCGCCCCTTTCAGGGCCGTCGGCGGATCAGGGTTTGCGCCGGCTTTCGGTGTCGGCGGCGATGAGTTCCCGCAGGCGCGCCTCGACACTGGACTTCTGATAAAAGTCCCCGTCACCGGCTTTTTGCGCGATTTGCAGTTGCTCGATCGCGGCCGGTAGATTACCGCGTAACGCATAGACTTCGGCCTGCGCGCGATGTTGTGGCAACCGCTTGCCCAGGGACGCATAGGCCCTTGCCTGAAATTCATATAACTGCGGATCGCTGGTGCGGGCATCGGCTTTATCCCCCAGGAACCGGATCGCGTCCGCAGCCTTGTTTGCCGTGATCAACGCATCGGCATAGCCGTAGATCAGGGCCCTGCGGCTGGGATTCGCCCGCAGGCTTTCGCGGTAAGTCGCCAGACCTTTTTCGACCTCCCCGCTGGCGATCAGCGTCTGGGCGACCAGCGCATCGATCATCGGGCTCTTTTCTTTCGCTCCCAGCAGATACGCGAGTTCCTTGCGCGCCCGGACTTTGTCGCCGGCCCGCAACAGCGCAACGATCAGTCCGTAACGAGGCGGGGCTTCGGAACTGAATTTATGTTCGGCGAGCGTTCGGTCGAATCGCGCCACCGCCTCTCGCGCATTGCCCTCGAGCGCAGACAATCTGGCGCGCACCAGCTGAAATTCCAGACTGTCACGAATCTGCCGGAACGCATTGCCCTCGATGCGCCCTTGAATGTCGGCGATGCGCTCGAAGGTGAGCGGATGGGTCCGCAGGTACGAGGGCGCGCCCGTTTCATACACGCGCGTTGCTTTCTGCATCCGCTCGAAAAATACCGGCATCGCATGCACGTCGAAGCCGGATTTTTCCATGATCTGCAGGCCGATGCGATCGGCTTCGCGCTCGTGCTCGCGCGTAAAATTCAATTGCGACTGAATGGCGCCGGCCTGGGCCGCCGCAATGGCGGCGGCCGATACTTGCGTATTCGAGCGTGCCGCCAGAATGGCCACGGCGAGCGCGGCCATCGAGGCCAACCCCACGCGCTGCTGGGCTGCAATCAAGCGTGCGATATGGCGCTGGGTGACGTGCGCGATTTCGTGCCCCATCACACTGGCCAGCTCCGATTCGCTCTGCGAGGCCAGCAGCAATCCGGAATGTACGCCAACGAAACCGCCCGGCAGGGCAAAAGCGTTGATACTGCCTTCGTCGATGGCAAAGAACTCAAAGGGCCCGGCCGGATCAGGGCTGTTGGCGACCAGCCTGTAGCCCAGCGCGTTCAGGTAATCGGTGACCTCGGGATCGTCGAGATACGCGGGATTCGAACGGATCTGCGCCATGATCCCCTCGCCGAGCTTGCGCTCCTGCGCGGGCGAAAGGGCACTTTGGGACACATCGCCGAGGTCCGGCAATTCATTCGCCGGTGCGACGCTCGACATCACCAGCAGTGCGGCCACCAGGGTGCGAAATTTCATGGTGCTATGATAACGCCACTATCCGACGAGTTCCGCGGTCAAATCCCGCAACCAAAATTCAGGCCTGCCAATGGGCAAACTGACTCATTTCAATGCAACCGGCCAGGCGCACATGGTCGACGTCGCCGCCAAGCAGGATACGCACCGCGTTGCCATCGCCGCGGGCAGGATCGTCATGCGGCCCGAGACGCTGCAAAAGATCCAGGAGGGATCCGCCAGCAAGGGGGATGTGCTCGGGATCGCACGCATTGCCGCCATCCAGGGCGCCAAGCGCACGTCCGACCTCATTCCGCTATGCCACCCCATCTCGCTGAGCAGCGTGGATATCGAGTTCAGGACGCTCGGCCCGGAGAGTGCCGTGGAGTGCATTGCGCGCACCGAAACCGTGGGTAAAACGGGCGTCGAAATGGAAGCGTTGACTGCCGTCAGCGTTGCGTTGCTTACGATTTACGACATGTGCAAGGCCGTCGATCGCGGCATGCGCATCGAAGGCGTGCGCCTGATGGAAAAACGCGGCGGCAAATCCGGCCACTGGCAGGCGCCACCAGCGCCCGATCAATAGAACCGTAGCGCAATCGCACGGTCTGACCTATATGGCGTCGTCTGGATCATGAATCGCGCAGTCATGGTCGCTGCCTGGCTGGCCTCCAGCGGGTTCTTTCTGGCCGGCACCGCGTTCGCGGATGAGGCACAACGCATTGCCGCCGGCGCGCGTCTTTCCCATGACACAGGCAAGGGCAATTGTCTGGCCTGCCATGCCATGCCGACCGACAGCAGCGCAGTGACGTCGGCCAATATCGGCCCGCCGCTGGTGGCAATCCAGGCGCGGTTTCCGGATCGCGGGCAGTTGCGGCGGCAGATCTGGGATGCCGGCTTGTCCAATGCCGATACGGTCATGCCCCCGTTCGGCAAGCACGCGATCCTGACCGCGGAAGAGATCGAGTTGATCGTGGATTATCTATACACCCTTTGAAAAACGCCCTGAGCTCCAGCATGCATCGCTTAACTGCACAATCACCTATCCGCCGGCGCCTCTTGCGCACGCTGGTAATCGGCGGGGGCTACCTCGTTGCCTGTGCCGCGGGCCTGCGTCCGTTACTGCTGTACGCGGCGGAGCGCAACAAAGCGGCGTTCGACGCCAAGGTCCTGGCGGAGACCCTGAAGAGCATCGGCGCATCCGCGGCCGCGGAATCCGATCAGATCGTGCTCAAAGCGCCGGAGATCGCGGAAAACGGCGCGATCGTGCCCGTGGAAATCACCAGCAAGCTGCCTGGCACGCAGGCGATCTATGTCGTTGCGGACAAGAACCCGCAACCTCTCGTGGCCATTTTCGACGTCGCGCCGGGACTGGAACCGTACATTTCCACCCGTATCAAGATGGGGGAATCATCCAGGGTCCGCGCACTGGTCAAAGCCAATGGCAAGTTTTATCTGGCCTCGCATGAAGTGAAAGTCACCATTGGCGGTTGTGGCGGCTGAGCAGAGAGAAAACACATGGCTGATGCAATGAAGATTCGCGCGCAACGCAATGGCAATGTCGCCGACGTCAAAGTGCTGATGTTCCATCCGATGGAGACGGGATTGCGCAAGGACGCCATCTCCGGCGATATCGTGCCGCTGCATTTCATACAGCATGTAACTGCCACGCATAACGGCAAGACCGTCATGGATGCGCAATGGAGCCAGGCGATTTCGAAAAATCCTTTCATCAACTTTCGCATTCGTGATGCCAAAGCGGGAGACAAGGTCACCGTGAGCTGGGTAGACAACCGGGGCGAGAAGGCCACTATCGAGGCGACGCTCAATTGAGTGCATCGCGGGCGGCGATGATCGTTGTGAGATGCCTGGGCCTGGCGGGATTTCTTGGCGCAGGGACAGTGGGGCCGGCTTTGGCCACGCCAGAAGCCGACCGGGCCGCTTTCATTGCGCTGTATCGCGACCTGTTTCCGGACAAGCCGCTCGAGCACTATGTCGACGGCGCGCTGATGCTGTCGGCCGATGCGAAGTCACAATTCGACAGCATCATGGAATTCCCGCCATTTCAGGGCGACCTCGACCAGGGCCGCACGTTATGGGAAACCCCGTTTCGCAACGGCAAGACTTTTGCGAGTTGCTTCGCGAACGACGGGCGCAATGTCGCCGGGCATTATCCCTATTACGAAGCGGACGGCGACCGCGTCGTCACCTTTGAAATGGACATCAACCGCTGTTTGCGCGCGAACGGCGAGGCGCCGTTCAGGTACGACGACAAGTCCACCATGGGCATCGTCACGGCCCATGCACGCACCCTGTCCGACGGCATGCGCGTCGATGTGCGCGTCGAGGGCGCCCGGGCGCTGGCCAAATACGAACACGGCAAGACGCTGTATTTCACACGCATGGGTCAATATAACTTCGCCTGCGCGTCGTGCCACATGTCCAATGCCGGCAAGATCCTGCGCACCGAAATCCTTTCTCCAACCGTGGGGCAGGCGACGCACTGGCCCGTTTTCAGGGCCGGCGATAATCTGAATACATTGCACATGCGTTACCGGCGCTGCATGGAACAGATGCGCGCTGCGCCGTTCAAGGCGGGCAGCGAGGAATTCAACGATCTCGAGTATTTCCACTCCTACCTCAGCAACGGCCTGCCGATGCGCGCTTCGGTGTACCGCAAGTAAGCGCGGCACGGCTGGAACGTTTATCGCCGCGGGACACTAGAGATGCATCGCCGTGAATTCCTGCAGGCATTGACGCTGGCCGCGGTCGCGGGCGCGACGCCGGGGTCGCTCTTCGCCAGCGACGCCACGGCGCTTTACCGGTTGCCCGAGCGCAAGCGCGCGGCGAGCCTGATCCACCTCACGGATTGTCACGCCCAGTTACTGCCGCTTTATCACCGCGAGCCGGGCATCAATATCGGCGCTGGCGAAGCCGCGGGCCGGCCTCCGCACCTGACCGGGGAAGCCTTGCTGCGGGCCTACGGATTGAAGCGCGGGTCGCGACTGGCGCATGCATTCTCGCATCTGGATTTTACCGAGTTGGCGCAGCGCTACGGAAAGATGGGCGGCTTCGCGCACCTCGCCACCCTGGTGAAACTGATTCAGGCACAACGCCCCGGCGCCGTGCTGGTGGATGGCGGCGACAGCTGGCAAGGTTCCGCGACCGCATTGTGGACGCGCGGCGCCGACATGGTCGCAGCCAGCAAGCAACTGGGCGTCGAGGTCATGACGGGTCACTGGGAGTTTACCCTCGGCGCCGAGCGGGTCATGGAACTGATCAGCCATGACATGCGTGATGCCATCGAGTTCGTGGCGCATAACGTGTTCACCCGCGATTTCGGCGATCGCGTTTTCCCCGCCTTCGTCATGAAGCAGATCGCCGACCTGCAAGTCGCGATCATCGGCCAGGCTTACCCGTACACCCCGATTGCCAATCCCGCACATCTGATCCCGGACTGGACTTTTGGCATTCATGAGCAGTCACTGCGCGAAACGATAGCGGCCGCCCGCAAGGCCGGCGCGGGCGCCATCGTGCTGCTGTCGCATAACGGGGTCGATGTCGACTTGAAACTGGCCAGTCGCGTGAGCGGCCTGACCGCCATTCTGGGCGGCCATACGCATGATCCCCTGCTAAAACCGGTGCGGATCAGAAACGGCGACGGCGAGACCCTGGTCGCCAATGCCGGCTCCAATGGCAAATTTCTGGGCGTGCTCGACCTGTTTTCGCAGCAGGGCAAGACCGCCTGCGACTATTCGCTGTTTCCGGTGTTTTCCAATTTACTGGAGCCCGATGCGCAGATGGCCGCGCTCATTGCGCGGCTGCGCCAGCCCTTCGAACAGTCACTGGGACAGGTGTTGACCGTCACGGACGATTTGCTTTACCGCCGCGGCAACTTCAATGGCTCGTTCGACGAAATCATCCTGGCCTGCCTGCAGCAATCCCAGGATGCGCCCATTGCCTTGTCGCCAGGATTTCGCTGGGGAACCACGCTGCTGCCCGGCTCGACCGTGACCGTCGAGGACGTCATGGCGCAGACCGCCATCACCTATGCCGGGATCTCGGTACGCGATCTGACCGGCGCGCAGATCAAGCACGCGCTCGAGGACATTGCCGATAATCTGTTCAATCCGGATCCGTATTACCGGCAAGGCGGCGACATGGTGCGGGTGGGGGGGCTGACTTATACCTGTTCGCCGCGGGCCTCGATCGGCCAGCGCATTTCCGATCTGCGATTGGGCGCAGACCCGCTGCAATCCGGCACGTCCTATCGGGTGGCCGGGTGGGCCGCCGTAACGCCACCCGATGCGGCTGCGACACCGGTGTGGGAGCCGCTGCAGGAGTACTTGCGCAGCAGCCAGACGGTGCGGGTCGACGCCATCCACACGCCGGCGATACGCTGATTGACGGCCCCGCAATTCGCGACACGGCCGCCGCGCCTACCAGGCAGAGAAGCGCCCGTACTGCCAGAAATGCGGATTCCAGGTCGCCAACCAGACGGGCAGGTCCCGGGCGAGCGGCAGATATTCAATGCTCAACATCGCGGTAATGGCCACCGAAAGGACGGCAACGCCGACGATGGCAAATCGCTGCGCGGTAAAGTTTGGTCCGGCTTCATACAACCCCGACGGCGCGCGGGCCCAGCGGCCCACTGCCCAACCCGCCAGGACGGCAAAGAACATCTGGCTGTGGGGCATGATCAGATTGCCGCTGACCAGCGAATCGGTCAGCCCCATCGCCAGCGCGGCGACCAGGCTGGCATCGAGCACACCGGAGTTGCCGACGGCGTGCCTCGCGCGTCGCACCGCGAACCCCATCAGCATCAGGATCAGCGCAATGCCGGCAAGGCCCGCCGGAATGCCGTATTCGGACAACAGCTGCAACGGGACGTTGTGCGGATGGGCGGCGAACGTGGCGTAATCCCCGAGACCGAACTGGCCCGGGCCAACGCCCAGCAGCGGGTGTTGCCGGATGAAATCCACTGCGCTGCGCGCGAGCGCCAAGCGCTCGTTGATGCTGCCCTGGCCGCGCTCCACAATGGACTGGATCCCGGGAACCGGCGTGGCCTGAGGCAGGGCCTCGGTGAGGTGGGCATGCGCCAGAAAAATCGCCCCACCGGCCAGGATGACCAGCAGTTGCCTGCGCAGCCAGTCCTTGCGGCCCTGGCGCATGAAAATCAGCACCACCGCGAATCCGACAACCAGTCCCAACCACGCGGCGCGCGTTCCGACCATCCAGTGCAGGGCCCAGAAATTGGCCGCGACGAGCCAGTACAGCGTCTTCGCGAATCGGCCGACGCCGGGCATGAGCCCCGGAAGCACCATCAGCAACAGCGTATAGGACTGGTACTGGCTGAAGAACCGGACGTTGGCGAAGCCGATAAACGGGCTGTCCCAGGGAAATAGCTTGTTTTCCACCGCGTAGAGCAGGTAGGTCACCCAGAACTTCAGCACGAACAGGGCTGCGCCTGCGAAGATCGCGAACGCGAATGCCTTGTCCGATTGCTCTTTGCCCTCGCGGCTGGCGGCTGAAACCACAAGCACCAGCATGACGAGTTGAGCCACGAGTGCAACTTCCATTGATCCTAAATGAGCGGCATCCGAAGCAGCTACGCTCAAGGCCCCACCGGCCAGTAGCACGACTAATAAAGTGCGGGCGTACCGGTGCAAGGCGAGCCATGCGAGGGTCACGGCAAGCCGCACCGGCGCACTTGCGAGCGGAAGGAGCAGCAGCGCCAGGACGATGAGCTGGAGATAACGCGAATCGTCGTAAAGACGTGGCGCAATGCCTGTTTCCCAAACAGGCGCGAAGATCAGATACAGGCATATGATCGCCAGGGGCAGGGTGAAGGCGTGTCCACCCTCGAATTTGCGAAAATTCATCTGAAAATTTCTCTGTGCAGTCATCGCCGGTTATTTGTACTGTGCTTGTGGTTCGACGATAGAAGATTGAAATCGACCGGGCCATAAAAAAGAAGGCGTCCGTAGACGCCTTCTTTCCCAACTAATCGTGCAATCGTTACCGACTGCACTATCGATACTATTACGTACCCGACTTATGGCCGCCAGTCGAGACAATGGTAGCGCGGCAGGAACCTGGCAGGTACTTGTTGATGTCATTGGCACCGTTGGCCGGGTCTGCGCCGCAATCCCAGCGGGCAATGGCAGCACCAGCCGAGGTAGCATTAGACAATCGCCGTACCGCCTACAGTTTCAAACGGCTTCAGAAGGATCGCCATGCCGTTGGAGACGGTGTTGATGCCGGTCACGACCACGCGGATTTCACCATCGTCGTTGGTCTGGATCGCGCTCACATACTTGGAAACCTGGGTACCGGTCTTCGATTCGCAGCCCCACAAGCCGGCGCCGGGCAGCGTGCCGGAAGCCGACTGAACCGTCTCGGTCACGCTGGTACGGCAGGCCGACGCGGCCAGAATCGCTTCAGACATCTTGGCACGGGCGGTGTAGTCCTGGTACGCCGGCAACGCAACCGCCGCCAGAATACCGATGATCGCGACCACGATCATCAGTTCGATTAGGGTAAAACCCTTTTGTACGGCCTTCATGGATAACTCCTTCATGGTTGATGAACAAACACTCGATATTTCAGGTGTTCGGGCATCGACTTCGCAAGCCCTATGCCAGCCGTCCAAAACCAGCTGTCATAGCGTTGCGATGCTTTGGGAATCATCCGAAATCAATTGATATAACAATGCTCTACTCAGCCGTTACGGCGGTGGGTGCGCGACCGGTGCACAGGGGATTTTTCAGGGATTCTGTACTGTCCGGTTCATGCTGGCGGGAATCATCCTGCCGATCCCGGACCGACCGGCAGTATCTGCCGAAGTTTGTCACTGCGCCCGGAAGCCCGAAAGCGCTGCTTCATCCACGCTCATCGATCTGGTCGGGGTCGAGAAACTGCTCGGCGTACCGCAAGTACACCTTCTTGCCGACGAATATATCGAACAGATCCGGATCGATATGCCCGTTGAGTTTGAACCGGCCGAGGATCTGCAACGATTCGGTCAGTGTTTTGCCTTTCTTGTAGGGCCGGTCCTTGGCAGTCAGCGCCTCGAAGATATCGGCAATGCCCATGACGCGCGCCTGCACGGACATCTGATTGCGGGTCAACCCTCGCGGATAACCCTTGCCATCCATGCGCTCATGGTGCCCGCCCGCGTACTCGGCCACGTTTTTCAGGTGGCGCGGCCAGGGCAACGATTCGAGCATCTTGATGGTGACTTCGATGTGATGATTGATGATCTGGCGCTCGTCCTGCGTCAGCGTTCCCGAGCGGATGGTGAGATTGTTGACTTCATCCGCCGTCAGGAAATCCACCTCGTTGCCATCGACGTCGCGCCACTTATAGCTTTTGCCAATTTCGCGCACCCGCTGCTGGTCCTCGGCGCGCATGGCTTCGGAACCAAAGTTGCAAAACCGCAGAAACTGCCTGTCCTCGTCGATCTGGCGCAGTCGCGCCTTGAGGGCGCGATCGGCTTTGCTCCATTCCCCGCCCGGATCCTGTGGCGCGGCGAGCCGGGCCTTGAGCCGCTCGAGCTCGGCGTCGCGCCTGAGCACTTCGAAGCGCGTGTCGATCAGCCCGATGCGATCGAAAATCGTTTGCAGCTTGGTCGACTTGTCCACCACATGCACCGGGGTGGTGACCTTGCCGCAATCATGCAGCAACCCGGCGATCTTGAGCTCGTAACGATCCTTGTCGGTCATGCTGAACGCGGCGAGCGGACCTTCACTGGTTTCATGCGCCGCCTCGGCGAGCATCATCGTGAGCGTCGGTACGCGCTGGCAATGGCCACCGGTATACGGGGACTTGTCGTCGATTGCCGCATTGATCAGATTGATGAAGGATTCGAACAATCCTTCGAGCTGGTCGATCAACTGGCGGTTGGTCAGCGCAACGGCGGCCTGTGAGGCGAGGGATTCGGCGAGACGCTGATCGGCCTCGGAAAAGGGCACCGTGGCTCCCGTCCGGCGGTCCTTCGCGTTGATCAGCTGCAATACGCCAATGACTTCGTCCTCATGATTCTTCATGGGGACGGTGAGAAAGGATTCGGATCGATAGCCGGTCTTGCCGTCGAAACTCTTGGTCCCGGTAAAATCGAAGCCTTTGGCCGCATAAGCGTCGGCAATGTTGACTGTCTCATCACGCAGCACCGCGTAGGCCACCACCATCGAGTTGTTCGGCCGCCCCTCCTCGTCGAACAGCCGCACCGGATAAAACGGCACCTCCACGCCCGTCGTCCCGCCCATCGCAATGTTCAGGGAATCCGTCCGCAGGATCTCGAAGTGAACGAGTTTTTTCTCGGCGTCCACGCGATACAGCGTGCCGCCGTCCGCATTGGTAATTTTCTTGGCTGCGACCAGAATCGCCTCGAGCAGGCGATTGGTATCCTTGACCTTCGACAATGAGATCCCCACCGCGTTGAGCTCTTCCAGTCGGTGGAAGAGATCGGGGGAATTCGGCTCTGTCATGACAAGCTTTCCGTGCGGACTTTTTCTACAGCGTCATGCATTACTTGATGCACACCGCCCTGACCTGAAGCATGTCCGTGACCCCTTGCAGTACTTTCTCGATGCCATCCTGCTTGAGCGTGCGCATGCCTTCCGCAAGCGCGGTGGCCACGATCTCTGCCACGCGTGCATGCTCCTGGATATGCTTCTTGACGGTGTCGGTGCCGACCAACAACTCATGCAACCCGACCCGCCCTTTGTATCCGCCGCCGCCGCAGGCATCGCAACCGACCGGGGTATAGAGTGTGAACTGCCCCTTGTCGTCCGCAAACAGTTTCACCCACTCCCGGTACACGGCTTCATAGGCGGCCTTCGGGTCGCGCTTCCAGTGTTCGGTGTTGCGTAACTCGACGCTGTACTCCTCCAGGATCGCCTTGAGTTCCTCCTGGCTGGCAACGTGAGGCGTCTTGCATTTCGAGCACAGCCGCTTGGCCAGGCGCTGCGCCAGGATGCCCAGCAGCGCATCGGCGAAATTGAACGGGTCCATGCCCATGTCGAGCAGCCGGATGATCGATTCCGGCGCGCTGTTGGTGTGCAGGGTCGCGAACACCAGGTGACCCGTCAGCGACGCCTCGATGCCGGTGGACAGTGGTTTCCTTGTCGCGCATTTCACCGACCATGATGATGTCCGGGTCGGCACGCAGAAATGCCTTCATCGCCACGGCAAAGGTCAAGCCCGCCTTCGGGTTCATCTGCACCTGGCGCAAGCCCTTTTGCGTAATTTCCACCGGGTCCTCCGCCGTCCAGATTTTCGTTTCGGGCGTATTCAGGTAACCCAGCACGGAGTGCAAGCGTCGTGGTCTTGCCGGAACCGGTGGGCCCGCAGACAAAGAACAATCCATAAGGTTTGCTGACGGTTTCTTTCAACAGTCCGACATTGCGCTGCGACAGGCCGAGCTTGTCGAGCGGGATGGGTTCGCCGGCTGCCAGAATACGCATGACGATGTCTTCGACGCCGCCGGCGGACGGAATCGTGGCGACCCGCAGTTCGATGTCGAGCGGTCCGAATTTCTTGAACTTGATCTTGCCGTCCTGGGGCTTGCGCTTCTCGGAAATATCGAGATCGCACATGACCTTCAGGCGCGCGACGATCGCATTGCGATAGCTCGCCGGCACCGAAATGTAATTGCTGCAAGGTGCCGTCCTTGCGGAAGCGCATCTCGGTCTTGCCCTTGCCCGGATACGGCTCGATATGAATGTCGGATGCGCCCTGGTGGTAAGCATCGATGATGACCTTGTTGACGAGTTTGACCAGCTCGTTGTCCTGGGCCAGCGACGCGATCGTCGGTCCCACTCGCCGCCCTCCTCGTCGTCCTCCTCATCCAGGGTCGACAGCAGTTCGCCGATCGAGGAGGTATCGCCCGATTCCGCACCGAAGAACTGATCGAGCGTCGCCTTGAACTCGCGGTGGGTACAGACCTTGTACACGATCTTGTGCTTGGGAAAGATATTGCTGACCACCTTCGACGCCCGCACCTTCTCCGGGTCGGTCGTGAGCACGATCAGGCCTTCCTTGACGTCCTCCACGGGAACCCAGTTGCTGCTTTCCACATAATCGCGCTTCAGGTTCTTCAGCAGATCGAGCGGCTTGACGCGGTCCTGCTTGAACGGCTCGTAGGGCACCTTGAAAAACTGGGAGATCGCTTCGCCAATGGCCGGCGGATTTGACCTGGAATTCGTCGATCAGCACGTCTTCGATGTCCAGATTCTTGCGCCGCGCCGACCGGGTGGCGAGCTCCATTTCTTCGGCCGACAGCACGGCATTGGTAACCAGGTAATCGTATTTGCCGCGCAGCATCGCCGTCGGGCGGCTGCGCTGGCGCAGGGCGATCTCCAGAGTCTCGCACAGGTGCGCCGCACCTTCTTCGGCAATGGTCGCAAAGGGCTGGCCGCTCTTGGAGTTGATGACCTGCATGACGCCAATCAATTCGTTGGCAGCGCTGTCTACGACCGGCGCCACCAGCATTTGCTTGGTGCGGTAGCCGGTTCGCTTGTCGACCTCCTTGAGGAAACTTCAGATTGGGGTTGTGCGCTGCGCAGTTCGTTGTCGTCGTAGACGTCGCGAATGTTGATCAGCTTCTTGTGACAGCGCGACGAATCCGGCGATGCTCTGCTCGTTGATCGGCAGCTTGAGATCCTTGAACGAGGATCAGGCCCGTCTTGACCTTGGAGATGATGGAGGTGCGGTCCTCGGAAGAGCACGTAAATGGTCAGCCGGTCGGCGTCGAACAGCGTGCAGATGTCCTGCGACAACTCGAGCATGATCTCGTCGATGTTGCTGGTCGCATGGATCTTGTTCGTCACCGCCTGGAGTTTTTTCTGAAACTCCAGCTTGTGGCTCATTTCGGCCAGGTTCTGGCCGGCTTGTGGCTTTGTTTCGAAGACCGTGCTCATGGCTTGCATCCTTCTTCCATTTGCGGGCGCAACATTCCCGGACTATGCCCACAATCGGCAGACCGCATCGGAAACCTGAACTTACGGCCGGCCGGATTCAAAACTTGAAAACCTGTCCATTGGAAAGCATGCGCGGGTTATAAGCGCTCCGCGCACTCTTCCACTTCCTGCATCGTGGCGGTCCCGGCGCCCGGCTTGAGGTGGGTTACAAATACGCGCGTCGGGCGTTTCAGTTTGGCCAGTTCCTCCGCGAGCATGCTCGGACACAGATGTTTGGAGGCGATGGCCAATTCCTTGTCCAGATTCGGGAACGCTGTTTCAATGATCAGATAGCGCAGATTCTCGATCTTGTTGACTTCGATCCACAACGCATCATTGACCGTCGTATCCCCGGTAAAGACGAGGCTCGCCTCGCCGCTGTCGAACTGAAAGCCGACCGCCGGTACGACATGATTGGCAGGCAGCACTTTGATCTTGCCCGCCGCCGATGACCACGCTCTCGCCCACCGTAAATGTGGCATAGCGCAGATAAGGCGCCGATTTGCTGGGTATTTCGCTGAAGTCGGGCCACACTTTCCAGTTGAAAATGTGATCCTGCAGAATTCTGCGCGTCGCCTCGGTGCAATGCACGGTGATCGGCATTTCACGCATTGGGCCCACGGTATCGACCAGCAGCGGCAACGAAGTGACGTGATCGAGGTGGGAGTGGGTCAGGAATACGTGGTCAATCTTGAGCAATTCAGTGAGCGTGAGATCGCCCACGCCGGTTCCCGCATCCACCAGGACGTCGTCGTCCAGCAGCATCGACGTCGTTCGCAGATTGCCGCCAATTCCTCCACTGCAGCCAAGTATCCTGATTTGCATCGTCGCTATTTGCTTTCAAACTTCCAGGAGCCATCCCACCCCGGTTCCGGCGGGTTCTTGCGCAAGTGCGCGATCCGCTCAAGGAACAGGGCATACAGACCACTGGCCGGACTCGCCTTCGTCAGGTTGATGAGTTGCAATTCTGCCATATCCCAATCCCCCGCCCGATAGAGCTTGAGCGCCTGTCCCCACAACTTCAGCTCATCTTGCATGGGTTTACCGACCCCGCCCGCCAGCCCAATGGGCTCATAGATCGCCACCGGGGCTTCCTTGCCCTTGACCTTGACGCGGTCCAGCTCGCGGTAGACGACTTCAGGCACTTCGGCCCGGGTCGCTTCGCCGACGATCATTTTGACCCCATATTGCTTGGTGATGCCCTCCAGGCGGGAGGCCAGGTTCACGGCATCGCCCATTACGGTGTAAGCCAACCGGATTTCGGAGCCCATGTTGCCGACACTCATACGGCCGCTGTTCACGCCCACGCCGATATGGATCGGCGGCCAGCCCTTGTCCTTGAAATGCGGCTGCAATTCGTCGAGAGCCCGGTGCATTTCCATGCCAGCCACGACCGCATTGCGCGCGTGCTGGGGGTCGTTCAGCGGCGCGCCCCAGAAGGCCATGATGCAATCACCCATGTATTTGTCGATCGTGCCGCGATGCTTATAGATGATGCGCGTGAGCGGCGTCAGGAATTCGTTCATCAGCTTGGACAGTTCTTTGGGATCCAGGCCTTCGGAGATGGTGGTGAAGCCGCGCACGTCCGTAAACAACACGGACATTTCGCGGCTTTCCCCTTCCATGGAAAACGCTTCCGGGTCATTGCTCATTTCGTCGACCAGTTCGGGCGGAACGTACTGCCCGAACAATCCGGTGATCTGCCGCTTGGCGCGTGATTCGACGAAGAATCCGTACGACATGTTCAGCGCAAAAAGCACCGCGATCATCAACAACCCCGACGCCAGCGGCAGCACCAGGTTGCCCTCGGTCCACACCAGCACGTTGGTCGCGAATACCGTGATGATCACGACGACGGTGAGCACGGTGGCCCGCAGCGGATTGATCAATGGCAGCAACAAGGCCATGCCGATGCCGGATAACAACAGCAACATGACTTCCGCACCCAACACATACGGCGGTCGCTGCTTGATGCTGCCATCGAGCATTCCAGCGATAAGGTTGGCGTGTATTTCCACGCCGGGATATACGCTCGCAACCGGCGCCGCGCGCATGTCGTACAGGCCCGGCGCGGTGGTGCCCACCAGCACGATCTTGCCCGCGAGCGCGGTAACGGGCGCGGATGCATGCAGGACGTCGGTTGCGGACACGTACTGAAAACTTCCCTGCTTGCCGCGGTAGGGCACCAGCGCCGTGACGAAATTGTCGACCGGTACGCGCACCGGGCCCGCGTCCAGCCATTCGAGTCCCGGATAGTTCCTGGACCAGGGTTTGTCTTGCGGAAAACCTGGCACGACCGGCGGCAGCCCCAATCCGAGCCTGATGACTGCCATGGACAGTGATTCGTAGTAGGCGCCGTTGTACTCGGCGAGCATGGGCACGCGCCGGATGACGCCGTCATCGTCCGGCAGGGGGTTGAAGTGGCCGCCGCTGGCGGCCGCCCGCTGGAATTCCTCCAGATTGGCCCCATAGCCGGTCCAGCTTGTAAACAGAATATTCCGGCCTTTGAACGTACCCGCCGGAAATACAGGCGCCGGCAGCGCGCCGGTAGTACGGCCCTCCTGTGTCTGCGCCTGGGAAAAATAATAACCCAGCACGATTGCGCGGTTCCTCAGTTTCTCGGCGAACACGCGATCGTATTCGAGCTGGGGCGCGACATTCCTGAGCACAGCCTGAAACTGGGCGTCGCCCTTCAATTCGCGCTGCGCGAGTTCGCGCAGGACGTCGAGTCCGGAGCTCTCGTCTCGTTCGGCAAACACGATGTCGAAGCCAACGATGCCGGCCTTGTAGTGATCGAACAGCTGGTCGACCATTGCGCCGAGCTTGTCGCGCCGCCAGGGCCAGCGGCCTTCCGCGGCCAGGCTTTTCTCGTCGACATCGACGATGACGATACGCGGATCGACGTCGTTCGCCATCGTCAGGCGCAGGCGTGCGTCATAGACGATATTCTCGAAACGGTCGATGAACGGAATGGTGTAACGATCGGCCGCGTGGCCGACAAATACCAGGACGACGACCAGCCCCAGCGCAATGCGCACAAGGTGCTTCTTCAACCCGCCTCCGTTATCGTTGCGCGCAAAGAACGCGGCTGCGCCCACCGCGCGCGATGAATCAAGGACGCTACTTGCGTGCGGGGTTTAGGCCGCGCATTGCTCAGGGCTTCAGGAAGAACTCCATCTTCACACCGGCCAGTTCGATGATGTCATGGTCACCGAGCTGGCGTGCCTGCGCATCGAGGGTCTTGCCGTTGACGACCGGGAAATTGGCGCCTTCCACATGGGTAATGAAGTAACCCTGCGGACGCTTGGCGATGACCGCGACTTGCACGCCAGGCTTGCCAAGCGTGGTCAGAGGCTTTGCGAGCGGCAGTTCCTTGCCTGCATTGGGACCCGAAAGAATCTGGATGATCCCGATCCCCTGCGCGGGAGGGGCCGCGGGTGCGGGTGAGGCTGCAGCAATCGGCGGCACGGACGCGACGACCGGTTTGGCCGGTGCGGCGCTCGCCACCGGCGGTATGGTGGAGGTTCCGATCGAGGACTGGGCATTCACGATGTCTTCTGCCTGGCGGGGCAGGGCTTCGAGATTGGTCTGGGTATCGGTAGGGCTTCGCGTTTCCTGCTTGGGCGCCGCGCCGGCCGGCGTCCTCAGTACCATGGTTTTCTCGAACTCGGCCGGGCTCATGCTCGCCGCCACCTCGTTGATGTACTTCAGCTTGTACTTGCCGATTTCGATCGTATCGTTACTTTGCAGAAAGTGTTTCTTGACCGGCTGTCCGTTGACCAGGGTGCCATTGGTACTTCCCAGATCCTCCAGGAAAGAATCATTCAGGATCGTCATGATGATGGCGTGCTCACCGCTCACGGCGAGGTTGTCGATCTGAATGTCGTTGTGCGGCTTGCGGCCGATGGTAGTTCGCTCTTTGCTCAGGGTAAATTCCTTGATCAGCTGACCATCCAGACTCAATATCAACTTCGCCATAGCTGCGCCCTTTATTTGAACCAGGAAAAGAACTTCGCAAACATGCCATCGTCTGCCGGAAAGTCCTTTTTCACCTTGATCAGCACTACCGAGATATTATCGCGACCGCCATTGTCGTTTGCCATTTGCACGAGCTGCTCGGCGGCAAGCTGCAGATTCGCGCCGAGTGCATCGAGCGTCATCTCTATGTCCTCGTCCTCGACCATGTCATTGAGGCCGTCCGAGCATACTAGATAGATGTCACCTTGCGCGGCCGGATGGGAATGAATCTCCGCCTCCACCGCCGGTTCGATCCCCAGCGCACGCGTGACCAGATTCTTGTTCTGCGAGCGCTTGGCCGCCTCTTTCGTCAGAAGCCCGCTGTCGATCTGCTCCTGCAACAAGGAGTGGTCGCGGGTGATCTGCTCGAGCTTGCCGTTACGATGGCGATAGCAGCGCGAATCGCCAATGTGCGCGACCGTGATCTGATTGTTGCATAACAAGCCTGCGACCAGTGTAGTCCCCATGCCCGCGTACTGCGGCTGGCTGTTCGCGGACTGAAATATCGAAGTATTGGCTTTCGCAATGATATCCCGCAGCAGGGTGGCCGCAAACGGTGAACCGGTGGCCCGGTCCAGCTCATGCGGCGCATGCCGGAGCAGGGCTTCGCGGGTTTCACTCGCGATCAACGCCGTGGCGATGCCACTGGCGACCTCGCCGGCGTTATATCCGCCCATTCCGTCTGCAAGGACCACCAGGCCGATCTCCGGGTCCGTGACAATGCTGTCTTCGTTATGCGAACGCACCATTCCGGTGTGCGTCGCTTTTGCCATCTCAATCGAGGCCATCAGGCTCATGTCGCGCATTCGCTAAAGAGTTACGTCCAGGGTATCGAACTGAGCGGCGCAGGCGCGCACGGCGTGCGCGAATTCGTCACCGCTTTGATAGCGCTGCGCCACGTTCTTGGCGAGCGCCTTGTTTATGATTTCAACCAAACACTCCGGAACGGCGGGATTGACGCCCAGGATATCGAGTGGCGGTTCGTTCGCAATCTTGAACATCAGTTGGGTCATGGAGTCACCCTGGAATGGCAGGTGGCCGCAAATGAGCTGGTAAAGCGTGACGCCCAGCGAGAACAGATCGGACTGGCCATCGATCTTCTTTCCGGCCAGTTGCTCGGGCGACATGTAGGACGGCGTTCCAAGCACCATTCCGGTCTTGGTCTTGGACGAATCCGTGATTCTCGCGATGCCGAAGTCGGTGACTTTGACGGCATCGGTCTGCGGGTCATACATGATGTTAGCCGGCTTGATGTCGCGGTGAACGACATTCTGCAAATGCGCATACGACAGCGCTTCAGCGACCCGCGCCACGATGGCGAGCGCCTTGGGCATCGGCAGCAAGGCGCCGGGCTTGGTGTGCGCGACCAGATCCTTGCCTTTCAAAAACTCCATGGCGATATAAGCCAGATCGTGCTCTTCGCCGGCGTCATAGATCGTGACGATATGGGGGTGATTCAAACGGCCTGCCGTTTCCGCCTCCCTGAAGAAGCGTTGCTTGACCTCTTCGAGTTCGTCGGCTTCGAATTCCTGCGACAACGCCATGGTCTTGATTGCGACCACGCGGCCGATCTTCGGGTCCTTGCCGAGATAAACGACGCCCATCGCGCCTTTGCCCAGTTCCTTTTCAACCTGATAGCGCCCGAGCATGGGCTTTTCCACGGCGCCGCCCTCGAGCACCAACGTGCTCGCGTTGGTGCGCCCGGCGTTGCCGCCGAGGATGACGGTCTCCGACATCTGCTTGGCGCGAGCGCGCTTCTGTTCCAGATCGCGGTATTTCGCGTTGTAGGTCGCCATATAATCGTAAACCGCTTGCGCCTTGTTGAACTGTCGCTTGCGCTCGAAATCCAGGGCAAGGTTGTACATGTTATCCATCACGGCATCGTCGAGCGGCACCTTCTTGAACTTGTCGAAAGCCATGTCAAGCTGCCCTTGCCCTTGAAATGCAAGGCCCAGCATGCGGTTGGACTCCGCGGATTCCAGATCGGATCTGGCTTTGCCGCGCTCGGTAACCAGGAATCGCTTGGTCGTCAGCAGTACGTGGCCGACGACCAGCAAAACCGCCGAAGCCATCAGCTGAATCCACATCAATTTCCCCGTCATGAGCATGAAATGGGTCGCGATGAGCGCGATCAGCAACACGGCGCTCAATGCGAAACCCATCCCGGCATTCAGCCGCGGCAACAGCAATATGATGTACAGCGCGACCAGCACGAAAGCGAGTTTCTCGACCCAGAAACTCCAGGTCGGAACGACAAAAAAATGCTGCTGCAAAATGCTCGAAACCGAGTGTGCGAGCGTGACCACCGGTGGCATGGCCGGGGAGATTGGCGTGACCTGATACGTGCCAACACCCGCGGCGGTGGCGCCGATCAGCACGATTTTGTCGCGGTATTTCTCGGCGGGTATTTTGTCCGAGATGACATCGTAAAAAGAATCCAGCGCAAACGCCGGCTTGCCGTCCTTGTCCTTGTAGAAATAGCTGTGCATTTGCAAATACGGGTCGGTCGTGATGCTCAGGTTGCCGACCTTGATCCCCTCGCCCAGACGCATCTCGATGTCGCCGGGACCCAAGTTGAGGCTCATGGCCGCGAGCATGGTCGCAAACGATGGGAAATACTGATCGTAATAGCGCACCACCAGCGGTTCAGTGCGCGTACTGCCGTCCACATCGGACAGCGCATTCAGGTGGCCGATTGCCATGGCTCCGGCCGCGATCTCCGGCAACGGCGAGGCCGCCTGGAGCGTAGGGACCGGAAAGAAATCGTTGTCCTGGGCCCCGACCCGATCGACGACCTTGGTGATCTGGTTTTTCAGAATGTAATCCGCAAGCGGCTTGTCCGGATTGCCCCGCGGCTCGCCCAACACGAAGAGCATGGGCAACGCGACATTTCGCGCCTCGGTAATTGCCGCGGCAAGCTTGCGATCACTGTTCAGCGCCTGCTCGGCCTCCGCGAGCACGCTGCCGAACTGCGCGAGATTCTGCTGTTGCGGCGGCTCGAGCGCCTGATAGAGCTGCGTTAATTTGTCGACATAAGCGAGCCCGGGATCAATCTGGGGCTCGAAGAAAAATGACGCGTACCCTACGACCTTCGCTCCGGCCTGCTGGAGCTTCTGGATCATTTGCGCGTGGACTTCGCGCGACCATGGCCATCGTCCGATATTTCCGATGCTCTGGTCGTCTATGGCGATCACGGCCACGCGCGACGATGGCGCATGATTGGAGGCACGAACGCCCCAGTCATAAGCAAGGCGCTCGAGACTCTGGACCAGATCGCTGCCCGATGCGAAGAACAGCACCAGCGCGACGATCAATCCGAGGAACCAATCGGCTGTCCAGAAGGCCGTCTTCTTCATGCCACCCACCCCTGATTGGATGCCTGAAGCCTTTGATTTCTAGCTAATTAAGGCGTTTAAGCTAGAGATTTTACGATATTTGCGCCAAAAGTATATGATTTTTTGTGAAACTGCCATCTCCAGCACGCCTGACCAGGCGGCGCACGCGTTTGGGGTATCACGGACGCTGAACGCCGAGCGCCCGACTCAGCCAAACAAGACCAGCAGCCATACCACCCCGGCGTTGACCAACGACAGCATGACTGCAGCGCTACCGATATCCTTGGCGCGCTTGGCAAGCGGATGGTCGTCAAGGGAAACCCGGTCAACCGTGGCCTCGATCGCCGAATTCAGCAATTCCACGATCAATACCAGTAGAACAGCGGCAATCATGACGGCTTTGCCAAGCCCGGACGCAGGCAGGAACAAAGCGATTGGAATCAGTACCGCGCCTAGCAACACCTCCTGGCGAAACGCATCTTCATGACGAAATGCCGCCCTGAGGCCTTCCATGGAATAGCAGAGCGCATTCGATAGCCGGCGCCAGCCGGTTTTACCTTTGTGCGAGCTTTCCTGCGGCCGCGGCATTCTTCCCGGTTCAGCGCTCATGTCGCGGAACCCCTGAGCATCCGTTCGGGCACCGCCCGGGTGGGCGGCCGCGCAGGCCCATGCCTGCGCGGCAGATGAAACGCATGCGGGCGGCTCCGGGCGGGTGCGGCGCTCATGGTCGATTTGCGCTCCGATCTGATCCGCCGCTATTTCAACGCCGACAGTGCCGCGTCGTAATTCGGCTCGTTGGCAATCTCGGGCACCAGTTCCGAATGCAAAACCTGATTATTTTCGTCCAGCACGACCACTGCGCGGGCGGTCAAACCCTTGAGCGGCCCGTCGACAATGTCCACGCCGTAGCGGGCATGAAAATCCTTCGCGCGAAAAGTCGACAAGGTCACAACGTTGTCGAGGCCCTCGGCACTGCAGAATCGTGACATGGCAAATGGCAGATCAGCGGAAATGACCAGCACCACCACGTTCTTCATGCCGGATGCCTTCTGATTGAACACGCGCGTCGATTGCTGGCATGTTGGCGTGTCCAGGCTGGGAACGATGTTCAGCACTTTGCGCTTGCCCGCGTAAGACTTGAGCGACACATCGCCGAGGTCCTTGCCAGTCAGGCTGAAATCTTTAACGGCGCCGCCTTGCGCAGGCAGGTCTCCTGCGACGGTAACGGGGTTGCCTTTAAGTGTCACGGTGCTCATCTCGCGTCCTTTCAAAGAGAAAACTCACATTAACCCGCCCGCGTTCACGCGGGTGGCTCGGTAAATTATTGGCGCAGCATTAAGGATAGAACAGATAAAGCCGGTAGCCTGCAGCCCGCAGGGAGCCGGTATCCAAATAAAGCTGGATTGGCAACTCGGTCCCGGCTCTGAAACCATCCGGCGGAGCGCTCGAAGGAAGATACTCCGCGGGCAGGAAGACGCGCCTGCCAAGCGACTGCTCGCCGGTGTCCGTCAACGTCAGTTCGAAGGCAGGGTAAGCCAATTCGATGGGCGCGCGATTTCTGATCGACAGAAGCAGTTGAATTTCCTGCGGATGCGCCGGATCCGTCGCCTTGAGGTCGGAAGCCTCGATGTGCAGGAAATGCGCCAATTGCGGCAAGCCGGTCGTGCAGCCCACCGTTTCGCAGATGCGCGCATAAAGAATGCGGGATTGGGGCAGCAGCACCGCAACTTCCGTGCGAAACGCAAATGCAGCCTGGACGCCCAGGCTTAGCAGCAGAAACAAAGCAGAGACCGTCCACAGTAAAGTTCGCGGCGGCGATTCGGGCATCCGGAATTCCCATTCATACAGCGCCGCCGCCGGATCCGATCCAGCCTGCCTGGGCAAAGCGGCAAAGGAGGGCGAGTGCCCCGGCGCGGCGGGACCCGCAGCGCCGGCACCCTGATGTTGTAGCGGCGAAGTCGAAGTGGCCGGCTCTTGCAAGGTCCGCGGCGGTTCCTGGGCCGTCAACGTTGCAAACGCATCGAATACTCGGGCGCAGTGGCTGCATCGCACTTGCCCGTTGGCGGCCTGCAGTTGCTGCGTCGTGACGCGAAAGGTGGTGTCGCAACCCGGACAGCGGGTGTAAAGATCCATGGCGCTTTTCGTCAATGGCGGCGGGTGCCGCACAGGCGCACCCAGCCCTCGTCGACTACCGGCGCGTCGAATACAAACCAGGACGCATACGCTTGTTCCACTTGCGCCGCCTGGGGGGACAAAATGCCCGACAACACCAGCTTCCCGCCGGGTAAGGTCAACTCTGCCAGCAATGGCGCAAGCACTTTGAGCGGATTCGACAATATGTTGGCAATGACGCAATCGGCGGGTTCTAACGCAATGTCGTCGACCTGGAAGAATTCGATGGTCACGTTATTGCGCTGGGCGTTGTAGCGGCTCGAAAGGATTGCTTGCCGGTCGATATCCACGCCATGGACCCGTTGCGCGCCGAGTTTGGCGGCGGCAATTGCCAGGATGCCGGATCCACAACCGTAGTCGATGACGCAAGACCCGACTGTGATATGTCGATCAAGCCAGTCGAGGCACAACCGTGTGGTGGGATGACTGCCGGTCCCGAACGCCAGTCCCGGATCGAGCATGATATTGATGGCCGCCGCATCCGGCACCGCATGCCAGCTCGGGACGATCCACAGCCGCGCTGACGCGCGGATGGGATCGAACTGGGTTTGTGTAAGCCGGACCCAATCCTGCTCTTCGATTTCGGTGACCGTGTAGTCAAGTGGCGTACTGAGACCAGCTGCCCGCATTGCCCTGTCCACGGCGTCGGACAAGTTTTCCACCGGCGCAAACAAGGCCGTGACGCGATTGATGCGGAATGCCTCCGTCCCATCCTGGCCCGGTTCCCCGTATACCGGCGTCTCGCGCTGCGTTCCCGCCTCGGCATCCGCCACGTCCACAGACATTGCCCCCTGTTCGGTCAGGGCATCCACCATAGCGGAAACTATGGGCGCATCGACGATGCATTCAACTGCAAGCCAGGCGATGGGCGCCTCCGGGATGGTCGAAGCTACTCTGCCTTGCCGTATTTGGCGAGCTTGTCTTCCAGATAGTGGATGCTGGTACCGCCGCGCATGAAAGAGGTATCCAGCATGAGTTCCTGGTGCAGGGGCAAATTGGTCTGGATCCCTTCCACGATCATTTCCGAAAGCGCAATGCGCATGCGTGCCAAGGCCTGTTCGCGCGTGTCGCCGTAGGCGATGACTTTGCCGATGAGCGAATCGTAATACGGCGGAACGAAGTAGCCATGGTACACATGCGAATCCACCCGGATGCCCGGCCCGCCGGGCACGTGCCAGGACGTGATGCGCCCGGGGGACGGCGTAAATTTGAACGGATGCTCCGCATTGATGCGGCATTCGATGGCATGACCATGGAAGTTGATGTCCTTTTGCCGGAATGGCAACTTCTCCCCGGCGGCCACCAATATCTGCGTTTTGACGATATCGACGCCGGTAATCATCTCCGTCACCGGATGTTCGACCTGCACGCGCGTGTTCATTTCGATGAAATAGAACTCGCCTTTTTCGTACAGGAACTCGAACGTTCCCGCCCCCCGGTAGCCGATTTTTCGGCATGCATCCGCACAGCGCTCGCCAATGCGCAGACGGTCTTTTAGCGGGATCAGGGGCGCTGGCGCCTCTTCGATGATTTTCTGGTGGCGCCTTTGCATCGAACAATCCCGGTCCCCCAGAAACACCGCGTTGCGATGCTCATCGGCAAGCACCTGAACTTCGACGTGACGCGGCGTTTCCAGGAATTTCTCCATATACACGGTGGGATTGCCGAATGCGGTCTTGGCCTCCTGGCGCGTCATGGCTACGGCATTGATCAAGGCTGCCTCGGTGTGCACCACACGCATGCCGCGACCGCCGCCGCCGCCGGAAGCCTTGATGATGATCGGATAGCCGACCTTGCGTGCCATCTTGACGATCTCCTGCGGCTCCTCCGGCAATGCGCCTTCGATGCCCGGAACCACAGGTACCCCGGCCTTGATCATGGTGGCCTTGGCGCTCACCTTGTCGCCCATCAAACGGATCGTCTCGGGGCGCGGCCCGATAAACACAAAGCCACTTTTCTCGACCCGTTCGGCAAAATCGGCATTCTCGGAAAGAAACCCGTATCCCGGATGGATGGCTTCGGCGTCTGTCACCTCCGCCGCACTGATGATCGCCGGAATATTCAGATAGCTTTCCGCCGAGGCCGCAGGTCCGATGCACACCGATTCATCGGCGAGGCGCACGTACTTTGCCTCCGCATCCGCAACGGAGTGCACCGCAACGGTCTTGATCCCCAGTTCGCGGCAGGCGCGCTGCACGCGCAGCGCGATCTCGCCCCGATTCGCAATAAGTATTTTTTCAAACATTCAGGACTTTGGCGTGCCGCCAGGCATTGTGCCAGCCGTTGCCATGGCTACCCGATTATGAATAGTGGTTGGCCGTACTCGACAGGCTGGCCATTTTCGACCAGCACCTTCTTGACGATGCCGCTCTGGTCGGCTTCGATCTCATTCAGTAACTTCATGGCCTCGATAATACAAAGCGTCTCCCCCGCATTGATGTTCTGGCCGATATCGACGAAGGGCTTCGCACCGGGCGCCGAGGAGCGGTAAAAGGTGCCGACCATGGGTGATTTCACAACATGCCCTTCCTCGGGCACTGCTTCGGCCGACGCCGCGACGGGGGCGGCCAAGGCTGCGGCCGAAGGCCCAGACGGCATGGGTTGCGGCATGGCGACCATCATGTTCCCCGGGTGGCCAGGCGCCCCCACGCGGTTGATCCGTACCTTCTCCTCGCCTTCGGTGATCTCCAATTCCGCGATGCCCGACTCCTGCACCAGATCGATCAGTTTCTTCAGTTTTCTAAGGTCCATTTGGCTAGCCCCTATTTCGTAGGCGTGTGGGCGATTGCATGCGCCAGTGCATATTCATAACCCCGGGAACCCAGGCCGCAGATCGTACCGACCGCCAGGTCGCTGAAATACGAATGGCGCCTGAACGGCTCCCTGGCGTGAACATTGGACAAATGTACTTCGATGAAAGGTATCCGGACGGCCGCGAGCGCGTCGCGCAACGCCACGCTGGTATGCGTAAACGCCGCAGGATTGATGACGATAAAGTCCACACCGCCGGCGCGCGCATCGTGTATCCGTTCAATCAGATCAGCTTCGGAATTGCTCTGAAAACTCTCCAACTCGATGCGTGCCGCCACTGCCTGGGCGGCGAGTCTCTGGTGTATGTCAGCCAGGGTTTCCCCACCGTATATCTGCGGCTCGCGGGTCCCCAGAAGGTTAAGATTGGGCCCGTGCATTACCAGAACCTTCCGCTGGTGACGCGCAGAGGGGGGCGGTTTGTCGCCCCCCTTTGAGGTGGTTTTCATGTAACCAGTTTGCCGCAGTTAGCGGCTTTTTGTCCAGATTTACACGAACTTCGTGCGTCCGCCACTTTTCGCAGCGGTCATTTCACGACTGCGCGAGGGCCTCGGATGTCACCGCATCAAGCATCGATCATGGTGCCAATGTCGGATGCTTTGCCATAAAAATCCGCGAATGAACGCCGACTCCGACGCAGTCACTTTGCCTCGCTCGTTGGCGGTAGGGTTTGAAAGTGCTAAGGGCGAACGCCAGAGTCCAACACGCGCGTCAGTACGGGCAGAAAACGCGCCGCGGAACGATAGCCAATCACGCGGGCCTCTCGGATCTCTCTGCCCTGAGGATCGAAAAAGACGATGCCGGGCGGGCCATACAATCCGAATCGCCGCAACAAGGCAGCATCCGCAGCAGTATTGGCTGTAACGTCCGCCTGAAGTAGCAACAGGTTGTCCAGGCGTGCCCGGACAGTTTCGTCCCGAAACGTCAGGCGTTCCATCTCCTTGCAGGCTACGCACCAGTCCGCATAGAAATCCAGCATGACCGGTTTGTCGGCTTGGGCAATGGCGCGGTCCAGTTCGGCGACCGAGGCGACGCGCATAAAGGGCGTTTCGGACGTTGCTTGGCCTCCTGTCCGAACCTGCAACCCGGCTAAGGGCTGGAGCAAGTCACGCCCCCCTGACAACCCGCCAATTAAAAGCGCGATGCCCAGCAGCAGCGCAATCACGCCGATCGCCTTCCACAACTTGCGCAGACCCCCCGCCGCGGGCGGCAGGGGATCGATGGCATGCAAATAAACCGCCGACGTAACTAACAACACGGCCCAGGACAACATCTGGATCGCGACTGGAAGAAGGGGCGAAACCATCCAGATGGCAGCGGCAAGCAACAGGACGCCGAAGAAGTTCTTCACGACCTGCATCCAGGCGCCGACTTTTGGCAGCAGCGTGCCGGCCGAAGCCCCGATGACGAGCAAGGGCAGGCCCATGCCCAACGCGAGCATGAACAGGGCCGACCCGCCGAGCCAGATGTTGGATGTCTGGCTGACATACAGCAATGCGCCTGCCAGCGGCGCCGCCACGCATGGGCCCACGATCACGGCCGACAACGCGCCCATGGCGAAGACGCCCGCCAGGGTGCCGCCCGTGAGCCGGTTGCTGCTCGAAGCGGCGCGGGTTTGCCAGGACGCCGGCAACTGCAGTTCGTAAAAGCCGAACATGGACAACGCCAGCAATACGAATATTGCGGCAAACAAACCGAGGACCCAGGGGGTCTGCAGGGTCGTGGCCAACAGGGTGCCGGACATCCCCGCGAGCACACCTGCAATGGCATAGGTGATCGCCATGCCAAGCACATAGATCAGCGACAGCGAAAAGCCGCGCAAGCGCGTAACCTTGTTTCCCTGCCCCGCAATCAGCCCCGAGAGTATCGGCACCATCGGCAAAACGCAGGGGGTAAACGACAACAGCAAACCGAATCCCAGAAAGCTCGCCATCACCAGCCAGAAATTACCGGTGCCGAGCATCGTCGCGATCTGCTGGTCTTCAGACGCCTGTTGCGACGAACCGCTTGCCCGTCCGGTATCCGGGACCGCAGCGGACGGCGGCTGCGCACCCTCAGCGGTAAACGATGCCAGCGTGATGGGGATTTGACGGGTTGCAGGCGGATAGCACAGCCCTTTTTCGCTGCACCCCTGGAAGCCGATGTCCAGGACCAGCGCGGACGGTTGCGGCGCGTCTCGTCGCAACCTGATCACGGCTTGCACGGGATCGTGAAACACCTCGGTCGCGCCGAAATTCGGATCCTGCTTGGTCTTGCCACGGGGCAGTTCCACCTTGTCGATGGTCACGCCTGATCCCGCGGGGATGCTGAACTGCATCTTGTCGCGATACAGATAATACGATTCGGCAGGGCTCAGGATTGCAATCAGGGTTCGCGCGTCCGCGGCACGGGCCTCAATGCGGAATGCCTTGTCGACCGGCAGAAATTCCTCGTCCGCTTGCGAACTTTCGTTGCGTCGCTGCCATCGGTCGAGCAATCCGGGCGATCTACGTGCGGCAGGCACCCCGTTGCCGGCGTCAGCGGCGACACTCCGCAGCATTGCCTTTTGCGTCTGCGGCGTGTAACACACGCCGACGTCGGCGCAACCTTGGGACAGGGCTTTCAGCGTGAACCCGCCTGGCGGTATCGATGAGCGCAGCGGTAACTCGATGAGCACCTTGCCGCGATAAGTTTCGACGTTTCCAAAAAACTCGTCCTGGATGAACTTGCCCGCGGGCAATCGCGGGGCGCCCAGTTCGACTGCATTCTCATCGGCGGAGAATTGCAAGCGATCACGATACAGGTAATAACCCTCCGCGATCTGATAGCGAACCTGCACGGTATCCGGCGCCACCAGATTCGCTGAAAACCTGAACGCGGTTTGGGGGTCGAGCAGGACGTCCTCCGCAGCGGCCGGCACGCACACCACCCAAGGCATCGACGCCATGAACACCGCCAGAAAGCGAGTAAGCAGGAATGTCATGGGAGCAGCTTCCAACAAGCGGCGCCTCATACGCCACTCGATTCGGTTCGGATCCAATCCAGATAGGCGGTCAATCCGTCCGCCACGGGGATTCTGAGAATTTCCGGGAGTTCGTAGGGATGCATCGCGCGAATGGTCTGCTCGACCTGCGCATATCCGGTCGCCGTGGTCTTGATCAGCAACGGCACCTCGGTCGCGGTCGTGACCGCGCCCTGCCAGCGATAGACCGAGGTGCATTCGTCGAGGATGTTCACGCAGGCCGCGTGTCGATGCTCGACCAGTGTTTCTGCCAGCCGCGCAGCGGCCTCCCGGTCGGGGACGTTGGTCAGTACGATGACGATGTCGCAGCTATCCACGGCCACGGCGCTGCCTCCTTTCGATGGTGCTTTACGCGCACTGCATTGCTCAGATGGTTCGGGACGCTTCCCAGGCCGCTGCGATTCCCTGCTGCGCCGATGGGTAGCGCAGGCGCACGCGCAACTCCTTTTTCATTCGACCGTTGGCCAGGCGACGCGATTCACGCATGAACGAGAGTAAATTCTCGGGCAGCGCGGATTGCGCAACCTCCCAGCTCACACGCGGCGGACGAGGCAGCTCAAACTGGCTGGCAACGGTGTCGAAATAGTCGCCCATTTTCATCCAGCAATCATCCGTGGCGTTATAGGCGCGTCCGCTGCGCCCGCGCGCCAGTGCAGCCAAAACCGTGCGCGCCAGGTCGTCTGCGTGGATATGGTTGGTGTAGGGATCGCGCTCCGGCGAAAGCGCAGGCAGTCCCGCCTGCAGACGTGCCAGGGGCAATCGCCCGGCGGCGTAAATGCCCGGCACGCGCAGAATGCTGACCTGGACGCCAGCTTGCGCGCCCCAGGCGCGAATCCGTGTTTCCGCATTAAGCCGTCGACGCGCGCGGTCGCTGGCAGGCCGCGTGCAGCGCGTCTCATCGATCACCTCTCCGCCGCAATCGCCGTACACGCCGCTGGTACTGATGTAGACCAGGCGCTGTGGTAGACTGCCGCCCTTCGCGAGGGCCCGGACCAGATTGATGGTGCGCGTGTCGCGGGTACCCGAACCCGGTGGCGGCGCAAGGTGCACGAGATCCTGGGCCAAGCCGGCAATTCGCAGCAAACTTTGCGGATGATCCAGGTTTCCCGCGATCGGCGTGATCCCTGCCGCGCGCAGTTCGGAAAAGCGATCTTTGGTGTGGGTGAGCGCGTAGATGCGCCAACGGCCGGTTAGCGTTTTGGCCAGCCGCAGGCCGACATCCCCACATCCAACGATCAATAATCGCCTCATGCGTGTATTTTAACCTGCGACCGCATCGGTCTTCGTACAGTATTGGACGGTATGTCTCATCAGGTCACCATCAAGCCCAGCGACCACACCTTCGCGTGCGCCGAGGACGAAACGGTGCTCGCCGCAGCGTTACGCGAAGGCTTTACACTCCCCTATGGTTGCCGTAATGGCGCCTGCGGGGCTTGCAAGGGAAAAATCCTCGAGGGCAGCGTGGATTATGGCAATCCGCAGCCTTACGTTCTGGCGGAGTTCGAGAAGAAAGCCGGACTTGCGTTGTTCTGCCAGGCGCGGCCGCTCACGGACCTGGTCATCGAAGCGCGCGAAATCCGCGGCGTGGGTCAGCTCGATATTCGCAAGCTGCCGTGTCGCGTGCAGGCGATGCACCGGGTCGCGCCCGATGTCATCGTCCTGAAGCTCAAACTTCCGGCCAACGAACGCCTGCAATTCCTGGCCGGTCAGTACATCGACATCCTCATGAAGGATGGCAAGCGGCGCTCCTACTCCATGGGCAACCCGCCGCACGACGACGAGTATCTCGAATTGCATGTGCGCAACATGGCCAACGGCGCCTTTACGGAGTTCGTGTTCAACAAGATGAAGGAAAAGGACATCCTTCGTTTTGAGGGGCCGCTGGGCACGTTTTTCCTGCGCGAAGACTCCGACAAGCCGATGATCCTGGTGGCGAGCGGCACCGGCTTTGCGCCCATCAAGAGCATTATCGAACACGCATTTCACAAGCAAACGTCGCGGCAGATCGTGCTCTACTGGGGCGGCCGGCGCCCGGTGGATCTGTATATGGCGGATCTGGCGGGCCAATGGCAACAGGAGCACGACAATTTCAGCTTCATTCCCGTGATTTCGGATGCGCTCCCCGAAGACGGCTGGGCCGGGCGCACAGGTTTCGTTCACAAAGCCGTGATGGAAGACTTCGCGGACCTGTCGGGTTATCAGGTTTATGCCTGCGGCGCGCCCGTAGTCGTGGAATCCGCCCACAAGGATTTCACCCTGATGCGCAAGCTGCCCGAAGACGAGTTTTATTCGGACGCGTTTACGCCTTCCGTCGATCCCAAACCCGCCGCCGCGTGAACCGCCGGCTAGCCGCTATTGCGCAACCCCGCGGCGATGCCATTGAGCGTGAGCAAGATCGCGCGGCGCGTGCGTTCATCATTTTCGCCAGCGCGATAGCGCCTGAGCAATTCGACTTGCAGGTGATTGAGTGGGTCGATGTATGGCGAGCGATTACGCAGGCTGCGCGACAGCGCAGGATTCGCTTCCAGCAACTCGCTCTGGCCGGTAATCGCAAGCAGGTGCCGCACGGTGCGGTGCCACTCATCCTGAATTTGCGCGAAAATCGCTTCGCGCAGCGGCACGTCGTTGACCAGTTCCGCATAGCGCGAGGCGATGCTGATATCGCTTTTCGCCAGCAGCATGTCCATGTTCGAAAGCAGTGTCCGGAAGAACGGCCAGTCCCGATACATCCGTTGCAGCATCTCGATGCCCGTGTCGGGCCTGCGCGAAATCATGGCCTCGACTGCCGTGCCGAAGCCGTACCAGCCGGGCAGCATGATGCGCGACAGCGACCATGAAAACACCCAGGGAATCGCTCGCAGATCTTCGATGCGATCGGTTTTCTTGCGCGACGCGGGTCGGCTGCCGACGTTCAAATCGGCGATTTCGGTGATCGGCGTCGCGCTGCGGAAGAACTGCAAGAATCCCGGCGTTTCGTAGACCAGTTTTCGGTATGCGGCGAACGCCGCCGCACTCATTTCGTCCATGACCTCGAGATATCCGGGCTCTCCCCCGCCGTCGGCGCGCAGCACCGTGGCTTCGA
This sequence comes from uncultured beta proteobacterium, assembly GCA_963846655.1. Lineage (GTDB taxonomy): Bacteria > Pseudomonadota > Gammaproteobacteria > Burkholderiales > JACQAP01 > JACQAP01. The sequence goes on along the minus strand of CAWJWT010000005.1, from coordinate 473,757 downwards.
AGGTCGCTGCCACCAGCGTTTCCAGATTGCGCCGGCCGATCTCCGGATCGGAGTACTTGCTGGCGATCACTTCGCCTTGCTCGGTAATGCGGATTTGCGCCGCGACGCTGCCCGGCGGTTGCGCGAGAATCGCCTGATAACTGGGGCCACCGCCCCGGCCCACGGACCCGCCGCGGCCGTGGAACAACCGAAGGCGGACGCCGTGGCGCTCAAACACCCGCACCAGTTCAACTTCGGCCTTGTACAACTCCCAGTTGGCCGTCAAAAACCCCCCATCCTTATTGCTATCGGAATACCCGAGCATGATCTCCTGCACACCGCCACGGCTCGCCAGCAGTTGCCGGTAATACGGTTCGCAGAACAACTGATCCATGATCGGGCCGCAGCCTCGCAGATCTTCGATGGTCTCGAACAGTGGAATGATATTGAGCTCGAGCCGCGGCGTTTCGCCGGGGTTCAGTAATCCAGCCTCCTTGAGCAGGAGCGCCACTTCCAGCATGTCGCTGACGCTATCGGCTTTCGAAATTATATAGTTGGGTAGCGCCTGCGCGCCGAAACGACGATGCATTTGCCCGGCGGTATCGAGAATTGCCAGTTCCTTCGCGACGTCCGCGCCGTACTGCAGATACGGTGAGCGCAACAGTCTTGGCAGCTTGAGTTCCTGCAGCAGCCAATCGCGCCGCTGCGCTTCATCGAGTGCGCCATAGCCGGGCTTGCGGGCGCCCAGCGCAAAAAGCTCGGAGATAACCTGTTCATGCACGCCGCTGTGCTGGCGCATGTCCAGCGGCGCGAGATGAAAACCGAAGATCTCGGCTGCCCGCAACAAATGACGCAACCGGCCGCGCGCGACGCGCTTCGAGCCGTTGGCCGCAAGCGAATCCATCAGAATCTCGAGATCCTTGGCAAACTCCCGGTGATCCCGATACGGTTTCGCATCGGCCACGGCGGGCCGGTCCGGCACGCGATGGCCAAGCGCGTGCGAGGTGGCCGACAATCGCGCATAGATCCCCGTCAGAGCGCGACGGTAAGGCTCATCGCGCCGATGCTCGGACAAGTCGGGCGACCGGCCCGCCAGTTCATCGAGCGCGGGGCTGGTTTCCACGATCCGGACCGATTGGGATAACTCTCCGCCGAGCCGGTGCAACTCGCCAAAATAAAAATCCATTGCCGTCGCGGACTGGCGCGTCAGCGCCTGGCGCATCACGTCATCGGTGACGTAAGGATTGCCATCGCGGTCGCCGCCGATCCAGCTGCCGAGCATGATGAAGTGGCCGGAGCCCATTTTGCTGAAATTACGCTCGACAAGCAGATCGTCGATCTCCGCGTAGAGCCTGGGCAACTGGTGCAGGAAGGTATATCGGTAATAAGACAACCCGTTCTCGATCTCGTCGTTCACCGTCAGGCGCAATTCACGCAGGATCCGGGTTTGCCACAGCGTCAGGACTACGCGGCGCAGCGCCTCTTCGTTCTGCGCCAGTTCATCGGGCGTCAACTGGATGCGATCGCGCTCGGTCAGCAGTCGGGCTATTTCCAGTTGGCAATCGAGAATGCTCTTGCGCTGCACTTCGGTCGGATGGGCGGTGAGCACGGGCGAGATCAACGCGTTGGCGAAAAACGCCGCAACCTCGGTGGCACTGACCCCCTCGGCGTGCGCTCGTGCGAGCGCCAGCGCCATGCTGCCTTCCTGCGGCGCCGATCCCGCGATCAGATGCGCGCGCCGGCGCCGATTGTGGTGCTGGTCCTCCGCGATGTTGGCCAATTGCGAGAAATAACTGAAAGCCCGCACCACCGCGATCGTGCGCACGGGATCGAGTTTGTTGAGCATGGCCTCGAGTTCGCGTTTGGCGTCAGGATCGCGGTCGCGACGGAACCGGATCGCGTTCTGCCGCGTGCGCTCGATCAGATCGAAGATCGCCTCGCCCTCCTGTTCGCGCAGGGTGTCGCCCAGGATGCGTCCGAGCAGGCGGATATCCTCGCGCAGCGGAAACTCCTTGTCTGCGATGTTCGGCTTCTGGTCTGGCGCGTTCATGTCAATGATTCAGGATGATGGGGCAGGGCAGGACTCGCTGGCGGTGCAGCCCCACATGAAGCAAGCGCTGCGCCCGCGCGAAGGGTACGCTATTTACCTCTTGGTTCAAAGGCTTGGGTTGTGGATTAAAAACGGCGGCTGCCGACGTGCGCACCAAAAGAGCGCCGACGCTCCAGCTTAAACCACCGGTCTTCTGCGCCCGCCGCCATATTGCTTCAGCTGTTCCAGCGTAACCGTCAGCGCCTTCTGGTACTCGGCTGCAGCCTCGGCAGGTTTGCTTTCGCGCTCCAGCAGCCGCCCGAGCTCGAGGTGCGCCGAGTGCGTCGGTTCGATCGACAGGCTCGCCTCCAGGTAACTGCGCGCCTTGCCCCAAAGACCCTGATGGGCGCAAAGCCGGCCCAGGGTCAGCAATAACACCGCGTCGCGCGGATGCTGCTGCAGCCAAACCTCCGCGCGCTCGAGTTGCTGTGTAACGTCCTCCCCCAGACATTCGGCGTAGCTTGCCAGAAGCGCCGGATCCCATTGCCGCTCGAGACCTTGCTCGACGATGCGGTGCGCCTGAGCACACGCGCCCAGTGCAAGGAACGCCTGCGCCGCGGTGGCGGCGATGCGCGAATCGTGGCAATCGTCGGGCGAAAGCTTGTCCCAATAGGCGCGCAACGCCTGCTCCTCCACGGCCTTGCGCTTGATGCTCTCGATGATGGCCTGGCGACGCAATTGCGCAACCACGGGCCGCTCGAACACCCTGCGCTTCTCGAGCTGGGGAATCAATGCCAGGACGCGCTCCCAGTTCATTGCCATCTGCTGCGCGCGCAGTTCGAGACGCAACGCGGCCGTATGTTTCTCCGGCAGCTTTTTGAGGACATCCAGGGCATCGTAGTAACGGCGCTCGTCGAGCAGCATTTCCGCTTGGGCCATGATGGTCATGGCATTGTCGTGCGCACTCGCGGCACTCGATCGCGCCAGATACTTATCGCGGGTGGCAAAGGCGCGCATGCCGTGCGCGGCCCGGGCAGCCAGCATCGCGCACAGCGCAGGCGACTCGCCCGCCTTGAGCGCCGCGGCAGCGGCTTTCTCGGCGCGGCCGAAGCGGCCCTCGAAATAATGGATCAGCGCCTCATTGAAGGCCGCCCGCGCGCGCGTTTGCGCCCGCCGCGCCTGGTAGGCGCGGACCCGCGCCGGCATAGTTGCCGTAATCAGGATCGCGCGGACCGAAACGTACGCAGCCACGACTCCGCCCAACGCCAGCAAGATCGCAAAATTGAGCGAAAGTTCGGCTCGCCACGCTGGCATCACCAGCAGCACAAAGCCGTTGTTGTAGCGCGCCGCGACCACGAGCCCGACTGCGAGCGCGAACAGCCCAAATATCCATAAGAGCGCTCGCATTGGTCAGCTGGCCGCCTTCTGATGCGTCGTCATCGCAAGGCACGCTCGCGGATCAGCTTGAAATTGCGGGCCGCTTCCAGACTTGCCGAAATATCCGGAAGCTCGACGCCGATGTCCGATTGCAGCAACTGCCTGAGCGTGGCCTGCGCGGCCGCCACGCCCTTGTTGCCGCCGTCGTAATAGCGCGTCAGCCATTCGGAGGCGGCCTTGAGATCCGCCTTGAAACTGCTCGCGTCATGGGCAAGCAAGGACAGGCGCGCGCCGAGCAGGCGGAACTTGAGATTCTGTCGCAGAAAGAACGCCTGATCCGGCGAAAGCAGGGGCATTTCCGGCTTGGCGACATTCTGGATGCGAATCAGATCGCGCAAATCCCGTCTGGCCTCGCTCCACAGCCGCTGCCAAAAACCGCCGTCTGGCGCCTGCGCGGAAGATTCGGCTCGCGCAGGCCTTTCTTCCATCGCCATCGGCAGCTCATCGAGCTGGGCCAGGATATTGTCGATTCGAAGCGCCATGCCAACCACATCGACGTAGGGTGCCGCTTTCAGTCGCTCCATGTCCTGATTGATCACGCGTCGCAGCGATGTCAACTGGGGCCGGTCCATGCGCGCGAGTCGGGCATCCGCCGTTTCCAGTGCGATCAGGGCTGCTTTTACATTGCCGGCCAGTTGCAGTTGCTGATTGGCGATCAACAAGACCTGCTCGACTTCCGCCAGCGTCCACTCGTCGCGGCTGCTCGACAGGTCGCGATAAAGCGATTCGAGCGCAAGGCGCTGGTTCTGCGTTTCGAACATGCGTGCCTCGAGCTGGCCCAGCCTGGCGCTTACATCGCTCATGGTATCGCGCGATTGGGCAGCCAGCGCCCGCGCATCCCGATTCAGGGTGTCGATCTCGCTCAGGCGCCGGGCCAATTCCTTCTCGAAAGCGTTGAAACTGCGTTGCGACTCGATCCATTGCCAGCCGGCGAGCGCCACCGCACTGAGCGAAAGCAGCAGCGCCGCGATGACGGCCCATGAACGGGCTGCTGCCCGCTTGGGCGGCGGTGGCGCGGGCGCCGTCGGCTGGCGCATGTCATTGGATTGTTCAGCCATAGTTCCGCAAAAATAAACTCATGAGTCAACGCGCACAGTACGCATCCGGGCGAACCAGGTTTGCAGGCCCTCCACCAGGGCTGCATCGCCGTTGCCGGCGACATAGACCACTTGCACGCCGGCGGCGAATGCGCCGGCCGCTACCCGCGGCTGGGAAACGAAGAATGGTACGCTACACAACCAGGAACGCCACGCCCCGCCCGCCAGATCGAACAGATTCTCGACGATGCTCGAACTGGTTGCCACACAGGCCCGAACGCCGCTGCGGCCTGAGCGCGAAACGAGTTCGGCAAAGTCCAGATCGGGCTTGACGCGCCGATAGCATTCCAGATAGTCAACCATCGTCCCGCGCGCGCGCAAGGTCTCGGCCAGCAGTTCGCGTCCGCCCTGACCCCTGACAATGAGCGCACGTTTTGGCGCAGGCCGCAAGGCGGATAACTGCGCCAGAAGCGTTTCGCTGTTGAATCCCCGTTCGGGGGAGATGATGTCCTGCACGCCGGCTTTTTTCAACTCGGCGCGCGTTCCAGGCCCGACCGCGGCGAATTTCGTAGCGGCGCCCATGCGGCCCTGCTTCAGAACCTGCGGCAGTCCCAGTCGTGCCGCATTCGGGCTGACGAATACCACCAGATCGAAGCATTCCATGGACGCCTTGAGCGCCGCAATCGACGATTGCGCAGTGGGCTCGATCTGCAGCGCCGGGAACAAGACAGGCTCGCCACCGGCCGCCTCGATCAATCGGGCCAGAGGCCCGGACTGATGGGACGGGCGCGTAACCAGAACCCCGATTCCCTTCAACTGCGCTTTCATTCGACAGCGCCGTCAAGTCCCGCGAGGATATCCCGCGCGCCTTTTGCGATCAATCGCTGCGCCAGGGCACAGCCGAGTTCATCGGCAGCGCCGGTGCGCGGCGCGGTCAGTTCGTCATAGACCATGCGGCTGCCATCGGGCGTGGCGACGAAGCCGCGCAATCGCCCGGCGGTGCCGCTGATCTGCGCAAAACCACCCAGCGGCACGGTGCAACTGCCGGCGAGCGCGCGGCTCATCGCCCGCTCGGCGTCGACGCACCAGCGGGTGTCGGCGTCGTTAAGCGGGTCCAGCAGTGCCCGGATATCCGTGCGCTCGGTGCGACATTCGATCCCCAGCGCACCCTGGCCAACCGCCGGCAAGCTGTGAGACGGCTCGAGAATTTCGGTAATTCGCACGGCCAGTCCCAAGCGCTTGAGTCCTGCGGCCGCAAGAATGATGGCCGCGTATAAGCCCTCGTCGAGCTTGCGCAGCCGCGTCTGTACGTTGCCGCGCAGCGGCTCGACGCGCAACAGCGGAAAGCGCGCCCGCAACTGGCTCTCGCGCCGCAAGCTCGACGTGCCCACTACGCTGCCCGGAGGCAGGGATTGCAGATCACGGTAATGGTTGGAGACGAACGCGTCCCGGGGGTCTTCGCGTTCGGTGATCGCCGCAATGCAGAAGCCGGGTTCCACGTGCATCGGTATATCCTTCATCGAGTGCACCGCAATGTCGGCCTCGCCGCGCTCGAGCGCCACCTCGAGCTCCTTGATGAACAGGCCTTTTCCGCCGATCGTGGCAAGCGACGTGTCGAGCCGCTGGTCGCCCAGCGTGGTCATGCCCAGCAACTGCGTCTGCATGGCGGGATAAAGAACACGAAGCCGCGCCTCGATATGGCGCGCTTGCCACAGCGCCAACGCACTTTCACGCGTGGCCACGACAATTTTCGGAGGATGATTCACGGCAGCAACCGACCTGTACGAATAGTGGAGACCCAAAATCAGCCGCCGTGCGCGCCGCGCGCCGGGCGCGGACCCAGCGCCGGCCGTATGCAGGACAACGCGTGCCGGATTATTTCTCCAGCAGACTTCTCAGCATCCAGGCGGTCTTCTCATGGACTTCCATGCGCTGCGTCAACAGGTCCATGGTGGGTTGATCGCCTGCCTTTTCCGCCGCGGGGAAAGCCTTGCGCGCGGTGCGGGTGACCGCCTCGTTCCCCTCCAGCAGGAGCTTGATCATGTCCTGCGCTTTGGGCACGCCCACCGTTTCCTGAATCGATGCGAGCTTGGCAAACTGCGCGTAGGTTCCCGGCGCCGGGGCATCCAGGGAGCGGATGCGCTCGGCAATCAGATCTATGTTGGTCCACAGCTCGGTGTACTGTGTCTGAAACATCAGATGCAGCGTCTGGAACATCGGGCCCGTCACATTCCAGTGGAAATTGTGCGTCTTGAGGTAAAGCGTATAGCTGTCTGCCAGCAACTTCGACAAGCCATCCACCACTTTCACGCGGTCCTTTTCCTTGATGCCAAGGTCAGCGGCCATGGAGTTCCTCTCGCTCGGAATGCGTTTTGACAAAAGGGATTCTGACGAATGATAGGCTAATTTGAGGCTTCACGCCGGGCGCGGTCGCCGCACACGGGCGAGTCAAGCTCACAGAAGATTTCGCCCAAATTCCTTGACGATATGCTGTTGCCGGCGGCTGACCGGAAGTTTTTCGTCGAGATCGGCCAGCAGGACGGTCCATCGGGATTCCCCTGCTTCGGCGGCATCTTTCTCGAAGCCGATGATGTGCGCTTTCGCCACCAGGCAGCTGCGATGAATGCGTACGAACTGCTCGCCGAATTCCTGCTCCAGGCGGGAGAGCGATTCCTCGACCAGATGTTCGCGTTTGGGCGTGCGCACCGTGACGTACTTCAACTCTGCCCGCAGATAGCGGATGTCTGCGACGTCGATCAGCAGGATCTTGCCGCGTTCTTGGACCGACAGGTGCTTGCGCGGCTCGGGCCCGATGCGCTGCAGGACATCGAGCCGCAGCGGGGTTATTGCGCGTGCTCGGGTCAACGAATCATGCAAACGCCGCAAGCGTATGGGTTTGACCAGATAATCGACTGCGTGCAGTTCGAACGCCTGGAGTGCATGATCGTTATAAGCCGTCGTGAAAATGATGGAAGGCGGTTCGGCGAGCTTCAGTAAATGTTGCGCGGCTTCCAGACCATCCATCTCGGGCATGCGAATGTCAAGCAGCACCACGTCGGCGGGCGTCCTGGCCAGTAACGTGAGCAGCTCGCGTCCGCTGGCCGCTTCGCCAACAAGCTCGATGGGAAAGCTGCCGGCGCAATCCTCCAGCAAATCGCGTATCCGGCTGCGCGCCGGCGTTTCGTCGTCCGCGATGACTACCTTGAGTGCCTGGGGGTGTCTCGTCATGGCTCGTCCCTGACATAGGGAATGGTGATGTGCACTTCATATTCGTGGTCGCCTACACGCGCTTCCAGGGTTGCTTCGGCGTCGAAGTGCAGCGCCAGGCGCTCCCGGATATTGCCCAGCGCCATTTTGTTTCCGGCGTGATGGCTGCCGTCCTTGCGATAGGGATTGCGCAGCACCATGTGCACCTGGTCGCGCACGTGATAGATGTTGACGCTGATCACGCCGGGCGCGATGGACGGTTCGATGCCGTGATAAACCGCGTTCTCCAGCAGCGGTTGCAGCACCAGGGGAGGCATGAGCGCATCCCGGGGCATCTTGTCGACATGCCAGTCGATCCGGAGCCGCTCGCCCAGCCGCAACTGCTCGAGTGCGAGGTACTGGCGGCACAGCTCGACCTCGTTCTCAAGCGGGGCAAGGTCGCGGTTGTCGGCCATCAGCACGCGGAACAAATCCGCCATGTCTTCCAGCGCAGTCTCGGCCCGCTTCGGGTCGGCGCGGATCAGGGACAACACGGCGTTGATGCTGTTGAACAGAAAATGCGGCCGGATGCGCGCCTGCAAGGCCTGCAACCGGGCTTCCGACATCGCCGGCGACAGCGCGCGGTTGCGCAAATTGAAATACCCGAGCATCAGGAGCGTTGTCGCGACGGAAAGAAAAATGGCGCGCGCGGTGTAGTCCATGCCGGTCTCGTTGAACAGGGCACCAAAACGCAGCACCAGCAGGGTGATGGCGAGTTCCGCTGCCACGATCAACGCAACGGCTAACCGGTACTCGAGACTGTGCAGCCAGGCATTGGCCGCCCCCAGGAGCAACACCGAAAAAATCGCAATGGGCTGCACGATGGCACCGATGCCGACCCACTGCTGCACCATGCCGGCCCAATTCGATGACTGCAACACGGCCGCTATCAATGTAAGCGCCGTCACAATCACCAGCAAGCGCAACATGACGCCCACATTGCGAAAATTCGGCAACAGGGTCGTGGCAGCGTTTTGATTTATACTCGCCATCTGATAGGCGCGCCGAAACGCACGCCAAAACAATTGTTTAACTCATTCATTGTGAACGGGGCGCATCGCCAATGCAACAACAGGACCCACCGTCCGGCCAGGACGGCATCACATGGTCTGGCAGGTTCGACGAACCGGTCGCCGAGTTGGTCAAACGCTACACGGCTTCGGTGGGCTTCGACTACAGGCTGGCCCAATTCGACATCGAGGGCTCGCTTGCCCATGCGCGCATGCTGCTTGCGGTAGGGGTGCTGTCCAAGTCCGACCTCGTCGACATCGAACGCGGCATGGCCATCATTGCCGAAGAAATCCGCCAGGGCCGGTTTAACTGGTCGATCGATGCCGAGGACGTCCATCTGAATATCGAGCGGCGACTGACGGAATTGGTCGGCGATGCCGGCAAACGCTTGCATACCGGCCGCTCCCGCAACGATCAGGTCGCAACGGATATCCGACTGTACCTGCGCGCTGCAATCGACGAGACGCTCACGCTGATCGCTGACTTGCAGCGCGCGTTGCTCGACCTCGCGGACCGGCATGTCGATACGCTGATGCCGGGATTCACGCATCTGCAGGTCGCGCAGCCCGTGAGTTTCGCGCATCATCTGCTCGCCTATTATGAGATGCTGCTGCGTGACGCGTCGCGGCTCGCGGACTGCCGCAAGCGACTCAATCAGCTGCCGCTCGGCGCGGGCGCGCTGGCCGGGACGACATTTCCGATCGACCGCATGCACGTGGCGAACGCGCTCGGTTTCGATGGCCTGTGCGAAAACTCGCTCGACGCGGTTTCCGACCGGGATTTTGCGATCGAATTTTGCGCCGCCGCGGCGCTCGTGATGACCCATCTGTCACGCCTGTCCGAAGAGTTGATCCTGTGGATGAACCCGCGCTTCGGATTCATTCGCCTTGCCGACCGTTTCTGTACCGGCTCCTCCATGATGCCGCAGAAGAAAAATCCGGATGTGCCCGAACTGGCTCGCGGCAAGACTGGACGCGTCACCGGACACCTGGTGGGTTTGCTGACGCTCATGAAGGCGCAGCCCCTTGCCTACAACAAGGATAACCAGGAAGACAAGGAACCCTTGTTCGACACCGTGGAGACGCTTGGCGCGACCTTGCGCATCTATGCGGACATGATGGGCGCACTCACCGTCGACAAGGAAGCGATGCGTCGCGCGGCCATGGAGGGTTGCGCCACGGCGACCGATCTTGCCGATTATCTGGTGAGGAAAGGCCTGCCGTTTCGCGAAGCCCATGAAGTGGTCGCCCGCGCCGTGCGTCACGCCCTCGACAAGAACGTCGATCTTTCGCAACTGGGGCTGGACGAACTGAAGCAGTTTTCGACGCTTGTCGAACCGGATGTCACCGTGCAACTGTCGCTCGAAGGGTCCGTGGCAGCGCGAGATCACCTCGGCGGCACCGCACCCCGACAGGTCCGAGCCGCGATTGCGCGTGCGCGCCGCCGGTTATCCGCCGGCTAGACGGGCATCGGCGACAGTTTTCGCATAGGGGCCGCACCTGCTGGCCTTTGTCAGCGTTCCCGCCCATGCATTGTCGGGCGCAGCCAAAACCTGCTAGATTCTGGCCGAGCCCTGAAACGGGCAGCGATGGCTTATCGAGCTGCCGTATTCGAAGACCTATAAGAACCTTGGAGGAGCACGTGCATGACTACACCGGGTGAGAAACTGTTCCCGTTGGGCCTCGCCCTGATTGCCGCGGCACTGGCGGCTGCGCCCGCCTCTGTGCAGGCGCAGGACAAGCCCATCCGCATCGGGCTGGTGACGTTTCTGTCAGGTCCGGCTGCCGGACCGTTTGGCGTTCCGGCAAAGCTCGCCGCTGAAGCGATCGTGGATTCATTGAATGCCGGAAAAGCCCCGGCACCGTATGCCACCAAGGGATTTGGCGGCGCGCCTCTGGAATTGGTTGTCATCGATGAAGCCGGCGGGGCCACCAAACAAGTGGCCGAGTTGCGCAACCTGGTCGAGCGCCAGGGCGTCGACTTCGTGATCGGCTACATCGGCAGCGGAGATTGTCTGGCCGTGGCGCCCGTGGCCGAAGAACTCAAGAAGATCACCATCCTGTTCGATTGCGGCACACCTCGAATATTCGAGGACGCAAGCTACAAATACGTATTTCGCACGCGGCCTCATGCCACCATGGACGCCGTGGCCGGCGCGATGTATTTGCTCGAGAACCGGCCTGCCGCGAAATCCCTGGCCGGCATTAACCAGAACTACGCGTGGGGACAGGATTCCTGGGCCGACTTTACCGCGGTCATGGCGGCACTGAAGCCAGAATTCAGCGTCACGACGTCGCAGATGCCGAAGTTCGGTGCCGGACAATATGGTCCCGAGATCTCCGCGCTGCTGCAAACCAATTCCGATGTGATTCATTCAAGTTTGTGGGGAGGGGATCTCGAAGCGTTCATGTTGCAGTCCACACCCCGAAATCTGTTCGCGCGCAGCCAGTTGATCCTGGTGGCCGGCGAACCCTATCTGCACCGTCTGCCCGGCAATATTCCGGATGGAACCATCATCGGGGCGCGCGGCCCCAGCGGGGTCTACGCGCAAAAAAGCGCATTGAACGACTGGCTGCGCCGCATTTACAAGGAGCGCGCCGAGATTTATCCGAACTATCCGGCCTACAGCGTCGCGCAAGCTTTTCTGGGACTGAAGAGCGCGTATGAAAAGGCGAAGGCGCAGGGTTCCACGGGAACCGACCAGATCATCAAGGCGTTCGAATACGCCACTTTCGATTCGCCAAGCGGCAAAGTCATGATGAAACTGGGCAAAGGCCACCAGGCTGTGACGGGCACCGCCTACGGGACCACGCGCACGGTAAATGGCCAAATCACGGTAGGCAACGTCAAATATTATCCGGTCGAGCGGGTGCAACCCCCTGAGGGGGTCAAGAGCATGGACTGGATCAAATCGGGTATGAAGCCGGGTAAGTGGTAGACCCGCAGATTTAGAGCATGCACCAACTTCTAGCAGTACTGATCGATGGCCTGATCTACTCGTCATGGCTGTTCATCATCGCCGTCGGCCTTACGCTGATCTACGGCGTGATGAAGATATTGAACATTGCCCACGGCAGTCTGTATGCGTTGGGCGCTTACAGTGCGGCATCGTTGGCCGGATTCTGGATCCATCAAGGCTACCCCCCCATGGGCAGCTATGGCGTCATGGTGGTTGCTGCAATTCTCGTGGGATTGATCGCCGGACCCATCATCGAACGCGGCCTTCTTCGTTTCATGTATGGCAAGGACGAGATCGTGCTGGTCCTGGTCACTTATGCGACCTTCCTGATCCTCGAAGACCTGATCAAGCTGCTCTGGGGAGTCGATCCCTATTTCATCGCAGAGCCCTACGGCCTGTTGGGCAACTTCACGATCGGCCGGCTGACGTACCCCAATTACAATCTGGTGGTGTTTGGCGCCGCGGTCCTCATTGGCGCCGTCCTGGCATGGGTGCTGGCCAAAACACGTCAGGGAAAAATGCTGCTGGCCGTGATTCATGACCGCGAGATGTCGGCGGCGATGGGCATCAACGTCGGCCGCGTTTATTTCATTACTTTTACCGTGGGGGCGATGCTGGGCGGCATTGGGCGGCGCGCTCACGGCGCCCATGATCTCGGTGCAACCCGGCATTGGCGCGGAAACCATCGTGCTGGCATTTGCCGTAGTCGTCATCGGCGGACTGGGCAGCCTGCCTGGCGCCGCGCTCGCGGCCGTTCTGGTCGGGCTGGTGCGAGCCGCCGCGGTGCATTACCGGCCCGAACTGGATCTGTTCAGCATTTATCTGGTCATGGCCGTGGTGCTGATCGTGCGGCCCAAGGGCCTGTTCAGCACACAGGAAGCCCGCAAGATATGAAGCGCGATCCAACAATTCCGGTTCTTGTCGCGGGACTGATCATTCTTCTCGTCATCGGTCCGTTCATCCCGCGCTGGGGAATGTTCCTGATCAATGTGTCCCTGTGCTTTGGCATCGTGGTCCTTGGCATGATGCTGCTGATGCGCACCGGAGTCGTTTCCTTCGGTCATGGGCTGTATTACTGCCTTGGTGCGTATGCCGCCGGTACGCTCGATCAGGTTTTCAAGATCTCCGACATGGCCGTAATGCTGGTGGCTGCCGTGCTGGTCACCGCGCTGTCTTCGTTCGTATTCGGATTTCTGCTGCGAAAGTATCGCGACATATTCTTTGCCATGCTGTCGCTTGCCTTGTCGATGCTGCTTTATGGACTGCTGGTCAAAACCTCCGCGCTGGGATCGAGCGATGGATTCAATATCGCGGCCGCCAAGATCGCGGGCATCACGATTGCGGGAACTGAATACGAACGCTACGTGCGATACGCGTTGACGGTGGTCTGCGCCTTCCTGGCGGGCGTGTTCATGCACCGGTACCTGAAGTCCCATATGGGCCGGCTTGCGGAAGCCATCCGCGACAATGAATTGCGCGTCGAATACATGGGCGCCTCGGTGCGCAACGTGATTCACGTGAACTACGTGATTTCCGCAGTGCTGGCGGGCGTTGGCGGCGCACTCGTCGCCATTGCCGTTGGGCACATCGATCCTGAAATGGCCTACTGGACCACCTCCGGTGAGTTCGTCTTCGTGGGCATTCTCGCGGGCACGGGCAGCGTGCTTGCGCCCTTTCTCGGGGCCATTATTTTCGAAACCATCCGCAGTTTTGCATACGAATATTCCCCGAACACCTGGCAAATGGCGCTGGGCATCACCATGCTGATCGTGATCATGTTTCTGCCGGGCGGGTTGTGGTCTTTGTTCACGCGCAAGCGCAAGGCGGCCTGATATGGCGATCGTGCTCGAGGCGAAAGCTCTGAACAAGAATTTTGGCGCCGTGACGGCGGCGAGCGATATCAATGTTGCAGTTGAGCAGGACGGGGTGGTCGGACTGATCGGCAGCAACGGCGCCGGCAAAACCACTTTCATCAACATGGTGACCGGTTACCTCAAACCCAGTTCCGGCAGCATCGTCTTCGGCGGGCGCGACATCACGCCGCTCAGCCCGCGCCAGATTACGCGCCTGGGAATCTGCCGGTCGTTTCAGATCCCGCAATTGTTCAATTCGCTCTCGGTCTATGACAATCTGCTGGTCGGCGTGGGCATTGTCGTATCCGGGGGCAAGAAGTGGGCGGAAGCCAGCCATCATGCCGGCACGCCAGGCGAAGCAGTCGATGGGATGCTGGAGCGCTTCCGCCTGACTGAATATCGCAACAAGCTCGCGGGGGTTCTGCCCGAGGGCATACGCAAGCTGCTGGACATCGCCATGGCGATGGCGGTGAAGCCAAAGATCCTGCTGCTCGACGAGCCGACCTCCGGCGTCTCCGCGGACGAGAAATTTGCGCTGATGGACATGGTCATGGAGGCGGTGCGCGCGCAGAAAGTCACGGTACTGTTCGTCGAGCACGACATGGACATCATCAACCGCTATACACAGCGCGTGCTGGCGTTCTACGAAGGCCGCATCATCGCCGATGGCCTGCCGGCCGCCGTACTGGGTGACGCGGAGGTACGCAAGTATGTCACCGGCGAAGCCGGCGCAACGCCAACCTCTACCCGGAGCCCACCATGCTGCGCATTGAGGGTCTCGACGTATCCATTGCATCAGTCAGCATCCTGCGTAATGTTGCGATGGATGTGCCAACCGGACAATTCGTCGGACTCATCGGCCGCAACGGCGCAGGTAAGACCACCCTGATGCGCTCCATCATGGGCATCCTGCCTCCACGTCAGGGCAATATCGATTTTGATGGAACGCCGCTGGGCAAAATTCCGGTGCATCAGCGTGCGCGCAATGGCATCGGCTACATGCCCGAAGACCGCCGCCTGGTGCCGTCGCTAAGCGTCGAGGAGAACGTGCTGATTCCTGCGTGGTGCGCAAACGTGCCCGATCCGCGCCAGCGCCTGGCGCAAGTCTATGCAATGATCCCCGAAGTCGAGGCCTTTGCCGGACGCAAGGCACTGCAACTGTCAGGCGGGCAGCAGAAGCTGGTTGCGCTGGCGCGGGCATTGATGTGCGGCACCAAGCTGCTCCTGCTCGACGAGCCATTCGAGGGGGTGGCGCCGGTGCTCGCCAAGCGCCTGGCAGAGGTCATCGCCGGGCTCAAGCAACAGGGACTTTCGATCGTGCTGACCGAATCCGATCTGTCGCACTCGCGCGAGTTGCTGGACGTGGTGTACGCGATCGATCGCGGCGAAATCTCGATCGTCAGCGCCGCCCACTAATCTTCGCGAACGCGCCCACGGTGCAACGCTAGCGCCGATGCAGGCGCACGGAGTCGCGCGCCGGGGAGGCTTTGGCATCGGTGGCGCATCCCTTGCACGTGCTGCACCCTGCACTTTGCGCACTGGCCTGCAGGTGCGCGAAACGCGAACGCTGGGACGGTGGCACGATGTGAATCAGCAGCGCGGTCAGCCGACTGAATACAGCGTGTGGCAGGAGCAGCCAGAGGGCATAAAGCAGCGCCACGAAAACAATCAAATAGGCAATCAGCGTTTGCATCAATCAGGGCCCCGTCAGCACAAGCGCAACGCGGTAGGTGATGAAAGAGGCCACATACGCCAGCGCAAACAAGTAACCGGCCATGATCAGTGGATAGCGCATCGAATTGGTTTCGCGCCGCACGATGGCAAGCGTTGAAATGCACTGCGGCGCAAAGACATACCAGGCGAGCAGTGAAAACGCGGTCGCCAGAGACCAGCCTTGCGCGATCATGGGCGTGAGTTGGGCCGCAACGTCCTCCCCGGTCGCCGACAATGCATACACCGTTCCGAGCGCGCCCACGGCGACTTCGCGTGCGGCAAGACCCGGGATCAGGGCAATCGATATCTGCCAGTTGAATCCTATTGGCGCCAGGACGGTTTCAAGCCCGCGCCCCACGATGCCGGCGAGGCTGTACTGGATCGCGGGTCCGGTCGCATCGGCGGGTGGCGCGGGAAACGAGGACAGGAACCACAGCAAGATCGTCAGCGACAAAATAATTGTCCCCACGCGCATCAGGAAAATTCTCGCCCGCTCCAACAGCCCTATTACGAGGTTTCTGGCATTGGGCCACCGATAAGACGGTAGCTCCATCATCAGCGGGTGCAACAGCTTGCGTCCGGAATTGAGCTTGATGACCCAGGCCACTGCCATCGCGCTGACGATGCCGGCGAGATACAGAACAAAGAGCACGACACCTTGCAGATTCAGGAAACCCAGCACGGTACGCTGCGGAATGAATGCGCCGATGATCAGGGCATAGACCGGCAAGCGCGCTGAACAGGTGGTCAATGGGGCGATCATGATCGTCGTCAGCCGGTCGCGCCAGTTGGCGATGCTGCGCGTGGCCATGATTCCGGGCACCGCGCAGGCGAAGCTCGACAACAACGGAATGAAAGAGCGCCCGGATAGCCCGACGGTGCCCATCAACCGGTCGAGCATGAACGCAGCGCGCGGTAAATAACCCGAGTCCTCCAGTGCCAGGATAAACAGAAACAGGATCAGAATCTGCGGCAGGAACACCAGAACGCTTCCCGCGCCCGCCAGCACGCCATCGACCAGCAGGCTTTGCAGAACGCCTTCGGGCAGCCATGTCTGCAACAAGGCGCCGGTCGCCTCGATTGCGGATTTGATCACCTCCATCGGCAACTGCGCCCAGCTGAATACCGCCTGGAACATCAGGAACAAAATCGTGGTCAGGGTCACGTAACCCCACAGCGGATGCAGCACGACGCGGTCGAGCGTATCGTCCATTCGCAGTTCGTTTGCGGGTTCCCTCACGGCAACTGCCAGAATGCGGCGGACTTCGCGCTGGGTCGATTCGACGTCCTCGCTATCCGGTGCTTTCCAGGCGCCAACTGTTGTGGGGCGATCGGCCATGTGCGCCTGAATCGCGTTGATCAGATCATCCGCCCCACCACGGCGCACCGCCACGGTCTGCACCACAGTCATGCCCAGTTCGCGCTCGAGCGCGCCCACATCGATCTGCACACCGCGATGGCGCGCTACATCGATCATGTTCAAGGCCAGAACCATCGGCAGCCCGAGGCGCTTGGCTTCGACCACCAGGCGCAGATTCAGCCTCAGATTGGTCGCATCGGTCACGCAAACCAGCAGATCGGGCCGTTCTTCACCCGGTTTTTGACCCAGGATGACATCGCGCGTGATGGTTTCATCAAGACTCACCGCGTTCAGGCTGTAAGCCCCGGGAAGGTCCAGTACCCGGATACGCCCATGCGCTGTGTCGAACAGGCCTTCCTTGCGCTCGACGGTCACACCGGCATAGTTGGCAACCTTTTGCCGGCTGCCCGTGAGCAGGTTGAACAACGCGGTTTTGCCGCAATTGGGATTGCCGAGCAAGGCAATGCGCAGGGCAAACGTCGATGCGCTCATGATCCAGCCGATGCAGCCGCCGGAGTGACCAGCAGATAATCGGCCTCGAAACGGCGCAAGGCGAAAGTCGTATTACCGATGCGAACCGCGATGGGCTCTCTGCCCGGAAAGCCGTGAGCCATGACCCGCACAGGTTCGCCTTCTACGAAGCCCAGTTCGAGCAAACGCAAGCCGATGTCGCCGCCCTCGGACGCGGCGCCATTGATGCGCACCTCGCGGATGATGACGGTCTGGCCGAGACGGGCACTGCTCAAGGGGATCAGCGTTTCCGTCGGCGTCGCGGCCTCAGAAGGTGAAATGTCCAAGGGCATGCCAACCTGCCTGGGTGTTGTTAATGGGAATTATTATTATTATGAGCTATTTTTGCAGAATTGGCATCCTGGAGAAGGCCTGCGAAGCTGGCAACCCACTGCAGCCAGGCGTCGAAACCGGCTCGGCCGTCAGGTTCATCCATGCCACACTCACGGATCACGGCCAGCGCCGGAAGGGTCATCGGGCGCTGCAGCCAAGGCCCTCCCGGCCGCGGTAAACTTGCGGGCGGCGGTTTTGCCGTCCGCCGAACATCCGCGAGTGCGGGTTGTCCGAAATAACTTGCCTGTCGCCCGAGGAGAAGCCGTAGTGGCCGCGCAGCAATTGCTCGATCTGATCGGAAACACGCCTTTGGTCGAGATCACGCGCATGGATACCGGTCTGTGCCGCTTGTTCCTGAAGCTGGAAAGCCAGAATCCCGGCGGTTCCATCAAGGATCGGATTGGCCTTTCGATGATCGCGGCGGCTGAACGCGACGGGCAGCTCAAGCCGGGCGGCAGGATCATCGAAGCAACGGCCGGAAATACCGGGCTCGCGCTGGCGCTGGTGGGGTCACTCAAAGGCTATCAGCTCACGCTGGTGGTTCCCGACAAGATGAGCCGCGAGAAAATATTCCACCTCAAAGCCATGGGCGCGCAAGTGATTCTTACGCGCTCGGATATCGGCAAGGGCCATCCCGAGTATTACCAGGACATGGCTGAGCGTATCGCGCGGGAAACCGGCGCTTTTTTCGTAAACCAGTTCGCCAACCCCGCGAATCCGCTGGCGCACGAGACCACGACCGGCCCGGAGATCTGGCAACAGATGGAGCACAACGTCGATGCGATCGTTTGCGGCGTAGGTTCCGCCGGCACCATGACCGGCTTGTCGCGTTACTTCGCCCGGGTGTCGCCGCCAACCGAG
Source organism: uncultured beta proteobacterium (assembly GCA_963846655.1). Taxonomy (GTDB): domain Bacteria; phylum Pseudomonadota; class Gammaproteobacteria; order Burkholderiales; family JACQAP01; genus JACQAP01. The sequence continues at coordinate 455,429 of CAWJWT010000005.1, read as the reverse complement.
CTCGTGCTCGCGGACCCGGTAGGCTCGGTCCTGGCGGATTATGTAACGACCGGTCATTACGGCGAAGCCGGTAGCTGGCTCGTGGAGGGTATCGGCGAGGACTTCATTCCCCCCATCGCGGATTTATCGCGGGTCAAGCACGCCTACTCCATCAGCGACGAGGAAGCCGCGCATACGGTGCGCGACCTGCTGGGCAAGGAAGCGATACTGGGCGGCTCTTCATCAGGCACGCTGCTGGCCGCCGCACTACGCTATTGCCGCGAACAAACAGTCCCCAAACGCGTGGTCAGTTTCGTCTGCGATAGTGGCAACAAATATCTGTCCAAGGCCTTCAACGATTATTGGATGATGGACCAGGGGTTCATCAAACGCGAACAATACGGTGACCTGCGCGATTTGATTACGCGCCGCCATGACGAAAAAGCCACGGTGACGATCGCTCCGGACGACAAGCTGATGACGGCTTACGCCCGCATGAAGCTCTACGATATTTCGCAGTTACCGGTGCTGGCGGATGGTAAGGTCGTGGGACTGGTGGACGAATGGGATCTACTGACCGCGGCGCGGGACGATCCGGCGCGTTTTCGCGACCCGGTGCACTCGGCCATGACGCAGCGGCTGGAAACCGTGGGACTCAAAACGCCGGTTGCCAAACTGCTCGAAACCTTCAACAAGGGCCATGTCGCGCTGGTCGTCGAAGACGGCCGCTTCTATGGGCTGGTGACGCGCATGGACGTATTGAACCATTTGCGCAATAGCGCGCCTTGAGCCGACCAACATGAGTGAAAAGAAGAAAAGCGAAACGCGCGGATTTGCGACCCGTTCGATCCACGCCGGACAATCGCCAGATCCTTCAACCGGTGCCGTGATGACACCGATTTACGCCACTTCCACGTTCAAGCAGCAGTCGCCGGGCGTACACACCGGTTACGAATACGCCCGGTCGCAGAATCCGACGCGCCACGCATTCGAACGCTGCATCGCGGATCTCGAAGGCGGCACGCGCGCGTTCGCCTTCGCCTCCGGGCTGGCGGCGAGCAGCACTGTGCTCGAACTGCTGGATGCAGGCAGCCACATCGTCGCGGCAGACGATTTGTACGGCGGATCCTGGCGGCTGTTCGAGCGCGTGCGCAACCGTTCGATGGGTTTGAAAACCAGCTATGCCGATCCCAACGTGGAAGGCTCGCTGGAGCAGGCCTTGCTGCCTGAAACCAGGATGATATGGATCGAGACGCCCTCGAATCCCCTTCTGAAAATTACCGATCTCGCGCGCGTTGCGCGAACGGCACGCCAGCGCGGCATCATAACCGTCGTGGATAACACGTTTGCTTCGCCCTTCGTACAGCGCCCGCTCGAAGCCGGCATCGACCTCGTCGTGCATTCGGTGACCAAGTACATCAATGGCCATTCGGACATGGTGGGCGGCGCGGTCATCGTGCGCGATCGCAACGATCTGGCGGAAAAGCTCGAGTACATGCAAAACGCCATTGGTTCGATCCTGGATCCGTTTTCCAGTTTCCTGGCGCTGCGCGGGGTGAAAACATTGCCTCTGCGCATGAAGCAGCATTGCGGCAACGCGATGCATCTGGCCACATGGCTGCAGAAGCATCCGATCATCGAGAAGGTGATTTACCCCGGCCTGCCGACCCATCCGCAGCATCTGCTGGCCGCCGAACAGATGAACGGCTTCGGCGCGATGCTCGCAATTTATCTGAAGACTGACATGAAGGGCGTGCGGCGCGCGCTGGAAGCTTGCGAGGTGTTTACGCTGGCTGAAAGCCTGGGCGGCGTGGAGAGCCTGATCGGGCATCCCGTCACCATGAGTCACGGCTCACTGCCGGTGGAATTGCGCGAACGCCTGGGCATCAGCGACAACCTGGTGCGATTGTCGGTGGGCATAGAGGATGTCGCGGACCTCATTGCCGATCTCGCTCAGGCGCTGGCCAAAATCTGATGAAGCTCAGTCCGCGTGTGATTTACCTGGGGATGTTCCTCGCCTGCGCCGGCCTCATCGGTTTCGCGCTGTATCTGCAGCATGCGCGGGGGCTGGAGCCCTGCCCGATGTGCATTCTGCAGCGCTATGCGTTCATTCTGGTTGGCGTGATTGCACTATTGGCCGCGATACACGATCCCGGGCTGACGGGGCGGCGCATTTACAGCGCATTGCTGGGGCTCGCGGCGGCCATCGGCGGTGGCATGGCCATCCGGCATGTCTACCTGGAACACAATCCACCCCAGATATTCGATTGCGGCGCTGACCTGGGCTTCATGCTCGAAGCTTTTCCGCTGACCCAGGCGTTGCCGATGATGTTTCGTGGCACCGGGGATTGCACCAAGGTGCCCTGGACCTTTCTCGGTCTTTCGATCGCGGAGTGGTCGCTGATTTGTTTCATCGGGTTGCTCATTACCGCGATTGCTGCCGCAATGATCAAGCGTCGCGCGAGCGCGCCGCCGAACCTGGATTAAGCGCGGTCGCCCGCGACCGCCGACAATTCTCGCCAGAATTCCAGTGCGGTCTGGGTGCGCCACTCGACATGCCGGCGCAGGGCCTTGGCCACGACCGGTCCGAAGCGCGAGTCGTGTTTCGCGGCCAGCGCCTGGGGAATTCCGCCAAGAATCTCCTCCGGCGTGAAGTAGGGAATTTCCTTGAGCATCAATGCCAGCAAGAGCAGCCCGGTCTGGTATATATCCACATGGCGGCCAATTGCGCCGAATTTCTCCGGCTCGAACGCCTCTGGCGGGCGCATCCATTCGGCCAGTAATGTCTTGAACACCCGGATATCGGACTCCAGGCGCGTGAGGCCGAGATCGCCCACCTTGAACGACCAGACCTGCTCCTTGATCATCCTGCGTTTGCGCCGTTGCTCGGTGACGAAGACGTTGCCCGGATGCAGATCCTTGTGCACGTAGCCGGCGGCGTGAATGTAGTCGAGCGCCTGCAGCACGTCGCGTGCGACGTAGGGAATCCATCGGTCCGCATCCAGGCCGAGCCGCGTGATCAGATTCGACAACGGGAAGCTGCAGCGCTCGATGATGAGATAGAAAGTATCCTTGTACTCGAATGCGTCATAGACGAACGTGATGTTCGGATGACGCATGACCAGGAGTTTGCGCAACTCCTCCTGCCAGACCCGCCGCACTTCACGATAGGACTGTGCGTGCGGGATGAGAATCTTGGCAACCAGCGCGTTACCCCAATCGTCCAGGCAGTCGTAGACCATGCCGAACCCGCCCTGCCCGATTGGCTCGCCCACGAAGTAGCGGCGATCCCCATTGACCAGTACTTCGCCCTTGGCCGGCGGCCGGAACTGCCGAGGCTGCCGAAAGGCCATATTCCTGATGGCTTCAAGGCGGGGCGACTTCATCGCGTTGCGTGCGTCACTTCAAAATGAGCCGTTCGATCAGCAGTCACGATGATGGAAGTCCGTGAAAGACTTCTCGGTCAAGGCTTGGACGCAAAAGCGACGCCGATCATCGAATCGCGCGTGACCAGCGCTGCCAGCTTGCTCTCGGCCCAGTCTTCGGTGCCCAAAGGGCGTTGCGGCAGCACGAGGTAGCGCATGTCCGCGGTCGAATCGTGTACCCGCACCACCGTCTCGACGCCGATCTCGGTGCCAAATTCCTTGAGCACCTCGCGCGGTTCGCGGACCACGCGCGAGCGGTAGTTGCGACTCTTGTACCAGTCCGGTGGCAAACCGAGCAGCCAGCGCGGATAACAGGAGCACAGCGTGCAGACGATGACGTTGTGCACCCGTTCGGTGTTCTCCACCACCACGAGCTTGTAAGTCCCGCGGTCGATGCCAAGCGCCTCGCAGGCGGCATTGCCATCGCCCAGCAGCTGCTGGCGGTACCCGGGATCGGTCCACGCTCGGGCCACGACGCGTGCTCCCTGCAGCGGGGTGCGGTTGTCCATTTGCTCCACTGCACGGCGGATTTCGTCCGCGCTCACAGATACCCTTGGCGATCAGCAACTCGCGCACTGCGATCTCCATGGCCCGCCAATAGGTAACGGTATCGTCCTGGTCCGGACGCAGAGGCGCATGCCGGTTCGCGTCAGCGTGATCATTCGGGTGGTCGTGATCGTGCGGCATGCTCATCGCTCCCGTGTCAGCCAATGCTCATAAATCTCGATGTCCACCGTATCCTCCGGTGCGCCGCCGTAGCCAGGCCAAACATCGCGTTGCAGGAATCGAACGCGGTAAAGCGGTTGCTTCGGTAAGCCCGCACGCGCATAGGCCAGTTCTTCGGGATTCGGATATGCGCCGCAGAGCCGCTCGATCACGCCGCGTTTGCCCCGGATATAGAAGGGCGTACGAACATGGCCCAGGGGATAGAAAGCGCACACGGCCACAATGTCGCCGCACCCGAATTTCGCAACGTCACCCTCACCGACCGCCATGAGTTTGCACTTTCTCGATGCCGCGCCCCAGTTCTTCGATCGTGATGGTGCCGCGCTGGATCAGCGTCTGCGTGATTGCGTAGATCCAGCGCTCGTAGTACGTCATTTTTTCGTAAGCCTCGGCGCCCAGCGTTTCAATGTTTCGCCGCAATTCGTCGACCGTCAAATAGCCTTTGCCGGAGAGCAGAACCATCAGCGCATCCACGCGCTTTTCCCACAGCGCGTAGTCATGCTCGGTCGCCTCGATCGCGCCGGCGGGCATTCCGCCCATGTCGTGAATACCGCGGTAGATCATTTTCATGGAACCATGCCCGGGCCGGTACGGCAGTTTTCAAGGAAGTGATGGGAATTATAGGACGAGCTTCCATCTCGCTGCTGACTTGTTGCAAGTGCTGGTACGGCCGGGCGCGACTGTCGCGGCTCGTGCGGCGTGGCACCTGCATCGCCGGCTTGCGACGACAACAACGAAGACAATTCAGACCGGCAAAAAAAAGCTGGCCGACGGCCAGCCTTTTCGGCGCGAAGCGAGCTTATTTTTTGAACAGCTTCTGCAACTCGCCCGATTGATACATTTCCCGCATGATGTCCGCGCCACCGACAAATTCGCCGTTCACGTACAACTGTGGGATGGTGGGCCAGTTGGAGTATTCCTTGATGCCCTGGCGCACGTCCTGATCGCTCAGCACATCCACCGTCGCGACATTCTCGGCGCCGCAAGCTTCGAGAATCTGCACGGCCGCCGCACTGAACCCGCACATGGGCGCGTCGGGCGTGCCTTTCATGTACAGCACGATCGGGTTTCCCGTGACCTGCTGTTTAATCTTGTCTTGAGCGTTCATGAGTACCTCTAGGAAAAAGTGAAGGAGTCCCAAGCATATTTGGGGCGAACTCCCATTATTCAATTCCGATGTTAACGACTTGGCGATTTCGACGTCAATAGGCGCCCACCGGCGACGCGCGGCACGCCGGCCAGATCGGTCCGGCTGAAAATCTCGCTAAAACCCGCGTTTCGCATAAGGTCTATGCTCGATGCCGCCTGGTCATGGCCGTGCTCGAACATCAGCCAGCCCCCTTCACGCACATGGAACGCCGCGTCGCGCACGATGCGTCGGATGTCGGCCAATCCATCCGTCCCCGCCACGAGTGCTGCGGAGGGTTCAAAGCGTAAGTCCCCGTGCGCGAGGTGCGAATCGCCCGCCGCCACGTAAGGGGGATTGGCAACGATGAGATCAAAACTTCGTCCTTGCAGCCCCTCGAACCAGTCCGAAAGAATGAACTCCACGCGTTCGCCCAAGGACTTCGCATTCTCCTGCGCGACGCCAAGTGCCGATGCGGAGTTGTCCACCGCGGTTACCTGTGCGGCGCGTCGTTCATGCGCAATGGCAATGGCCACGCAGCCGCTGCCGGTCCCCAGATCGAGCACTTCGATCCGCGCATCCGGGGCAATCTTCTGCAGCGCGGCGTCGACCAGAGTTTCCGTATCCGGTCGCGGAATGAGCACGGCCGGGGTCACTTGCAATTCCAGACCATAGAATTCGCGCCGACCCACCAGATAGGCGATGGGCTCGCCCGCGCGGCGCCGCTGTACGAGTTCGCGGAAGCGATCGGCGGTGCCAGCGGCGACGCGATCCTCCCGGTGCGCCGACAGCCAGGCGCGCGATACCCTCAGAGCATGTCCAAGCAGCACCTGGGCCTCACGCGGGGCCTCCTCGAGGCCCGCGAGATGACCCGTTGCTTCTTCGAGCAACCGGCCGACCGTAGTGTTCACGCCTGCATGGCAAACGTTTCTTCCGCCATCGCGGCCAGCAGTTCGGTCTGGTGCTCAGCCTGCAGCGCATCGATCAGGTCGTCGAGCGCTCCATCCATGATCTGGTCGATCTTGTAGAGCGTCAGGTTGATCCGATGATCGGTGACGCGGCCTTGCGGGAAATTATAGGTGCGGATGCGCTCCGAACGGTCGCCGCTGCCGATCAGCGATTTGCGCGTGGCGGCCTGCTTGGCCTGCTGCTCGCGGACCTGCTTGTCCTTGATGCGCGCGGCCAGCACCGACAAGGCCTGCGCCTTGTTCTTGTGCTGCGAGCGGTCGTCCTGGCATTCGACCACGATGCCGGTCGGCAGGTGCGTGATGCGCACCGCGGAATCGGTCTTGTTGATGTGCTGACCGCCGGCGCCGGACGCGCGAAAGGTATCGATGCGCAGTTCCGCGGGATTAAGCACGACATCCTCGATAGCGTCGGCCTCCGGCATCACGGCGACGGTACATGCGCTGGTGTGAATGCGTCCCTGCGTCTCGGTGGCCGGCACGCGCTGCACGCGGTGACCACCCGACTCGAACTTGAGCTTCGAATACGCGCCGCTGCCGATGATCTTGGCGATGACCTCCTTGTAGCCACCGACTTCGCTCTGACTCTGCGAAATGACTTCGACTTGCCAGCCCATGCGTTCGGCATAGCGGAAATACATGCGGAACAGGTCGCCGGCAAAGAGCGCCGATTCATCACCGCCGGTGCCGGCGCGAATCTCGAGGAAGATATTGCGCTCGTCGCTGGGGTCCTTCGGCAGCAACTGGCGTTGCAATTCCATTTCGAGAGCCAGCAACCGCTGTTTGCCCTCCCGGATCTCGGCTTCGGCGAGTTCGCGCATCTCCGCGTCGTCCGCCATTTGCTGCGCCGCCTCGATGTCGTGCTCGCATTTGACATAGGCGTGAAAGAGTTCGACAACAGGGGTAATCTCGGCATGCTCGCGCGTGAGCTTGCGATAATTCTCGAGGTTTCTGGTGACATCCTCGCTGGACAGCAGCGCGTTGAGTTCCTCCAGTCTGGCGGCCAGTTGCGTCAGCTTGGCGGCGATGGAGGGCTTCATTCAGGCGGGGTGACCCCATGCAGGCGGGTCAGGGCGGCGACCAATGCGTCGCGCTCGCTGGTTTCGACGTCATTGAGCGCCTGCGTCGGGGCATGCAGGAATTTGTTCGTCAACGAATAAGACAACTGCTCGAGCACGCGCGCGGGATCATCGCCCCGCGCCAGCATGCGCGCCGCGCGGTCCAGTTCATGGCGGCGCGTGCGCTCCGCCTGATCGCGCAACGCCCGGATAGTCGGCACGAGTTCGCGGTTCTGCAGCCAGTGCATGAAGGCATGCACGTTGCTGCTGATGATGGCCTCGGCCTGCGCGACGGCCGCGTATCGGGTGTCGAGACCTTCCTGCACGATCTTGCCGAGGTCGTCGACGCTGTACAGAAACACGTCATCGAGCTGCGCCACCTCGGGCTCGACATCGCGCGGCACCGCGAGGTCGATCATCAGGATCGGGCGGTGCCGGCGCAGTTTGATCGCGCGTTCGATCATGCCCTTGCCAAGGATTGGCAGTGTGCTCGCGGTACAGGTAATCACGATATCGTGCTGCGCAAGCTGATCGGGCAAATCGTTCAGCGGTAATGACGTTGCCCTGGAAACGATTCGCGAGCAGAACGCCGCGCTCGATCGAGCGATTGGCGAACATCATCTCGCGCGGCTGTTTCGCCGCGAAGTGCGTGGCACACAGTTCGATCATCTCGCCGGCGCCGACAAACAGCACTTTCTGCCCCGCGATGCTCGGGTAGATCCGTTCCGCGACTTTGATTGCAGCTGCCGCCATCGAAACCGAGCTGGTGCCGATATCGGTCTGCGAGCGTACTTCCTTGGCGACTGAAAACGTGGACTGGAATAATCGGTGCAGGACCGTACCCAGCGTGCCCGCTTGCTCGGCTGATTTCACAGCGTCCTTCATCTGCCCGAGGATCTGCGGCTCGCCGATGACCATGGAATCCAGCCCGCTGGCGACGCGAAATGCATGCGTCACGGCGCGTTCTCGCGGCAGGGTGTATAGAAACGGTTCGAGAAGAGGCGCTTTCAGATGATGGAAACGTGCAAGCCAATCGATGGCGCGCACGGGGTCGGGCGTGCTGCAATAGATTTCAGTGCGATTGCACGTAGAGATGATCGCGGCTTCACGCACCGGTTCGTGGGCCACCAGGTCGCGCAATGCCGCTTCTAAATTCTCGGCGTTGAACGTCACCTGCTCGCGAACCGCCAGCGGGGCCGTGTTATGGTTCATGCCGAAAGCGAAGAGTTGCATTGAAGACCGGTTCGGGGGGCAACGACCCTGAGTAAGGTCACGGATTATAAGCTAAAAATTCGGCGCTCCTGCGATGCAGCAGCGAGTTCCGAGGCGCCGCCTGCGGACGCGGTCCGCTAAAACTTGGCGCAAACGCCGCGAGAGCCCGCAAGCCAACCGAACAACGATTGCGGGGCAAGTCCGGTGGACAACCATCCTACCTTTACAGGGGGACTGTTCCGGGGGGCCGAAATGTCGGTCGCGCATGGCGTCGCGCCAATGAGTGGTGGCTGGGGCTGATTTTCGCCGCGCCTTGCGCTGCGAAATCGGTGGTGGCCAAGGGCGGAATCACCCTGCATTGATTTTCGCCGCGCCTTGCGCTGCGAAATCGGTGGTGGCCAAGGGCGGAATCACCCTGCATTGATTTTCGCCGCGCCTTGCGCTGCGAAATCGGTGGTGGCCAAGGGCGGAATCACCCTGCATTGATTTTCGCCGCGCCTTGCGCTGCGAAATCGGTGGTGGCCAAGGGCGGAATCACCCTGCATTGATTTTCGCCGCGCCTTGCGCTGCGAAATCGGTGGTGGCCAAGGGCGGAATCGAACCACCGACACAAGGATTTTCAGTCCTCTGCTCTACCGACTGAGCTACTTGGCCACTGTGCTGCAAATACAATCTGGACCACAACAGTCCATAAAACCTACGGCGGCCACCCACACAAGGATTTTAGCTCCGGCATAACCTTGCACTCACGTGAAAGGTTAGCCTTCACCGAAACAAGCGATGAAGCCGCTTGTTTTCAGTCCTCCGCTCTACCGACTGAGCTAATTGGCCCGCTTGCAAAAATCCGATTCGCCGGGAAGGCGAATCGCTTTTCAGCTATCCGATCGATGATGCGACCGGCGCTCGGAAAGCGCGGCATTCTACCCGAAATCAACTGCATCGGGGCAATCAGCCTTGCTGCGGAAAACGAAAGCCCGCATCCGCGGGCTTTCGTTGAGCTTGCGCGCCTTGCCTAGTCCTGGTGAATGTCGCGATCCTTGGTTTCCCTCAGAAACAGGATGCCGACTATCAGCGTCATCACGGCAATCACGATCGGATACCACAGGCCATAATAGATGTCGCCCGTAGCCGCAACCATCGCCGTGGCGGTCAACGGCAACATGCCACCGAACCAGCCGTTGCCAATGTGGTAGGGCAGGGACATGGACGTGTAGCGGATCCTGGTCGGAAACAATTCCACCAGAAACGCGGCAATCGGCCCGTACACCATGGTCACGTAAAGTACCATGGTGACCAGGATCAGCAACGTCATGCCGTAGTTGACTTGGGCCTTGTCTGCCGGCCCTGGATAGCCCGAGGCAGTCAACGCTTCACTTATTCTTTTCTCATCCCAGCCTTCGATCTGGACATCGCCAATGGTCGTGACAACCGACTTGCCCTCGATTGCCGGCTGCGAAGTAAACGATATGCCCTGCTTGGTCAGGTAATCCTTGGCACGGTCGCAATCGCTGAACTTGCTCCACGGCCCGACGAATATGTGGAACTTGCAGTCCGTGGCAGCAACGGAGATCTTGACGGTCTTCTGGTACTGCTCGAGGGCTGGATTGACGTAATGCGTGAGCCCCGCAAACAGCGGGAAATACGTCAGCGCTGCAATCAGGCATCCCGCCATGATGATCTTGAGACGACCGATCTTGTCGGAAAGCCAGCCGAAGAAAACGAAAAAGGGCGTCCCGATCAGCAGCGAAAGGCCAATCAGCGTGTACGTCGTCACGTAGTCGAGTTTCAGGGTGATGAGCATGAAGAACAGCGCATAAAACTGACCCGTGTACCAGACGACCCCTTGGCCTGCCGTGGCGCCCAGCAGTGCCAGTAGCACGTACTTGTTGTTCGGATAGCGCAGGAAACTATCAGTCAAGGGCGATTTCGATCCCTTGCCTTCTTCCTTCATCTTCTTGAATACCGGGGATTCTTCGAGCTTCAGCCGGATATACACGGAAAAGGCCAACAGAAGGGCGGAGCCCCAGAAAGGAATTCTCCATCCCCAGGTCTTGAATGCTTCAGCTTCCATGTTGTCGCGGCACAGGTAGATAACGACCAGTGCCAGAAACAGGCCCAGCGTGGCGGTTGTCTGGATCCAACTGGTGTCGAATCCGCGCCGGTGATTGGGAGCGTGCTCCGCCACGTACGTCGCCGCGCCGCCATACTCACCCCCGAGCGCAAGTCCCTGCAGCAGGCGTAATAGCACCAGCAGAATTGGCGCCATCCAGCCGATGCTTTCGTAGGTCGGCAGCAGTCCGGTTGCAAATGTTGACGCGCCCATGACGATAATGGTGATCAGGAAGGTGTATTTGCGCCCGACCAGATCGCCGATTCGACCGAACACCAGTGCGCCGAACGGCCTGACCAGAAAGCCCGCTGCGTACGTTGCAAAGGCCGAAAGCAGTGCGGCCGTCTGATTGCCCGGCGGAAAAAACAATGCCGCGAAGAACGGTGCGAGCACGGCGTAAAGGTAGAAGTCGTACCACTCGAATACCGTCCCCAGAGAAGAAGCAAAAATGACGCGCTTCTCCTCCGGTTTGAAATCCGGATGGTGCTTGTCTGGCGCGCTGGCTGCTATTCCAGTCATATTCTTATCTCCCTTATGTGTGCTGCAATGGTCAGTGCCAGCTTAATCAGACCGACAGTTTAATTGCCGCGCCGGGGCGATTGTCAATGTCATGCTGCAACCGCAGGTGCAGCAAATCGCGCTCCGACCCGGCGCAACGTCGGTGATGCTCGCGGAACAGCCGAAAAGAAAAGCCCCGCCGAAGCGGGGCTTTTTTGGTGCTGCCTGAATGGCCGGGCGCCAGTCTTACATGTCCATACCACCCATGCCGCCCATGCCACCCATGCCGCCACCACCACCGCCGTGCGAATGATCTTCCTTCGGCGATTCGGCAACCATCGCCGCAGTGGTCAGGATCAGGCCGGCTACCGACGCCGCGTTCTGCAGCGCGTAGCGGGTAACCTTGGTGGGATCGAGCACGCCCATCTCCACCATGTCGCCGTACTCACCCGTTGCGGCGTTGTAGCCGTGGTTGCCCTTGCCTTCGACGACCTTGTTGAGAACAACGGAAGGCTCGTCGCCGGCGTTGGCGACAATCCAACGCAGCGGTTCTTCCAACGCACGGATGACGATCTTGATGCCCGCATCCTGATCGGCGTTAGCGCCCTTGAGCTTGGTAATTGCGCTACGCGCCCGAATCAAGGCAACACCACCGCCTGCGACGATGCCTTCCTCGACCGCAGCACGCGTGGCATGCAGCGCATCTTCCACACGGGCCTTCTTTTCCTTCAATTCGACTTCGGTCGCAGCGCCCACCTTGATCAGTGCCACGCCGCCGGCCAGCTTGGCGACGCGCTCCTGCAGCTTCTCCTTGTCGTAATCGCTGGTGGCTTCGTCGATTTGTTTGCGGATCGATTTGACGCGGCCTTCAATGGTCTTGCCGTCGCCGGCGCCGTCGATGAGGGTGGTCTCTTCCTTGCCGATCTCGATGCGCTTGGCCTGGCCCAGGTCCTTCAAGGTTGCCTTCTCGAGCGACAGACCGACTTCTTCCGCGATGACCGTACCGCCTGTAAGGATGGCGATATCTTCCAGCATGGCTTTGCGGCGGTCGCCGAAGCCAGGTGCCTTCACGGCGCAGGTCTTGAGGATGCCGCGAATGTTGTTGACCACGAGAGTTGCCAGCGCTTCGCCATCGACGTCTTCGGCGACGATCAGCAATGGACGGCCGGCCTTTGCAACCTGCTCCAGGATTGGCAGCAGTTCGCGGATGTTCGAGACCTTTTTGTCGTGCAACAGCACGTAGGGATTTTCCAGGATCGCAATCTGGCGATCCGGATTGTTGATGAAGTACGGGGACAGGTAACCGCGGTCGAACTGCATGCCTTCCACGACTTCCAGCTCATCTTCCAGGCCCGAACCGTCTTCCACGGTGATGACACCTTCCTTGCCGACTTTTTCCATGGCTTCGGCGATCTTCTGGCCGATCACGGCATCGGAGTTGGCGGAAATCGAACCGACCTGGGCGATTTCCTTGCCGGTGGTGCAGGGCTTGGAGATCTTCTTGAGTTCCTCGACGACGGCAATGACGGCTTTGTCGATGCCACGCTTCAGATCCATCGGATTCATGCCGGCGGCCACGAACTTCATGCCTTCCTGCACGATTGCCTGCGCCAGCACGGTCGCGGTGGTGGTGCCGTCTCCGGCGACGTCCGAGGTCTTGGATGCAACTTCCTTGACCATTTGCGCACCCATGTTCTCGAACTTGTCCTTGAGTTCGATTTCCTTGGCGACCGATACGCCGTCCTTGGTGATCGTCGGCGCACCAAAGGAGCGCTCGAGCACAACATTGCGTCCCTTGGGACCGAGGGTGACCTTGACCGCGTCGGCCAGAATGTTCACGCCGGCCACGATACGGGCACGGGCGGAATCATGGAATTTAACGTCTTTTGCTGCCATAAAAATTTACTCCTGAAAGAAAATGGAACTGGAAGAGGTGCTTAGGCGGCTTCGACGACGCCCATGATGTCTTCTTCGCGCATCACAAGCAGTTCTTCGCCTTGAACCTTGACTGTTTGACCCGAATACTTGCCGAACAGGATCTTGTCCCCCTTCTTGACGTCCAGCGGACGGACTTTGCCGTCTTCGAGGACTTTGCCGTGACCGACGGCGATGACTTCGCCCTGGTCAGGCTTTTCGGCAGCCGTATCAGGAATCACGATTCCGGACGCGGTTTTGCGCTCTTCCTCCAGGCGCTTGACGATTACACGGTCGTGCAAAGGACGGATTTTCATTTCAACTCTCCTTGTTATGAACGATGTGAGAGCTTTGCTCTCATTGGCACTCAATGCTTGAGAGTGCTAATAATAGGGGCCGCGCGCGCGGAATTCAAGCGGGGCGATGGAATAATTGAACGCCGTCCGCCAGCCGGGAGGAGGCGAAGTAAGTGGGTACCTACCTCGTTGAACGAGAGTGTGGGACGGGCAGTGGCGGGCGTTAGTTGACCAGTTGCGACGGCGCTGGCACGCCGAATCGATAAACGGTCTTGCCAGGACTCGTTTCACTTGGCAGGACCGGCTCGATCGGGCAAGGCGGGGTCCGGGTGCCGTCCGGACATAGGGTCGCATCGTCGGCGACCTCTGCCCAAATCCCGCGATGGACCGGCCTGAACATCCACATCAAATAACCTCGACGCGCAGCCAGGTTGAGCAGTTCGCCCACGTCCGGTGCCTGGGCCACCACGACGGGTGCATCGCGCACCCCGTATGGAACTGAGCCGAAGGCCTGCAGGCATTCCAGTGCTTCGCGGGCCTGGGCGCCTGGACGCGTGCAACCCGGCCGGTGCGCTCGGGCTACGTCCCACGCCCCCAGTTGCCAGCCCGCCTCCATGGCCGCGCGGTCCAGCGTGGCAACGTCGCTCCAGCGCTGGTTGATCTGTAAAGCCGAACTGGGAATGGGTTTGTACCCTACTGTTTCCGCTTCTTCGAGCTCGATGATTTTCTCTTCGATGAAGCCGTGCCAGTGTAAGGTCAGGATGACCGGGGTATCCGGACAAGGCACCGCCGCGACCGTGATCGCAACCAGAGGCAAGGGATGAGTTGAGATATGCTCGGTTATGGTTTCCAGCAAATTCATATCCATGCGCCAGCTCCTTCTCGTCTCTGCGATACAGGCATGGGCAATTAAAGCAGCATCAATGCCTGATTCCCTACCTTGCGCCGTAGGCCGCTTGAGCCACGGTTTCCTGGGCAGCAACCGGCCGTCTCAACTGAACTTTTGACGGGGCATCCGGATGAATGAATCTGTTTCCCGCAACCAGCGCGTGCTTGCCCGCAGCCTGCAAAGCATATGGCACCCCTGCACCCAGATGAAGCACCACGAACGCTTGCCTCTGGTGCCCATCGCGCGCGGGGAGGGGGCGTGGTTGTATGACTTCGAGGGGCGTCGCTACCTGGATGCGATCAGTTCCTGGTGGGTGAATCTTTTCGGGCACGCTAATCCACGCATCAACGCGGCACTTATCGACCAGCTCGGCCGGCTCGAGCATGTCATCCTTGCCGGCTTCACCCACGAGCCGGTCGTGGAGCTTTCGGAACGCCTGTCCGCGCTGAGCGGGCTGTCGCACTGTTTTTACGGCAGCGACGGAGCCTCCGCAGTCGAGATTGCGCTCAAGATGAGTTTCCATTTCTGGAAGAACACCGGGCGTCACGAAAAGTCGGAATTCGTCAGTCTGAAAAACGGCTATCACGGCGAAACGCTGGGGGCGTTGTCGATTACGGATGTGCCGCTGTTTCGCAACACCTACACCGCGCTGCTGAAGCCCACGACGCAACTGCCAAGCCCCGACTGGCGCGCTGCTCTGCCCGGCGACAGTGCTGAAGCGGTCGCCGTGCGCGCCGCAAAAGCGCTGGAAGCTCATCTGTGCGTGCACCACGCGCACACGGCGGCCCTGATCGTCGAACCCCTGGTACAGGCCGCCGGCGGCATGGCCATGCATCATCCAAGGTTTCTGCGCGAGGCGCGCACGCTATGCGATCGTTACGCGGTGCATCTCATCGCGGATGAAATTGCAGTGGGCTTCGGGCGCACGGGCAGCTTTCTAGCCTGCGATCAGGCCGCGCGTGCGCCCCGACATCATCTGCCTGTCCAAGGGTTTGACGGGCGGTTACTTACCGCTGTCGGTCACCCTCACCAGCGATGATATATACGGCGCTTTCTACGACGATGACCTCGCGCGGGGGTTCCTGCATTCCCATTCCTATACCGGCAATGCGCTCGCCTGTCGTGCCGCCCTTGCCGTACTGGACATATTCGAAGACGACGACGTCATCAGCGCCAACCTGCTCAAGGCAGCCAAGGTGTCCGAAGCCTGCCAGGCCCTCGCGCGCCACCCGCGTGTTCTGCACTTCCGCAATACCGGCATGATCTGGGCATTCGACGTGCAGAGCACCGACCCGCAGTTTCCACGCATATTCTACGAAGCGGCCCTGCGCCGGGGATTGCTGCTGCGCCCACTGGGCAACACGGTGTATTTCATGCCGCCCTATATTATCGACGAAGAGCAGACGGCGTTGCTCATCGAGGGCACCCGTGCGATTCTGGATGACCTGCCGTAACGCTCCGGGCCCCATCGTCAACGGCCTGGCTTGCCAGGCCGGACTTCGCGGCGCAACCCGCCGCGCCGGGGGTCCGGCACCGACCGTGTAAAACAACGTTTCGCTGCGCACGAGACGCCATTACGCCTATGCCACGCCCTATTGGAGAAAGCGCTTGTGCCATAATTTGGCGTCATCCTTGCCCTTTCCCGTGAAAACAACTTCTCTCAACGTCGTGATCCTCGCTGCAGGCAAGGGCACGCGCATGCACTCCAGATTGCCGAAGGTCTTGCATCCCATAGGCGGCAAGCCGATGCTGGCGCACGTGCTCGAACGCGCCGCGGCCCTGCGATCCGCGCGCACCATAGTCGTATACGGTCACGGCGGCGAGGCAGTTCCCGGTGCATTCGCAAATGCCGCCGTCACGTTCGTGCGCCAGGAACCCCAGCTTGGCACCGGTCATGCCGTTCAGCAGGCATTGCCTCACCTGGATGAAGGCGGCACGACGCTGGTCCTGTATGGCGACGTGCCGCTCATCCGCGATGCCACGCTCACTCGGCTGCTCGCCGAGCCTGGCCTGCGGCTGGTCACGGCCACGCTCGGCGAGCCAGCGGGCTACGGGCGCATCGTGCGCGACAAGGCGGCGCGCATCCGGCGCATCGTTGAAGAGAAGGACGCCAGCGCGCAGGAAAAAAGCATTCGCGAGATCAATACCGGCATTTTATGCGCCCCCAACGCGATGCTGCGTGACTGGCTGTCAAGGCTGACCAACCGTAACGCGCAGAAAGAATATTACCTGACCGACATCGTGGCGCTTGCAATCAACTCGAAAACCCCGGTGAGTTCCGTGGAGCCTGCGGACGGCTGGGAGATTCTGGGCGTAAACAGTAAAGACCAACTCGCCTATCTCGAACGTGTTCATCAGTTGCAAAACGCCCGCGACCAGATGGCGGGAGGCGTGACCCTGGCAGACCCGTGGCGTTTCGATGTGCGCGGCGAACTCCAGTGCGGCGAGGATGTTTTCATCGACGTGAATTGCATATTCGAAGGCAAGGTGCGCCTGGCAGCAGGCGTCAGAATCGGCGCAGGGTGCGTACTGCGCAATGTGGAGGTTGGCGCAAACAGTGAGATTGCCCCGTATTCTCATCTTGACGGCGCTGTGGTGGGTGCGCGTTGCAGGATTGGTCCGTACGCGCGCCTGCGTCCCGGTACGCAGCTCGCCGATGAGGTGCATGTCGGAAATTTTGTCGAAACCAAGGCGACGCAACTGGGCGAACGCTCCAAGGCCAATCACTTGAGCTATCTCGGCGATACCACGGTAGGGCGCGGGGTGAATATCGGCGCGGGAACCATCACCTGCAATTACGACGGCGCCAACAAACACCGCACGGTGATCGAAGATGACGCTTTCATCGGCTCGGATACGCAGTTGGTCGCGCCCGTAACGATCGGCCGGGGCGCGACGATCGGTGCGGGAAGCACCATCACCCAAGACGCGCCGGCAGATTCATTGACATTGTCGCGCGCAAAGCAGCTGACCGTGACAGGCTGGAATCGGCCCGTCAAGAAGAGCGCCAAGTAGGCCGGGCCGGCACCAATTTATCGATCAATCGAATTCATAACTATCATGTGTGGAATCGTCGGTGCAGTCGCCAGGCGCAATATAGTTCCCGTTCTGCTGGAAGGGCTGCGCAAACTCGAATATCGTGGTTACGATTCGGCGGGTATCGCCGTGGTTAACGGCAGCCTGAACCGTCTGCGCAGCACCGGTCGTGTAGCAGCGCTCGTCGGCATGGCCGAGCAAGCCAAAGTGCAGGGCAATCTGGGCATCGCCCATACGCGCTGGGCGACCCACGGCGCCCCCTCCGAGCGAAACGCGCACCCGCATATCAGCGGCGATGGCCTCGCGCTCGTTCATAACGGCATTATCGAAAATCACGAGGAGATACGCGCGCGCCTCATGGCAGCCGGCTATCGCTTCGACTCCGATACGGATACCGAAGTCGTTGCGCATCTGGTGCACCTCTACTGGAAGAGCGACCACGACTTGTTCGCCGCCGTGCGCAAGGCGACCGGGGACTTGCGCGGCGCCTATGCGATAGCCGTCTTGTCGGAAAAGAATCCCGATTCGCTCGTCGTGGCACGCAAGGGCGCGCCGCTATTGCTGGGTTTAGGCAAGGGCGAGAACTTCGCCGCTTCGGACGCCTCCGCACTGCTGCAAGTCACCAAGCAGATGATCTATCTGGAGGAAGGCGACGTGGCGTTGGTCGGTCTGGATGGCGTGCGCATTTGCGACAGCACCGGCAGCGAGGCAGTCCGGCCCGTGCATGAAAGCAAATTATCTGCCGACGCCGTCGAACTCGGTCCGTACCGGCATTACATGCAGAAAGAGATTTTCGAGCAACCGGGGGCCGTGGCCAATACGCTGGAAATGGTGATTGGCGCCCAGTCGATCGTACCGCAGCTCTTCGGCGTCGAAGCTGAAAATGCGATGCAGCGCATCAAGGCCGTTACGGTGCTCGCCTGTGGAACCAGTTATCACGCAGGTCTGGTCGCCCGCTATTGGATAGAAGCCATCGCCGGCATTCCCTGCTCGGTCGAAGTAGCCAGCGAGTTTCGCTATCGCAAAAGTGTTGCGAACCCCGATGCCCTGGTGATCGCCATTTCCCAGTCCGGCGAAACCGCCGATACGATCGCCGCGCTGGAATTTGCCAAGTCGCTCGGACAAACCCGCACGCTGGCCATCTGCAACGTTGCCGAAAGCAGCCTGATCCGGCATGCAAGCATGAAATTCCTGACCCGGGCCGGACCCGAAATCGGGGTGGCCTCGACCAAGGCGTTCACAACGCAGTTGGCCGCGCTATTTTTGTTGACGCTGGTCCTTGCCAAAACCCACGGCCGTTTGTCCACCGAAGCCGAGCAAAAGCACTTGCATGCCTTGCGCCACCTGCCCGCGGCATTGCAACAAGTACTCGATCTGGAGTCCGAGGTCGCCGACTGGGCGAAACGGTTCGCGGACAAACGGCACGCTTTGTTTCTCGGGCGCGGCATGCACTATCCCATCGCCATGGAAGGGGCGCTCAAGCTGAAGGAAATCTCCTATATCCACGCAGAAGCCTATCCCGCCGGCGAACTCAAGCACGGGCCGCTGGCGCTGGTCGACAAGGACATGCCGGTCATTGCCATTGCGCCCAACGATGCGCTGCTGGAGAAACTCAAATCCAATTTGCAGGAAGTCCGGGCACGCGGCGGTGAACTGTATGTGTTCGCCGATTCCGATACCCACATCCAGGAAGGCGAAGGCGTGCATATCATTCGCATGACGGCGCACGCGGGTGACTTGAGCCCCATTCTGCATACGCTGCCGCTGCAACTGTTGGCCTATCACGCCGCCCTGACCAAGGGTACGGATGTCGACAAACCGCGCAATCTGGCAAAATCCGTCACGGTGGAGTAAGCGCCACCATTGATGCGTGTCCCGGCGCGACTCGCCGGAAAGGCGGTCGCCCACACGCTGGCGATCCCTTCGAATGGAGCAGACTATGCGGAAAATACTGAATTCGTGTTTCGCTTTCGCGCTTGCTCTGCTGGGTTTTATCCTGCTACCCGGTGCAGTGGCGAATATGGGCGCGGAGGAAGACAACGAAAGCATCGACCCGAACTACCTTGCCGGCAAGAAAGCCGTGGAAGCGCAGGAGTGGAAGAAAGCGATCGACCTGCTGTCGAAGGCGATGCAAACCACGTCAAACAATTCCGAAGCGCACAACCTGCTGGGCTACGCCTATCGCAAGACCGGGAATTACGACGCTTCATTCGCCGAGTACAACCAGGCGTTGAAGCTTGACCCGATGAACAAGCATGCGCATGAGTACATCGGCGAGGCTTACCTGCTGACGGACAATCTGCCCAAGGCAGAGCAGCACCTGGCCGAACTGCAACGAATTTGTACGCCGATTCCGTGCGAGGAGTACAAAGAACTCAAGCGCGCTGTGGAAGCCTACAAGAAAACCAAGAAGTAACCATGCCCACCCCGGACCTACGCGCCGTGCTCTGGGATTTCGGCGGTGTCATGACCGAGAGTCCGTTTTTGGCCTTTCGCCGGTTTGAGCAGCAGCATGGCTTGCCGGCAGATTTTTTGCGCGGGATCAATGCGCGCGATCCTGACCGTAATGCCTGGGCAAGATTCGAGCGGTCGGAATTGTCGCCGCAGCAGTTCGACGAAGCGTTTGCCGTGGAAACGCGCCTCGCCGGCCATGAAGTACGCGGGCTTGAAGTCATCGATCTGCTCTACGGCAGCATTCGCCCCAGCATGGTCGCGGCACTCAAGGCCTGCAAGGGGCATTTCACGAACGCCTGTGTCACCAACAATGTCAACGCCGGCTCCGGGCGCGGTTTCGACCGCGATGCGCATCGTGCACGGGAATGGACAGAAGTCCTGGCACTATTCGACGTGGTCATCGAATCCTCGAAAATCGGCATTCGCAAGCCGGAAACGCGCTTCTTTGAGCGGGCCTGCGAAGTGCTGGGCATCGTCGCATCGCAGGCGGTTTACCTGGACGATCTGGGGGCCAACCTGCGCCCGGCGCGCGCAATGGGCATGCGCACGATCAAGGTTGAAGACCCCGCCCGCGCCATCGCGGAACTCGAATCGGTGCTGGGCATGCGTTTGACGTAAATTGAGGCGCGTTCAGGTCGAAGGCCGTCGCGGTTTTCTCGGCGCGCGCGCGAACAATACGTCGTAGACCGGTCTGGGCAGACAGCGCAAGAACCAGCCAACCAGCGCCATTTGCCACGGCAGCACATAGAAGCGTTTGCGCGCATTGATTGCACCGGCAATGCGCGCGGCGGCCGCATCGGCATTCATCAGAAAAGGCATCCGATAGGGGTTCTTCGCGGTCATCGGCGTGCGGACATACCCCGGACAGATGGTAACGACGTTCACACCACTGGCGCGCAATTCGACCCGCAGGCTCTCTAGATAAGAAATCGCCGCCGCCTTCGAAGCTGAATAAGCCGCCGCGCCCGGCAGACCTCTGAATCCCGAAACGCTGGCGATGCCGGCAAGCACACCGCTTCGTCGCGCCCGCATCGCCTCGACGAACGGCTGGAACGTCAACATCATTCCCAGCACATTGACCGCCATGATCTCCTGGAACACGGTATTGTCTGCCGGATCTGCGGTCAGCGTTCCGGCGCTGACCCCGGCATTCGCGATCACGATATCGGGGCAGCCTTCCCGCCCCATGAAATCCGCCGCCGCCATGGCCATGGCGCGCGCGTCCGTGACATCGATGGCATAGGCGTGTGAGCGCACCGGCAGCGCATCGGCCAGCTGGCGAAGCATATCGGCCCGACGCGCTATCAGGCCCAACGCCGCGCCGCGCCGCGCATATTCCAGGGCCAGCGCTTTACCCAGGCCGCTCGAAGCCCCCGTAATGATGACGCTGGACACCGCGGGCGTCATTGCGGAGTGCGGTTCGCGCGCGCCTTGTCGATCAACCCCTGCACGATTGGCAAGAGCGCATCGAGACTGCCGATCATGCCTCCGCTGGTCAGATATGTGCCGTCCACGACGAACGAAGGGGTGACGCGGATGCCGTAGGCAACGGTCGCATCACGCGCCTCCTGCACTTTGCGCGTGACCAGGTCCGACTCCATCAGTTGCTCGAGCTTGCCAGGATCGATTCCCGCTTTGCGGGCCCACGGGTGGAGTTCCGAAGAATTGGCGAGGTTTAAGCGCTCATCATGCACGGCTCGGTAAACCGCCGCATGCAATCGTTCGAGCTCACCGAGCTGCTCGAGCGCGAAATAAACGCGGGCCAACGGCACCCAGGCGATGCGCCGCAGCGCGGGCATGCGGCGAAAGGAAACGTCCGCGGCCAAGGTCTTCGTCCAAACCTGCAATGGGGCTTCGAGCCGGTTGCAGGATTCGCAACCGTAATAAAAAAACTCGACAACCTCGATCTTGTCCGCAACCGCCACCGGTTGAACCGGCAGTACGACGTAGTCGACGTCTTCCAGAATATCCGCCTTGGCGGCGGAGATGGTCAACGCCATCAGTACCGTGGCGAGGTGCGCTGCACGGACCAGGCCGGCGGCGGCCATGCCGCTCATGTTCGTGCGATAGCGGGTCAGCGCGCGCTGCCCCGGCTCATATCGATGAGTTCGTTCAAGACTTGCTCGAGCCGGCTGTGATCGACACTTCCATTTGCGCCTACCGTCATGGAAGGGCCGGTCAGGTAACGCCCGCCGATGGTCAGATACGGCGTACCCGGTAAACGGTAACTGCGCGTCATCTGCATGGCGCGCTGTGCCTTGTTGTTCACGCTGAACGACTCGAACGTCGCTTCGAATTTCTTGCTGTCGATCCCCTGTTCGCCAATCCACTTCATCATCACTCCGCGATCCGCCAGGTTCAATTGCTGCTGGTGAATCGAGAAGTAGACCTTGTCGTGGAATTTGTCGAGCAAACCCATTTCTTCCAGCGTGTAATAAATCTTGGCCAACGGGATCATGCGTTCGTTGAATACCGCTGGCACGTGGCGAAAATCCACGTTCTTTGGCTTGTTTTTGAGCCACGCCTTCAGGTGTGGCTCAAACTCGTAGCAATGAGGGCAGGCGTAATTGAAAAATTCGAGCACCTCCACGCCTTTGACCGTGGCCGGCGGGCGCTGCGCAGGTTCGATCTGCGTGTACTCCTTGCCAACAATGGGTTTGGCCATCAAGGCTGAAGTGAACATCAATCCCAGAATCGTCAGTGCGGCCAGCACTGCGTTGCGTAATGGTTTCATCGTCATTCCCGTAATGTTGTCAATTCGGCGAGATTTGCTCGCGTACCTTGATGAGGTTGGCTTCCAACTTGTTATCTTTCAGCGCAGCGCGGGATTTACCCAGCTCGTCCTGATTCGAAAACGGTCCCACCCGCACCCTGTGCCAGACCTGTCCATCGGGCAGCGTGGCGGTCTGAATCTGCGCTTCGATGCCGCTAAGGGCCAGGCGCGCCTTCAGATTATCGGCGTCCGACGGACTTTGAAATGCGGCGACCTGAAGGAAATAGACCTCCTTGGTAACCACCTGAGTGGGCCTCTTGAATTCCTTGTCCGTGACGGCTTCCTCGCTTCCCGGCAGGATCTTGTAAAAATCAAAGCGCGGCTTGGCCTCGCTGCCTCGCGCGTGCTTGTCTGCCGCCGCAGTCTTCGAACCTTCGCCCGCAACGATTTCCTTCTGCGAAACCGCCGGCTTCGCGGCCGCTCTGTCCGCTGCACGCTGCTTCTGGAAGAAGGGATTGGCGCCTTTATTGATGTAGAGCGCGACGCCGAGGGCGATACAAAGCCCGACCAGCAAGCCGATCAGAATTCCGGCCCAGATGGAACTGCCGGCGCCTTCGGAAGCGGCGGTTCGCACGTTCTTGTAGTCTCGGCTCATGTCTTGACGGCGCTGCGCTGCATGGCGGAAGTTTACCTTACATCCTGTCGGGAGCGCCGACGCCAAGGATTGCCAGACCGTTGCGCAGCACCTGGCGAACGGATGCCGCCAGCGCCAGCCGCGCGAGCCTGATGCGCTCGTCTTCCGCCAGCAAGCGGGTGGAATTGTAATAACTGTGAAAACCACCCGCGAGTTCCTTGAGATAGAACGCCAGCAGGTGCGGCGCCAGTTCGCGCGTCGCCCCTTCCAGCTGTTCCGGGTAATCAAGCAATTTCTGCAAAATCTGCAGCTCCTGCTCTTCAACGAGCGGTGTCAGGTCGGCGTTGACCAGTTGCGCAGGATTTCCACCCCATTGCTCCATGACGGAACACACGCGCGCATGCGCGTATTGGATGTAGTACACAGGATTGTCGTTGCTTTGCGATTTCGCGAGGTCGAGATCGAAATCCAGATGCTGATCGCTTTTGCGCAACACGTAAAAGAAACGCGCCGCGTCGTTGCCCACCTCGCTGCGCAACTCGCGCAGCGTGACGAACTCCCCGGATCGCGTGGACATGGATGCTTTCTTGCCGTCGCGGTACAGAACCGCAAATTGCACCAGCGCAATTGTCAGCCGATCTGGATCGATGCCCAGCGCTTTGAGCGCGCCTTTGACGCGCGCTATGTAGCCGTGATGGTCCGCACCCCAGACATTAATCACACGGTCGAAGCCGCGTTCGAATTTGTCCAGGTGATAGGCAATGTCGGAAGCAAAATAAGTGTATTGACCGTTTTCGCGCTGCACGACACGGTCTTTCTCGTCGCCGAATTCAGTCGAACGAAACCACTTGGCGCCTTCCTTTTGATACAGGAACCCGCTTTGCTGCAGCCGGTCGGTCACGTCCTGGACCCGGCCGGAGTCGAACAGCGATTTTTCGGAGAACCATGAATCGAACGTGACGCCGAATTCGAGCAGATCGTTGCGCCCGTCGGCGAGTTGTTCGGAGAGCACGAAAGCATGCAGGCTGGCGTAGTCCGCGCCCAGAAGCCGCTTCGCGTTGGCGATCAACCCATCGAGATGCGCTTCCGCGTCCACCTCGACCGCGGCCACGTTCTCGAGCGCGGCCTGTGCCGCATGCACGTATCGCAAATTATGGGCGCCCAGCAGCTGGCGCGCCATGGCGCGCACGTAATCCCCCTGATAGGCGTTTGGCGGAAACGGCAGCGCGGTCCCCGCCAGTTCGAGGTAACGTAGCCACACCGATAGCGCCAGAATATCCATCTGCCGCCCGGCGTCATTGACGTAATACTCGCGTTCGACCGCGAAACCCGCCGCTTGCAGCAGGTTCGACAGGGTGGCGCCATACGCTGCGCCGCGACCATGTCCAACATGCAGCGGCCCCGTCGGATTGGCGGACACGAACTCGACCTGCACCCTGCTACCGCGCCCGATGGTAAGGCGCCCGAACGCCTGCGCTTGCACCAGCGCCTCGTGCACCACGCGCTGTTTCGCGCCAGGCTTCAAATAAAGATTGACGAAACCGGCACCAGCGACCTCGGCCTTCTGGAGTACGGGCGACGCCGGCAGCGCCGCCACGAGTGCATGTGCAATGTCCCGCGGATTGCGCTTCATCGACTTGGCGAGTTGCAGGGCCAGACTGCACGCGTAGTCTCCGTGCTGCAGGGATTTTGGGCGTTCGAGCAGCACCGCAACGCCGCTGCCCGGCGCGACGACCTGGACGGCGGCGTGCAGCAACTCGCCAAGGTGAGAGCGCAGATCGTTGGGATGGATGCTCATGTCGCGCAGCGGCTGGAAAGAAAAGCGGGGATTATACCGGCTCCGTTTCTGCGGGCCGCTACAGCTCCATTGGATCCACATCGATGGACCAGCGCACGCGCCGCGCGTTCTTCGCCGTCAGCACCGGTCGCCACCGCGCCAGGAAGCGCTGCAGCTGCGCGCGCGATCCTGACTGCGCAAGCAGATGGGCACGATGATGACCGGCTACTTTCGACATCGTCGCCGGTACCGGATCAAACAGTGTCACCGACCCCGTTAGTGCGACACCCTGCGCGGCTGCATAGGCCAGAAAATCCATCAGGGCGGCCTCGTGCTGCGATTCCGCACGCAATAGCGCTTGATAGACATATGGCGGAAAGCCCGCGAGCTTGCGCTCCTCCAGCAACGCTTGCGCGAAACTTCGGTAGTCCTGGCGCACGAGGGCCTGATACAGCGGATGATCAGGAAACTGTGTCTGCACCAGCACCTCACCGGGCAGATCCGCACGGCCTGCCCGGCCTGCGACTTGCATGAGTTGCTGGAACAATTTTTCCCCCGCACGAAAATCCGCCGAGAACAGCGCACCGTCGGGATCCACCACGACGACGAGCGTCAATTTGGGAAAATCATGACCTTTGGCGAGCATCTGGGTTCCGACCAACATATCCACGCGTTCTGCGCGGATTGCGTCCTGCATGGCATTCCACGCGTGCTTGCGCCGAGTGCTGTCGCGATCGATGCGCAGGATCCTCGCCTGCGCAAAACGCTCCACCAACCATTGTTCGAGGCGTTGGGTCCCCTGACCGAGACCTTTCAGGTCCTGGTTTCCGCATGAGCCGCATGCCCGCGGCACCGGCTCCTCATGTCCGCAATAATGGCAGCGGATGACGCCGTCATTCAGGTGCCACACCAGGCGCGCGCTGCAGCGCGGACATCCGGCATTCCAGCCGCAAGCCTTACATACCAGGACCGGCGCAAAGCCCCGGCGATTGAGGAACACCAGGCTTTGTTCTGCGCGGGTATGACACGCGCCAAGGGCTTCGACCGCCTGAGCGCTCAGGCTCTGCGTTTGCAGGCCGCGCATGTCGATCAGCTTGATTTCTGCCCGGCTGGCGGCCGGACGCCGGCTTAGATGCAAGTGGCCGAAGCGCTTGCCGAGGGCATTGTGATACGTCTCTAGCGACGGCGTGGCCGAGCCGAGCACCACGGGCACGCGCCGCTGCCTGGCACAGAATACTGCAAGATCCCGCGCCGAGTAGCGCAGGCCATCCTGTTGCTTGAAGGACGCATCCTGCTCTTCATCGACGATGATCAGGCCCAGCTTCGGCAGCGGCGTGAAAATGGACAGGCGGGTCCCTATCACGACATCGGCCCGGCCGGCGCGTGCCGCGAGCCAGTTCTCCGCCCGCTCGCCCTGCGCGAGGTGGCTATGCAGTCCGACCAGCCGGAAGGCGGGAAAGCGATCGCGAAACCGCTGCTCGAGCTGCGGCGTCAGATTGATCTCCGGTACCATCAGCAGCGTTTGCGAACCGAGGCCCTGCGCACGCTCGATCAGGCGGAAGTAGACCTCCGTTTTACCGCTACCGGTTATGCCCTCCAGCAGCCACGGCGCATAGCGACCGAATTGCGCGGAGATCGCCTCGACCGCCTCGGCCTGCTCATCAGTCAGCGGGTGCTGCGAGAGTGCGGGTGCGGACGGTTTTTGAAGCTCCAAAGCACTGGCGAGATCTTTGCGTACCCATCCTTCGCCGATCCATGACTCGGCCAACTGCACGGCGCGGGGCGAAAGCGCACGCAGGTCGGCGAGGGTCAATAGCGGCGCCGCGGCGAGGGCCGCAAGCAGTTTGCGCATGATGACGGCGCGCGTCGGAAACTGATCCGGCGACAATCGGCGACCAGCATCAGTGAGCGCATACTGCCCCTGTATCTTGGGCGCTGCATACCGGACTTGGCGCAGGGCGGCGGGCAATGCGGTAAATGCCGCCTGGCCGATGGGATGGTGATAGTACGCGCCCGCGAAACGGATCAGCGCAAGGGTCTCCAGCGGCAACGGCTCGACTGGCAGAATGCTCTCGACGTCGCGAAGGCGCGCATCGGCCACGGCCGACTGATCACTCACTTCAAGCACGAGCCCGACCTGACGGCGCTTGCCAAACGTAACGACGACCAGTTGACCTACTTCCACCGCTGCCGTCGTCCGATAGTCGAACAGCGAATCAACCGGACAATCGAGCGCGACCTTAGCAATGACCATGGCGGGATCCAAACCGCTTCAGCAACCCGCCCGACGCAGGCCGCAAGTATCGGTAACTTGCTTTCGGAAAAGACCTTTTTTTCGATCGCGTCAACTGTGGATAAATCTGTTGATCATTTCGGCGGGCTGTCCTCTGGGGAATCGGTCTGAAACCCAGAAGGGGCGCGGGATTGAGCGTGTCAATACAAATTAACTCAATATTTTTAATAAGTTACAAGCCACTGCCCGGAAAGCCGCATGGATGCTGCATTTGCGCACCTGCACAAGGCGGATTTGTGCATAAAAAGCCCGAAATAGGGTGCCTCACTCCGCCCGGCGTCAATGAAATTGGCGGCTTTCCGAGTGTACCGCGTCCACCAGGGCGGCCACATTATCGGGCGGCGTGAACTGCGAAATGCCATGACCCAGATTGAATACATGGCCACTCCCGTACCCGTAGGCGGCCAGGATCTTGGCGGCTTCGCGCCGGATCACTTTCGGAGACGCCAGCAACACGGCCGGATCCAAATTACCTTGCAGTGCAACACGATCTCCGACCCGGGCGCGCGCCTGCCCGATATCGACGGTCCAATCGAGTCCGAGGGCATCTGCTCCGCACTGCGCAAGGCTCTCCAGCCATAAGCCCCCACCCTTGGTGAAGACAACGCGGGGAATCTTCTGTCCCTCCCTTTCCCGCCGCAGCTGCGCACACACCCGTTCCAGGTAACGCAACGAGAATTCATGAAAGACTTCGCCGGCCAGCATGCCGCCCCACGTGTCGAAAATCATGACGACCTGGACGCCGGCTTCAATCTGGGCATTGAGATAATCCGTGACGGCGCGTGCGTTGACTTCGAGCAGATGATGCATCAACTCCGGGCGCTCGTAGAGCATCTTCTTGGTTTCGTGAAAGTCGGTGCCCCCTCGGCCTTCGATCATGTAACACGCCAGCGTAAACGGGCTGCCCGAAAATCCGATCAACGGGACGGCGCCGTTGAGCGCTTTTCTGATCTCGGCGACGGCATCCAGCACATAGCGCAGGTGCGTCGACGGATCTGGGGCGACCAATCCGCGAATTTCCCGCTCTTCGCGCAGGGGATGCTGGAAGCGCGGACCTTCACCTTCAGCGAAATACAGCCCCAGTCCCATGGCATCGGGAATGGTCAGAATATCGGAAAACAAAATGGCGGCGTCCAGTGGAAAACGCGCCAGCGGCTGGAGCGTGACTTCGGTCGCGAACGCCGGGTTTTTGCATAAATCGAGAAAGCTTCCGGCGCGCGCCCGGCGTCTTGTTGTACTCGGGCAAATAACGCCCGGCCTGGCGCATGATCCAGACCGGCGTGTGATCCGTGGGCTCATTGAGCAGCGCGCGCAGCAGAGAATCGTTTTTAGGTCTGGACACGAGAGACTGTGGGACGTAAGAAGCGATCGGCTGGCACAGCGGCCCCGGGCTAGCGCGGGCACTGCGCCTTCAGTTACTGACGCTGGCGCCGTTCAGCGCGGCAAATCCGAGCGACCCATCAGGAACTCGTCCACCGCGCGAGCGCATTGCCGACCTTCGCGGATGGCCCAAACGACCAGCGACTGACCGCGGCGCATATCTCCTGCCGCAAAAACGCCGGGCACCGACGTGTGATAAGCCCGCGGCCCTTCCGTATCCGCTTTGACATTGCTGCGGGAATCCTTTTCGACCGCAAACTGCTCGATCAATCCGGTTTGAACCGGTCCCAGAAAGCCCATGGCGAGCAGCACCAGGTCGGCTTTGATCTCGGTCTCGGAATTCGGCACTTCCGTCATCTTGCCGTTGTTCCATTCGACCTTGACGATCTTGAGTTTGTTGACCTTGCCGTTGTCGCCAATGAATTCCTTGGTGGCGACCGCCCAGTCGCGCTCGCATCCCTCCTCGTGCGACGAGGAGGTGCGCAGTTTCAGGGGCCAGTAGGGCCAGACGAGCGGCTTGTCTTCCTTTTCGGGCGGTTGCGGCAGCAACTCGAACTGCGTAACCGATGCCGCGCCTTGCCGGTTCGATGTTCCGACGCAATCAGACCCGGTATCGCCGCCGCCGATGACGACCACATGCTTTCCAGTGGCCAGAATCTGGTCTGCCACCTTGTCGCCCGCCACTACCCGGTTCTGCAACGGCAAGAAATCCATGGCGAAGTGAACGCCGTCCAAATCGCGACCCGGCACGGGCAGATCGCGGGGATGCTCCGCTCCGCCGGTGAGGGCCACGGCATCGAACTCTGTCAGAATCTCTGCGGCGTTTACGTTCCGGCCCACATGCTTGCTGACGCGAAATTCGACGCCTTCGGCCTGCATCTGTTGCATGCGCCGATCGATCGGGTGTTTCTCCATCTTGAAATCCGGGATGCCATAGCGCAGCAAGCCACCAATGCGGTCGCTCTTCTCGAACAACACCACCGCATGCCCGGCGCGCGCCAGTTGCTGGGCGCATGCCAGTCCGGCCGGTCCGGACCCTACCACGGCAATTTTCTTACCGGTCTTGGCCTTGGGCGGCTGCGGCACCACCCATCCCTCTTCCCATCCCTTGTCGATGATCGCGTGCTCGATGGATTTGATGCCGACCGGATCATTGTTGATGTTCAGCGTGCAGGCGGCCTCGCAGGGTGCGGGACAGATGCGGCCGGTGAATTCCGGGAAATTATTGGTGGAATGCAGAACGTCGAGCGCGCGCACCCAATCCTGTTTGTATACGAGGTCATTCCAATCGGGAATGATGTTATTGACAGGACAACCCGTCATGCAGAAAGGAATGCCGCAATCCATGCAGCGAGCGCCCTGGATGCTCGCCTCCTGATCGGCTAGACGAAGCACGAATTCACGATAGTGCTTTACGCGTTCGCGCTTGTCTTCGGCGGCCTCCGCGAGGCGCTGGTATTCCATGAAGCCGGTAATCTTTCCCATACTTGCATTCCCTGAAACATCAATTGCAAACGCGTGAGACCGCCGGCGGCCGCAGCCCGTCCGGCAGGGGTTTCAACGCTGGAGTAGTTAGGCCGCCAACTTGCGGCGCTTGGCAGCCATTTCGCCGAGCGCGCGCCGGTACTCCGTCGGGAAGACCTTGACGAACTTTGCGCGACAGCTCGTCCAGTCGTCCAGCACTTCCCGTGCTCTGGCGCTGCCAGTGTACCGGGCGTGGCGCTCGATGAGCGCTTTAAGCACGGCCTCGTCCGACTGTTCCAAGTGCCAGATATCCAGCGGTACCTTCGCTTCTTGTTCGGCTTCGGAAAAAACGGGTTCCATCTGCACCATCGTGGCATTGCAGCGCTCGTGGAAACTGCCATCTTCATCGAACACATAAGCGATTCCACCGGACATGCCGGCGGCGAAGTTGCGGCCCGTACTGCCTAGAACCACCACCGTGCCGCCGGTCATGTATTCGCATCCGTGGTCCCCGACGCCTTCCACGACGGCCTTCGCGCCGGAGTTGCGCACGCAAAAACGCTCGCCCGCAACGCCGCGAAAATAGGCCTCGCCCGCGATGGCGCCGTACATTACGGTATTGCCGATGATGATGTTTTCGCCCGGCTTGCCTTTGAATTTGGGTGAAGGCTGCACCGATATGCGCCCGCCCGACAGCCCCTTGCCTACATAGTCGTTGGCTTCGCCGATCAACTCCAGGCTGATGCCCCGGACCAGGAAAGCCCCGAAACTCTGACCCGCGCTACCGGCCAGGCGCACATGAATCGTATCGTCGGCCAGACCCGAATTGCCGTACTTCCTGGCAACTTCCGATGACAGCATGGTGCCCACCGTGCGATTGACGTTGCGGATCGGCATATCGATCGTGACCTTTTCGGCACGCTGAATGGCCGGCTGCGCCAGTTCGATGAGACGATGGTCGAGCGCCTTATCGAGACCGTGGTCTTGTTGCTCGGAATGGAAAATAGCCACATCCGAAGCCATCTGCGGCATATGGAAAATACGCGAAAAATCCAGCCCTTTCGCCTTCCAGTGTTCGATGCCCTTGCGCATATCGAGCAGATCGGTGCGGCCGATCAAATCACCGAGCTTGCGAATTCCCAGCGCAGCCATGATCTCGCGCACTTCTTCGGCAATGAAAAAGAAGAAGTTCACGACGTGCTCGGGCTGCCCTTTGAATTTCTTGCGCAGTTCAGGATCTTGCGTGGCAACGCCGACCGGGCAGGTGTTCAGGTGGCACTTGCGCATCATGATGCAGCCGGTCACTACGAGCGGTGCGGTAGCAAACCCGAACTCGTCCGCGCCAAGGATAGCGCCAATGGCAACATCGCGACCCGTCTTCATCTGGCCATCGACTTGCACTGCGATGCGCCCGCGCAGTTTGTTGAGCACCAGCGTCTGCTGCGTTTCAGCAAGGCCGAGTTCCCAGGGGGTTCCGGCATGCTTGATGGACGACCACGGCGAGGCGCCCGTCCCGCCGTCATGTCCGGCGATGGTCACATGATCCGCTTTCGCCTTGGAAACGCCCGCTGCGACCGTACCGACGCCGACCTCCGACACCAGCTTGACGCTGACGGACGCACGCGGATTGCCATTCTTCAGATCGTGGATCAGTTGCGCGAGGTCCTCGATTGAATAAATGTCGTGATGCGGCGGCGGCGAAATCAGCCCGACACCGGGCACAGAGAAACGCAACTCGGCGATGTACTCGGATACCTTGTGCCCGGGCAGTTGACCGCCTTCACCGGGTTTCGCGCCTTGCGCCATCTTGATCTGAATCTGGTCAGCGCTGTTCAGATACTCTGCGGTCACCCCGAAGCGACCTGACGCGACCTGCTTGATTTTAGAGCGCAGCGAGTCGCCTTCGAGCAGCGGGATGTCCCGCTGCACACGATCACGGCCGAGCCGCGAAGCCAGCGATTCGCCGGCCATAACGGGCGCATATCGGCGCGGATCCTCTCCGCCCTCGCCCGTATTGGACTTTCCGCCGATGCGGTTCATGGCGATCGCGAGGGTCGTGTGCGCTTCGGTTGATATGGAGCCCAGGGACATGGCCCCGGTGGCGAAGCGACGCACGATCTCCCTGGCAGGTTCGACCTCCTCGAGCGGAATCGACTTCGCCGGATCGACGCGCAACTCGAACAATCCTCGCAGCGTCATGTGCCGCTTGGACTGGTCGTTGATGATTCGGGAGTATTCCCCGAACGTCTGGAAGCTTTTCGTGCGCGTGGAATGCTGTAACTTGGCAATTGCGTCGGGCGTCCACATATGTTCTTCGCCGCGCACCCGGAACGCATACTCACCGCCGGCTTCGAGCGCATTGGTCAACACCGGATCGTCGCTGAATGCGGCCCGGTGCTGGCGGATGGCCTCCTCCGCGACCTCGAAAACGCCGATGCCTTCGACATTGGTCGTGGTGCCTGTGAAATATTTATCCACCATGCCCTTGGCAAGACCGACTGCTTCAAAAATCTGGGCGCCGGTGTACGACATGTAAGTGGAAATGCCCATTTTGGACATTACCTTCATCAGGCCCTTGCCAATCGCCTTGACGTAGTTTTTCAACCCCTTCTCGCCCCGATATTCGTCCGGCACGAAAGTGTCCGCGTAAAGAATGGTCTCCAGGGCAACACTGGGATGGATCGCCTCCGCGCCATATCCGGCAAGCAGCGCGAAATGGTGTACTTCGCGCGCACTCCCGGTTTCGACCACCAGACCCGCGCTGGTGCGAAGTCCCTTGCCCACCAGATGCTGGTGGATTCCCGACAAGGCCAACAGCGCCGGAATGGCGACGTGCCGGGCGTCGACCTTGCGGTCCGACACGATCAGGATGTTGAAACCCGAACGCACGGCATCTTCGGCCTGCGCGCACAGACTGGCGAGTCGGGCCTCGATCGCCTGGCTGCCCCAGGCGACCGGATAGGTGATATCGATCTCGAAGGATTTAAACTTGCCGCCGGTGTAGTAATCGATGTGCCGGATCGCATCCATCTGATTGCAGTCGAGCACCGGCTGCCCCACTTCGAGGCGCATCGGCGGATTGGTTTCGTCGATACCGAGCAAGTTGGGTTTCGGTCCGATGAAAGACACCAGCGACATCACCAGATCCTCGCGAATCGGATCAATTGGCGGATTGGTGACCTGCGCGAACAACTGCTTGAAATAGTTGTAAAGGGGTTTGTTCTTGTTGGACAGCACCGCCAGAGGGGAATCGTTGCCCATCGAGCCGATCGCCTCTTCGGCCTGATGCGCCATCGGACCCAGAATGAACTTCAGATCCTCCTGCGTGTAGCCGAATGCCTGCTGACGGTCCAGCAATGGCACTTTGCTGCGCTCGCCGATCTTCGTCGAAGACGAAAGATCATCGAGCTTGATCCGGATGCGCTCGATCCAGGCGCGATAGGGCTTGGAATTAGCGAGCGTATCCTTGAGTTCCTTGTCATCGATGATGCGGCCTGCCTCCAGATCGATCAAGAACATCTTGCCGGGCTGCAAGCGCCATTTCTTGGTGATTTTTTCTTCCGGAATCGGCAACACGCCGGTCTCCGACGCCATGACGACCATGTCATCGCTGGTCACCAGGTAGCGCGCCGGGCGCAAGCCATTTCGATCCAGCGTCGCGCCGATCTGGCGCCCGTCGGAAAACGCCACGGCCGCCGGTCCATCCCACGGTTCCATCATCGCCGCGTGATACTCGTAAAACGCGCGTCGATTGGGATCCATCAGCGAATGCTTCTCCCAGGCCTCGGGAATCAGCATCATCATGGCGTGGGCCAGGGAATAGCCGCTCATGGTCAACAATTCAAGCGCGTTGTCGAACACGGCGGAGTCGGACTGGCCGTCGTAAATCAGCGGCCAGACCTTGTCGAGATCCTTGCCCAGAATTGGGCTGAAAATCGCCCCTTGCCGTGCACGCAACCAGTTGACGTTACCCCGCAGCGTGTTGATTTCCCCGTTATGGGCGATCATGCGGAAGGGATGGGCCAGATCCCAGGTCGGGAAGGTGTTGGTGGAAAAGCGCTGGTGCACAAGCGCGAGCGCCGATGCGACCCGGGGGTCGCAGAGGTCCTTGTAGTAACTGCCGACCTGCCCCGCCAGCAACATTCCCTTGTACACCATCGTCCGGGCGGACATCGACGGCACGTAGAATTCCTTGCTGTGCTCGAGCTTGAGTGCCTGGATCGCATGCCCTGAGGCTTTGCGGATGATGTAAAGCTTGCGCTCCAGCGCGTCGGTGACGGTCACACCCGTGCCGCGGCCCACGAATACTTGCCGGATGACGGGTTCGATCTTTTTGACGGATTCGCCGAGGCCGGTATTGTCGCGAGGAACGTCCCGCCAGCCCAGGAGCACCTGGCCTTCGTCCTTGATGGCACGCTCGATCTCGTACTCGCAAGCCAGTCGAGAGGCCGGTTCCTGGGGCAGGAATACCATGCCGACGCCGTATTCCCCCGGCGGGGGCAACTGGACGCCATTGGCGGCCATTTCCTCTCGCAGGAACTGGTCAGGAAGCTGAATCAAGATGCCGGCGCCGTCGCCCGCCAGCGGGTCCGCGCCCACGGCCCCGCGATGGGTCAGGTTCTTGAGGATCTGCAGACCTTGCTCGACGATAGCGTGGCTACGCACCCCCTTGATGTTCGCGACAAACCCCACGCCACAGGCGTCGTGTTCATTGGCCGGGTCGTAAAGACCCTGCTTCACAGGAAAATTTGGATGCGCCATATCGTCTTGCCTCTGAGCCTGTCAATATCAATCGCCGATACCCCGGACCCGTAACTTGCCGGAAACGGCAGAAGTTCGGGGAGCCGTAAATGGTACCGCGATTGGGCGCGCCCTATCAATAAAGGCGGCCGCCTGCCGGTTGGCCTTATAGCGCGCTGCATGTCCGCCTCTGGGCCGTTGCCGTGCCGCTGCAAAAGCCAACTGTGCCGTTTTCGGGACGGCCCGCCGCCCGCTTAGCTCTCTTCCACGGTAAACAGTCTGCGGTGCTCGCGGATGGCGTAACGATCGGTCATGCCTGCTATGTAGTCGGCGATCGCCCTGGGCCGGTCGATTTCTGCGCGGGACTGGAACTCTGGCGGCAGCAGCCGCGAATCGTCAAAGAACGCGCGAAACAACTCCGCAACGATGCGTCCCGCCTTGTTACTCATGCGCGCCACGCGGAAATGTCGATACAGATGCTGATGCAAGAACTGCTTGAGCTGCTGCTGCTCCTCCCGGATGCCGACGCTGAACGCGATCATGGGGGCCGCCTTGCGGACATCGTCAATCGAAGCCGGACGATACTGAGCGATCAATTCGCGGCTGCGCTCGGTGAGATCGCATACCAGCGTGTTGATCATGCGGCGGACCGTTTCATGGATCAGGCGGCGCTCCGTGAGTTCCGGATAGTGCGCTTTCACGCTGTCGAGGTGCCGTGAAAAAATTTCTACCGATGACAACTGCGCGAGGGTTATAAGCCCCGAGCGCAACCCATCGTCCACGTCATGGTTGTTGTAGGCGATCTCGTCCGCGAGATTCGCGATCTGCGCCTCGAGCGAGGGGCGTTCCTTGTTGATGAAGCGTTCGCCGATGGCCCCGAGTTTTCGGGCATTCGTAATGGAACAATGTTTCAGAATGCCTTCACGGGTCTCGAAACACAGGTTCAAACCTTCGAATGCCGCATAGCGCTGTTCCAGCATGTCAACGACACGCAACGACTGCAGGTTGTGCTCGAAACCGCCATGTTCCTTCATGCACTCGTTGAGCGCGTCCTGGCCCGCGTGACCAAAAGGCGTATGCCCCAGATCATGGGCCAGCGCGATGGCCTCGACGAGATCCTCATTGAGCCCCAGGCTGCGCGCCACCGACCGCGCGATCTGTGCGACTTCGATGCTGTGGGTCAGGCGGGTGCGGAACAGATCGCCTTCGTGATTGACGAACACTTGCGTCTTGTATTCCAGGCGCCGGAAAGCCGTTGAATGGACGATGCGGTCGCGATCCCGCTGAAACTCTGAGCGGCCGGTCGGCGCAGGTTCTGCGAACTGCCGGCCGAGGGATGCCGCGGGATGCGCCGCATAGGCCGCCAGTTCATGCATGTGCTGTGGGCTTGGCCAATACTTCGCGCAACGCCGGCAGCTCGAAGTCCGAAGTTACGAACGCCTTTCCCAGCGCGCGCAGTAATACCAGTCGCAGTTTGCCATCCTCGACTTTCTTGTCATGCCCCATAAGCTCCAGGTAACGTTGCGGACCAAACTGCGGGGCTACGACCGGCAAGCCGGCGCGCGCGAAAAGTTGTTCGATGCGCTGCACGTCCGACATGTTCAACATTCCCATGCGCTGCGAAAGCCGTGCCGCCAGCATGGACCCGGCCGCGACCGCCTCGCCATGCAGCCACGTGCCAAACCCCAAACCGGTTTCGATCGCATGCCCGAAGGTGTGGCCGAGATTGAGCAGCGCCCGCGCCCCGGTTTCGCGTTCATCCGCCTCGACTACTTGAGCCTTGTTCTGGCATGAGCGCGTCACGGCGTAAGCCAGCGCCTCGGGCTCGCGGGCCATCAGTCGCCCCACGTTCGCTTCAAGCCATTCGAGAAACGGCAGATCCATGATCAATCCATATTTGATCACTTCAGCAAGCCCTGCGGAAAGTTCACGCATCGGAAGCGTATCGAGCAGCGCGATATCGGCGAGCACCATGCTCGGCTGATAGAACGAGCCGATCATATTCTTGCCAAGCGGATGATTGATTGCGGTCTTGCCGCCTACCGACGAATCCACCTGTGCCAGCAATGTGGTCGGGACCTGCAGAAATGGCACGCCCCGCTGATAGCTGGCCGCAGCAAAGCCGGCCAGATCGCCTACGACGCCACCGCCCAAAGCGATGATCGCCGATTTTCGCTCGCAGCGATTGGTCAGCAATGCATCGAAGACGGTGTTCAGCGTTTGCCAGGTCTTGTGTTGCTCGCCGTCAGGCACGACTATTGGCACGATCTGCCGGCCGGCGCCGCGAAGCGCGGCACTGAGTTTCTCCAGATACAGCGCCGCGACGGTCGTATTGGTGACAACGGACACTTTGCGTTGGGGCAAGTGCGGGGCGAACAGATCGGCGCGCGAGAGCAATTGCACGCCGATATGAATCGGGTAGGCCCGCTCAGCGAGCCCTACGGTCAAGGTTTGCACTGTGATGGAATTCCCGCTTCTGGGCGATCGGTACGATGCTCAAGAACATGGTGCAGACGGTTCATCAGCGTTGTCAGGCTCTGGCTGCCGGTATCGATGGTGACGTGCGCGACCTCGCGATACAAGGGATCGCGCAACTCATACAGCTCTTCCAGGCGCGCGCGCGGGTCCGCAGTTTGCAAGAGCGGCCGGTTCTTGTCATGCCGCGTCCGATTGATCAACTCTTTCACGCTGGCCCGAAGGTAGACGACGGTGCCTCGGGCGCGCAGTCGATCCCTGTTCTGCGTTGCGAGCACCGCACCGCCGCCCGTAGCCACGACAACGTCCTCCAGCGCGGTGAGTTCGTCAAGCACTACCGATTCACGATGGCGAAAACCCGGCTCACCTTCAATCTCGAATATAACCGGTATCTTCACGCCGGTTCGCTGTTCGATCACTTGATCGGAATCGTAAAAGGCCTTGTTCAGGCGTTTGGCCAGAACGCGGCCTACCGAGGTTTTCCCGGCACCCATCATTCCCACCAGAAAAAAATTCCCTGGGATGAGCGAGCCGCTGGGCCCGCTCGCGCTTGCTTCAGTCATGCCGCCATTCTAGCTAAACTGCGGCGGGCTCAGCGCAGGGGGCAAAAAAAACGGCCGCAGAAAGCTGCGGCCGCCGGATGCGGGAACGGCATGCTTATCTGATCGTCAGCGAGTCCTTGATGACCCGCGGGGTTACGAAGATGAGCAGCTCATTCTTGTTATTGCGTCGCAAATCCTGCCTGAAAAAGAACCCGAGGATCGGAATGTCGCCGAGCAGCGGGACCTTGGTCACCGTTTTGGATTCGTCCTGGGTGTAGATTCCGCCCAGCCCGACGGTACCACCGTTTTCGACGAGCACCTCGGTGGATACCTGCTTGGTATCGATGGCAGGCCCGGCGCTGGTATTGGCGCCGACGCTATCCTTATTGACGTTCAACTTCATCATGATGTTGTCGTCGGGCGTAATCTGCGGCTTGACCTTCAGACTCAGGGTCGCCTTGCGGAACGAGACGCTGGTCGCCCCGCTGCTGGTTGCCTGTTGATACGGAATTTCCGTGCCCTGTTCGATGATCGCTTCCACATTGTCTGCGGTGATGACTCGCGGGCTGGATATGATTTTGCCCTTGCCGTCCGCCTGCAGTGCGGTGATTTCCAGATTCAGAAACTTGGTCATCGCATCGTTCATCAGGATCAACGATAACTGCCCGGGGTTCACGCCGCCAAGTCCGGGGGCGGCCATATTCGAGAACGTGGAGTCCACGAGAAAATCCGGGGTACCGGTGGACTGCCCGGTGTGAGCCCCGGTATCGGCGAGCCCTCCGCCGATGAGCGCTCTGCTGGTGCCACCCGGTATTTGTGTTCCCCGGCCCGTGAGGTCGTGAATGCCGAGGCGGGTTCCAACGTTGCGACTGAACGCGTCCGTTGCTTCAACAATGCGCGCCTCAATGAGCACCTGGCGTACCGCGCGATCTGTTTTCTTGAGCAGATCGCGCACTTCGTCGAGCTTGGAGGGAATGTCCTGAACGAAAATCTGGTTTGTTCTGGCGTCGACCACCGCGCTGCCACGCTTGGACAGTATCCTTTGGTTGGCGTCGGTGATGACCTTTTGAAAATCTTCCGCCTTCTGATAGTTCAGCTGGAAGCTCTCGGTACGCACCGGTTCGAGATCGGAAATCTGCTGGCGTGCTTCCAGAGCCAGTTTCTCTTTTGTGGCCAGTTCGTCGCGCGGCGCAATCCAGACCACGTTTCCGGTCTTGCGCATATCCAGTCCTTTGGCCTGCAGAATGATATCCAGGGCCTGGTCCCACGGCACATCTTTCAGCCTCAAGGTCAAATTACCGCTGACCGTGTCGCTGGTGATAATGTTCAAGCCCGTGAAATCGGCAATGACCTGCAGCACGGCGCGCACTTCGATATTCTGGAAATTGAGCGACAATTTATCGCCTGCATAGCCGCCCGCCGTCTTCGGCTTTCCGGCCTCTTCGACGACCGGCTTAACTTCGATGATGAATCGGTTGTCAGCCTGATAGGCAGACTGCTCCCAGCGCCCTTTCGGCGCCAGCGTAATGCGCGTATTGGCGCCGGATCGCGTAACGTCAAAACTCTCGACCTGGGTGCCGAAATCGCTTACGTCGAAGCGCCGCTCGAGCGACGGCGGTAATGCCGTCTGGATGAAATCTACCAGGATGCTTTTGCCCTGCTGGCGCAAATCAATCCCGGTCGTCGCGTCCGCCAGATCGACGATTATCTGGGCTTCACCATTTCGGCCGCGCCTGAAGTCCACATCCCGCACGGCATGCCCCTCGCCGCTGGGCTTGGGTTCAGCGAAGGCCGAGGCGGCATCCGACGGAACTGCCGCCGTCGCCGTACCGCTATCCAGCGTGATGATGACGCTGTTGCCGTCGACCTTGGTGTCGTACTTGACCATTTTGGCCAGGTTGAAAACGACACGGGTGCGTCCGGCCGACTGTCCCAGCCGGATCGTGCGCAAATCGCCCTGATTGACGTCCTGGGAATTTTTTCCCAGACCGTTTGCCGTGCCAGGAAAGTCAAACGCCACCCGTGGCGGGTTGTTGACCGTGAACGCCGCCGGCGGATTGGCAGGCGCGTCCTTGAGATTGAGCTTCACCGTAACCATGCCCGGCTGGCTGGTGACATCGATCGACTGGATGACGTTGCCGTTGGGGGCGTCATCCTGGCCATGAGCGGCGGGACCCGCCAGCAGTGCCAGAAAAACCGGCAGAGTGAAGAATTTAACCACACCAGCAATGCGTTTCATATGCGCGTGCTCCTTAGTTCATTGCTCGAGCAGCTGCAAACTGCTTGTGCGCTCGGTCCAGGATCCCGAAGAGGAATCCTGAATGACTTCCTTGAGTGTCACCGTCGATTCGCTGATCGAGGTAACGACACCGAAATTTTGGCCCAGATAGTTTCCGGATTTGACGCGGTACAAATTGTTGTCCGGCGTTTTGATCAGCGCGAAGCGCACCTGTTTCTGCTCCAGCGTCCCGACCATCTGCAAGCTTTCAAGCGGAAAGGCTTCCAGGGCTTCTTTGCGTCGGTTCAGATCGGGCCGCGGTCCGCCGCCCGTCGCGCCGCCGCGCGTGTCCGCGATGGTTTTCCGCGGTTTGAACGGGTCCGCCAAATCGAATGCGTTGTAGGCAAAGGGTTCGAACTGCCTCACCTCGGGAATGGGCTCGACGCGCCCGCGCAGACCCTCGCCCGAGTCCTTGACGAACTGCTTCAGGTCGGAGAACTGCTCCCCCCCGCAACCGGAGAGCAC
Organism: uncultured beta proteobacterium; assembly: GCA_963846655.1. GTDB lineage: Bacteria > Pseudomonadota > Gammaproteobacteria > Burkholderiales > JACQAP01 > JACQAP01. The sequence continues at coordinate 414,980 of CAWJWT010000005.1, read as the reverse complement.
CACAACTGCAAGCATCAGTACAGGGAAAGCGCGCATTATCTCTTGGGCGCAGAAGCGTCACGCGCCGCCTTGCGCTGCGCCGCGACCTCGCTGTCGTCCAGATATCGGAAAGTTTTCGCCGTCGCATCAAGCGTCAGGCCGGCCTTGCTGGTGCTCAGCGCAATATCGTTAAGTGTGACGATACGGGACAGTTGCGATATGTCGCTCGCGAATGCGCCGATATCATGGTAGTTGCCGGCAAGCTTGATGGTGATCGGCAACTCCGCGTAAAACTCCGAACGGGTTTCCGAAGGCGCTGGCCGAAACAGTTCGAATTGCAGGCCTCGACCCAGACCGGCCTGATTGATATCCGTCAGCAACGCTTCCATTTCCGATTTGTTCGGCAACTGCTTGAGCATCTCGCCGAAGGACTCCTCGATCTCAGCAAGCTGCTTGCGATAGGCCTCCAGATTCACGGCCTGCTTCTTCTTGTCGAGAAACGCCGTCCGCAATTCCTGCTCCTTGGCGCGATCCCGCGCCAGGGCGTCGAGTTGGTTCTGCCAGTCGAACCAGTACCCCGCAAAGACCAGCAAAAGCAGAAGAATAAATAATGCGCCCAGTTTCGGCAGGGCAGGCCAGCTGCCGATGTCACGCGGATTGAGTCTTCGCAGGTCGTCGAGCGTCATGGGCGTCAGCGTTGGGGCAGGGTGGCGGGCGTTCCCGGTTTCGGGCGAGAGGCGCTTTCTTCTTTTGGCCGCGAAATATTGACGTTCAGGTTAAACTCGTTCAGCAAGGCACTATCTATCGTGACTGCCTTGATCTCGATCAAGGAGGGACTTTCGAGCCACGGCGAAGCCTCGAAATTGCGCATGAGCGTGGAAACGCGCGCGTTGGAAGTGGCGTAGCCCACTACGTTTACCCTTTGACCGCTTTGCTTGATGGTTTTCAGGTAAACGCCATCGGGAAGCTGACGCACCAATTGGTCGAGCAGGCGGACGGTTTCAGTGCGGTTGGTCTGCAAGGATTCCACGACACGCTTGCGCGCCAGCAGCGCTTGAGTCTGTTCCTTCAGCTTGCGGATTTCATCGATCTGTTTATCGAGCAGCACGATCTCGGATTCGAGATATTTGTTACGCTCCAACTGGTTTTCGATGCGACCCGCGAAGAAAACATGCACGACGATGACGATGGCGGCGGCCAAGCCCACGGTTAAGGCGGCGAGCACGAAAAACTGCTGCTGTTGCGCTTTGCGCCGCGCGGCACGGTGCGGCAGCAGGTTAATCGGGATCATTCGTCGAACCTCCGCAGCGCCAATCCGCAGGCCACCAGTAGCGCCGGCGCGTCTACCGTCAGTTGCGCCTGGCGAACCTTGGAGGACACCTCCATTCCAATGAACGGATTGGAAATCAGCGTATTGACCTGGGTGCGTTCCGCGACTACCTCGGGCAGCCCTGGAATCGTCGCGGAGCCGCCCGAGAGGAAAATATGATGAACCTGGTTGAACTGCGTGGACGTAAAGAAGAATTGCAGCGCTCTTGCGATCTCGAGCGCCAGGGTGTCCATGAACGGCGCCAGCACCTCCGAATCATACGTGTCAGGCAGCCCCCCATTGCGCTTCGCAGCTTCTGCCTCTTCGATCGACAGGTTGTAATGGCGCATGATTTCCTGCGTCAACTGGTTGCCGCCGAAGGGCTGTTCGCGCATGTACACCGATTGACCGTTGCGCAAGGCATTGATGTTCATCATCGATGCACCGACGTCGACTACGGCGATGGTCTGGTCCCGGCCGGCATCGGGCAACTGTCCTTGCATCAATTCGAAAGCGTTCTGGGAGGCAAACGAGTCGATATCCATGACGGTCGCCTTCAGCCCCACCGATTCGGCCACTGCGACGCGATCTTCGACTTTCTCCTTGCGCGACGCCGCTATGAGTACCTCGACGTCTTCGGTGCTGTTGGGCGCGGGGCCCAATGTCTGAAAGTCGAGATTGACTTCCTCCAGAGCGAATGGAATATATTGATTTGCTTCGGTCTCGACCTGAGCTTCCAGTTGCTCATCGGTCTGCCCGGCCGGAACCACGATCTTTTTGGTGATGACGGCCGCAGACGGCAGCGCCATGGCCAGGTTCTTCGCACGACTGCCCATGCGCTTCCAGCCGCGCCGCAGCGCGTCGCCCACCTCTTCGAGGTTCATGATATTGCCGTCGACGACCGCATCCTTGGGCAAGGGCTCGATCGTATAGCGCTCGAGCCGATACCGCCCCTTGCCGGGCCCACCCAGTTCCACCATTTTTACCGACGACGAACTGATGTCGACGCCTATCAATGGGGGCGCCTTCGGCTTCAGCAAGTTGCCGATCAAGTCGGCATCAAACGCAAATTTTCCCTTGAACATTGGCAGTTTAGGCGCGATACGTATAATCTACATTAAATGCTAGCAACAACTATTTTGCATGTAAAGCGTTTTCGTTCAGCTTTCTGTTGCCGGCCGGCAACACCTTATATAATGCGCGTCGTTTTCTCCCCTTCCCCTGTTTGATGATGTTTTCCCGCTGGTGGATTTATCCCCTGATAGGTTTGGCTGCGCTGGCGGGTGCCATCGCTTTGGTGGTGGGCTACGCCGCCGTGGTGGCGTATCCCAACCTGCCGTCGCTCGAGGCCCTGACGTCCTATCAGCCCAAGATTCCGCTGCAGATTTTCAGCATGGAAGGCAGCCTGATCGGGGAGTTCGGCGAGGAGAAACGTGCCTTCCTCAAAGTCGAGCAAACCCCCGAACTGCTGCGCAAGGCCATTATTTCCGCGGAAGACGAGCGCTTTTACGAACATGGCGGCGTGGATTACATCGGCGTCATTCGGGCGGCGCTATCCAATTTCGCATCGGCCAGTGCGCGCCAGGGCGCGAGCACCATCACCATGCAGGTAGCGCGCAATTTCTTCCTCAGTACAGAAAAAACTTTCAGCCGCAAATTCAGCGAAGCCCTGCTCGCTTTCAAGATCGAGCACAGCCTGACCAAGGCCGAGATTCTTCAGCTTTATATCAATCAGATTTATCTGGGACAGCGCGCGTACGGGTTCGGGGCCGCCTCGCAGGTCTATTTCGGCAAACAACTCGATCAGTTGAACGTGGCTGAAATCGCGATGCTCGCCGGCTTGCCCAAGGCGCCTTCGCGGTACAACCCCGTGGTCAATATGAATCGGGCAAAGATCCGCCAGCGCTATGTCTTGCGGCGCATGGCCGAGCTCGGACATATCAACGAGCAGCAACTCAAGAAAGCCGAGTCCCAGCCCATCATCATTGCCCGCCAGGTCCAGGAGTTTTCGACACGCGCGGATCACTTCGCGGAAATGGTCCGGCAGTCCATTTACGACGCGTACAAGGAAGAAACCTACACGCGCGGGTTCCGTGTGTTTACGACGCTCTCCAAGATTCATCAGGATGCTGCCTATCGGGCGCTACGGCAGGGCGTCATGGAGTACGACCGCCGGCAGGGATACCGGGGCGCGGAAGGTTATTTCAACCTGCCGAAGGAAGAGGTGGGCGAAGAAGCCCTCGAAGATTCGCTGCAGGAAGAATTGGAAAGCGACGATATCTATCCCGCGATCGCACTGGAAGTCGACGCAAAGCTGGTCAAGGCCTATCGCAAGGGCGGCGAAACAGTGACCATCGCCGGAGATGGACTGAAATTCGCGAGCCGCATGATCGGAAACAGGGCGCCGGCAAAGGTTCGCCTGAAGCGCGGCGCGCTGATACGCGTACAGCCAGACGCCAAGGGCAATTGGCAGATCGTGCAATTACCACAGGCCGAATCGGCGCTCGTTTCCGTCGATACCGACAACGGTGCGATCAGGGCTCTGGTCGGTGGTTTCGATTTCTATCGCAACAAGTACAACCACGTCACCCAGGCGCGCCGTCAGCCGGGATCGAGTTTCAAGCCGTTCATTTATTCCGCGGCGCTCGAGAAGGGCTTTACCCCGGCTACCATCATCAATGATGCGCCGCTGACGATCGATGCGAGCGAAACGGGATCGGTGAACTGGCAGCCACGCAACTACGACGGCAACTTCGATGGCCCGATCCGCATGCGTACCGCGCTGACGAAGTCGAAGAACCTGGTGTCCATCCGTATCCTTCAGGCGATTACTCCGCAATACGCGCAGGATTACATCACGCGATTCGGCTTCGATCCAAAGCAACATCCACCGTATCTGACCATGGCGCTGGGCGCCGGCTCCGCCACGCCGCTGGAAATGGTCATTGGGTACGCGACATTCGCCAACAGCGGCTATCGTGTGAATCCGTACTTCATCGAGCGCATTGAAGACACGCGGGGTACCGAACTCGGAAAGGCCAATCCGGTCGTGGCCGGCAAGAACGCCGAACGTGTCGTTGATGCCCGCAATGCTTTTATCATGACGAACATGATGCAGGACGTGATCCGCGGCGGAACCGGTGCGCGCGCAATGGCCCTGGGCAGGATCGACCTGGCAGGCAAGACCGGGACCACCAATGAACAATTGGATGCGTGGTTTGCAGGGTTTCAACGTCATCTGGCATCGGTCGTGTGGGTCGGCTACGATATCCCTCGCACGCTTGGGGACCGGGAAACAGGTGCGGTGGTCGCATTGCCCATTTGGATGACCTACATGGGCGCCGTGTTGAAAGGCCAGTCCGAGGAGCTTCCCATTGCGCCGGAAGGCGTCGTGGCGGTAGCCATCAATCCCGAGACCGGCTTGCGCGACAAGCACGCGCCCAAACCGATGATCGAATACTTCTATCATGAGAACGTGCCGCCCGAACAGGAAAGCTGGCCGGAGGAAGAGGGCGATGCGGCCAAGCCGCCAGAGGAAATCAGGGATCAACTGTACTGACGCCGATGCCGAGAGATAACGGCCATAGCAGACAGATGCGCGAGCGCATTGCGCACCTCGCGGCGCGTCTCATGGCCGTCGACGGCATCGACGATTTCGCATTGGCGAAGCGCAAAGCGGCCCGGCAGGCCGGCGCGCCCGATACACGTAACCTTCCCAATAACGATGAAGTCGAGCATGCGCTTCGCGCCTATCAGCAGCTGTACCAGGCCGATGAACAACGAGAGCGGTTGCGCCATCTGCGCGCGCGCGCGCGGGAAATGATGGAGTTGCTTTCCGGCTTCGAGCCGTATCTGTCAGGCGGGGTGCTGTCTGGAAGTGCCGGAAAGTATTCCGACATCGATTTGTTGCTGTTCACGGATAGCATGAAAGACGTCGAAATGTTCCTGCTTAACCGCGGGATTGCTTACCGCAGCAGCGAGCGGCGACTTCACATCGGCGATGAAGCCCGCAGCGTGCCGAATTTCACGGTGAGCACCGAAGACGCCGACTTCAGCATTACCGTGTTCGAGCCGCGGGATCTGCGCGCACAAATCCGTCATACGCCAGAAGGCCGTCCGTTGGAACGCGTACGCATGGAGTGGCTCGACGCCAGCCGCGTACAGCAAGGTGGGCTGGGCGCCTGAAACGATAAGGTTTATTCCTGATCGAGCCAGGCTGCGGCATCCAGCGCGAAGTAGGTCAGGATTGCATCCGCACCGGCGCGCTTGAAACACAACAGCGACTCCATCACGCATTTGCGCTCGTCGAGCCAGCCATTTTGGGACGCCGCCTTGAGCATCGCATATTCACCGCTGACCTGATAGACCATGGTCGGCGCGCCAAATTCGTCTTTCACCCGGCGCACCATATCCAGATAGGGCAGGCCCGGCTTGACCATCACCATGTCGGCCCCTTCTTCCAGATCCAGCCCGACCTCCCACAACGCCTCATTGGCGTTGGCCGGATCGATCTGATAGGTGTACTTGTTACCTTTGCCGAGCGTTGCGGCTGAACCGACTGCGTCACGGAACGGCCCATAAAAATTGGAGGCGTATTTCGCCGCGTAGGCAAGGATGCGCGTATGGATATGCTGATGCACGTCCAGGGCTTCTCGCAACGCGCCGATACGCCCGTCCATCATGTCCGACGGTGCCACTATGTCCACGCCGGCCGCCGCATGAGAAAGTGCCTGCTTTACCAGCACCGCAATGGTCTCGTCATTGAGGACATAGCCTGCGTCGTTGATTAAACCATCCTGTCCGTGGCTGGTATAGGGATCCAGGGCAATGTCGGTGATGACGCCGAGTTCCGGAAATCGCTCCTTGAGCGCACGGATCGCTCGCGGCGCGAGTCCGTCCGGATTGAATGCCTCCCTCGCATCGGGTGTGCGAATACGATTGTCCACCACCGGAAACAGCGCGATCGCCGGAACGCGCAGTTGCACACAGCGTTCTGCCAGCTTGAGCAGCCGATCAATGGAAACGCGCTCCACGCCGGGCATGGATGCCACGACTTCACTGCGATTCTGGCCATCGATCACGAAAACCGGATAAATCAAGTCGTCGGCAGACAAGCGGTTTTCCCGCACCAATCGGCGCGAGAAATCGTCGCGCCGCTGACGGCGCATTCTACGGCGTGGAAATTTGCCTAAAATATGCATTATCAAGACCTTCTGGCGCTTGTTAAATAATTGATTTTAATATATAAAAAGGATGGAACTTTTGGCTATGCCGGCACTCTGATACTGCAGACAGCAATGTCTCCCGCTTCTCCTCCCTGAGCGGGTGCCTTAATCCAATTGAGGCTTTGCTTGACCCCCCGGTTTTAGTCCCCTTTAACCGGGGGTTTTTTATTTCAGCTCGCCGCTTCGGCTCTCCCGTCCGCGGTGTACCACCGGCTCAGTACGGCCTCCGCCTCCTCCAGACCGGTCTTCGCCTGCGCGGAGAATAACTGCACCGACACGCCTGGAAATTCGGCCGCGAGGATCTTCGCGGTCGTACGCAACTGTTGCGTCGCCTGTTGGCGCCCCAGTTTGTCTGCCTTGGTCAGCAGAATATGGGCGGGTTTGCCGGTATTTGCGAACCATCCCAGAAGCTGCGAATCGAGTTCCTTCATCGGATGGCGGATATCCATCACAACGATAAGGCCGCGCAACTGCGGGCGCAACTGCAGATAGCCGGAGATGAGTTGCTCCCAGTCGTTGCGCATTCCCCGCGGCACTTTGGCATACCCATACCCCGGAAGGTCGACCAGAAAACGCTCTGGGCCCAGACTGAAGAAATTGATCTGCTGCGTGCGCCCCGGCGTCTTGCTGACGAACGCCAGCCGGTGGCGCCGCGCAAGCGCATTGATGGCACTTGATTTGCCCGCATTCGAGCGCCCGGCGATCGCGACTTCGACTTGCGAAGCGGGCAATCCGCTCTCATCTGCCGCGGAAGTAAAGAAGGCAATGTCCCGAAACAGCCCTGATTGACTCATGAGTTACGCTAAAATGACCGTCCGTCAGGGCCGTTGTGGTGCCTGGCCCCGCGGCACTTAGGAGCATTCATGACTCGTAGTTTTGCGACATTCGTCGCCCTGGCAGCCCTATTCACCACAGTTGCTCACGCTGGCGGCGATCCCGCCAAGGCCCAGCCAATCGTCAACCAGGTCTGTGCGGCCTGCCACGGCGTTGACGGCAACAGCCCGCTTCCCATGAATCCCAGCCTCGCCGGTCAGCATGAGGCGTATCTGCTCAAACAGCTTATCGAATACAAAACCGGAAAGCGCAACAATCCGATCATGATGGGCATGGTGGCCAATCTTTCCGAGGACGATATGCGCAATCTTGCTGCTTACTATGCCTCGCGCGCACCCAGACCCTTGGGCGCCAAGAACAAGGCGCTGGTGGAACAAGGTCGCAAACTGTATCGCGCGGGCGACGCAGAGAACGCGACGGCCGCCTGCGCCGGCTGTCATTCGCCCAACGGCGCCGGAATTCCCGCCCAGTATCCCCGCCTTGCGAGCCAGCATGCCGACTACGTCGCCACCCAATTGAAGGCCTTTCGCGCGGGTGAGCGCGCCAACGATCCGAACAAGATGATGCGTGCGACCGCACGCAATCTTTCCGACAAGGACATTGCGGCGCTGGCCGAATATATTTCGGGTTTGCATTAAGCGGCTGCGGCGCTCAGCTGGACGCGATTAGCTCGAACGCCGCTTGTGCGGCCGCGATGGTCGCTTCGATATGGGCGTCCTCATGGGCAGCGGACACAAAGCCCGCCTCATAGGCCGAGGGCGCAAAATACACGCCCTGCGCGAGCAGCGCATGATAGAAACGATTGAATGCGGCCTTGTCGCACTCCATGACCTGTGCATAGGTTTGCGGCGGCGTGGACCGAAAATACACACCGAACATGCCCCCGACCGATTGCGCGGACAACCCGATGCCTCGTTGCCGTGCGGCGGCTTCAAGCCCTTCAACGAGTTTGGTCGTCATCGCAGACAGGGTTTCAAAGAAACCGGGCGTTTGTACCAGTTTGAGCGTCGCCAACCCGGCCGCGACCGCGACTGGATTGCCGGATAAGGTCCCGGCCTGATAAACCGGGCCGAGCGGCGCGATCGATTGCATGATGTCGCGCCGGCCCCCGAATGCGCCGACGGGCATCCCTCCACCGATGACTTTGCCCAGCGTCGTCAAATCAGGCGTGATATCGAACAGCCCCTGCGCACCGCGCAATCCCACGCGGAAGCCGGTCATCACTTCATCGAAGATCAGCAGCGCGCCGTGCCGGGTACATAGCTCGCGCATCGCGGCCAGGAACGCTTTTGTCGGTCTGACCAGATTCATATTGCCGGCTACGGGTTCGACGATGATCGCTGCGATCTCGCGGCCTTGCGTACTGAACGCGGATTCGAGCATGCCCACATCGTTGTAGTCGAGCACCAGCGTGTGCGCCGTGACTTCCACCGGCACCCCGGCGGAACTGGGCTGCCCGAGCGTCAGCGCTCCGGAACCGGCCTTCACCAGCAACGCGTCCGCGTGACCGTGATAACAGCCTTCGAACTTGATGATCTTCGATCGCCCGGTAAAGCCGCGCGCAAGCCGGATCGCCGTCATGGTGGCCTCGGTCCCGGAGCTCACCAGACGCACCTGCTCCATGGAAGGCAGGCAGCGCGTGAGGCATTCCGCCATTTCGAGTTCGGTTTCAGTCGGCGCGCCAAAACTCAACCCGCGGCCGGCGGCGGCGCGCACCGCCTCCACCACCTGCGGATGAGCGTGGCCGAGCACCAGCGGGCCCCACGATCCCACATAATCGATGTATCGACGCCCATCGGCATCCCAGGCATAAGGACCTTCGCCGCGTGCGAAAAAAATCGGCGTGCCGCCCACTGAACGGAAGGCCCGTACCGGCGAATTGACGCCGCCCGGGATGACGCGTTGGGACTTCTCAAACAACTCTTCGTTTTTCGATTTCAAACTTGAATCTCAGGTTGGAAGGGGAACGTTAAACAGACGCGATAAGCGATTCGCCTGTGCTTCGATGTCCGGTGCTTCAAACAATGCGTTGATGACTGCGATGGCACTGGCCCCGGCCGCAATCAACGCGCCCGCATTGTGCTCGTCAATGCCGCCGATTGCGACGATTGGCACACCGAGTTCCGAGGCGTGGCGCAAAACTTCCGGGTCGGCCCGGGTTGCAAGCGGCTTGGTGGCGGATGGGAAGAAACTTCCGAACGCCACATAGTCAGCCCCGCGCGATACTGCACTCTTGGCCAACGTCACATCGTTGTAACAGGACATACCGATCAGCTTGCCCCGATTCATGGCTGCACGCGCCGCGCCTATCTCCGCGTCCTCCTTGCCCAGATGCACGCCATCGGCATTGACTTGCCGTGCAAGTTCAATGCTGTCGTTGACAATGAACAACGCGTTTCGGTCGCGGCACGCGCGCGCAATTGCTCCGGCCTGATCGCGGCACAGCGCAGCCCCGAATGCTTTTGTCCGGTACTGAATGACTTGCGCTCCGCCTCGCAGGGCCGCCTCGACTTTGCGAATCAATGCACCGGTGTCCGTCATTTCCGGGGTAATGGCATAAAGTCCGCTAACTCGCTTGTTCATCCTCCGTGTCTTCCTCGCGCGCCCAGAACAACCGGTCCGGCACCAACTGTCCCATTCCTGTGCGATAAGCGTGCTTGAGCGTCTGCCAGGTATATTCCTGTGCATCGCGAACCGCTTCCGGTATCGCGATGCCGTTGGCAATCGTCGCCGCAATGGCGGCAGCCAGCGTGCAACCCGATCCATGATAGGTTCCCGACAGACGTTGCCATGAATCCGTTCGCACAATGCCTTCCTGCCCGTACAGCGTATTGACGACCTGGGGAGTATTTTCGTGCGTCCCCGTGACGAGCAGGTATTCGCATCCGAGTTTCAATATTCGGCGCGCGCACTCGTCCAGATCCGGATCGTCGTCTTCCTCCGCTTCCTCATCCTGGGCAAGACGACGAACTTCAAGGCTATTGGGAGCGATCAGGGTCGTCTGCGGAATCAGCAATTCGCGCATGGCGGAAATGAGATCGTCCGAAGCCAGCTCGTCGCCGCGACCGGAGGCAAGGATTGGATCGAGTACCAGGGGAATATCAGGATAGTCGGACACCACCTCGGCAATGGCCGCTACCGCTTCGACGCTCCCCAACAACCCGATCTTGAAGACTGCGACGGGCACATCTTCAAGAACGCAGCGTGCCTGATCGGCCACCCATTCCGCATCGATCGGAAGCATGTCCTCGACCCCCATCGTGTCCTGAACGGTGATGGCGGTTACCACCGACATCGCATGGCATCCCATGCTGGACAGCGTGAGGACATCCGCTTGCATGCCGGCACCGCCGCTGGGGTCGGTTCCCGCAAATACGAGGACAATGGGGGGCGATGCGGGCACGGCGTGTGAGTCGGAGCGGTTTCGAACTAAAATAGAAGTTTAACCGAAAAGCACTGCATCCCATGGCCGCGAACGACGACCAAGACTACAAGACCTATATGTGTTTAATCTGCGGTTTCATCTATGACGAAGCGGCCGGCCTTCCCGAAGAAGGCATCCCGGCCGGCACCCGCTGGGATGATGTACCGGTCAACTGGGTCTGCCCTGAATGCGGCGCCCGCAAGGAAGACTTCGAGCTCGTCGAAATCTAGGACAACAATGCGTATTCTTCATACCATGCTTCGGGTCGGCGACCTCAAGCGATCGATCGACTTCTACACCAACGTCCTCGGCATGCAGTTGCTGCGACAGAAAGACTATCCGGACGGCCGGTTTACCCTGGCTTTCGTCGGTTACGGCCCCGAAGACAAGGAAGCCGTGCTCGAGCTGACGCATAACTGGGACACGCCCACCTATGACCTGGGCAGCGGCTATGGTCATATTGCGCTGGAAGTTGCCGACGCCCACAAAGCCTGCGAGGAGGTGAAAAAACGCGGAGGAAAAGTGAGCCGCGAAGCCGGACCGATGAAACACGGTACGACGGTGATTGCTTTCGTCGAGGATCCGGACGGCTACAAAATAGAGTTTATCCAACGCAAAATCTAGGTGCGTTCGCCTGCGTGCGTCGCGACGATCAGGTTCGCGATGCGGACGAACTGCGCGACGTCGAGCGTTTCTCCCCTCGCCGCCGGATCGATTTGCAGCCGCTCGAAATCCGCGGTCGTCAGCTGCGGCCCGCAATGTATTGCGCAGCGTCTTGCGGCGCTGGCCGAATGCGCGCATGACCACATCGGCAAATACGCGCTCATCGCGTGCCCGATGCGGCAACACCTTGTGCGGAGCCAGCCGCACCAGCGCCGACCATACTTTTGGAGGCGGCCGGAACGCTGACGGCGCAACTTCCAGCAGCGCATCGACGCGCCAGCGATACTGCAGCATTACCGAGAGCCGGCCATACTCGGCGGTACCGGGCTGCGCCCCCATTCGTTCGACGACCTCTCGTTGCAGCATGAAATGCGCATCACGGACGTTAGCGGCGTGCGTCGTTAAATGGAACAACAGCGGCGTGGAAATATTGTAAGGCAGGTTACCCGACGATCCGCAGATCCTGCCCCAGCGACGAAAAATCGAATGCCAGCGCATCGCCTTCGTGGATCGTGAGCCTCTCGGGCGCATGCAGGCTACGTAACTCGCGCACCAGATCGCGGTCGATCTCGATGACGTCCAGATGGCGCAGGCGCTGCAAAAGCGGCGTGGTGAGGGCACCCAAGCCCGGACCGATCTCGACAAAGCGCTCGCCCGGCAGCGGGCGCATGGCGTCAAGCAATTGCTCGACGACCTGTGAATCTTCGAGGAAATTCTGACCGAAACGTTTGCGCGGCCGATGCGCGCTCAGCATGCGCTTGTCCGCTCGTCTGCGTCTTGCGGCAGATCGATGCCCGCGTGGCGGGTCAAGGCCGCTGATTTCAGACTCAATGCATTTCACCGCACTATTGTCCGCCTTGACCGATTGCTCTACGCGCCGGTCAGCGTTCGTCCAGACGCAATTCCACATAAGCGCGATCCCGCTGCTGGCGCACCCATTCCTGATAGGCCTCGTCGGCCTTGCGGGTCCGGATGGCCTGTCGCGCCAATACCCGTTGACGTTCTTTGGACATGTCCTCGCTGCGCCGCTCGATCACCTGAATCAGGTGCCAGCCAAAGGGGCTTTGCACCGGTTCGCTCACCTGCCCCGGCTCAAGCGCGTTCATGGCGCGCTCGAATTCCGGCACCGTGTCCCCCGGCGACAACCATCCCAGATCGCCGCCGCGCGAAGCGCTGGCGTCCTCGGACTGCAGGCGCGCCAGCTCCGTGAAACTGGTTCCGTTCTCGATGCGTTCCTTGAGGTTATTCAAGCGCTGCTTCGCCTCGTTCTCCGAGACGACTTCGTTGAGCCGTATCAGGATATGACGCGCATGTGTCTGCGGGATGATGACTGGCGACTCGTTGCCACGCTTATCCGCCAGCTTGATGATATGGAAACCATTCGCGCTTCGCAGCACCGGGCTGACATCGCCCACCTTCATGGTCTTGACCGAATCCACAAAGATCTGCGGGAGCCGGGACGCGGTCCGCCACCCGAGCGGTCCGCCGTCGAGTGCGTTCTGCGCATCCGACACCCCAGCCGACACCTGACGGAAATCCGCCCCGCCTTTGAGCTGTGCGAGCGCCTTGTCGGCAATCACGCGTTTGGCCTGAATTTGCTCGGGGCTGGCCTGTTCGGGCACCAGAACGAGAATGTGCGAAAGGCTGTACTCGTCGTCCTTGCCGGCCTGGCCTTGCTGGTTCTTCAAGTAATTGTCGATCTCGGCCTCGGTGATCAGGATCTTGCTATCGACTTCGCGCTCTTTCAGCCGGGCTATCAATATCTCGTTACGCAGCTCCTCGCGGAAGCGGTTGAAATCGATGCCGTCGGCTTCGAGCGTCCTGCGGAAAACGTCGGGGGTCGTCTTGTTCTCCTGCGCGATTCGATCGATCGAGCGCTGCAACTGGGTATCGTCGACCCGCAGTCCGGTTTCCTTGGCGCTTTGGGCGAGCACTTTTGCGGTGATCAATCGCTCCAGCAGTTGCCGCTCCAGAACCTCGCGCGCCGGCAACGGCGTGCCTTGGCGGTTGAGTTGTTGCAGTGCGACCTTGACTTGTTCGTCGAGGTCGAGCCGGGTAACGACTTCGGTATTGACGACCGCAATCACTCGATCCAGCGGCGTAACGTCAGTACCCGTGCGCGCATCTTGCGCAGCATTGGCCGTCATCGGAAGGCAGACAGCCAGCATCAGGGCGACAGCGCGCATTGTCTTATTCATGGTTTCGTTCAAGATTCGCAAATAGGCGTCGTTGCGGCATAGACACTGGCCGCTGTTGGGCGTTCCCGCGTCAAAAAGCGGGAAAGGGGTTGAAATCGGGCGGAACGGCCCGGTTCGATTTCTCGTATCCGGTGACGTTCTGGCGCAACACTTCAATCGGACTCGATCCGATCTGCGAGATCCCGGTCAATTCGAGCTGCAGGAACATCGCATTGACATACTCCTGTGTCGCGCTGACAAATCGATGCACCACAAAGCGCGCTGCCCAGCAGCCGGCATTGTACTCGAGCCCCAGCAAGCCCTCCAGCAGGCTGCGGTCGCGTAACGTGTAGTTGTAGCGCGCGAGTCCGCTCCAGCGTCCGCCCAAAGGCCACTGCGTCGACAGGTCCACCTGCTCGAGCAACTCCCGCGTATAGCGATAGCCGAAATTCACCACTTTTCCAAATTCCGGCTGATAGCGCAGTACCACGTTGCTGCGCTCGACGCGGTTACTCAGGGTGCTGTACTGCATCCCGAGATCGGTAAACCAGCGCTTGGTGATCTGGCCGGTCGCCGCAGCCAGCAGGTCGGTATTCTGCGAATCGGGCGTTCCCGGCGTGAGCGCTACGCGCTGCGTCTGAAAGTAGTACCGCTGGCCCAGCGTAAAGCGCAACTGCTCATCGCCCGTATCCGGGTCGATCAAGCGGCTGGTGATGGCGGCGGTCAATTGATTCGCGTCATTGATGCGGTCACCGCCGGTAAACTGGTTCTCAGTGAAGATCTGCGCGAGGTTGAAGTCGGCCAGCGCGGAGTCGAAGTTCGGCAGGTCATCCTGCGGCCGGTAAGGAATATAAACATAGTACAGCCGGGGTTCCAGCGTCTGCAGAAAGGCGCGTCCCCAGACGGAGGTTTCGCGTTCGAAGGTCAGCGCACTGTCGAGGCTGTAAATGGGCAGATGCCGCGAAGCGTCGGCACTCGTGGCATCGGCCAGAGAATAGTTTGTCGTGTGATAGCCGAACTTGGGCGTTATGTAGAAAAAGGACGTCTGAAACGGTGCCCGGATCGACGGATACAGGATTTGCCGTGTGCCGTTGATCAACGTCGGATGGGCGAACTCCACGTACTCGCCCTGCATTCCCAGATCGAGATGCGCGCCCTCCTGCCGGTTCATGTTCAACGTAATCTGGGGCACGCGCGCGTAAGGCGGTACGACAGGCGCCAAGGGGTCCTGCAGAGTCTGGAAGCGCTGGACGCGGGTATTCAAGTTCCACCAGCCGCCGTCATAAAACATCGCACCTTCCCGGTTCAGGTTGACCTGCGAGGTAACGGCGATCTTGTCGCTCAGATCGGTAAAGTACGCATCGTCGGAAACCCCCTGCAGGTCGACGTGCCCGGAGAAACCATTGCCGAAATTCTGATAGTGTTGCCAGAGGTACCCGTATCGGGATTCCCGCTTTTCGCGGTCATCGGGCAGATACTCACCGCGAATTTCCCCCCTTAGATCGGGTTCCAGATATCGGAAATCGCCGTTCATGAGCACCCCACGCTTGGCAAGCACTCGCGGCGCGATGGTGGCGTCCATGTTTGGGGCAATATTCCAGTAGAACGGCTGCGTGTATTCGAATCCGCTGCGTCCAGTGCTGCCGACGGTCGGCGGAAGCAGTCCGCTCTTGCGCCGGCCGCTCAGCGAGAAATCCAGATAGGGCGAATAAAGGATCGGCACCCCCTTGAACACCACCGTGGCGTTGCGGGCTACGCCGATATCACGGGTGCGATCGAGCTCCAGCCGGTCGATGCGCATGAACCAGTCATCGTCGCCGACGTCGCAATTGGTATAGGTGGCCTTGTCGATCTTGTAGCGTTCGGCGCTCTCGGCCACCAGCCGGTTCGCGTCCCCGCGCGCTCTGTAGCGGCCCAGCTGGTACGCGGGCTTGTCGATGAATCCGCTGTCGCTGTCCAGGTCATAGAACAACCTGTCTCCTGTCACGACATCGCCGTCCTTTTCAAAACGCAGATGCCCGGTTGCGGTTATTTGCTGTTCGGGAAGCAACAGGTACAGCTGATCCGAAAACACGGCCACCCCGCGCTTGCGCAGCCGCACGCTGCCCGTGGCCTCCAGTTCCTGATCCTGGTTGCCCTCTATTTGATCGGCGTCGAGAAACAGGTCGGAAGGTTGGTCCCCGCCCTGCGAGTAGGGAATCAGCTCCGGCTGCATCCGCAATTTAAGGCCGAGGTCATCGGCACGCGCGTCGCAAACGCCACACAGGATCAACAAAAAAACCAGCAGTTTGGTGCGGGAGCGGTGCATGCGCGGTGTTGATCGGGGCGAGATGCTAAAATCTCACAAATCATCTCTCAAGGCAACGAAGCAGCTTTGGATCGACTCGCACTCGTTCAGCACTGGCTCGCCCGACAGCTTCCGGGGCGGACTTTTTCGCTGGCGCCGGCGTCCGCGGATGCAAGTTTCCGACGCTATTTCCGCGTTACGCTTCCCGATACCTCGCTTATCGTCATGGACGCGCCGCCCGCGCAGGAAGATTGCCGTCCATTCGTGCACGTCGGCGGGCTGATGGCTGCAGCGGGACTGAATGTTCCGACCTTGCTCGCGCAGGATCTCGACCAGGGCTTCATCCTCATGAGCGACCTGGGCTCGACCACTTACCTTGCGGCGCTCACCGAGAACAATGCCGACAGTTTGTTTCAAGATGCCATCGACGCACTGATCCGTTGGCAGCTCGCCAGCCGCGAAGGCACGTTGCCCGACTATGATGAGGCGCTGCTGCGACGGGAACTCGATCTGTTTCCCGACTGGTATCTGCGCCGTCACCTGGCCCTGGAACTCGACGACCGCCAGCGCCAGGCACTCGATGGAGTGTACAAACTCATAGTCGCCAACAACCTTGCCCAGCCCAGGACGTACGTGCACCGCGACTACATGCCGCGGAACTTGATGCTGACCGATCCCAATCCGGGTGTCCTCGACTTTCAGGATGCGGTGTTCGGGCCGATCAGCTACGACGTGGCGTCCCTGTTCAAGGATGCCTTCATCAGCTGGCCCGAGCAGCGCGTGCTCGATTGGACCATTCGTTACTGGGAGCAAGCCCGCACTGCGGGCCTGCCGGTCAGCAGTGACTTTGGCGACTTCTACCGCGATTTCGAGTGGATGGGCTTGCAGCGCCATCTCAAAGTGCTTGGAATTTTCGCGCGCATCTGCCATCGCGATGGCAAGCCAGCCTACGTCAAGGATACGCCGCGCTTCCTGGGCTATGTGCGTGCGGTCGCGCAACGCTATGCAAGCCTCGCGCCCTTGTTACATCTGCTCGATCAGATTTCCAACCGCGAATCGGCGCCGGGTTGCGCGCTCTGAATCGCGTGAAGGCCTCTTTCGCAGCAATGATTCTGGCCGCTGGCCGGGGCGAACGAATGCGACCGCTGACCGATCATGTGCCTAAGTCACTGCTGCCAGTGGCCGGTGAACCGCTCATCTTCCGGCATCTGGCAAAGCTCGCGGCAGCGGGATTCCGCCACGTCGTGATCAATCACGCTCACCTCGGAGAACAGATCGAAGCGGCGGTTGGCAATGGCGCCCGCTGGGATCTCGCCGTGCGCTATTCGCCCGAAGTCCATGCGCTGGAAACCGCCGGCGGTATTCGCGCCGCGTTGCCGCTGCTGGGCGACCCGGTTTTTGCCGTGGTCAATGCCGACGTATACAGCCACTATGACTACGCCCATCTGACGCACACCTTGCGGCAGATGCAAGCGCACACCCTCGCGCATCTGGTGCTGGTTGACAATCCGCCGCATCATCCGGGCGGAGATTTCGCGCTGGAACGCGCTCTGGTGCGTCCCGGCACCGGGCACGCGCTGACATTCAGCGGCATCGGCGTATATCGCGCAGCGTTGTTCGATCCCGTGCTACCGGGCAGCAAACAGGCGCTCGCACCGTTGCTGCGCGCTCATCTGGAAAGCGGCAAGGTCACGGGTGAACATTACCGTGGCGAGTGGCACGACATCGGAACGCCGCAGCGGCTGGCCGAACTCGACGCGCGACTTGTGTCGCAGTTTCCCGCGCGCTGAGCGTTGCTGGCGGCGAGCGCGTCCGCGCAGGCCGTATAATCCCGGTTCTGCTTCGAGGATGTTTTACCCATGATAGATTCCGCCATCTATGCGCGCCGCCGCGCGCGTCTGGCTGCGCTCATGCAGGAAGGTGTGGCAGTCCTGCGCACCGCGCCCGAGCGGCCACGCAACCGCGATTCTTCGTATCCATTCCGATTCGACAGCTATTTTCACTACCTTGGCGGTTTTCCGGAACCGGAAGCCGTCCTGGTCATTGTCGCCGGCAAGAATCCAAAGAGCGTTCTGTTTTGCCGTGACAAGGACATCGAGCGCGAGATCTGGGATGGGTTTCGTTTCGGACCGGAAAAAGCCCGCGAAGTCTTTGGATTCGATGAAGCGCATTCGATCGCGCAACTCGACGAGAGCCTTCCGGCCTTGCTTGCGGACCAGCCGGCCGTATTCTGCGATGTTGGCACGGACCCGGAGTGGGATCGCCGCGTGATCGGGTGGATCAACAAGGTTCGCGCGCAGGTCAGATCCGGCGTCAGTGCTCCGGGCGAGATTCGCGATGTGCGCCGCTTCCTCGATGAAATGCGCCTGATCAAGGACGAGCACGAAATCGGCACCATGAAACGCGCCGCGGCCATTTCGTCCGAGGCGCACCGCCGCGCCATGCGCGCGACCCGCCCGGGCATGCATGAATACGAACTCGAAGCCGAACTGATCCACGAGTTTCGGCGGCAGGGCGCGCAAGCCCCGGCGTATACGTCGATCGTGGCCGGCGGGCCGAATTCCTGCGTGCTGCATTACGTGCAAAACGATGCCCTGCTCAAGGACGGCGAAGTCGTTCTGATCGATGCGGGCTGCGAACTCGACGGTTATGCCTCGGACATTACGCGCACCTTTCCCGTCAGCGGCAAATTCTCCGGGCCACAACGCGACGTATACGAAATGGTGCTCTGCGCGCAGGCCGCGGCCATCGCCCAGGTCAAGCCGGGCAACGAGTGGGAAGCGCCCCATGACGCGGCGGTCCAGGTGCTGGCCCAGGGCATGGTTGACCTGGGTTTGTGCAAAGGCAGCGCCAGCGGCGTGATCGAGTCCGGCGCGTACCGGCGTTTCTACATGCATCGCACCGGCCACTGGCTCGGGCATGGATGTTCACGATGCCGGTGACTACAAACGCGGCGGCGCGTGGCGTCAGGCTCGCGCCAGGCATGGTGCTCACGGTGGAGCCCGGACTGCTACATACGCCCGGCCGAAGATGTGCCAGAGCAGTTCTGGAACATCGGCGTGCGCATCGAGGACGACGCCCTGGTCACCGGCTCCGGTTGCGAGATCATCACCGCCGCGGCGCCCAAAGCCATTGGCGACGTCGAGTCACTGATGCGTGACTGAGAATGTCCGGCCAAGTGCGTCCGACGTAGCCTTGATACCCTGCACAACATGGCCGTGAACCCACCCGCCTGCGATATCGCGATTGTCGGTGGCGGGCCGGTCGGCGCCGCGCTCGCTATCGCGCTGCGGCACAGCGGGCTCGATGTGCGCATGCTCGAGGCACGCCCCGATTCGACCGCCGGCAGCGACACGCGCACGCTGGCGATGTCCTATGGCAGCCGCCTGATTCTGGAACGCCTCGGAATCTGGGCGCAGTTCGAATCGCCCACGCCCATTGAAACGATTCATGTCTCACAGCGTGGCGGGTTCGGTCGCACCATGCTCAGCGCCCAGCATGCCGGCGTGCCGGCGCTCGGCTATGTCGTGCGCTACGCCGCCCTGCAAGCCGCGTTGCGCAACGCTCTGGCGGCGCAACACACGAGCGTGATGACGGGTGCGCAAGTCAGCGCTACGACGAGCGCGGCCGATCATATCGCGATCGCTTTTCGCACCGGGCAAGGCGCAGGATCGATCGCTGCCAAACTCCTCGTCATTGCCGACGGCGGCGCCAGTGCCGGCTTGCACGCCGCGGCAGCCGTAACAGTGAAGCAGTACGACCAGCACGCAGTCGTCGGCACGGTCGAAACCTCGCAGCCGCACGCCGGCAAGGCGTACGAGCGGTTCACGCCCGATGGGCCCATTGCGTTACTGCCGTTAGAAGACCGCTTCGCGCTGGTGTGGACCGCACCGGCACAAACTGCGGAGCGTCTCATGGCAATGCCGCAAGCGGCGTTTCTCGCGCAACTCCAGTCGCATTTTGGCGATCGCGCCGGACGCTTTGTCTCGATCGTCGCGCGGGGACGCTTTCCATTGAGCTTGCGTTACGCCGCGGATCCGGTGTTACCGCGCGCTGTGATGCTCGGCAACGCTGCCCAGGCGTTGCACCCGATCGCCGGACAGGGGTTCAACCTGGGGTTACGTGACGCTTGGGAATTGGGCGAAATTTTGTTGCTGCATGGAACACCGGACCCCGGGCGCGAGACATGCCTCGCTCAATATCGTGCGCTGCGGCGTCCGGACCGGCTTGGCGGAATTGCGCTAACCCATTCGTTGGTCAAGATTTTCTCAAATGATTATGCGGCGATACGGACTGCACGCGGTGCAGCATTGTCGCTGCTCGATATTGTTCCGCCTGTCAAACGCGCACTCATGCGGCGCATGATTTTCGGCGCGCCGCGCTAGCTCACGCCGTTTGGCTTTCTCCATCGCGCAGCGGTTGCGCTAGAATGGCGGTCCACTTTTTTTGCTGGCACCGCAATGCAGATCGGCCCGCATGTTCTCCGGAATAATCTGATCGTCGCGCCGATGGCGGGGGTGACCGATCGTCCGTTTCGACAACTATGCAAGGCGATGGGCGCGGGCATGGCGGTTTCGGAGATGATGTCTTCCAATGCACAACTACGCGACACGATGAAGTCAAGGCGCCGCGCCGATCATGAGGGGGAAGTAGACCCCATTTCGGTGCAGATCGCCGGTTCGGACCCGGCTGCAATGGCGGATGCGGCGCGCTACAACGCGGATCGTGGCGCACAGATCATCGACATCAACATGGGGTGCCCTGCGAAGAAGGTCTGCAATGTTGCGGCCGGATCGGCACTGCTGCAAAACGAGCCACTGGTCGGACGAATCCTCGATGCCGTCGTCGCCGCGGTCGACCTGCCGGTGACTTTGAAGATCCGCACCGGGTGGAATCCGCAGAACCGCAACGCGGTGCGCGTGGCGATAATTGCTCAATCCGCGGGCATCAAGGCGTTGTCGATCCACGGACGAACCCGCGCGTGCGCGTTCATCGGCGAGGTGGAGTACGCAACCATTGCCGAGGTGAAATCCCGCGTCGATATTCCGATTATCGCCAACGGCGACATCAGAACGCCCGAAACCGCGCGCGAGGTACTGCGGCGCACCGGGGCAGATGCGCTGATGATTGGCCGCGCGGCGCAGGGTCGTCCCTGGATTTTTCGCGAGATCCAGCATTTTCTGACGACGGGCAGACATCTGCCCGCGCCTCGCATTGCGGAGATCCGCGAAGTACTGGTACAGCATCTGCATAGCCTGTACGCGTTTTACGGAGCGGAAGTGGGCGTGCGTGTGGCACGCAAGCACATCGGCTGGTATGTCAGCGCGCTGCCCGGCGCCGTGCAATTTCGTCAGATCATGAATCAACTGGAAAACGTACACGAGCAACTCGCCGCCGTGGAAACATACCTTGCCGGGCTTGCCGTCCGCGGCGATCGCCTGACCTATGGTGAGGAACTCGCAGCATGATCAACGACAACGAGATTGCGCGCTGCGTGCGCAAGGCGATGGACGGATACTTCAAGGATCTCGAGGGCGAACGGCCGTGCGCCGTGTACGATATGGTCATGAACTCGGTGGAAAAACCGCTGCTGGAGATCGTGCTCCATCGCGTCTCCGGCAATCAGACGCAAGCGGCACAACTGCTGGGCATGAATCGGAATACCTTGCGCAAGAAAATGAAATATTTCGGCATCAAGTAGGTAATCTGGTGCCGTAACGGACAGGCCGCCCGTCCGGGATGACGGGCGGTTTATTTTTGTGGGACCGCATCCAATGACCAATCGAAAAGCCCTGATCAGTTTGTCCGATAAAACCGGTGCAGCGCAGTTTGGACGCGCGCTGCACGAGATCGGCATGGAAATCCTTTCCACGGGCGGCACCGCCAAACTTCTGCGCGAAGCGCAGGTGCCCGTCGTCGAAATCGCCGATTACACTGGATTCCCCGAGATGCTCGACGGTCGGGTGAAAACGCTGCATCCGAAAGTGCATGCGGGCATTCTTGCGCGCCGCGACCTGCCCGCGCACATGCAGGCCCTGGCCGATGGCACGATTCCGACCATTGATCTGGTCGTGGTCAATCTGTATCCCTTCGCGCAAACCATTGCCAGGGACGGCTGTACCCTGGACGATGCGGTCGAGAATATCGACATCGGCGGACCCACCATGGTGCGGGCCGCCGCAAAAAACTGGCAGCATGTCGCCGTGGTGACCGATCCGGCCGACTATCCCCTTCTGATCGCGGAAATGAAGGCCGCCAACGGCGCCATCAGCATCGAGACGCGCTTCCGCCTTGCGCGAAAGGCGTTTTCCCACACGGCGGCGTACGACGGTGCCATCAGCAATTATCTGACCGCCATCGACATCACCGGGACAAGAATAGAGTTTCCCGAACAGTGCAACATGAGTTTTGCCAAGGTTCAGGATCTGCGTTATGGCGAAAACCCGCATCAGCGGGCGGCGTTCTATCGCGATTTGCGGCTGGTGCCGGGCGCCTTGAGCAATTACCGGCAATTGCAGGGCAAGGAGCTCTCCTACAACAATATTGCCGACGCGGATGCGGCCTGGGAATGCGTCAAGACCTTGGCGCAACCGGCGTGTGTCATCGTCAAGCACGCAAATCCATGCGGCGTTGCGGTCGCGGCCACGCCGGCTGAGGCTTACCGTAGTGCGTTCAAGACCGACCCGACTTCGGCATTTGGCGGCATTATCGCCTTCAACCGCGAAGTGGATCTGGAAACCGCCGAAGCGGTGTCCCAGCAATTCATGGAAGTACTGATCGCGCCAAGGATCAGCCCGGACGCGGCAGCGGCGTTTGCCAAAAAAACCAATGTGCGCGTGCTGGAAGTGCCGATCGAGGGCGGCGCCAATCCGATCGATACCAAACGGGTTGGCGGCGGCTTGCTGGTGCAGACCCCGGATGCGGTCAACGTCCAGGTTGCCGACCTGCGCATCGTGACCCGCAAGCAACCCTCGAGTGCACAGCGCTCCGACTTGTTGTTTGCCTGGCGGGTCGCGAAGTACATCAAATCCAACGCCATTGTCTTCTGCGGCAATGGCATGACCCTGGGTGTAGGCGCCGGCCAGATGAGCCGCGTGGATAGCGCGCGCATCGCATCGATCAAAGCCCAAAATGCGGGCTTGGTGCTGGCTGGTTCGGTCGTCGCGTCAGACGCCTTCTTCCCGTTCCGGGACGGCGTAGACGTGGTGGCCGCCGCCGGCGCTGCCGCGATCGTGCAACCCGGGGGCAGCGTGCGTGATGACGAGGTGATCGCCGCCGCCGATGAGCATGGCTTGGTCATGGCGATGACCGGGATACGTCATTTCCGTCACTGAATGCTATTGTGGTGGCGTTTCCTCACCCCTCTTTCGTCATGCCATGAATCTACTCGTAATCGGTAGCGGAGGCCGCGAACATGCGCTCGCCTGGCGGCTCGCGCAGTCTCCGCGTATCGGCCGCGTCTATGTCGCGCCGGGCAATGCGGGCACCGCGCAGGAGGACGGCTTGTTCAACGTTGCGCTGACCTCCATAACCGATTTGGTCGAGTTCGCGCGCAAGGAATCCATTGCCCTGACCGTGGTGGGACCCGAAGCGCCTTTATCCGCGGGTATCGTCGATGCGTTCCAATCTGCGGGACTGCGGATTTTCGGGCCCACCCGCGCGGCGGCGCAACTCGAAGCCTCGAAGGATTTCGCCAAGGCGTTCATGACCAGGCATAACATTCCAACCGCCACTTACGCCACGTTCACCGATGCAAAGGCCGCGCACGACTACGTGTCGAAGCAGGGCGCGCCGATCGTTATCAAGGCCGACGGGCTGGCATCCGGCAAAGGTGTGGTGGTGGCGATGACGCTACACGAGGCGCGCGCGGCAATCGACATGATGCTGGTGGACAACAAGATGGGGGCGGCCGGTGCGCGCGTGGTCATCGAGGAATTCCTGGAAGGCGAGGAGGCGAGCTTTATCGTCATGGTCGACGGCAGGCATGTGCTCGCGCTTGCCTCGAGCCAGGATCACAAGCGCCTGCTCGATGCCGACCAGGGCCCCAACACCGGGGGCATGGGGGCTTATTCGCCGGCCCCCGTGTTGACGCCAGCAGTGCATGCGCGCGTAATGCGCGAAATCATCCAGCCCGCGGTGCAGGGCATGGAAAAGGAGGGCACGCCTTATTCCGGATTTCTGTATGCCGGCCTGATGATCCGACCCGATGGCGGCACCAAGACACTTGAATTCAACTGCCGCATGGGCGATCCGGAGGCCCAGCCCATCATGATGCGGCTGCGCAGCGATTTGTTTACGTTAATCGAGCATGGCGTCGAAGGCACGCTGCACACGGTGGAAGTCGAATGGGACCGCCGTGTCGCGCTGGGTGCGGTCATGGCAGCGGCCGGCTACCCTGAAAATCCGCATAGCGGCGACGAGATCACCGGGCTGCCGCGCAATGGCGAAGATTTTCACGTTTTTCATGCGGGTACCGCGCTGCGCGATGGCAAAGTTGTGACCCAGGGCGGGCGCGTGTTGTGCGTCACGGCGCTCGGCGACACCGTGCGCGTCGCCCAACGGCGCGCTTACGAAATCGCCGAAGGCATTCGTTTTGCCGGAAGCCAGATGCGGCGCGACATCGGCTTTCGCGCCATCGGGGCCAAGAAAAGCACGCTGTAGCGCAATGGACATCGATTTGGTCACGCACTACCTGACCGGCTTGCAGCAACAGATCGTCAGCAGCCTCGAGTCCCTTGATGGCGGATTATTCCGTCGCGATGCCTGGACGCGCCCGGAAGGCGGCGGAGGACTGAGTTGCCTGATCGAAGACAGCGCGTTATTCGAGCGCGGCGGCGTCAATTTTTCGCATGTGTCGGGCAAAGGGCTGCCTGCGTCGGCCACCGCCGCGCGCCCGGAGCTTGCCGGCCGCTCGTTTCACGCCGCAGGCGTTTCGCTGGTCATGCACCCGCGCAATCCGTATGTGCCCACGGTTCACATGAACGTACGCTTCATCGTGGCGGAAATGGCGAACGCGGAGCCGGTCGCCTGGTTTGGGGGCGGCATGGACCTGACACCCTATTATGGTTTCGAGGAAGACGCCGTGCACTTCCATCGCACCTGCCGCGATGCGTTGAGTGCTTTCGGAGAACAACTGCATCCCCGGTTCAAGAAATGGTGCGACGAATATTTTTATCTCAAGCATCGCCGCGAACCGCGCGGCATAGGCGGCATTTTTTTCGACGATCTGGCCGAGCCGGGTTTCGATGCCTGCTTTGCGCTGGTACGCAGCGTCGGCGACCACTTCCTGAGCGCTTATTCGCCGATCGTGGAGCGCCGCAGAAATGTGCCCTATGGCGAAACCGAGCGCGATTTCCAGGCCTATCGTCGCGGCCGTTATGTGGAATTCAATCTGGTCTATGACCGCGGCACCCTGTTCGGCCTGCAGTCCGGGGGACGCACCGAGTCCATTCTCATGTCGTTGCCGCCCATCGTGAAATGGCGTTACGACTGGACACCCAGCGCCGGGCTCGCCCGAAGCAAAGTTGTATTCAGATTTCCTGACCGCGCGCGACTGGGTCTGATCATGTTCAGACCTCCTCATCGCGTCATCGTCGCGGTCATCGGCAATGTTTCCGCAGACAGGAAAAAGGGACCCAGGATTCGATGCCCAGCACGAAGACGCGAGAATCCTGGAGCCGGTTTCTCCAGCGCTGCGGGCGCATTCCGGCGCCGTTACCGGCCCTCAAATATTGAACCCTATTTGCGCAGCACGCACTTGTCGTACAGATCGGGCAGGCGGTTTTGCGGGTCGTAGCGCGACTTGAGCGCGCGGTATGCCTGCGCGCCATAGAGGGCGTCGAACTCCGGTCGTGAATAGTAACTGTCCGAATACAGCGATTTGATCCCGCCCAGCTCCACGACCTTGCGCTCGATCAGCCGGTTGAAGTGTCCGGGCAGATTCGCTTTCCTTGACTTCACGACATCCCAGAAGCCGAAGTTCACATAGAGTGTCGACGCATGCAGGGGATACAGCGGAAACACTCGCGCATCTGGATTGCGAACCGGGCATATCCAGACCGGCACGATGCCGATCTCGCGCTCGAAGAACGCCAGAAATTCCGCCGCTGCCGTAACGGGTATATCCACGTCCTGAATGACCGACTCGCGCTGCACGCCGAATAACGCGCCGATGCGCCGGGTGATTTTCCAGCGGCTGTTCCAGCGCATTATCCGGGTATAGGTTCGTGAATTCAGGCGCTCGCGTCCCGCGAGACGGCGCAGCAAGTTATGCTGCACGCCGAAGTTCTTCGAGCACCAGAACCAGTCGGTGTCCCAGCGCCACAGGAAGTCATGCGCCGTCAGATAATCCTCGGTTTTCTCGCGGATGGAGCGGTAGTAGATCTTCTCGAATGTATAGTCGCTGACGAAGGGGGCTTCATCGACGAACGTCCCCGCCGTCAGATAAAGCTCCCGCGGACCGAAAATCACGCCATCGACGAAATCTGCGGGCGACTCGCATAGCGCCTGCAGGCCCCGAAAATAGTCGGCGGGCTCTTCGAAGCGCTCATGCGCAATATGCACGAATTTCTTGACCGGCATCGTATCGACGCGCACCCGCAACGCGTAGCCGAGCGTGCCATAGGAATTGGGAAAGCCGAAGAACAGGTCTCGATGTTCATTGTCCGGCGTACACAGGTAGACGTTGCCGTCTCCCGCGAGAATGTCCAGTTCGCGCACGCCGTGGTGCACCAGCCCATGGCGGAAGGACGTCGCCTCGATCCCCACGCCGGCCACTGCGCCCCCCACGGTGATGGTTTTCAACTGCGGCACGACTTTCGGCATGACGCGGCAGGTCAGCGTCGCCAGCGCCATGTCCTCGTAACTGACCATGCCTTCGGCATCCACCCAGCCGGCCGCCGGATCGACCTGCAGGATATGATTGAAATTGCGCACGTCGAGCCGCGGCCGGTTGGCGCGGCTGCGATCCCGGAACAAATTGGAACTCTTTTTCCTGAGCGCTACCGGCCCCGATATGCCGGACAGCTGCCGCGCCAGTTTGTCTCGGCGGCCGGCATACGTTTCCGACACACGGTTCTTGGCGCCCACGGCTATCGGTCCGCGTAAAGGAAACGCCGGCTCATCGGATAATTTTCCCGGGTTATGTTGCCCTTGCTGAACACGATCTGGAACAAATGCGTCCTGCCGACCGGCGAACGAAACATTTCCGCACAGGCAATCAGATAGACGCGCCAGACGCGCCGGAATTTTTCATCATAGCGCGCCGGATCGAGCGCCCGAATGCTCTCCCATCCGCGGTCGAAGCGCTCAACCCAGGCATCGAGCGTGGGTGCGTAATGACGACGCAAGTTCTCAATATCCACGATCTCCAGACCGCATCGTTCCATTTCCATGATGGTTTGCGCCAAGCTGGGGATCCAGCCGCCGGGAAACACATGCTTGCGGATATAAAACTCGGTATCGAAGACCCCGACGTGTCCGATAAAATGCAGCATGCCCAGCCCGCCGGGCTTGAGAAACTCGGCGTGTGCCTTGATCACGGGCCCGAGTTGATCGCGGCCGGCATGCTCTAGCACACCGATCGATACGACCTTGTCGTACTGCTGGTCGACTTCGCGGAAATCGGCGAACCTGACGTGCACTTTCCCCCCGAGGCCGCGTTTTTGGATTTCCTGCTCCACCGCCGTGACCTGTTCCGGCGTCGTATTCAGGCCATGCGGGAGCGCCCCGTAGTGTTCATGCGCGTGGAACATGAAGCCGCCGAAGCCGCAGCCTATGTCGACGACGGTTTCTCCGCGCGCAAGTCGGATCTTGCGGCACACATGGTCGACCTTGTTGATCTGCGCCTCATCGACGCTCGCCGTGCCCTCCTTCCAATACCCGCAGGTGTACATCATCAAAGGGGTATCGAGCCAGTGGCGATAGAAGTCGGTGCCAATGGCATAATGAAAACGGGCATTCGCGCGGGCCTGCGCGATACTGCGGTTGGAAAACCGCAGTTCGTGCCACGTGTTGCGCACCCGGATCAGCGCGTTCGGGTTACGCTCGAAGCCGCTTTGCAACGCCACCCGAAATGCCACACCAAGGTCGCCCTCGACATCGACGTCGCCATCGAAGTAGGACTCGAGCAGCCCGATGTGTCCAAACAGCACGATGCGCAGGCCGGCACGCGCGCGATGCATGATGATGGTAAATTCCGGCGTGCCTTGCCGGTTCTGGTAGTGCGTGCCGTCCGCGAACTGTAAACGAAAACAGGTCTCGACACGGCTTCCCATGCCCAGCATTCTTTTTCTCACAACGGCGCTAAGCATTCCGGACCTCGCAGTGGAAATGACTCACGCGGCACGCATGGGCAAACTCACTCGCCCAGGTAGGCCTTTCTGACGCGAGGATCTTCGAGCAGGGCACGCGCACCATTCGCAAGCGTGATCAGGCCACTCTCCATGACGTACCCCCGATGGCTTGCTTCGAGTGCCAGTTTCGCATTCTGCTCGACCAGCAATACGGTGACGCCCTCTTGCGACACCGTGCGCACCGTTTCGAAGATCTTCTCCACCATCAGCGGCGCCAACCCCATGCTGGGTTCATCGAGCAACAACAAGCTGGGCCGGCTCATCAGGGCCCGCCCAATCGCCAGCATCTGCTGCTCACCACCCGACAGCGTACCACCAGTCTGATGGCGTCTTTCCGCAAGTCGCGGGAACAGCGTATAGATGCGCTCGAAATCCGCGCGAATGCCGGCTTTGTCGTGACGAATGTACGCGCCCATTTGCAGGTTCTCGCTCACTGTAAGCCGGCCGAACACGCCGCGTCCTTCGGGAACGAGTGCAAGTCCGCGTTCGACCAGCCGGTAGGCCGAGAAGTTGCTGACATCCTCGCCACGCAACTGCACTCGTCCGCCGTGTTGCAACAAGCCGCAAATGGCCTTAAG
Source organism: uncultured beta proteobacterium (assembly GCA_963846655.1). GTDB lineage: Bacteria > Pseudomonadota > Gammaproteobacteria > Burkholderiales > JACQAP01 > JACQAP01. The sequence goes on along the minus strand of CAWJWT010000005.1, from coordinate 386,151 downwards.
CGTCGTGGTCTTGCCCGCGCCATTGGCGCCAATGAGCGCGACCATTTCTCCGGCGTCGATCTTGAGATCGATGCCTTTGACTGCATTGATGCCGCCATACGCAACTTTCAGCGCCTTGACGTCCAGCAGCGCGCTCACGGCAGCGCTCCCCCGAGGTAAGCGCGAATCACCGCAGGATCGCACTGCACTTGCGCCGGCGCCCCTTCGGCGATCTTCCTGCCGTAATCCAGCACCGCGACGCGATCGCACAGACCCATCACCAGCTTCACGTCATGCTCGATCAGCAGGATCGTCACGCCGTCACCCCGGACTTTCTCCAGCAGCACGCGCAACTGCGCCGTCTCCGTCGCGTTCATCCCGGCGGCCGGCTCATCGAGCGCCAGCAGCCGCGGATCCGTGGCGAGCGCGCGCGCGATTTCCAGCCGGCGCTGGTCACCGTACGATAAATTACGAGAGAGCATTTCGGCATACTGCAGGATGCCGACATATTCGAGCAGTTCGCGCGAACGGTGCCGAATCGCTGCCTCCTCGGCACGCGTACGTCGCGTACGCAGGATCGCGCCGATGGCGCCCGCGCGCGTGCGCACATGGCGGCCCACCATGACATTCTCGAGTGCGGTCATGTTGCCGAACAGTCTGATATTCTGAAAAGTGCGCGCGATGCCGGATTCGGCGACCCGGAAGGGTTTCAACCCCAGCAGGCTGGCGCCGTCGAACTCGAAGTCGCCGCGATCGGGGACATAAAGTCCCGTGAGCACATTGAACAGCGTCGTCTTGCCCGCGCCATTGGGCCCGATCAGGCCATAGATTTCATTGCGGTTGATGGTCAGCGAAACGTCATCCAGCGCGACGAGTCCGCCGAAACGTTTTTCGACATGTCGCATGCCCAGCAGCGGCGCGGCCTGCATCAACCGTGGTCCGCGTCCGAAAGTTCGCGTTTGCGCCGCTGCGAAGGCCACAGGCCTGCCGGCCGGTACAGCATCATCAGCACCAGCGCCATTCCGAATAACAGCATACGGATGACCTCGGGTTCGATCAGCATGCGCCCAAACAAGGCGTATTGCACCGGCTCCACGGTGTAGCGCAGGATTTCCGGCACAAACGAAAGCAAGACCGCGCCCAGCACGACACCCCAGACGTTGCCCATTCCGCCGAGCACGACCATGGACAACACCATGATCGATTCGACGAAAACGAAACTCTCGGGACTGATGAATCCCTGCGTCGCCGCGAAGATACCGCCGGCTACGCCGCCGAAGCTCGCACCCATGGCGAACGCCAGCAACTTCACGTTGCGCGTGTTGATACCCATGGCCTGCGCGGCCGTCTCATCTTCGCGAATCGCCACCCATGCGCGTCCGATGCGGGAATTCTGCAGCCGCAGATTGATGACGATGGCGCCGATCAGCACCAGCAGCAGCAGGTAGTAGTATTTGATCGGACCGCTAAAACCCAGACCAGCCCACACGTTGGTCACGTTGAAATTGATGCCGGCGATCCGAAAGGGATCGATCAGCGTGACGCCCTGAGGCCCGTTGGTGATATTGATCGGCTGTGACAGGTTGTTCAGGAATACCCGCACGATCTCGCCGAATCCGAGCGTGACGATCGCAAGATAATCGCCGCGTAGTTTCAGCGTCGGCGCGCCGAGCAGCACGCCGAACAGACAGGCCATCGCGGCGCCGATCGGCAAAATGATCCAGAACGGCAGATGCAGCCCGAAATGGGGTGAGGCCAGCAGCGCATAGCAATACGCGCCGACGGCGTAGAACGCGATATACCCCAGATCGAGCAGCCCTGCGAAACCCACGACGATGTTCAGTCCAAGCGAAAGCAAGGCAAACAGAATGGCGAGGTTCATGATGCGCACCCACGCCGTGCCGGCCGATGCAAGGGCGAAAGGCAATACCACCAGCGCTGCGCTGACGAGCGCAATCCCGATCCAGGGGGCCGCCCGGTGCGCGCGTAGTTTGTCGAAGGCGCTGAGCCAGGCGGCCATGCGTCAGGACCGGTCCGACACGCGTTCGCCAAGCAGGCCGGACGGGCGCAATACCAGCACGGCAATCAACACCAGGAAGGCGAAGACGTCCTGGTAGTTGCTGCCGAACAACACGAGGTGCCCTTCGCTTGCGCAATGTGCCGCGAGCGTATCGGAGAGCTTCGACAGGTGACACAGATCCATGATCTCGCCGATGTAACCGGCACCGAGTGCTTCGACGACGCCGAGCAACAAACCGCCAAGCATGGCGCCCGCGAGATTGCCGATGCCGCCGAGCACCGCCGCGGAAAAAGCCTTCAATCCGAGCAGCGCGCCCATCGTGTAATGCGCAATGCCATAGTAGGTTCCGACCATGACACCTGCGACCGCGGCCAGCCCGGCGCCGATCACGAACGTCGACGAGATCACGCGATTGACGTTGACGCCCATCAAGCCGGCCACCTGTGCGTTTTCCGATGTCGCGCGCATCGCAACGCCAAGTCGCGTGCGATAGACCAGCAGCGTCAACGCGGCCATCATCAACAGCGACCCCAGAATAATGGCGATCTGCACCGCGCTGATGGTCGCGCCACCCACCGCGAACACCGGATTGTCGATTATTTGCGGAAATCCCAGCGGGTTGCGGCTGAAGATGATCATGGCGACTTGCTGCAGAATGATCGAAAGGCCGATCGCCGTTATCAGCGGAGCGAGCCGGGGTGCGCCGCGAAGCGGCCGGTAGGCGACGCGCTCCATGGTATATCCAACCGCCATGCAGATCGGGACGGCGCACAGTACCCCCGCAAACACGATGAGCAGCGGCGGCAACACGGTGCCGGCCAGCGCGGAAATCACCGTCAGGGCAACCATGGCGCCGATCATGACGACTTCGCCATGCGCGAAATTGATCAGTTGCACGATGCCATACACCATCGTGTAGCCCAGCGCCACGATGGCGTACACGCTGCCCAGGGTCAGGCCGTTGATCAGTTGCTGAAGAAAAATGTCCACGGTCGTCAGCGGCTCGTGAACCGCCGCGGCACGCGACGCGTCGCCGGACGGCGGCCTCGATATGAGGGCCACACACGAAAACAGCACCCGCAGGTGCCGTTCTCAGTTCGTGCCTGGCACACCGCTTACTTCGCGGTGCCGGCCTTGACGAAATCCTCGTACTTGACGGATTTGCCGGCTTTGATAATTGCAACGGGCGCAATGGTGCCGTTGCTCATGGTGAAGATGGTCATTTCCGCGTCCTTGCGGTCGCCTTTCGCATCGAACTCGATATGCCCGCTTGCGCCGTCGTACTTGATGGCCGCGAGCGCCGGCAAATACTTCGCAGGGTCGACCGAATCGGCGGCTTGCATCGCCCCGATCAGCAGGTTGGTCGCGTCAAACGTAAAGGGCGCGTAGATCAGCGGATCGGCGTTGAACTTCGCCTTGTAAGCTTCCAGAAATGCCTTGCTCGCTGCCTGCACCGGAATGCCGGCCTGCGAGCAGACCAACCCCTCGGAAGCTGACCCGGCGAGTTCTTTCATCTTGTCGGTGCAAGCGCCATCGCCAAAGGCGAAAACCGCTTTGAGTCCCAACTCGCGGCCCTGTTTCATCATCGGGGCGGCGCCTGAATCCATGCCCCCGTAAAAGATCGCATCGGGCGCCTTGCCCTTGAGCTTGGTCAGGATGGCTTTCCAGTCGCGCGTTTCCTGCGTGCCTTTCTCGCGCGGCAGCACAGTGACACCGGCCGCCTTGAGCGTTTTCTCCACTTCGTTGGCCAGCCCTTCGCCATACGCGGTGGCATCATCGATCACGGCCACGGATTTGGGCTTGTGTTCGGCGACCAGATAGCTGGCAATGGCCGGCCCCTGCTGATCGTCGCGCCCGACGGTGCGGAAAGCGACCTTGAATCCTTGTTCGGTCAGTTTGGGATTGGTCGCCGATCCGCTGATCATGGGGATGCCGGCCTGGTTGTAGACCGCCGACGCCGGTATGGTGACGCCGGAATTCAGATGACCCACGACACCCGCGACTTTCGCGTCGACGAATTTCTGCGCAATGATCGGACCTTTGTTTTCCTTGCCCTCGTCGTCTTCGCTGAGCATCTCGAAGCCGACTGTCTCGCCGCCGATCGTCAGATTCCTGGCATTCGCCTGATCAATGGCCAGGCGCACACCGTTCTCGTTATCTTTGCCCAGGTGGGCAATGGCGCCGGTCAGGGGTGCCGCACTGCCTATTTTTACCACGCGTTGTACCGCCGGGCCCTTGGCCGCATCGGTGGCGGCGGGTTCGTCTTTCTTGCCGCATCCGGACAGTCCGAATGCCGCCACGGCGACCATGCCTGCTGTTAAGCCCCTGAAGTGCCTGCTCCCGTCGACAGCCCTCATATCTATCGTCCCCTGGTTGGTTCGCGTCGATCACGCCGATCTGGCGGGATTATCCGCCAGCGTTTTACGCATTGTCAATTTGCGCAGTCAATTCAAAATCTTGTAGAACGATTCCGCGAAACGAAAAGGCCGGCATTCAGCCGGCCTTGAATCGCTGCGCCAACAGTCTTTCGACTACATCGAAAGGATCCAGTCGACGAGCAGTTTGGCCTCGTCTTCCTTGACTGGATTCGGCGGCATCGGAATCGTGCCCCAGACACCGCCTCCGCCATTGATCACTTTCTTGGCCAAACCAGCATTTGCTTCCTTGCCTTTATACTTTTTGGAGATCTCAGTGAATGCCGGGCCGACCAGTTTCTTGTCGACGGCGTGACAGGCAAAGCAGTTCTTGGATTGAGACAACGCCTTGGCCTTATCCGCATCCACTGCATGTGCGCCACCGGCCAGCATCAGGCTCGCTGCCGCGGCAATCATTGCGAGTTTCTTCATGTTTCGAGCGCCTTTCATCATTACGGGTGGGTTGGATTGCGTCGCATTCTATCGGCTTTGGCGCGCCGTGAGTACTAGACAACTGCGCCAAGATCGAAGTTCTGGATCAAGATCTGCAGATCGGCAACAGGGGCAAGGCAACTAACGCCGCGGCACAGGTAGGCGTTGACAGTCGGGGTGTCGGGTTTGGCAAGGACCCCGGGCAGGGCGCCTGCCGCGGCATCGGGCGCAAATACCATGACGTCCGGCAGGTAGCGGCACGAAAGCGCTGCCTGCCAGCCATGCAACTCATCCCGGGGTCCCCGTAGCACCACGATCGCAGGGGGTGTGAGTACTTCTTCAAGTGCAGTGCACAACGTGGAATAGGGCCCCGGCTGATGCGTCATTTCTGCCTGGAAAAGCTGCAGTGTCTTGTGCGCGGCCTGCAGGTATCGCTCTTCGCCCAGTAGATAGCCCAGGCGCAGCAGCCCGCGGGCTGCCATGCCGTTGCCCGACGGGGTGGCCTGGTCTGGCGCGGGTTTGGGCCGCAGAATCAGCGGTTCGTGATCATCGCTGGTGAAGAAGAACGCGCCGCGCGCATTATCTTCGAAGTGCTCCAGCAGGGTATCGGCCAGCGCGGTTGCCCACGCCAGGTGCGACGCATCGTAGCGTGCCTGCAGCGTCTCGAGCAGCGCGGCAAGCAGGAATGCGTAGTCGTCCAGATAGGCGTTCAGGTGCGCCTGGCCATCCTTGTACACCGCGAGCAGGCGCCCTTGATTGCGCATGTGCGAGGCAATGAACGCGAGCGCCTTACAGGCCGAGGCAAGCCAGTCCTCGCGTGCGAATACCCGCGCCGCGCACGTCATGCCCTCCACCATCAAGGCGTTCCAGCTCAACAGAATTTTTTCGTCACGGTTGGGACGCACGCGCGCCGCGCGCGCGGCAAACAGCTTGGCGCGCGCTCGCTGCAGCAGGGTTTCGCACTCGGGCAATGCGCGGCCGGTTCGCGCCGCGATGGATTCCAGGGTCTGCGCCACATGGAGATTCCAGGCGTGGTTCTCGAAGTTCGGCGGGCCGTCCAGGCCGTAGTGCGCAGCCGCCAGCGCACGCTCGTCCGCGTCGAGCAACGCGGCAAACTCTTCGCGGTGCCAGACGTAGAACCTGCCTTCTGCGTGTTCCGAATCGGCATCGAGGGAGGCGTAGTAGCCGCCTTCGTGTGACTGCATTTCGCGCATGACCCAGCCCGCCGTTTGTTCGCAGACGCGCTTGAACAGCGGCTCGCCGGTGAGCGTCCAGGCCTGTGCGTACAGGCTCAGCAGCGGTCCATTGTCGTAGAGCATTTTCTCGAAGTGTGGAATCAGCCAGGTGCGGTCCGTGCTATAGCGGTAGAAACCGCCGCCGAGCTGATCGTAAAGCCCACCCTGGGCCATCTTGCGCAGCGTCAGGAGCACGAGGTCGCGCAACTGCGCATCGTTGCTCGACCGCGCCATGCGCAGGCAAAACGCCAGCTCGAAAGGATGGGGGAATTTCGGCGCGACCCCAATGCCGCCGTGGACCGCATCAAAGCCTGATCGCAACACCGCGGTGGCCGCAGCGATTGGCTCGCGTTCGAGCACGACGCGATCCGCCGGCGCCGGCTGCAACGCGCTCGACAAAACTTCAATCAGCGACTCATTCTGCGATTCGAGCTCGCGGCGCTGGTTCCGGAATGCCGCAGCGACTTTCTGCAGCAGCTCGGCAAAGCCCGGGAGCCCGTGGCGCGGAGTGACCGGGTAATAAGTGCCGCCGAAAAACGGCCGCTGGTCGGGCGTCAGGAACATCGTCAGCGGCCAGCCGCCCGGACGCTGCGTGAGCAGCTGATGCGCTGCCTGGTAAATCTGGTCGATGTCCGGACGCTCTTCGCGGTCCACCTTGATATTGATGAACAGCGCGTTCATGACCGCAGCGGTTTGCGGATCGGCGAACGACTCGCGGGCCATGACGTGACACCAGTGACAGGCGGAATAGCCCACCGACAGCAGAATCGGTTTGTCCAGTTCGCGCGCGCGCCCGAGCGCTTCCTCGCCCCACGCGTACCAGTCCACCGGATTGTCGGCGTGCTGCTGCAGATAGGGACTGGTTTCGCGCGCGAGCCGGTTGGGCACGGCTAAAGCCCCAGTTCATTCCAGAGCAAATCGATGCGGCGCTTGACCTCTGCATCCATGGCAATTGGTACACCCCAGTTGCGGGTGGTTTCGCCCGGCCACTTGTTGGTCGCATCGAGCCCCATTTTGGAACCGAGTCCGGCCACGGGGCTGGCGAAATCCAGGTAATCGATGGGTGTGTTTTCCGCCAGCAGGATGTCGCGTTTCGGATCCACGCGCGTCGTAACGGCCCAGATGACTTCCTTCCAGTTGCGCACATCGATATCGTCGTCCACCACGATAATGAACTTGGTGTACATGAACTGGCGCAGGTAAGACCAGATGCCGAACATGACGCGCTTGGCGTGACCCGCATACTGCTTGCGCATGCTGACAACTGCGATGCGATACGAGCACCCTTCAGGTGGCAGATAAAAATCCATGATCTCGGGAAACTGCTTGGTCAGCAATGGCACGAAGACTTCGTTCAATGCGACCCCCAGCACCGAGGGCTCATCAGGCGGCTTGCCGGTATAGGTGCTGTGATAGATCGGATCGCGGCGCATGGTGATGCGCTCGATGGTGAAGACCGGAAACACTTCGCGCTCGTTGTAATAACCCGTGTGATCGCCGAACGGCCCCTCTAGCGCCTGCTCGCCCGCATGGATGACCCCCTCGAGCACGATTTCACTGGACGCGGGCACCTGCAGATCGGAGCCCAGGCATTTGACCAACTCGGTCTTGGCGCCACGCAGCAGTCCGGCAAACTGATACTCCGAGAGCGAGTCGGGCACCGGAGTCACCGCGCCAAGGATGGTAGCCGGGTCGGCGCCCAGGGCCACGGCAACCGGGAACGACTGCCCGGGGGCGGCCAGCGCATGGTCGCGAAAATCCAGTGCCCCGCCGCGATGCGCCAGCCAGCGCATGATGACCTTGTTGGGCGCGATCACCTGCTGACGATAAATGCCGAGGTTCTGCCGCGCCTTGCGCGGACCTCGCGTAACCGTGAGCCCCCAGGTGATCAGCGGACCGGCATCGCCGGGCCAGCACGTCTGGATCGGCAGCTTGCCCAAATCCACGTCCTTGCCTTCCCAGAGCACTTCCTGGCAGGGCGCGCGGCCGACAATTTTCGGCGCCATGTTCATGACCTGCCGCAGCACCGGCAACTTGTCCCACGCATCTTTCAACCCGGACGGCGGTTCGGGCTCCTTCAGATACGCAAGCAGCTTGCCGATCTCCTTGAGCGACGCGACGGAATCTTCGCCCATGCCGAGCGCCACGCGCTGCGGCGTGCCGAACAGATTCGCCAGCACCGGCATGGAAAATCCCTTGGGATTCTCGAACAACAACGCAGGCCCCTGCGCCTTGAGCACGCGATCGCAGATTTCGGTCATTTCGAGATCAGGCGATACGGGCGCCGCAATGCGCCGCAGTTCGCCTTTGCGCTCCAGTTGACCGATGAAATCGCGCAGATCGTGATATCGCATTAAACGTTGCCGCTCAAATGACGGGGTTGACGCCACCGTCCATCGGGATCACGGCGCCCGTGACATAGGCCGCCTGATCGGAAGCCAGAAACAGCGCGACGCTGGCAATCTCCCTTGGCTCGGCATAACGGCCCAGCGGCACGCGTGCCTGCCCTTGCTCGAGCACTTGCTCGGCGGTCGAGCCTCTGGCCTTGGCTTCGAGTTCGAGCGCCTCGCGCACGCGCTCGCCAAGGGTTGCGCCCGGATTGATTGCATTGATACGCACCCCGAAACGGCCGTAAACGCTGGCAAGCCCCACAGTGGCGAGCATTAGCGCCGAATTCGCGGCCCCGCCTGGCAAATGGATCGGGGTGGCCACTTTGCCGCCCGCTCCGATGATATTGACCACATTGCCGCGGCCGCGATCGCGCATCGAACGCAACACGGCATCCATGGCGTGGATGTACGTGAAGTATTTGGCGTCCATCGCCGCATGCCAGGCCTGCGCATGCAGGTCGTCGGGCGCATAGCGCTTGGCCGCACCGGCCGAATTCACCAGCACCTCGATCGGCCCGATGGCCGACTCGGCCTCCCGCAGCATGCGCTGGGCCTGGTCGGCCTGAACGAGATCGGCCGCGATGGTCTCGACCTGACCGAGCTGTGCCGCGGCCCGCTCGAGATTGGCACGCTCGCGCGAGACGATTGCAACGCGCGCGCCTTCCTCGAGGAAAGCGCGCGCGCATGCCAGTCCGATGCCCTTGCTGCCGCCGCTGATCAATACCGCGCGATTCCTCAGATTCAGTTCCATGTGTAAATCCCTGCTGGCCGGGCAAGCGGCGTGCTGCGCACCCGTCAGATATGTTTCCGGAAATAGAAGCTGGCGACAATGCCCGCGAATATCACCGCGCCGATCCAGTTGTTTTGCTGAAACGCTCGAAAGCAGCCGGCCGGCGCCCGACTGCGGATGCTTCGGTACTGCAGTGCGACGAGCATCGCCGCCACGCCGAGCCCGAGATAAAAATACCAGCCCGGCCGGAACAACCTGCCAACCCAGATCATGATCAGCAGAAACGCGGCGTGGCTCGCCATCACGGCGGCGACATCGTAGCGGCCAAAGGTCAATGCGGACGTGCGAATGCCGATCTTGCGATCGTCCTCGCGATCGACCATCGCATACTCCGTATCGTAAGCGATCGCCCAGAACACATTTGCGACCAACAGCAACCACGCCTGCCACGGTACCTGCCCGGTGTGCGCGGCAAATGCCATCGGAATACCGAAACCGAACGCCACGCCGAGTACCACTTGCGGCACCGCCAGGAATCGCTTGGTGAACGGGTAGATCGCCGCGATAAGCAGCGCGAAAACCGCTAGTTTCAAGGTCAGCGCATTGAGCTGCACCACCAGCGCGAACGCCGCCAGGCTCAGCACCACGGCCACCATCAACGCTTCAACCGGCCTGATGCGCCCCGTCGCGAGCGGTCTTTGCTTGGTGCGCGCCACCCGCGCGTCAAAATCCCGGTCGGCATAATCATTGATCGCGCAACCCGCAGAGCGCATGAGCACCGTGCCGACCACGAAGATCAGGACCACATTCCAGTCGGGATGGCCTCGCGACGACAGCCACAGCGCCCACAGCGTGGGCCATAACAGCAGCAGGATGCCGATCGGCTTGTCGAGCCGGATCAGCTTCTCGTAAGCATCGATGCGCTCGGCGAAAGTCATCGGTGAGGGGGTTGACATCCGGGGGTGGGCGATGACGGCATGATCTCACAGACCCCGGATCGGGGCCTATACCTTGAGCAGTTCCTGGCGCCCCGCAAGCCAGCGGACGAGATGCAATTCAGCGTGCGCCGCGTGATCGCGCAGCAACTGGGGCGCAGCCGCGCGCGCGGCCTCCAGCAGGTCGACGTCCTTTTCGAGATCGGCGAATCGCAGCATCGGCACGCCGCTTTGGCGCGCGCCGAGCAGTTCACCGGGGCCGCGCAGGCGCAGATCCTCGCGCGCGATCTCGAAACCGTCGCTGTGTTCGAATACGACGCGCAGGCGCTCGCGCGCGGTCTGGGACAGCGGATTCTGGTAGAGCAGAATGCAAATGCTGCTCTGGCTGCCGCGCCCGACGCGCCCGCGCAGCTGATGCAATTGCGACAACCCCATGCGCTCCGCATGCTCGATGACCATCAGCGAGGCGTTGGGCACGTCGACGCCCACTTCAATGACCGTGGTGGCCACCAGCAGCTTGATGTAATTGGCCTGAAAGGCCGCCATGACCGCGGCTTTCTCAGGTGGGCGGCAATCGGCCGTGCACCAGTCCGACTTTGAGTTCCGGAAACGTCGCGAGCATTTGCTGATGGGTTTCCAGCGCCGTTTGCAGCTGCAAGGTTTCCGATTCCTCGATCAGCGGGCAGATCCAGTACGCCTGGCGGCCCGTCATGCAGGCATCACGCACCCGCTGGATCACTTCCGCGCGCCGCGTGTCGGACACGAGTTTGGTCAGCACGGGCGTGCGACCGGGCGGCAGTTCGTCGATCACCGAGACGTCGAGATCGGCGTAGTAGCTCATGGCCAGCGTGCGCGGGATCGGCGTTGCGCTCATCATCAGCTGATGCGGCTGCAGCGCGATGCCGGCGCGGCCGCTGCCCTTCTCGCGCAGGGCCAGGCGCTGATGCACGCCGAAACGATGCTGCTCATCGACGATTGCGAGCCCCAGTTTGCTGAACACGACTTCGTCCTGAAACAGTGCATGGGTACCGACCACCAGCGCGGCTTTTCCCGAGGCGATGTCGGCGAGCGCCTTCTCGCGTTGTTTGCGCTTCAGACTGCCGGCAATCCAGACCACTTCGATATCGAGGGGATCGAGCCATGCGCTGAACTTTCGAAAGTGCTGTTCGGCGAGAATTTCAGTCGGCGCCATGATGGCGGCCTGGTACCCCGATTCGATCGCCTGCAGCGCCGCCAGCGCGGCGACGATGGTCTTGCCACTGCCCACGTCGCCCTGCAGCAGGCGCTGCATCGGATGCGGCCGCGTCAGGTCGGCGCGAATCTCCGCAAGCACACGCGCCTGCGCGCGCGTAAGTTCGAAATCCAGGCCCGCAAGCAGCCTTTTGGCCAGTATCGAATATTGCAGGAGCGGGTGCGCGCGCACTCGATTGCGCCGTTCATGGTGCAGACGCATCGACAATTGCTGCGCAAGCAGTTCGTCGAACTTCACGCGGCGCCAGGCCGCGTGGCTGCCATCGAGCAGGGCTTGCGCATCGGCCGCCGGCGGCGGGTGGTGCAGCAGCCGGATGGACTCATCGAACGGCAACAACTTGAGTTTTTTGCGCAGTGGCCCGGGCAGCGCATCGGTCAAATCGACGCTCTCCAGTGCGCGCGCGGTAAGCTTGCGCAGCACCTCCTGGCCCAGGCCTGCGGTGGTCGGATAGACCGGCGTCAAGGCATCCGGCAGCGGCACTTCGCCGCGCAGTACGCGAAATCGCGGATGCACCATTTCCGCTCCGAAAAAGCCCTGCCGGATTTCTCCCATCACCCTGACCCGCACGCCAGGCGCCAGCGCATTCTTCTGACTCGGATAAAAATTGAAGAACCGCATCATCAAGCGGCTGCTGCCATCGTCGATTTCGCAGACGAGCTGGCGCCCGGGGCGATACTTGATGGTGGTTTCTACGACCGTGCCTTCGACCTGTACGGTGTCGCCCGACAAGGCGTCATGAATACTCACCAGACGGGTGGCATCCTCGTAGCGCAGCGGCAGATGCGTGATCAGGTCGGCGAGCGTGTGAATGCCCAGGCGATTGAGCTTCTGCTGCACCAGCGGCGTGGCAAACGCCAGCGAGTGGTCAACGGCCGCCGCGATCGCATCCGGTTGCGCGGCGGCGCGGCCTCGCCGCCTGGGTGCGCCGGTGGCGCGATCGGTGGAACGCCGATCCGACCTCGCCCTTCTTTTTTCCGGAGGCGCCGTAGTGCCGGAAGACTTCGCGGGCAGCTCGCGGGGGCGCTTGCGGACGCCGGGGCGGACTGCGCCAGACTTGCCTGCACGCGTCACCTCGGGTGCCTCATTTGAGAACCAGGATCGCTTCGATCTCGACCAGCGCGCCGCGAGGCAATTGCGCAGCGCCGACCGCGGAGCGCGCCGGAAACGGCTGCTTGAGATACTGCGCCATGATCTCGTTGAGCTTGGCGAAATTCGCCAGGTCGGTCAGGAAAACCGTCAGCTTGACGGCATCGTCGAGACTTGCGCCCGCTGCGCGGGCAACGGCTTGAAGATTCTGGAATACCCGGTGTACTTGCGCCTCGATGCCCTCCACCAATTGCATGGAACCAGGATCGAGCCCGATCTGGCCGGACAGATACACGGTCGTGCCTGCCCGTATGGCCTGCGAGTAGGTGCCGATCGCCTGCGGGGCCTGCGGCGTCTGGATGGCCTGTTTGGTCATGGCTTGCTCCGGGTATAGAATGTTGCGCCAGCAACCAGGGCCGCTGTCGTGCAGCCCTGTATCCGACGATAATAACCGAACGCGCTTCGCCGACCTTGCCCGCCACGCCCTGTTCGTTCTCACCCTCGTCGCTGATCGACCCCGGCTCGTGGCCATTCAGGTGCTATGCCCCTGCAAGCGCCCGCAGCAGTCAGCAAGCGATCACGGTGCGAAGCCCGAGATGCCCGCATTCAGAAAAATCAAAATGAGTTCCAACGCCGACGGGCCTGTAAAAGCAGGTGTAGCGTCGCTGACAGTCGCCGCCATCGGCATCGTCTTTGGCGATATCGGCACCAGTCCGCTGTATGCAATGCGCGAGGCATTCAATGGCAGTCATCCGGTTGCGGCCAACCACGACAATGTGCTGGGGGTGCTGTCGCTGATTTGCTGGTCGCTGCTGATCGTGGTCACGCTCAAGTATGTCGTGTTCATGATGCGCGCCGACAATCGCGGCGAGGGCGGCATCATGGCCTTGCTCGCGCTGGTGTTGCGCGCGACGACGAACAACACCCGCGGCCGCTTGCTGCTGATGTCGCTGGGGCTGTTTGGCGCGGCGCTGTTTTATGGCGACGGCGTGATCACGCCGGCCATCTCGGTGCTCTCGGCGGTGGAAGGGCTCGAAGTCGCCACCCCGGCGCTGAAACCCTATGTCGTTCCGATCACGATCGTGGTCCTGATCGGGCTGTTCCTGTTTCAGCAGAAAGGGACGGAAATGGTCGGCGCGCTGTTCGGCCCGATCACGATCGTCTGGTTCGCCGTGCTAGCCCTGCTGGGTATAGTAAACATCATTGAGTACCCGCAGGTCCTGGCCGCAATTTCGCCAGGCTATGCGCTGGCGTTTTTCGCCGACAATGCCGCGGGCAGTTTCCTGGTGCTCGGTGCAGTCGTTCTGGCGATCACTGGCACCGAAGCGCTCTATGCGGACATGGGACACTTCGGCAAGAAGCCCATTCGCCTGGCGTGGGTGTACTTCGTGCTGCCGGCGTTGCTGCTGAATTATTTTGGCCAGGGCGCGCTGATTCTGCACGACAAGGCGGCCATCGAGCATCCTTTTTACCACATGGCGCCCGAGTGGGCCCTGTATCCGATGGTCATGCTCGCCACCATGGCAACCGTGATCGCTTCCCAGGCTGTCATTTCCGGCACCTATTCGCTGACCCGCCAAGCGATCCAGCTCGGCTATTGCCCGCGGCTCGAGGTCACGCATACCTCCGAGAGCGAAATCGGGCAGATCTACATGCCCTGGATCAACTGGGTCATGCTAGCCGCGGTGATCGGGCTGGTGCTCGGCTTCGGCTCTTCGAGCAAACTCGCCGGCGCCTACGGCATCGCGGTCACCGGCACGATGGCCATCGATACGGTTCTGGCCTTTGTGCTGATGCGCAGACTCTGGCGCTGGCCTCTGTGGATTGCGCTGCCGTTGCTGCTCGTATTTCTGGCCATCGACCTCGCATTTTTCAGCGCGAACGCCGTCAAGCTGATCGCATGGCGGCTGGATTCCGATTGTCATTGCCGTCGGCTTGTTTGTGCTGCTGGTCACCTGGAAACGCGGACGCAAATTGCTGATGGAAAGGCTCTCGCCGGGGGCCATTCCGATCGAGCCGTTCATCCAGAGCGTGACCATGCATCCGCCGACGCGTGTTCCCGGCACGGCCGTGTTCCTGACCGCAGCAGCCGAAGGCGTGCCGCATGCGCTGCTGCACAATCTGAACCACAACAAGGTGCTCCATGAGCGCATCGTGCTGCTCACGGTCAGTGTCAGCGATATTCCCCATGTGCCCGACGAGGAGCGCATTGAAGTCATTCCGCTGGGCACGGAGTTCTACCGCGTGCTGGTGCACTACGGTTTCAAGGACGAGCCCGATGTGCCGCGAGCGCTCGAACTGGCGGAACCCAAGGGCCTGAAGTTCCGCATGATGGAGACATCGTATTTCGTCAGCCGGCAGACCTTGATCCCCAAGGTCGGCCCGGGCATGGCGTTATGGCAGGAGAAACTGTTTGCGCTGATGTCGCGTAATGCTTCCAGCGCCACGACGTTCTTCAAGATTCCGGCAAACCGGGTGGTCGAGCTCGGCACCCGCATCGAGCTCTAGAACTGGCTATCGTGGATTCGCGGTTGGTCATCTCCAATCTCGAGAAATTGCTGACCCAGGGCAAGGAATCGGCATTGCTCCGCTTCAGCCTGGGCAATGAGTACTTGAAAATTCGCGAGACCTGGGTGGCGGTGTTTCATCTGAAACGTGCGCTGGAACTGGATCCGAATTATTCCGCGGCATGGAAGCTGCTGGCACGCGCCCTGACTGAGAGCGGCGTTTTGCACGAAGCCCTGGACACCTATCGGCGCGGCATCGAAATTGCGCAGCGCCGCGGCGATCAGCAAGCCGTCAAGGAAATGACGGTCTTCGCCCGCCGGCTCGAAAAACAGCTTGCTTCGCTGATTCGCCGGACGCTGCGCGTTGGTCGATTCACGGCGTGGACTTCACCAGCCGTCCGCGCGCGCGCAAGCCCATCACGATCGCCAGCGGCGTGTTGCGGCCGCTCGCGTTCGAGCTCGACACGGTCGAGGAATGTGCCGAGTGGGCGGGTTTCGAGAACTGGCTGGGTCGCCCGGGGCCCTGGATTGCCGGCTTCGATTTTCCGTTCGGTCTGCCCCGCGAGGCCGTCTGCGATCTAGGCTTGCCCTCGCACTACGCGCAGCTCGTGCATCATTGCGCGCTGCGGGGGCGCGAGGGTTTTCGCGCCTTGCTCGATGGTTACCGCGCGACCCGTCCGACCGGCAATCGCTATGCGCATCGCGCGACCGATTACCCCGCGAAGTCGCACAGCCCGCTCAAGCTGGTGAATCCGCCGGTGGGGCTCATGTTTCTCGAAGGGGTGCCACGGCTGCTCGGCGGCGGGCGTGAGCCTGCCCGGGCTGCACCGCGCCGACCCGCAGCGTATCGCGCTGGAAGCCTATCCCGGATTTGTCGCGCGTCAGATGGGGGTCGGCTCATACAAGAACGATGCGCCCGCGAAGCAAACGCCCGCCCGCGCATGCGCGCGCGCGAGCTCTGGTAGACGCGCTGAAGACCCGCGGCAATCCGTTCGGCTTCACGCTCGCGGGATCAGCCCGGCTCATTGCAGTCTCTGGTGGCCGATGCCAGCGGCAGACCGGCTCGACGCCGTGTTGTGTGCCATGCAGGCGGCCTGGGCCTGGCAGCGACGCGAGCACAACTATGGACTGCCGACCCGGATCGATCCGCTGGAAGGGATGGATCGTTATGGTGCCGGAGCGCGAGATGTAAGACAAAAGCCACCGCACAGGTGGCTTTTCTATTTGGTGGAGACGAGGAGGATCGAACTCCCGACCTTCGCATTGCGAACGCGACGCTCTCCCAGCTGAGCTACGTCCCCGGTATTCTTTTCGCTTTCAGTTCATACAAACTGCTTCCTGCAAATACTTCGCCTTAGCTCGAGGAGACGAGGAGGTTGTGTCGGGTTCGCTTGAGGCTACCCCGCCATCCCGAAACGCATGCGTTTCGGGACCGCCAACAAGCTTGGGCTTGTCGGCGTCCTGCGCGAGCAGTGCTCGCTGGTCGAACTCCCGACCTTCGCATTGCGAACGCGACGCTCTCCCAGCTGAGCTACGTCCCCGGTATTCGTTGCGGCTAAACTGCATTCCTGCCGCGTCTGTGGCGCTAGCACGCACAATGTCATTACAGTATTCGCGTTGCGCGGCGTTATTATACTGAAAACAACAGTATTGAAATCGAGCCTGCCATGAAAATCAGTCCGCCGCTGGGATACGGACAGATCACGCCGCTGCGCAAGAGCCATAAGGTCGTATTGCCACGCGCCGAGGAAATTCCATCGGTTTTCCACCGCTTGCACCTGATGCCGGTGAGCCTTTCGGAATACGAGGAAGCCTGCCGCGACTACCCCATCGTGTTCGTCACCAGCGATGGCGGAAAGACTTACAACGCGGTGCTGGTGTTGGGTTTGCAGGCCAAGCAGAACCTGTTCATCCTGACCGACGGCATGTGGGACCGGCGCGCCTATCTGCCCGCCTACGTGCGACGTTACCCGTTTTGCATGAGCCGGGTCACGGTCGACGGACAGCCGCAGCAGGAGCGCATTGTGTGCATCGCCGAGAACGCGCTGCACGAGTCGGGGGAGCCGCTGTATGACGCCAACGGCAAGGCACTGGCGCAATGGGTGCTGCTGGAAAAACTGATCTTCGATTACGAACAGGATCTGGCCCGCGGGGAATCGCTGTGTCAGCTGCTGGCCGAGATGCAGCTGCTCGAATCATTTACGATGAAAGCGGAGGTCGATGGGTTCACCATGCAACTCGAGGGCATGCACCGGATATCGCGAGCGGCCCTCGAGGCACTGCCCGCCGACCGCCTGGGCCGGCTGATGTCGGCCGGGGCGCTGGAAAAGATCTACTCGCACCTGCTCTCGCTGGACAATTTCCGCCGCCTGCTGAACCGGCGCAGTTTTTTCGCCGTCAAACCCCCCGAACAGCAGCGCGACTTCAATTAGGCCGTTTGCGATACGCCCATAGCAGCATGGCGATGCCGGCCAGGGCCATGGGCACGCTGAGCCATTGACCCATGGACAGTCCCAGCGCGAGCAGCCCGAGGAAGCCATCCGGTTCGCGACTGTATTCGACCACGAAGCGCAGCACGCCATAGCCGAGCAGGAACACGCCGGAGACCACGCCCACGGGCCGCGGCGTGCGCGAAAACCACCACACCAGCGCAAACAACGCCAGGCCTTCGAGCGCAAACTCATACAGCTGCGACGGGTGGCGCGGCAGATTGTCGATATTGGGAAATACCATGGCCCACGGCAGGTCTGTCGGTCGGCCCCAAAGTTCGGCGTTGATGAAATTGCCCAGCCGGCCGGCACCCAGTCCGAGCGGGACCAGCGGCGCGATGAAATCCGTGATGGCCAGCCAGTTCTTCGCGCGCGAATGCGCAAACCACGCCATGGCGATGATCACGCCGAGAAAGCCGCCGTGAAACGACATGCCTCCTTCCCATACATAGAAGATATGCAGCGGCTCGCGCAGATAGTCGCCGAACTTGTAGAACAGGATGTATCCCAGCCGTCCGCCGATGACCACGCCGAGCACGCCAAGAAACAGCATGTCGTCGAGATCGCGCCGCGTCAGCCCGACCCACGAATGCTTTCTGATGCGATAGCGCCCCAGGACCAGCACCAGCACGAAAGCCAGCAGATACATCAGGCCGTACCATCGCACGGCCAGCGGTCCGAGGTGCACGGCGACGGGATCGAATTGCGGATGAATGAGCATGGCGGCCGATTATACGTGTGCTTCAGGGCACGGCGGCCTGATACATGCGATCGAGGATGATGTCGGTGCGCCGTTCGAGCAAGGGGGTCTGGCGCACCTTGTCGTAGAACCGCGGCCTGGGCACCATCGCCGCAAGCCGGGCCGCCTGTTCGGGCGTGAGATGCGCGGCATTGGTACGGAAGTAGTAGCGTGCGGCGGCTTGTGCGCCGAACACGCCATTGCCCCATTCGATGATATTCAGATAGATCTCGAATATGCGCCGCTTCGACATCAGATTCTCGATCATCAGCGTGATCAGCGCCTCCTCGGCCTTGCGCCAGGGCGTGCGGCGGCTGGACAGAAATAAATTCTTGGCCAACTGTTGGCTGATGGTCGAGCCACCGGCAACAACCTTGCCTTTCTTCAGATTCTTCTCATAGGCTTTCTGGATCGCTTCCCAGTCGAACCCGTCGTGATCCAGAAACTTCGCGTCCTCCGCCACGATCAGCGCGCGCTTCAAATGAATCGAAATACGCTCGTAAGGGACCCACTGATGGCGTAACGCCGCGCGCGGATCGCGTTGCTGCATCACCTCGAGGCGCTCTTGCATGAATGCCGTGGTCGACGGATTGAACCAGTTCCACCAGACCACATTGCCCAGGATCCAGAACTGATAAACGACCACGGCCGCGATCAGCAGCAATAGCGCGCGCGCAATCCAGCGCCAGGCGCGCCTCATCGGCTTCACGAACTGCGCAACGCCGCGATGACGGGCGCCGTTTCGGGGCGCACGCCTCGCCACAGCAGAAAAGACTCGGCGGCCTGCTCCACCAGCATGCCGAGCCCGTCGGCCGTGCGCGCGCCCTGCGCGGCGGCGAAATCGAGAAACAGCATCGCCGCCGGCCCGTACATCATGTCGTAGGCCAGCGCGCCGGGTGCAAACGACGCAGCCGGCAGGGGCGGCCGGGTGCCTTGCAGGCTGGAGGAGGTCGCATTGATCACCAGGTCGAAATGATGTCCGGCAAGTTCCTCGAAGGGCAGTGCGCACAGCACGGTGGCGCTCGCGGCCGGCACATGGCGGAACGTTTCGGCCAGCTGCAGGGCCTTCTCGACCGTGCGGTTGGCGATCGTCAGCAAGCTGGGGCCGAATTCGAGTATCGGCGCCAGCACGCCCCGCGCCGCCCCGCCCGCACCCATGATCAGTACCCGCCGGCCCGTCAGCGCAAAGCCCAGGTTGTGCACAATATCGCGCGTGAGCCCGACGCCATCGGTATTGTCGGCGTGGAGGCCGTTGCCCTCAAAGCGCAAAAAATTGGCTGCACCCGCCTCGCGGGCGCGTTGCGAGACATCGTCC
Source organism: uncultured beta proteobacterium (assembly GCA_963846655.1). GTDB lineage: Bacteria > Pseudomonadota > Gammaproteobacteria > Burkholderiales > JACQAP01 > JACQAP01. The sequence goes on along the minus strand of CAWJWT010000005.1, from coordinate 366,628 downwards.
GCAAGCGCAAAGGCTTCGAGCTTGAAGGGCACCGTGACATTGACGCCGCGTCCCCCGGACGCCCGAAAGGCGTCAAGCGTCTCACGCAACGCATCGAGCGGTGCCAGCAGCCGGCTGTATGCCACGTCCTGGCCGCTCTGGCGCGCGAACGCGGCGTGGATCTCCGGGGATTTGCTGTGCGCGACCGGATTGCCCACGACGGCATAGCGATCGGTCATGGCGTGGCAAGCACTTCGAGGTCGCTGCGGGTGTACATGAAGGTACGCGAGATGCTCAGGATGTCGAAGTCCTTGCGCACCGCGGTCGGAAACGGCGGAAACGGTCCGGCCAGATCCACCGCACGCCTGGCCGCCGCGTCGAGCAGCCGGTGACCGGAGGAGCGATCGACCTCGACTTTCTCGACACTGCCGTCGGCGCGAATGTGCACTGTCATCACCAGCGAGCCGTAGAGTTGGCGCCGCCTGGCTTCCTCGGGGAAGTATTGAGTGCCGATTTTCTCGATGCGCTGGCGCCAGCGGTCGACGTATTCGGCGTACACCACGCCCTCGGTGCGCGCGCCGATGAACTTGCGCCGCGGCAGCTTCTGATATTCGTCCCACTCCTTGGCGATCTGCGCTTCGAGTTGGGCGATGCGCTGGCGCTGCTGTTCGGCCGCGGGATCCTCCAGCAGCGCTTCGCGCGGAAGCTGCGGCGCAGGGCGCGGCGCCTCGGCTGCCGGCTGGGCCCCTTGGGCCAGTTGCAGCAGGCGTTTGGTTTCGAGTTCCAACTCACGCACCTGTTTCGACGCGAGCTGTACGTCGGGTGCGGGCACCTGGTCAGTCAACTTGGGCACGGGCACCTTGGCGCGTCGGTCGGCTTGCGTATTGCCGCCGCCATCCAGGCTCGCCTGGGCCAGCGCGTCGGCTTTGAGCGGCTTTGAGGCGGACTTGGAATTGACCAGCACGACGTCCAGATGCGGCTCGAATCGATTGGCCCTGAATTCGGGCGGCACGAACGTAATCAGCAGCACGACGGCGTGCAGAACGACCGAAATGGCCAGCGTAATGGGCAGAATGTCGCCCGAGCCGGGCGGCGGAGGGACGCGGAGGCCCGCAGCAAGGCTGCCTCGTGGGGGAAATGCGCTAATCGACGTGTCCGGCAAATGTGCCTTGCAGCTGGTGAGACAAACCGGATTCTAAATAACTACGGCGTGACTGTCAGGGCGATTGCGCGTCGAGGACTCGCTTGAATTCGCAATGCAGCGTCAATTCCAGCAGATCGATGTCGCTAACGGCCAGTTCCACGCGGCTGCCGGGCGCGCAGGCCGGCAGGGAAGGCACCCGCAGCACCAGCGGCAGGCGGTCGATGCGCACCAATTCCTCGCGCAGCACCTCCGCGCCGGTGAGCTCGATGTGCTCCTGCAGCAGCCAGCGCAAACACCAGTAGCGCTCCATGCCGCGCTGAAATTCCGCATAAGCGTCGTAGGCCAGCTCGAAATCGCGCAGGATTACCAGCAGTCGCTCGTCGCGAGGCGGATAGGCCGGGTTCTCGGCGCGCAGGAGCGCCAGCAGCTGGCGCTGGTTTACCAGGTCCGCATACCGGCGCAACGGCGAACTCGCCCAGATGTATTGCGCCACGCCCAGCCCTTGATGCGGAGCCGGCACGGTGGACATGCGGACTTTGCCCGCAGCCTGCGCACGGTACAGCGCGGGGACCTCATGGTCCGCCAACAACCGGCCCCATTGCGTGTTGACCAGGATCATGAGCTCCGAGACGAGTTTATCGACCGGTGCGCCGCGCTTGCGCTCGACGATGCGAATATGATCGTCATCGACGTAGAAGTTATAGTCGGCCCGCGCCATGGCGGGCTCTTCCTTGCCGCGTTGCTTTTCGAGTTTGGTCGCCAGCCGCCACAGCAGGCCCAGTTCGGCGCCGAATCGATGCTCGACTTTGCCGCCCGCGAGTTGCTCGTTGAATTTCGCTTCGAGCGCGTCATGACGCAGATTCGCCGCAATGCGCACGTTCTCTACCACGCTGCGCTGTGCGGCAATCTCGAGCTCAGGCGTGAGTTCGAGGTACATCGTCAGCGCCGGACGCTCATGGCCCTCCGCCAGCGTGTAGCGCGCAATCGTCTCGGGCGGCAACATGGTGATCTTGTCGCCCGGAAAGTAAATCGTGGACAGGCGTTTGGCGGCTTCGCGATCGACCGGCGAATCCGCCGCAAGGCCCAGCGCCGGCGCGGCGATATGCACGCCGACCTGCCAGTTGCCATTGGCGAGCTGCACGACGGAAAACGCGTCATCGATTTCCGTTGTCGTGGCATCGTCGATGCTGAATGCCTCGACCGCCGCCGGGGGCAGCGGGCCGGGAACGTCAGCGCACAGCGCAGGATCGAACTGCGTGCCGCGCGGAAAGTACTCGAACAGAAATCGCCCGTAGTGGTAATCATGGCTCGAGGGCAGCGCGCCGCTTTTTTCCAGCAGCCTCGGAATGCTCAGATGGGTCTGCGCGGCGGCCTGTTCGAGCGCCTTGAATTCCACGGTCATCTTGTCGGGACGGTACAGCAACTGCGGCAGCATGCCGCGCATTTCTTCCGGAAATTCGAAACCGGCCAGTTGCTGCGCGAAATGCGCCTGCTGTTCGGCCTGCTTTTTCTTGCGTTCCACACTGGCCAGGGCAGCCTTCAGCGCGTCGGCCGGCGCAGCCTTGTAACGGCCCTTGCCTTTCTTGTAGAAATGCGTGGGCGTCGAATGCAGCCGCATGAGCAAGCCCGCGCGCTCGGCCGGCATCGGCTCATGGCCGAAATAATCCTTGCCCAGCTGCTCGAAGCCGAATTCCGTTTCACCGCAGCATTCCCATAAAAACGCGGGATCGATGTCGGCGGCGATCTTGTGCGCGTCGGTCATGAATTGCGACAGGCCGATATGATCGAATCGTATCAGCACGGCGGCTTCCTTGACCTTGCTGCGCTTGCCGTGCTGATTTTCCACTTGCAGCGAAGTGTTGTTGTCGGCCAGCACGCTGCCGGCCTTGAAGGCGCCGTCTTCTTCGAAAAAAACGTTCATGCTTGGGACCGGCTGCGGACGGGAAGGAAAAAGCGAATGCGGGCTGGCGGACGCGGGATTATACGCGAGCCCCGGTGCGGCCCCCATCCGGCGGCGCGGCGCAGCCTAGCCTGGCGGGAGCGAGCCGGAGGCAAACGCCATTACGATATCGAGGTACTCGCCGAACTGCGCAAAGCCGTGGTCGCTGCCGTGCACGAGCACCTGCCGGCAGCCGCGGAAACGATCCACGGCCAGACGCCAGTCGAGCAGTTCGTCTCCGGTCGTGTGTATCAGCAGGTAGTGGTTCAGCCGGGCCGGTTGCGCAACGTGCAGTTCCGCGAGTTGCGCCAGATGCGCTTCGGTCAGCGTATATTCGTGGCCGGTGTACAGGTTTTTCTGCGCGCCCAGGTAGCTGCGCAAGCCCTCGTGCGGGGTGATCGCGGGATTGACGAGCACGGCGCGCATGCCAAATTTCTCGGTCAGATAGGTCGCGTAGAACCCGCCCAGCGAACTGCCGACCAGCGTAATGTCCGCCGGGCGAGCGCCGGACACGGAGTGTTCGAGCACTGCCAGCGCGTCGCGCGGGACATGGGGCAGGGCCGGGCAGCAGAATTCTTGGTCGCGACCCAGCGCAGCAAGTCGCGCACGCAACTGATTCGATTTATGGGAGGCCGGAGAACTGTTGAAGCCGTGGATGTAAACGATCATGAAACCCTTCCGTCGCTACCGAAAAACCTCTGGATCGGCGCAGGACTGGATCGTATAAGCACCGGCTAGGTCGCCGATCTGGTCTCCAGGGCCGCCAGAATCTTCGCGTGCACGCCGCCGAACCCACCGTTGCTCATGACCAGAATATGATCGCCGGGCCGGCTCTCGCCGACCACCGCGCCGACCAGCGCGCCCAGATCATCGAAGCAGTGCGCTTTCGCGCCGAGCGGCGCCAGCACTGGGCGCGCGTCCCAGCCCAGGCCCTGCGTGTAGCAGTACACGCCCTCCGCGCCGGCCAGGCTTCCCGCGAGCGCATCTTTCATGAGGCCCATTTTCATGGTATTGGAACGCGGCTCGAGCACGGCAAGAATGCGCGCACTGCGCACCTTGCTGCGCAACCCCGCGATCGTGGTTTCGATGGCGGTCGGATGATGCGCGAAGTCATCGTACACCGTGGTGCCGGCGACCGTGCCGCGCAGTTCCAGCCGCCGTTTGACATTCCTGAACTCGGCCAGCGCATCGATGCCCTTCGCGACCGGTATGCCCGCATGGCGCGCGCCTGCGAGCGCGGCCAGCGCGTTGTTTCGGTTGTGCTCGCCCAGCAGTTCCCAGGTCACCGTGCCGCGCGGCCCGCCTTCGAAGAACACGTCGAACGCGTGCTCGTCGCGCGGCCTGGCAATCCAGCCTTCGTCCAGGCCCAGCCACTCGACCTTGCTCCAGCTGCCGCGCGCGAGCACGCGTCTCATGCTCTGTTCGCGCGCGTTGGCAATGATCAATCCGCTGCCGGGCACGGTGCGCACCAGATGGTGGAACTGCGTTTCGATGGCGGCAAGGTCCGGGAAGATGTCCGCGTGATCGAATTCCAGATTGTTCAGTATCGCGGTGCGCGGCAGGTAATGCACGAATTTCGAGCGTTTGTCGAAGAATGCGGTGTCATATTCGTCGGCCTCGATCACAAAGAACGCGGAATCAGTCGAGCGCGCGGAAATCCCGAAATTGAGCGGCACGCCCCCAATCAGAAAACCGGGATTGAGGCCCGCGTGTTCGAGAATCCAGGCCAGCATCGATGTCGTCGTGGTTTTGCCATGCGTGCCGGCTACGGCGAGCACCCATTTACCGCGCAACACGTTCTCGTGCAACCACTGCGGTCCGGACGAGAACGCCAAACCGCTGTTCAGAATTTCCTCCATCAGCGGATTGCCGCGCGCCACGACATTGCCGATCACGAACAAGTCGGGCTTCAGGTCGATCTGCCGCGGATCAAATCCTTCGATGAGTTCGATGCCCTGCGCCTGCAGCTGCGTGCTCATCGGCGGATAGACATTGGCATCGCAGCCGGTCACCTTGTGCCCGGCCTGCCTCGCGATCACCGCGAGGCCGCCCATGAACGTACCGCAAATGCCCAGGATGTGAATATGCATTACGAAAGACCTGTTATCTGCCCCCGGCACTTCCGCCAAGCGCGGCGCACCGGTTGGGTGCAGAACACCACGTTGAAACGACGCGCAACCTTACGCAAGTCCATGCAAAATTACAAACCGCTAGAGCAGCCGCGATTTGTCGCCGGCTGCGAACCCCATCAGCGCTCCGCCGATGCCGCGACCGAGCGCAATGACCTTGAACAGTTCGCCCATTTCGGCCGGTGACAGTAGTTTTTGCACGCCGCCGGTGAGCGCGAAACGCGCGCCGGGCGTTTGCGTGCAGGCTTGCTCGAGCAGCTGCGTGATGCCGCAATTGACCAGAAACTGCGCCTGCGTGACATAGCCGAGCAACTTCAGCCCCGCATCGATGCCGGCTTCGGCAATGGCAGTGAAATCGACGTGCACCGTCAGATCCTGCAACCCGGGCTGAAAAAACGGATCGTCGTGCGCGCGATGCCGGTAGTGGCACATCAGCGTGCCCGACGAGCGCTGCGGATGGTAGTACTCGCGCCGGCCGAAACCGTAGTCGATCAGCAGCAACGCGCCTTTGCGCAGCGTCGCCGACAGGCTGCGCACCAGCGCCGGGGCCATCAGGGATATTTCGCTGAGGTAATCCGGTCCGGCGTCAATGGCTTCGGCGGCGTCGCGCAACACGCCCGGCGCCAGCGGCCTTTCGGCCCAGACAAAGCCGTCGTTCCAGCTCACGCCCCGTTCGTAGAGCCCGTGCGGGCGCCAGTCGACCAGATGGGCGGGCAGTGCATCGAGCACTTCATTGGCGATGATGACGCCGTCGAGACCTTCCGGTAAGGCGGCGATCCATTCGACACGGTCCGCGAGGGCGGGCTGGCGCTGCTGCAAGGTGGATTGCTGGCGCTGCACCAGCTGCGGGCTGGTCTCCAGGATCAGATAGCGCCGCGGCAACCGATCAAGGCTGCGCAGGCCGGCCAGCACATCGGCTGCCATCGCCCCGGACCCGGCCCCCAGTTCCAGCACCTGGTCGCCCGGGTCCAGCAGTTGCGCGATCTGACGCGCGAGCGTCGCGCCGAACAGCGGCGAGAGTTCCGGCGCGGTCACGAAATCCCCGCCCGCAGGACCGAGTATCGTGGAACCGGCCACGTAGTAACCCAGTCCGGGCGCGTAGAGCGCGAGTTCCATGAAGCGGGCGAATCCGATCCAGCCCCCGGCGGCGTCGATTTCGCGGCGGATCGCCTGGCTCAGGCGGGCGCTGTGCAGGCGCGCCGGCCCGGACGGTTCGGGCAGGTCGGTGAAGTGCGGGGGAGTCGGCAAAGGCAGGGGCGCGAAAGGGGGTTGGGCTACAATCCCCATTCAACAACAGCTGCGCCGCGTGGCGCAACCTGAAGGCAGGCATGAGCCGGGCAAAAAGCGATCGAGGCGTGGCGCTGGTGACTGGAGCGGGCAAGCGCATCGGTCGGGCGATCGCGCTGGAACTGGCGGCCGATGGCTGGGATCTGGCCCTGCATTACCATCGCTCCCGGGTCGAAACCGATGCGCTGGCCCGGGAAGTCTTGGCGCTGGGCATGAAGGCCGTGACCATACCCTGCGATCTGGGCATCGCGCAGCAGGTGTCTGGCGTGATGGCCCAGGTCGAACACCAACTCGGGCGGCCTGCCACCTGCCTCATCAACAATGCCGCCTTGTTCGAGTACGACGATCTGGCGAGTCTCGACCCGCGCCAGTGGCAACGGCATCTGGACGTGAACCTGCTGGCACCGCTGTTGCTCGCCAAAACTTTCGCGGCACGCATCCCGGAGGGTAGCAGCGGTTGCATCGTGAACTTGCTGGATCAGAAAGTGTTCAATCTCAATCCGGATTTCCTGTCTTATACCATTGCAAAAATCGGCCTCGAGGGCGCGACGCGCGTACTTGCCATGGCGCTCGCGCCGAAGGTGCGTGTTTGCGGCGTGGCCCCGGGCATTACGCTGGTCAGCGGCGAGCAGACCGACGAGGGCTTTGCCAGTGCTCATCGCAAGGCGCCTCTGGGGCGCAGTTCGCGCGTGGCGGACATTGCCGGAGCGGTGCGTTACGTGGTCAATGCGCAAGCGCTGACCGGCACCACGATCGTCGTCGATGGCGGCCAGCATCTCTGGCCCTCGCCGCGCGATGTGCAATTTGAGACCGGCGGCAACCGATGAGCGCGCGGATGGTGCGGCCCGGAAGCGGCGCTGAGCCGGGCCCGGCGGCGGCCCTGGGCAGCGTGCGCCGGATATTTCTGAAGAACTTCCAAACCCGCCTGTCGATCGGCATTCACGACTTCGAAAAACGGGGCAAGCAGCGCGTCAAGGTCAATGTCGATCTGTTTATCGACCCGGACGGCAAAGTCGAGCGCGACCATATCGATGAAACGGTAGACTATGACTTCATTCGCAGCGAGATCCTGCGCCTCGCCGACGGCAGCCATTTCAATCTGCAGGAGACGTTTTGCGAGCGGCTTCTGACGATCTGCCTGGCACGGCCCGGCGTCGTGGCAGCCAGGGTCTCCAGCGAAAAACTCGACGTGTACCCGGATTGCGAATCCGTGGGGTTTGAGATTTTCCGGGCGAGGTAAATGACGACACTGCAAAAACAGGTTTACGAAGGCAACAAGCTGGCCAAACGGCTGCGCCGCCAGGTGGGCGAGGCCATCGGCGACTTCGACATGATCCAGCAGGGCGACAAAGTCATGGTGTGCCTGTCGGGGGGCAAGGACAGCTACGCGCTGCTCGACCTGCTGCTGTCGTTGAAGAGCCACGCCCCCGTCGACTTCGACATCGTCGCGGTCAATCTGGATCAGAAACATCCGGGTTATCCCGCGGATGTCCTGCCGGGTTACCTGAGCGCGCTGGGGGTGGCGTTTCGCATCATCGAGCAGGACACTTATAGCGTCGTCAAGCGCGTCATACCTGAAGGTAAAACCATGTGCTCGCTGTGCTCCCGGCTGCGCCGCGGGGCGCTGTATCGCGTGGCCAAGGAAATCGGCGCCACGCGCATCGCGCTGGGCCATCACCGCGACGACATTCTCGAAACGTTCTTCCTGAACCTGTTCCACGGCGGGCGGCTCAAGGCAATGCCACCGAAACTCGTCAGCGACGATGGCCAGCACATCGTGATTCGGCCGCTGGCCTATTGCAAGGAAGCGGATCTGGAGGCCTTCGCAAAACTCCGTCAGTTTCCCATCATTCCCTGCAACCTATGCGGCTCGCAGGACAATCTGCAACGCCAGGTGATCAAGAACATGCTCCGGGACTGGGACAAGAAATTTCCCGGCCGCCTGGAAACCATGTTCGCCAGTCTGCAGCGGACTTCTCCTTCGCACCTGCTCGACTCGCGACAGTTCGATTTCACCAATCTGAAGACGCAGCCCGAGGCGTACGAAGATGGCGACATCGCGTTCGACGACGAGGATTTCTCGGCGCGCCTGATCCAGTTCCCGACCGTCAAGTCCGCCAATTGACGCGCCGCGGCCCGTGCCCGCCCGCGCCCCGATCCACGCCGCGCAGTAAGTACTGGCTTACCGAGACAAGACCGCCGTTATCGCCCGCGGCACCCGAGCTGCCGGCGCGCAGCGGTCTGATACCGGCAAGGGCGGAATGCGATCAAACCGGCTTCCCGGATGCGTGTTTCTCGCGCAGTCCGGCTTGGCCGGCTCCCGCCGACTTGCTACACTGCGCGTCTTTTCCGCGGCCGTTCCGGCTTGCGGTGCTGATCCAATCTTCCTGCAGGGAACATCATGGCGACCCAAGATTACGCTCCGAAGCGAAAGATCAATTCCTTCTACCCGCCGCAGCGCACCTGATGGGCCCCGGTCCGTCCGAGATCCATCCGCGCGTGCTCACGACCATGAGCCAGCCGGCCATCGGCTACCTCGACCCGGTGTTCGTCGAGATGATGGAAGAGCTGAAGTCGCTGCTGCGCTATGCGTTCCAGACCAAGAACGCGCTGACCTTCCCGGTCTCCGGGCCCGGCTCGGTCGGCATGGAATTCTGCTTCGTCAACATGGTCAGCCCGGGCGACAAGGTCATCGTCTGCCGCAACGGCGTGTTCGGCGGCCGCATGATCGAGAACGTCCAGCGCTGCGGCGGCATCGCCGTGGTGGTCGAAGACCGCTGGGGGACCCCGGTCAACCCGCAGAAGGTCGAAGACGCGCTGAAGTCCAATCCGGACGCCAAGGTGGTCGCGTTCGTGCACGCCGAAACCTCGACCGGCGTCGCATCGGATGCCAAGACGCTGGTCGACATCGCGCGCAAGCACGGCGCGCTGACCATCGTCGACGCCGTGACGTCGCTCGGCGGCACGCCGGTGCTGGTCGACGAATGGGGCATCGACGCGGTCTACTCCGCAAGCCAGAAATGCCTGTCCTGCACGCCGGGCCTGTCGCCGGTCTCGTTCAGCGAGCGCGTGGTCGAGCGTGTGAAAGCGCGCAAGGACAAGATCCACAGCTGGTTCATGGACATGAACCTGCTGCTCGGCTACTGGGGCGCGACCACCCGCACCTACCACCACACCGCGCCGACCAACTCGCTCTTCGCGCTGCACGAAGCGCTGCTGCTGATGCGCGAGGAAGGCCTGGAGAATGCCTGGGCGCGCCATCAGCGCCACCACATCGCGCTCAAGGCGGGCCTCGAGGCGATGGGCCTGAAGTTTCTGGTCGAGGAAGCCTACCAGCTGCCGCAGATGAACGCCGTTTCGGTGCCCCAAGGCGTCGATGAGAAAGAGGTGCGCCGCCGCCTGCTGCTGGATTTCAACCTCGAGATCGGCGCCGGCCTGGGCGCCCTCGCGGGCAAGATCTGGCGCTTCGGCCTGATGGGCTACTCGTGCCAGCTGGAGAACGTGATGCTGTGCCTGTCCGCGCTCGAAACGGTTTTCACCGACATGGGTGCGAAGGTCAAATTCGGTGAAGCCGAGGCCGCGGCGTATCACGCGTATGCCGCGAACCCCTCACGCTTGCAGCCGGTGCGCGCGGTCGCCTGATCGTACGCGGGCGCGCAGTGCAGGGAAGGGCCGGTGGCATGCCGGCCTTTTTTTTCGCGTTGGCGCTTACTGTGCTGCGTACGCCTGGCGCGCCAATCGCGCGATGGCGTCCGATTCAACCGGCCCGGCGCGGCTTTCGTGGACGGCAACGTACAGCATCGCCGCGGCCACGTCAGCCGCGGCAATCGGGCGGTAGCGGCGCAGGCGCCCAACCAGAAGGGGCGCAATCAGCCGGCCCACCACGGCGCCTGCCTTCTCGCCTGCCCTAAACTCGCGGCGTTCGCCCAGCAGAAGAGAGGGCCGCAGGAACACGACCCTGGGCAGACCAAGCGCGGCGATGTCGCGCTCGGTTTCGCCTTTGATCCGGTTATAGAACACCGGCGAGTGCGCATCGGCGCCCAGCGCCGATACCATCAGGAATATACGCGCACCCGCGTGACGTGCCAGATGCGCGAGCGCCAGCGGGTAGTCGTGATCGACGCGGCGGAATGCCTCACGGGAGCCGGCTTGCTTGAGGGTTGTTCCCAGGCAGCAGAACGTGTCGTCGACCGATTCGTTGAAACTGGTTGCCAATCGTTCGAAATCGACCCGATGCTCGATGATCTTCGGATTGCTGATCGACAAGGCGCGCCGCGTCAACACATGCACGCGCGCGTAGTCGGGGTGGCTTAGCAGCCGGCTGACAAGATGACCGCCGATAAGACCCGTGGCACCCGCCACCAGGGCCGTCCTGGTCGCCCTGTCCGACATCACGCGCTCAACCCGGCCGCTTGCGCAGGGCTTGCGTGGCGCTGCGGAAACGCTCGGCGCCCAATTCGCCCAGCAACTCGCTCTCGTTGCGCGAACGCAGCGCCGCGTCGAGCACCTTGAATCGCTGCAGCGGCTCCGGGTGAGCCGTGAGGGCCTCTGCCGGCGCGTTGTCCGAGCGGCTCGCGGCTTCGAAGCGCTGCATCACCGCCATCAGCCCCCAGGCTTCGTAGCCGGCACGCCACGCGAGAATCGCGCCATCGGCATCGGCCTCGAATTCTTCCCCCTTCGACAGGCCGGCCTTGAGTTCAGGCGACTGCATCTGCTCGAGCGAGCGTTGCATCAACTGGCCCATCTGCTGAAAAATCTCCCGGGACCTGGCGTTGGCGTGGCCGATCTGCTCTTCGGCGCGGTGCACCGACACATCGAGTTCCTTGTTCATGTAGATCCAGCGCAGATGGTGTTTGCGCACCACGTGCGAAATCTCGTGGCCGAGGATGCCGGCGAGTTCGGATTCGGTTTCGGCCAGCGCGACCATGCCCTGGGTAACGAATACGTAGCCCCCGGGCACCGCGAATGCATTGGGCGCATCGCCTTCGATCACGGCAAAGCGCCAGGGCAGTGCCGGTCTTTCCGATTGCTGGCTCAGCCACAGGCCGATCATGTTGACATAGCGTTGCAGGCCAGCGTCGGCGACCAGGCGCTTGCTGCTCAGAAATTGCTGCGCCATGCCGAAGCCCAGCTCGGCTTCTTCGGCGTCGCTCAAGTCGAATTCGCTTTCCACGCCCGAAGGGTTCTTGCGCAGTAACTCGCGATGCTCGCGCTCCCCGTCCTCGACCGCCTGCACATATCGTGGATCCTGGCGGTGCTGCGCTCCCAGCTGTTTACTTTGCAGTTCCATCGCTTCCGCATGTTTCTTGTAGGCCCGCGCGGCTTCGGTGTCGCGGCCGGCCATGACGTCCTGCACACCTTCCATCTGCGATTGCATCGTCTGAAGCGCCTGCTGCATCTGCGCTTCCTGCATGGCTTGCATGTCGCGCGGCGACGGGCCGCCCGAAACACTGCAGCCGGTGCAGAGCAGCGCGAGGGCCAGCATGGCCTTATTCATCGAAGAATCCGTCCGGAAAACCGCCCTCGGGCATGTAATCCTGCATCTGGATATAGTCCTGCCGGCGCGGGCGCAAATTGGCGGCGCGGGCGAAACCGACCGCTTCGCGCACCGACACCCCAACGGCCCGCAGACGCTCGCTTTCTGCACGGTTAGGTGCGCCGACCAGCAGTTCTTCTTCCGAGAATCCGCGGATACCGGTGTCCTTTTTGCCGATCTGCGCGCGGGCAGGAAGCACAGCGGTAGCGGCCGCATCAAGCCGCAGATCGGCGAGCCGGGCCCACCCCGTCGCCGTGCCGGCGCTGACCTGCGCCCAGCTGCCCTGGCGCCCGATGATCTGCACGGCCTGACGTTTGGCAAGCTGCAGCAGCACGTTGGACTGCATTGCCGGGCGCTCAAGCAAGGGCGTGGCTTTCGCGGCATAGCCGGTGTCGGCAGCCCATGCCGGCAGCCATCCGCCTGCCAGCACCAGCAGCAGCAGGGATTTGCGCGCGGAGTGCGGCCGGTTCACTGGGCGGTGTCGTGCAACTTCCTGGTGTATTGCTGAAAACGCGTTGCGTTCTGCGGCGCCTTGATCGAATCGAGCGTCATCAGACCCGGTGCGAGTTTGTCGAGTCGCGCCTGGGGCAGCGGATGGGTCTTGTAGAGCAGCGTGAGAAAACTGTCCTTGGGATCCGCGCTGGCCAGGGTGGTCAGCACGGCCGGCAGTCCGTACGGGTCGTAGCCGGCGCGGGTGGCCAGCACCACGCCCATGCGATCGGCTTCGAACTCGTCCGACTTGTCCAATCCGCGCGCATACAATTCCTTGGTGGGACCGGCGAGCTTTTTCACCAGTTCCGACTGCTTGTCGTCCGCGGCGGCCGCGAAACCTTCACCCACGAGGTTGGCGAAAGCCGTCTTGCGCAATGCTTTGAGGTGATGCTTGCGCGTCACGTGCGCGACCTCATGGCCGAGCACACCGGCAAGCTCGGCTTCGTTGCGCAACTGTTTCATCATGCCCTTGGTAACGATGATGTAACCGCCCGGTACGGCGAAAGCATTGATGTGCTCCGAATCGTTGACGCCGAAGTGCCACGGCAGATTCGGACGGTCCGACTGCAATGCCACCCACAAGCCGATTTCGTTGACGTAACGCTGCAGTTCCGGGTCATCGTAAAGCGGTCGCGCCCCAAGCAGGGTTTCGGTCATGCCCTGTCCGATGCGCAGTTCTTCGGGTTCCTTGACTTCGCGCAGGTTGCCCACGCTTTTCGCGACGTTGGCAAGATCCACGTTCTTCAAATCGAAACCGCCGCCGGACTTGCAACCACCGAGCAGTACGGCAAGCACCAACAAGGGACAGATTGCGCGATGTGCGCTCATTTGGCCTCCTTGAGCGCGCGGCCGGTTTCATCGAAAAAAGCCACCGCACGCGCCGAGACCTTGCCGCTCGCGGCCAGTTTCGTGGCCTCCTCGTTGGTCGCGGCATAACTCTTCATCTTCTCGAGTTCACCGGCATCGGGCTTGGCGTTGGCCAGATCCTCCTCGGAAAAGCCGCGTACTCCCGTGGTGACGGTAGAGGTGGTCGCCGGCCGCGGGCGGCTGCCGAGACCCAGCGCGGAGAGCAGATTGCCGCCGGACTGCCCTTTCTGGTCCGGCTTGCCCAGACGCACCGACAACATGCGCACCCAGCCTTGTCTGGCGTCGGCGGTTCTGATCTGCATCCAGCCGCCCTGGCGTGTCACGATCTCCACGACGGTTTTTTCGGGCAGATTCACCAGGGTGCCGGCATCCAGGAATGGTTTCTCCTTGACGTCGGTGGCCTTGAGTGTGTAGCCGGTTTCGGCAGCCTGCGCGGCGGGAATCAGCCACGCCAGCAAGCAAGCCTGCCACAGCACATGCCAGAACCGACCGGCCCTCATTGCTCTGCCGCCATTGCCGATTTCCTCCGTGGTTCGAACAGCGCGACATCCTGCGTCCTGCCCTTGACCTTATAAAGTCCGCGGGCCACAAAGTCAAAGGCATCGGGGCACAGGCGCATGGTGTCTTCCGACACGAGTATGCGGGCCACGCCTTTGGTCAAGCCCTCGATGCGGCTGGCAAGGTTCACCGTGTCGCCGATGGCGGTATATTCGCGGCGCTGCTCCGAGCCGATCAGGCCCACGACAGCGGGGCCGGAATGAATGCCGATGCCGACATCGAAATCCCGGCCCTCCTCACCGAGCTCCTGGCGAAATGCCTCGAGGGCATCGGCCATGTCCAGCGCGCACTGGATGGCATGTTCGGCATTCTTCTCGTCGTCCAGCGGTGCGCCCCAGATGGCCATGATGCAATCGCCGATGAATTTGTCCAGCGCCCCGCCATTGCGAAATATCACGGCGACCTGGCGCGTGAAATAACGGTTGAGCAGGCTGACGACCTGTTGCGGCGTGCGCGATTCCGACAGCGTCGTGAAGCCCCGGATGTCGGAAAACAGCAGCGTGACCTGACGGCTTTCGCCTTCGCGGGTCAGGCCTCCGTGCGCAATCAGCTCGTTGACCACATGCGGGTTGACGAACCGCGAAAATTCCCGGACCGCCTGCTCGCGCTCGCGCCGCTCGCGCCGGTACTCCTGCAGCGCCGCAACGAAAAAGAACGCCCACGCAAACAGCAGGGGGCGCAGCCCGGGCAGCACCACCAGTTGGCTGGCCGCCGCATACTGGGCTGCCATCAGCAGCATCGATGTCAGCGCGAGTGCGCCGCCGATGTGCAGCGTATGCAGCCGCAGCCGGAATGCCGCGTACAACAACGTCAGCAGCACCAGCGTGATCGCCGCGGGCCACACGACGGAGAGCTCACGCAGATAGCTGCGATTCTTCAGATTATCGAGCGCGCCGGCCACGATATCCACGCCGTCGTACAGCGAGCTGACCGGTGTCGGGCCGGATGTCATGCAATCCGGTTGCGGTCACGCCGATCACAACGATCTTGTCCTTGAACTCGTTCGGATCACGGCGGCGCTTCTCGCTGTTCAGATCAATATACAGATCCGCATACGACACATGCGCACGGCCCGCCTTGCCACCGGGCCAGCTCAGCAAAATGGAATCGACCGCTGGCACGGCTATGCCGAGATCCTGCGCTACGCGTGCGGGCAGCGAGGGGATCTTCCAGCCGTAAGCGTCCTGGTACACGAAGTAGCGGCGGCCGATGCCGTCGCGATCGGCCAGAAAATCGATCGTGCCCAGGCGCCAGTTCTCCGGGCTCAGTGCCTTGGGTAATCCGATATTGATGGTTGCATGCTTATCGGCGTTGGCCCCCGCGAACGCGCCCAGGGCGGCCTGCATTTCGCCCAGCGGTACGCCATGCGCATCGGCGGCTGCATCCTGGCGTACCGTCGGAAAATACACGTTGGCGTAGCGCGCTACCGTCTTGTTGAACAGCTCGTCCGCGTCCAGCCGGAAAATATCCGGCTCGAAAAACATGATGTCGAAGACGATTGCGCGCGGCTTCTGCGCTTCGATTCCCTGAATGAGTTCCCCGTGGATGGAGCGCGGCCACGGCCAGCGCCCGGCGTAATCGGCCATCTGCTCCAGGCTTTGCTCGTCCGCGGCGACCACGACGATGTCCGGATCGGGTGCGAGCCCAACGGCGCGCGCGGCGATGAACCGGTCGGCGAAGCGCGCTTCGGCATTGTGCAAACCGTTCAGGAAGCTGAATTCGGCGGCAGCCGCAATCGTGATTGCGGCAAACAGCACGGCGAGGGGTTTGGCATGGAGACGCGGCACGCGCGCAGTCTACGGAATGCCCTGTGTAATGACAACGGTTTGCGCGACCGTCGTGCGCTTGCGCCTCACAACCCCAGGCGCTGCCAGATTGCTTGCGCCTGCGCGGCCTGATTGAGCGTGTAGAAGTGCAATCCGGGCGCGCCGCCTTTGAGCAGTTTCTCGCACAATGCCGTGACGACATCGAGCCCGAAGGCGCGGATCGATGCCGTGTCGTCGCGAAAGCTCTCGAGCTTGATGCGCATCCAGCGTGGGATCTCTGCGCCACAGGCATCGGAAAAACGCGCCAACTGGGCAAAATTGCCGATCGGCATGATGCCCGGCACGATGGGCACGTCGATGCCGGCGGCGGCACATTCATCGATGAAGCGAAAATAGGCGTCAGGGTTGTAGAAATACTGCGTGATCGCCGCGTCCGCACCGGCGTCGATCTTGCGCTTGAAGTTCTTCAGTTCGTCGGCCGCATTGCGCGTTTGCGGGTGGTACTCCGGATAGCAGGCCACTTCAATGCGGAACCAGTCGCCGGTCGCCTCGCGGATGAAGCTGACCAGTTCATTGGCGTACCGGAGCTCGCCGGCGGACGCCAGGCCGGAGGGCATGTCGCCGCGAAGCGCGACGATGTGGCGAATGCCGTGCTCGCGATAGCGCGCCAGGGTCGCGGCGATCTCGGCCCTGGTCGATGCCACGCACGACAGATGGGGCGCGGCATCCTGGCCTGCCGCGCGGATTTCCAGCACGGTATCGAGCGTGCCTCGCTGGGTAGAGCCGCCGGCGCCGAAGGTCACGGAAAAAAACCTGGGCTGCAATTGCGCGAGCTGCTGCCAGGTGGCGCGCAACTTCGCCGTTCCCTCCGGCGTTTTCGGCGGAAAGAACTCGAAGCTGAAAGTCGGACGCGATGGCGTGCCTGGTGACATGTGCGAATGCCAGTTTGAGAATCAGTTCATCAGCGCCGGGCTTGCCGCGTGTCGCGCCCGCCGCGCCGACTCGGCACGGCGGCATGATCCCGCGTGTCAGTAGCGATAGTGATCGGTTTTGTACGGCCCCTTCTTGTCCACGCCGATATAGCGCGCCTGCGTATCGGTGAGTTCGGAGAGCTGGGCGTTGAGTTTCTTCAACTGCAGGCGCGCCACTTTCTCGTCCAGATGTTTCGGCAAGGTGTAGACGCCCACCGGGTACTTCGCGCTATTCGCGAACAGCTCGATCTGCGCGATCGTCTGATTGGCGAACGACGAACTCATCACGTAACTGGGGTGGCCGGTGCCGCATCCCAGATTCACCAGGCGGCCTTTGGCCAGCACGATGATGCGTTTGTTGTCGGGAAAAATCACATGATCGACCTGCGGCTTGATCTCCTCCCACTGATACTGCGCCAGCGATGCAATGTCGATCTCGTTGTCGAAATGGCCGATATTGCAGACGATCGCCTGGTCCTTCATGTTCTTCATGTGCTCGTGCGTGATCACGTGGAAATTGCCGGTCGCGCTGACGAAGATGTCGGCCTTGTCTGCGGCGTAATCCATGGTCACGACGCGATAGCCTTCCATGGCCGCCTGCAGCGCGCAGATCGGATCGATTTCGGTAACCCAGACCTGGGCCGACAGTGCACGCAGCGCCTGCGCAGAGCCCTTGCCCACATCGCCGTAGCCGCACACCACCGCAACCTTGCCCGCGATCATCACATCGGTTGCGCGTTTGATGCCGTCAACCAGCGATTCGCGGCAGCCGTACAGATTGTCGAATTTCGACTTGGTGACCGAATCGTTGACGTTGATCGCGGGAAAGGCGAGCTTGCCCTCCTTGTGCATCTGATAAAGACGATGCACGCCGGTCGTGGTTTCCTCGGTGACCCCTTTGATCTCGCGCAGCCGCGTCGAATACCACTTCGGCTCCTGCTTGAGTTTCGCCTTGATGGCCGCGAACAGCGCAGTTTCTTCCTCGCTGCCGGGATTGTGCAGCACGGACGCATCGGACTCGGCGCGCGCACCCAGATGCAGCAACATGGTCGCATCGCCGCCATCGTCTAGGATCATGTTTGCGTGCAGGTTGTCGGGCCACTCGAAAATCCGGTGGGTGTACTCCCAGTAATCGGCCAGGCTTTCGCCCTTGACCGCAAACACGGGCGTGCCCGTGGCGGCGATGGCCGCGGCGGCATGGTCCTGGGTCGAATAGATATTGCATGAGGCCCAGCGCACCTCGGCGCCGAGCGCCTGCAAAGTCTCGATCAGCACGGCAGTCTGGATGGTCATGTGCAGCGAACCGCTGATGCGTGCACCGCGCAATGGGCGTGTCGCGGCATACTCCTCGCGAATTGCCATCAGGCCCGGCATTTCGGTTTCAGCAATGCGGATTTCCTTGCGGCCCCATTCGGCCAGCGCCAGGTCGGCGACGTGGAAATCAGCGGATTTCTTGGGAACAGGTACAGCAGACATGGGCATTCTCCTTCAAAAAACGAGCGCCCAAATAAGCACGGCGCTCACAACCGGTTCAGGGATTGTGAGCGCCGTTGGTACCTTTGCTGAGCCTGGCCTGTCCCTGCGGGATGGTCGCAACGCTCCTCAGCGAACCGGCAGTATAGCCCAGCCGCGGCTGATCAGCCAGCAGCGGCACCGTGCTTCCTGCCTTCGATAGCTCAGGCGATTGCGGTCTGCCGCAAGCCCGCGTCGGCCTTGAGCGCCTCGGTCTTGTCCAGGTTCTCCCACGAAAACTCGGGTTCGTCCCGGCCAAAATGGCCATAGGCCGCGGTCTTTTCGTACACCGGCCGCAGCAAGTCGAGCATGGCCACGATGCCCTTGGGGCGCAGGTCGAAATGCTTCTGCACCAATTGTGCGATTTTCTCGTCCGCGATCTTGCCGGTGCCGAAGGTGGTGACCATGACGCTGGTGGGCTTGGCCACCCCGATCGCATAGGACACCTGAAGCTGGCAGCGCGTGGCGAGTCCGGCCGCGACGATATTCTTGGCCACGTAGCGCGCCGCGTAGGCCGCCGAGCGATCGACCTTCGACGGATCCTTGCCGGAAAAGGCGCCGCCGCCGTGCGGGGCCGCGCCGCCGTAGGTATCGACGATGATCTTGCGCCCGGTCAGCCCGCAATCGCCTTGCGGCCCGCCGACGACAAACCGGCCAGTCGGGTTGACCAGATAGTTGACCGCGCCCTTGATCAGATGCTTGGGCAGCACCGGTTTGATGATCTCCTCGACCACGGCTTCGCGGATCTTCTCCAGCGATATATCCGGGGCATGCTGGGTGGAAAGCACCACCGTATCGATGGAATCGGGCTTGCCATTGACGTAGCGAATGGTGACTTGTGACTTGGCGTCCGGCCGCAACCACGGCAAGCGGCCGTCCCGGCGCAACTCCGACTGGCGCTCGACCAGGCGGTGGGCCAGATAGATGGGCAGCGGCATCAGCACCGGCGTTTCATCGCAGGCGTAGCCGAACATCAGGCCCTGGTCGCCCGCGCCCTGGTTGAGCGGATCGTCCTGGGCCTTGTTGACGCCCTGCGCAATGTCGGGCGATTGCTTGTCATAGGCCACGAGCACCGCGCAACCGCGATAATCGATCCCGTAGTCGGTATTGTCGTAACCGATGCGTTTGATGGTTTCGCGGGCGATTTGCTGGAAATCGACCACCGCATGGGTCGTGATCTCGCCGGCCATGACCACCAGACCGGTATTGACCAGGGTTTCGGCTGCTACTCGCGCGAATTTGTCCTGGGTTAAGATGGCGTCCAACACGGCGTCGGAGATCTGATCCGCAACCTTATCGGGGTGGCCTTCGGAGACCGACTCGGAAGTGAAGAGAAAATCGCTCATTGGTTGTTCTGCGCTACGTCATTCGGGCCGGTCAGGATAGCAAAAAGCCGTTAAAAGAACAAAACGCGAAAACGACGAACGTACATGCTTATAGGGCTATTGCGGCAGGTGGCAAAACTGCCGCTGTCCTGGCTCCACGCGGCAGGCGGCGCGCTGGGCTGGATCGTTTACCACCTGTCCGACGAGTACGCTTCGCGCCTGCGCGCAAACCTGCGCCAGAGCGGGCTCTGGCAGGACGAAAAGGACTTCCAGCGCATCCTGCGCCGGAACATTCGCGAGTCCGGCAAGGCTGGAACGGAACTGATCCCGGTCTGGTTCCGCCCGGTACGCGCCTCCTTGGATCTGGTGGTGCGCGCCGGCCCCATTGCAGTGGTGGAAACCGCCGAGCAACGCGGCCGCGGCGTGATCTACGTGACCCCCCATCTGGGCTGTTTCGACGCGGCCGCGTTGTGGGTTGCCCAGCGCCGCCCGATCACGGTGCTATACCGGCTGCCCAGAATAAGCGCGTTGCAACCGCTGATCGAGGCCGGCCGCGGCCGCGATCGGGTACAGTTGGCGCCAGCCGGAATCGGTGGCGTGCGCCTGTTGCTCAAAGCGCTGCGGCGCGGCGAGGCGGTCGGCATCCTGCCGGACCAGGTGCCTGCGCTGGGCGAAGGCGTCTGGGCGGATTTCTTTGACCGCCCCGCTTACACCATGACCTTGGTGGGCAAACTGGCGCAAACCACCGGCGCGACCATTCTGATGGTCGCCGCGGTGCGTCTTGCAAACGGCGCAGGCTTTGCCATCCATTTCACCGAGTTCGACGCCGCGCGCGGCCTCGATGCCCGCGCGCTCAATGCCGCCATCGAGCGCACCGTGAAGCTCGAACCCAGCCAGTACCTCTGGAGCTACAACCGCTACAAGGTGCCCGCCGGTGTAATGCCGCCGCAAGCCGGCGACGCGGAGCGGGCGCGAAGGGACGCCGATTGAAAGTCACTCGACGCGCACATGGCTGAACGATTCGGACTTCTGCTGATTCGTCTGCTGGGCATGTTGCCCTTGCGCGTGCTGGCGCCGCTAGGCCACGGATTCGGCATGCTGGTCTATTGGCTCGTCTGGGAGCGCCGGCGCGTGGTGCGTACGAATCTGCGCCTGTGCTTTCCGCAAATGCCGGATAAACAGCGCGAACGGCTTTCGCGCCGGCACTTTCGCGCGTTTGGCAGGTCCGTGTTGGAGCACGGCATCCTCTGGTGGGGTTCCGAGCAACGCATCCGCAGGCTGGTGGCATTCGAGGGGCGTGAACACCTCGACCGCGAGCACGGCAAGCCGCTGATCGTGCTGGCACCGCATTTCGTCGGGCTGGACATGGGCGGCATCCGCATTTCCATCGAATACGACATGATGTCGATGTATTCGCGTCAGAAAAATCCCGCCCTCGATCGCATCCTGCTGCACGGCCGTACGCGCTTCGGCGACAGCGTGCTGCTCTCACGCCAGGAAGGCCTGCGCCCGGTCATCCGCGGGCTGCGCAAAGGCATCGCGTTTTTTTATTTGCCGGACATGGATCTGGGACCGAAGGATTCGTTGTTCGTGCCTTTCTTCGGCGTGCCTGCGGCGACCGTGACCGGATTGTCGCGCCTGGCGCGTCTAACGGGCGCGCGCATCGTGCCCTGCATTACGCGCCAGCTGCCCGGCTGCGGCGGTTATGTCACGCGCTTTTACCCCGCCTGGGACGGATTTCCCGGCGCCAGCGTCGAGGACGACACGCGGCGCATGAACGCATTCATCGAAGCGCACGCGCGCGCGATGCCCGAACAGTATTACTGGCTGCACAAGCGCTTCAAAACCCGCCCGCCCGGCGAGCCGAGGTTTTATTGAATGTTTGCCAATCCGGATCAGCAGGCGATCTGCGCCATGCTCAGGACAGTCAGCACGATCGCCGTGGTGGGCCTGTCGCCGAAGTCCACGCGGCCAAGCCATCGCATCGCGACCTCGCTTCAGCGCGCGGGTTACCGGATCATTCCGGTGCGGCCGCTGGTTGCGCAGGTTCTGGGCGAAACGGCCTATGCGCGCCTGGACGAGATCGGCGAGCGCGTGGATCTGGTCAATGTATTCCGCAATGCCGATCAGATCGACGCGATTGTGGACGACTGCCTGCGCCTGGGCTTGCCGCGCCTGTGGATCCAGGAGGGCATCGTCAATGAACCTGCTGCCCAACGCGCCCGTTCCGGCGGCATTGAAGTCGTAATGGACCGCTGTATCTGGCGCGATCTCGTGACGATTTGCGCATGACGCATGCCGCGAGCATGAAGCCGCCCCTCGCCGCCGATTTTTTCATTTCTGCGGTCAGTACGACCGACGTCGCGCCGGTTTGCGCACTGGCGCGCGAGATCTGGTTGCAGCATTATCCCGGGATCATTACCGTCCGGCAGATAGAATACATGCTTGCGCAGCGCTATTCGCAGGACTCGATCCTGCGGCAACTGCAAACCGCGCAAGCCTGGTGGGACAAGCTCGAAGTGAAAGGCGATCTGTGCGGCTTTGCCAGCTATGAACGCGCCGACGAAGCGCAGGTCATGAAACTCGACAAACTTTACGTGCATCAGCTGGTGCGCGGAAAAGGCTATGGCAAGGCGCTGATCGAGCATGTGGCGCGCGTGGCCGCGCGCGAGGGCATGAGCAGGCTTTCGTTGCAGGTCAATAAATACAACCATGGGTCGGTCGCCGCTTACCGGCGCGCGGGCTTCGTGGTAACCGAGCAGATCAAGTCCGACATCGGCCACGGCTTTTTCATGGACGACTACATCATGTCCCGGCCGCTGCTGGCCGGTTCGTAACGCGCCGATGCGGCTGAAATTCACCAAAATGCACGGTGCGGGCAACGACTTTGCCGTCATCGACGCCACGCGCGTGCCGTTCGCGCTCGACGCAGATTCGATTCGCACGCTCGCCGATCGCCACGTTGGCATTGGTTTCGACCAGATGCTCGTCGTCGAGCCGGCGCGCAGCCCCGAAACCGATTTCTACTACCGTATTTTCAATGCCGACGGCGGAGAGGTCAGCCAGTGCGGCAATGGCGCGCGCTGTTTCGTGCGCTTTGCGCGGGACAAGGGCCTGAGCCCGAAAAGCGTGATCCGCGTCGAGACCCTCTCGGGCATCATCGAGCCGCAATTACAGCCCGATGGCCGGGTGCGCGTGAACATGGGCGTGCCGGTGTTCGAACCCGCGCTCATTCCCTTTGTCGCGCATCGCCGCGCGCCGACCTATCAACTGGACGTAGGCGGGCGCCTGCTGGAGATCTCCGCGTTGTCGATGGGCAATCCGCATGCAGTACAGCTCGTTGCCGATGTCGCGCAGGCCCTGCTGGCCAGCCAAGGGCCGCTGATCGAACATCACGCGCGCTTTCCGCAGCGGGTCAACGCCGGATATATGCAGATCGTGGACCGCGGACGGATTAAACTGCGCGTGTTCGAGCGCGGCGCCGGCGAAACCCTGTCGTGCGGCACCGGTGCCTGTGCGGCCGTGGTGGCAGGCATTGCCCGCAGGCTGCTCAGTTCGCCGGTGACGGTGGAAACCCGAGGTGGCGAGCTCGAGGTGGCGTGGTCGGGCGAAGCCCAACCGGTGTTTCTGACGGGACCCGCGCAATCTGTTTTCGAAGGCGAAATCGAGGTATAGACAAAAGCATGAGACCTGAAGACGTTGCCCGCTACTTGGTGGAGCACCCCGAGTTTTTCGAGAAGTTCGCCGATGTGATCCGCGACATCACCATTCCGCATCCGCACGGCGGCCGGGCCATTCCGATCTCGGAACGCCAGATCGTCAGCCTGCGCGAGAAGAACAAGGCGCTGGAAGCCAAGCTGCGCGAACTGGTCGCATACGGAGAGGAGAACGACGCCATCGGCGAACGCGTGCATCGCGCCGCACTCGCCACCATTACGCCGGCCAATCTCGAAGCCCTGTTAAAGGTGATTTATTACAACCTGCACGAAGACTTCGCAGTCCCCCATGTGGCCATCCGCCTGTGGAGCGATTGGGACCATCCGCCCTCGCCGGAATTTGGCGCCAGCAGCCCTGAACTGCGCGTCTTTGCAGAAAGCCTGAATCAGCCTTATTGCAGCAACAAGCCCATGTTCGAGACGGCGGACTGGTTCGGCGAATCCGGCGCCCTGCTCAAATCCTTTGCCTATATCACGCTGCGCGGCGAGCGCGTATTTGGATTGCTGGCATTGGCCAGCGAGGAGCCGCAACGCTTCTATCCGGAAATGGGCACCCTGTACCTGAAGCGTCTGGGTGAATTGATCAGCACCTCGCTTGCGCGGTTCCTCTGATGCCGGACCGCTCAACGCCGGCCCCCCCTGTACCGCAGGCCCACGCGCCGCTGGTGAGCGGTTTTCTGGCGCACCTGACACGCGAGCGGCGCCTGTCCAGGCATACCGCGGCGGGCTACGGCCACGACGTGCGGGTGCTGCTGGAACTCGCCGAGGGCACGGCGCTGCAGAACCTCGAACTGCATCAGATCCGCCGCTTCATCGCCAGGCTGCATGCCCGCGGCCTGGGCGGCAAGTCCCTGGCACGCATGCTTTCCGCGTGGCGCGGTTTTTTCGGTTATCTGCTGCGCGACCACGGCTTTACCCGCAACCCCTGCCTGGGTGTGCGCCCGCCAAAATCGCCCAAGCCACTACCCAAAGCGCTGTCGCCCGATGAGGCGACGCGCCTGGTTGGTTTCGCGGGCGAGGATATGTTCGCCGTGCGCGACCGGGCAATGTTCGAGTTGCTGTATTCCTCGGGGCTGCGACTGTCTGAGCTCACGTCGCTGCAAACAGCCGATCTGAGTGTGGCCGATGCGACGGTGCGCGTGACGGGCAAAGGCAACAAGACGCGTATTGTGCCGGTCGGCAGCCACGCCCTGCAGGCGATCGCGGCCTGGCTGCCCGTGCGCGCTGCGCTGCCGCCGCGAAACGAGTTGGCGCTGTTCCTGAACCAGCGCGGCGGACCCTTGAGCCCGCGCGCGGTGCAATCGCGGTTGCGCGGATGGGGCATCAAGCAGGGCCTCGCCACCCATGTGCATCCGCACATGCTGCGGCATTCCTTTGCGTCCCATGTGTTGCAGTCGAGCGGCGATTTGCGCGCCGTGCAAGAAATGCTGGGGCATGCGAGTATCTCGACCACGCAGGTCTATACGCATCTGGACTTCCAGTACCTGGCCAAGGTGTATGACCAGGCGCATCCGCGCGCCAAACGAAAATCGGTCAAAGCCTGAACCGGCGCGACGGCCCGGTTGCGTTATCAAGTTTCCTTCTCGCACTCATCCCATGTACGGAAAACGCTGCGGCGGGCGCGCGTGATTAAGATCGTTCTGAAAGCCGGCCGGGAAAAATCCTTGCTGCGCCGCCACCCCTGGGTTTTTTCCGGCGCCGTGGCACGCGTGGAAGGATCCGGCTCGGCGGGCGATACCGCACGGGTCGTCGCAAACGACGGGCGCTTCCTGGCGATGGCCGCCTGGAATCCCGAGGCGAACATTACGGCGCGCGTCTGGGACTGGCGAGAGGACGCGCGCATCGATGCCGCTTACTTCCAGCGGCGACTCGATGCGGCCATCGCCATGCGCCGCGCGCTGCTCGGCCGGCAACCCGACGAGGCGGAACGGCTGGTGCATGGCGAATCCGACGGCCTGCCGGGTCTGATCGTGGATCGCTACGCGGACGTAGTGGTCGTGCAGATGTCCAGCGCCGGCTGCCATAGCTGGCGCGCGCCCATCATCGAATCCCTGCAACGCATCACCGGCGCGCGCGCCATCTACGAGCGCTCCGACGCGGATGTGCTCGAGCTCGAAGGACTCGCCCCGCGCACCGGGCTGGTCAGCGGTCAGCTCGATGCGCCGCTGGTCGAGATCAGGGAAAGCGGCCTGCGCCTGCAAGTCGATGTGGTCAACGGCCACAAAACCGGGTTCTATCTGGACCAGCGCGACAACCGCCAGCAGATCGGCGCGCTGGCGCGGGACAAAGCGGTGCTGAATTGCTTCAGTTACACCGGCGGCTTCACGCTGCAGGCGCTCGCCCATGGAGCCGCGTCGGTCATGTCGATCGACTCGTCGGCGGAGGCGCTGCGCCTTGCACAAGAGCATGTGGCTTTGAACGCCTTGCCGCCGGATCGCTGCGAGTGGGTGGACGCGGACGTGTTCCAGCACTTGCGCAAGTTGCGCGATCACAACCGGCAGTTCGATCTGATCATCCTCGATCCGCCGAAGTTCGCTCCCACGGCGGCAACAGCCGAACGCGCCGCGCGCGGCTACAAGGACATCAATCTGCTGGGCTTCAAGTTACTGCGGCCGGGCGGTCTGCTGGCGACGTTCTCCTGCTCCGGCGGCGTCTCGGCTGACCTGTTCCGCAAAATCGTCGCCGGCGCGGCCCTGGATGCCGGCAGCGACGCGCAAATCATCGATCAATTCCATGCGACCGCGGATCATCCGGTGTCGCTGGCTTTCCCGGAAGGCGAATACCTGAAAGGCCTGCTATGCCGCATTCAATGAATCGACTGCAGTCACCGTGCTTGCAACACATCGACCGGTCTCGCTACACGAAGGCCTCGGCGCCATGAGCGTCACTACGCTGGTGCTGGTGCGTCACGGTGAAACCGACTGGAATGTGCAAGGGCGTATCCAGGGTCATACGGACATCGCGTTGAATCGCCTGGGCGAAGCCCAGGCCGACGCGCTCGGCAAGCGCCTGTCTCGCGAGCAATTCGACGCGGTGTATTCGAGCGACTTAATACGTGCATACCGCACGGCCTCTCCGGCGGTGGCCGATCCCGAGCACACCATCGTCAAGGAGCCGTCTTTGCGCGAGCGCCACCTGGGCATATTGCAGGGGCTCACGGGCGCGCAGGCCCTGCTCGAGCATCCGGCCGCCTGGGACGCGTTCAAAGCGCGCGATCCCGCACGCGCCCTCGAAGGCGGCGAGAGCCTTGGCGAGTTTTCGCGCCGCGTCACCGGTTTTGTCGAGCGCGTGCTGCGCCAGCACGCCGGCGGGCGCCTGCTGCTGGTGACGCACGGCGGCGTGCTGGACGTGGTTTATCGGCATGCGCTCGGCATGCCGTTGTCGGCGCCGCGTGATTTTCCGCTTTTCAATGCAGCGCTGAACATTGTTTGCAAAGACGTGCGCGGTTGGCGCATCGAAAGCTGGGGCGATGTCAGCCACTTGCCAAAAGAGCTGATACTGGACGAGACGTGAGGCCGCAACCGCCTTGACTACCGGGACTATGGTTTCGGCGCTATACGTTTTACTTGCCTTGCCGCAGTCACGTCTGTCACGCCGTCCACCGCCTGCCCGCTTGGCATAACGGACCGCCGAGCGATACACTGCACGCTGTATGCGCCCTGTCATGCCACTGCATCGTCTAGCATTCGCCTTGCTGACCGCCGCACTGCTGTTCGCGCAGCACGCGGCGTTTGCGCACGTCGTCTCGCATGCCGGCGAGACGGTGCCGGCCAAGGAACAGCTTGCTCACGCCAAGCTGTGCAGCAAGTGTGTCAGTTTCGAGAAGTTCTCCGGGCTGCTGCCGGTCGTAAGCTTGGCGCTGCCGGCACTCGACGTTTCCCACGCCCGGCCGATTCCCCAGACCCATCACCACGACCCGCGCACCGTCGTCGGGTTCCACAGCCGCGCCCCTCCGGTTCTGCCCTGACCCGAAATCCCGACGCATCCGATCCCGGTCGAGTTGCGTTCATTTATTTCGTTCAGAGGAGAACCATCCATGTTCCGCAGGACAGTCATGGCGCTAGCGGTTGCCGCCGCGTTCGTCGCACCCGTTCACGTGCATGCACAGGACACGGGCACCGAAGCCCCGGCCGCGGCCGGCGGCCGCGCCCCGATCGTCACCCAGAGCGCGTTCAACCCGGCCATCTCGCTGATTCTAAATGGCAAATACAGAAATCTGGAGCAGGAGCCTGACGATTATGCTATCGGCGGCTTCGTGCCGGCCGGCGGCCACGGCGACGAAGATCATGGGCACGGCGCCGGCCCGGGGGAACGCGGCTTCGGCATCGACGAGTCGGAGCTCACGATCTCCGGCAACATCGATCCCTACTTCTCCGGCTACTTCACCGCGGCCATCATTGACGAGGAAGTCGAGGTCGAGGAGGCTTTCATCCAGAACACCGGCTACCTGCCTGGCACCACCCTGAAGTTCGGCCGCTTTTTCTCGGCATTCGGTTACCAGAACGAGCAGCATCCGCACGCCTGGGATTTCGTCGATGCGCCGCTGGTGCACCAGGCTTTCTTCGGCGGCAACCTCGCCGAGGACGGTTTGCAGGCACGCTGGGTCGCGCCGACGCCGATATTCATCGAACTTGGCGTGGAAGGCGGACGCGGAGCAAATTTCCCCGGTTCGGAGCGCGAGAAGAATGGCTTCAATGCCGGTGCAGCGTTCCTGCACATCGGCGACGACGTCGGCGTCAGCAACAGCTATCGCTTCGGCGCGTCCTATCGCCAGACCCGCGCCGCGGAGCGCGAGTACGACGATAGCAACTCCGCCGGCGACGAGATCGAGAACCTGTTCGAGGAACTCAAGAGCACGATGTGGGGACTGGATGTCGTCTGGAAATGGGCGCCCAATGGCAATCCTTCCGGACGCAACTTCAAATTCCAGGCGGAGTATTTCCAGCGCGAAGAGAAGGGTGCGCTGGTTTACGACCTCGAGGATGTCACTCTGCTTGGCACACCCGACGGGGCCTACAAGAGCAAGCAAAAGGGCTTCTATGCCCAGGTGGTGTACCAGTTCATGCCGCGCTGGCGGGTCGGCGCACGCTACGACCAGCTTGATTCCGGCACGCTGGATTACGCGCTGATCGCGGACGGCACCATTGCCCGCGACGACCTGCAACTGCTGCGCGACTACAGGCCCAAGCGCACCTCGGCGATGGTCGATTTCTCACCCTCGGAGTTCTCGCGCTTGCGTCTGCAGTACACCCGGGACGAGGCGCGCTTCGACGAGACCGACAATCAGATCTTCCTGCAATACATCATGAGCCTGGGCGCGCACGGCGCGCACAAGTTCTGACCAAGCTGCCGCCCCGGCCGGAAGGCTTCACACGTCCGGCCGGACGCGGCGAGGAGACATGCATGAAATCGCAACTGCTAAGAGGTCTCAGCGCGCTGGTGCTACTGCTGGCTGGCACGCCGGCACTGGCGACGCTGGACATATTTGCCTGCGTGCCGGAGTGGGCGGCGCTGGCGCAGGCGCTGGGCGGCGACAAGGTTTCGGTCTACCAGGCTTCCACCGCCTTGCAGGACCCGCATCGCCTGGAGGCGCGGCCGAGCCTGGTGGCGCGGATGCGCAGCGCCGACCTGGCGATCTGCACCGGTGCGGGCCTTGAAGCCGGCTGGCTGCCGGTGCTGCTGCAGACTGCCGGCAATCGCAAGGTCCAGCCCGGCAATCCCGGCTTCATCGCCGCGGCGGCGCTGGTTGACCGGCTGGATGTGCCGACCCGGATCGACCGCGCCGACGGCGACATCCATCCGGAGGGCAATCCGCATGTACAGCTCGATCCGCACAACATCGCCCGGATTGCGGAAACGGTAACAGCACGTCTCGGCCAGATCGACGCCGCCAATGCCGCCTACTACGATGCGCGCGGGAAGGATTTCCAGTTGCGCTGGCGGGAGGCCATTGCGCGCTGGGAAGCCGAGGCGGCACCCCTGCGCGGCATGAAGGTCGTCGCTTACCATAAAGGCCTGACTTATCTTTTCAACTGGCTGGGCATCGTGGAAGTCGCCAATCTCGAACCGAAACCCGGTGTGCCGCCGAGCGCCGGATACCTCGCGACCCTGGTCGGACAACTCAAATCCGTCCCGGCGGAGGCGATCGTGCGTGCGGCCTACAACGATCCGAAGGCGGTGGACTGGCTTTCCGGCAAAACCGGGATTCCGCGCGTGGATCTGGCGTACACCGTGGGTGGCACGCCGGAGGCGCCAAAACCTGTTCTCGCTTTTCGCCGACAGCATCGCCCGGCTGAAGGCCGCACGCAGATAACCGTGGGCGAAATTGAGATCGGCATTCTGCTGCCGGCGCTGATTGCCGGCGTGCTGGTCACCGCGACTCATGTGCCGCTCGGTGTCCAGGTGCTCAACCGCGGCATCGTGTTCATCGACATCGCCATCGCCCAGATCGCCGGCGTCGGCGTGATCGCCGCGGATTTTCTCGGATTGGGCACGCATGGCATCGGCGTCCAGGTCTCGGCGCTTTCGGCGGCACTGCTTGGCGCGCTGTTCCTGACCTGGACCGAGAAGCGCTGGCCGGAGGTGCAGGAAGCGATCATTGGTTCGGTATTCGTGCTGGCCGCGACCCTGGACGTTCTGCTGCTGGCGGGCAATCCGCATGGCGGCGAGTATCTCAAGGAACTTCTGGTCGGCCAGATCCTATGGGTCGGTTATACCCAGCTCGCCATTGTGGCCCTGCTGACCGCATTGATCCTCGCAGTGTGGTTCCGCGTCGGCCAAGAACGACTTGGCCGGATCGGTTTTTATGTGCTGTTCGGGCTTGCGGTCACTGCTTCAGTACAGATGGTCGGCGTCTACCTGGTGTTCGCCAGCCTGATCATCCCGGCGCTGGCAACGCGTAATGCAACACGGCTGCGCCTGCCCAAGGCCTATGCCGTAGGCGGGCTCGGCTATCTCGCCGGTTTGGTCACATCCACGGTTTTCGACTTGCCCACCGGGGCGGTGGTGGTCTGGACGCTTGCACTGGTCGGCATCCTGTTTGCCCTGCTCGAGCGGCCCCGTGTGGCAGTTTGAAGGTCTCCAGTACAATTACAGCCGGCGACTCGTATCCCAACCATGCGCTTGCCACCTTGCCGCAGCTTGCTCGAAGCGGAATAAAAACCCCACTCTGGTGCCGGACCGGACACCGACCAAAGCAGCGGAACTGTCTCAGATCAAATATGAACGAATCTTTTCACGGCACAACAATCATATCAGTGCGTCGCGGCAAGCATGTCGCGCTAGGCGGCGATGGTCAGGTCACCTTTGGCAACGTGGTACTCAAATCCAGTGCCCGCAAGGTGCGCAGGCTGTTCCACGACCGGATTCTCGCGGGCTTCGCAGGCGGCACGGCAGACGCTTTCACCCTGTTCGAGCGCTTCGAGGCAAAACTCGAGAAACACCAGGGGCATCTGCTGCGCTCGGCGGTCGAGCTGGCCAAGGACTGGCGCACCGACCGGATCCTGCGGCGGCTCGAAGCCATGCTGGCGGTGGCGGATCACGAATCTTCCCTGATCATTACCGGTAACGGCGACGTGGTAGAACCGGAACTGGGCCTGGTCGCGATCGGCAGCGGCGGGGCTTATGCACAGGCGGCGGCGCGTGCGCTGATGGAGAATACGGAATTGCCGCCGCAGGAGATCGTCAAGAAAGCGCTGACTATTGCCGGCGAAATTTGCATCTATACCAACCAGAATCACGTAATCGAGGTACTCGATTAGGGACGAGGGGTTAGGGGCGAGGAACGAGGGCTCAATGCGGCGAGACCTTAAATTTCTATCCCCTGACTCCTCGCCCCTCGTCCCTCGTTTCTTAATCCTATGTCATCAATGACCCCACAGGAAATCGTCCACGAACTGGACAAACACATCGTCGGCCAGGATGACGCCAAGCGCGCCGTGGCGATCGCACTGCGCAACCGCTGGCGCCGCCAGCAGGTGGCTGAACCGCTGCGCCAGGAAATAACGCCCAAGAATATTCTGATGATCGGTCCCACCGGGGTCGGCAAAACGGAAATCGCGCGGCGGCTGGCGC
Organism: uncultured beta proteobacterium; assembly: GCA_963846655.1. Taxonomy (GTDB): domain Bacteria; phylum Pseudomonadota; class Gammaproteobacteria; order Burkholderiales; family JACQAP01; genus JACQAP01. The sequence goes on along the minus strand of CAWJWT010000005.1, from coordinate 335,334 downwards.
GGCTCGCCGATGCGCCTTTCATCAAGGTCGAAGCCACCAAGTTCACGGAAGTCGGGTACGTCGGCAAGGACGTCGATTCCATCGTGCGCGACCTGGTGGAAACCGCCATCAAGCAAACCCGCGAGCAGGAAACCCGCAAGGTGCGCCATCGCGCCGAAGATCTCGCCGAGGAGCGTGTGCTCGATACGTTGCTGCCGGCAGCCAGGGAAATCGTTTCCCAGCCGGACCAGAAAGACGCCGACACGGCCACGCGGCAGAAATTTCGCAAGCGGCTCCGCGAGGGCGAACTCGACGACAAGGAGATAGAGATCGACGTCGTGGCATCGCAGGCGCAAATGGAGATCTTTGCGCCGCCGGGCATGGAAGAGCTGACCTCGCAGATCCAGGGCATGTTCCAGAATCTGGGCAGTGCGCGTCGTAAAACACGCAAACTCAAGATCCGCGAAGCCATGAAATTGCTGACCGAGGAGGAAGCCGCGAAACTGGTCAATGACGAGGAGCTCAAGCTCAAGGCGCTTGCCAACGTCGAGCAGAACGGCATCGTGTTCATCGACGAAATCGACAAGATCACCAGCCGCCAGGAAACCGGCGGAGCCGAAGTATCCCGACACGGCGTGCAGCGCGATCTGCTGCCGCTCATCGAGGGTACCACCGTCGGCACCAAATACGGCATGGTCAAGACCGATCACATTTTGTTTATCGGCAGCGGCGCGTTCCATCTTTCCAAGCCGTCCGACCTGATCCCGGAGTTGCAGGGGCGTTTCCCGATCCGCGTGGAACTTGGCAGCTTGTCCGTGGTGGATTTCGAGCGCATCCTGACCTCGACCGATGCCTGTCTCACCCGCCAGTATCAGGCCTTGCTTGAAACCGAAGATGTCAAACTCGATTTCCGTGCCGACGGCATCCGCCGCATGGCGGAGATTGCCTGGCAGGTCAACGAAAAGACCGAGAACATCGGCGCGCGCCGACTCTATACCGTGATCGAAAAGTTGCTGGAAGAAGTTTCGTTCGACGCCAACCGGCAGCAGGACAAGACCGTGGTCATTGACGCCGGTTATGTAGACGACCGGCTCAAGAGCCTGGCGCAAAGCGAAGACCTCGCGCGCTATGTGCTCTGATCAAGTGTTTAATCATTTGCCGCGACAGGATCCCCTATGACGAGCGGTACCCGATTCGCCCTGGAAGTCAATCCGAAGCTTCCGCCACGGCTCGCGCGTATGCAGGAGCTCGCCAATAATCTGCTGTATAGCTGGGACCGGCAGACGCGCATGCTTTTTTCGCGCCTCGACCCGCAGCTCTGGGAGAAGATCGGCCACAGTCCCAAGGCCTTTCTCAAACGCGTGGACGAGCAAAGGCTGCTCGACGCCGCCGAGGACCCGGTATTCGTGGGTAATCTGAACCGCGTGCTCTCGGCCTTTGACGTTTATATGAAAGAGCCGTTGCGCCGCAACGGTTCGGAATGGTTGCGCAAGAGCGATGTCGTGGCTTATTTCTGTGCCGAGTTCGGTGTCCACGAGAGTCTGCCCATCTACTCCGGGGGGTTGGGGATCCTGGCCGGTGATCACTGCAAATCCGCTAGCGACATGCGGCTTCCGTTCATCGGTGTGGGATTGCTCTATCGCCAGGGTTACTTCCATCAGACCATCGACACCGAAGGCAACCAGCATGCGCTCTACGCAGATTCGGATTTCGAGGACCTTCCGATCACGGCCGTGCTGCGCGCGGATGGCTCGGACTTGCGCGTCAGCGTGGAGTTTCCCGGCAGGCACGTGCAGATCAAGGTGTGGCAGGCGTGCATCGGGCATGTGACGCTTTATCTGCTGGACACCGATCTGCCGGAGAACTCCGCGGATCATCGCAACATCACGCACCGTCTTTACGGGGGGGATCGCGAGACCCGCATTCAGCAGGAGATCGTGCTGGGCATCGGCGGCGTGCGCGCACTCGCGGAGTTGAACATTCAACCCACCGCGTGGCACATCAACGAAGGCCATCCGGCATTTCTGGTGCTCGAGCGGGCGCGAACGCTGGTGGCGCAAGGCATGGGATTCAATGCGGCAATGGAAGCCGTGGCTGCAAATACCGTGTTCACCACGCACACGCCCGTTCCGGCGGGACACGATCATTTCAGCGCCGAGGCAATCCGCAATTATTTTCCGTGGCTGCGCGCCCAGCTCGGGCTGACCGAAGAGCAGTTCATGGCGCTGGGCCGGGTCAATGACGGGCATGACTTCAACATGACCGCGCTCGCCATTCACGGCTCGCGTTTCCAGAACGGCGTCAGCCGCATCCACGGCGGCGTCTCCTCGCATATTTGCGCGCCGCTGTGGCCCCAGATCGAACCGCATGAAAATCCGCTGTCGTACGTAACCAATGGCGTGCATGTGCCGACGTTTCTGGCGCCGGAGTGGGCGGACCAGTTCGACAAGTTTCTCGGTTTCGACTGGTCGCACCACGCGGGCACGCAGGGCTTCCAGGAACGCCTGGAAACCATGCCGGACCATCTGTTCTGGAGCGTGCGTCAGTCGCTGAAAGCGCAGATGCTGCACCTGGTGCGCAATCGCGTCGCACGGCAACACTTTCGCAATAACGGCTCTGAAGCGCATCTCGAGCGACTGCTGCGCTACGCTGATCCGACCAACCCGAATGTGCTGACCGTCGGCTTCGCGCGCCGCTTTGCCACTTACAAGCGCGCGACATTGTTCTTCCAGGACCTCGACTGGCTGCGGCTCATTCTCGCCGATGCGTCGAAACCGGTGCTGTTCATCTTCGCCGGCAAGGCACATCCGGCGGATATTCCCGGACAGGACGTGATTCGCGATCTGAACCGCATCGCCCGCATGCCCGAGTTCGAAGGCAAGATATTGCTGCTTGAGGATTATGACCTGCATCTGGCGCGCCGGCTGGTGTCCGGTGTGGATGTGTGGCTGAACAATCCGATGTACCCGCTGGAAGCTAGCGGAACGTCGGGCATGAAGGCGGGGATCAATGGCGTGCTGAACCTGTCGGTGCTCGACGGCTGGTGGGGGGAAGGCTATAACGGCCGCAACGGTTGGGCCATCAAACCGGTGGCATCCAACCTCGATGAAGCGCGCCGCAATTTCGAGGAAGGCCGCACGTTGTACGAGTTGCTGCAGGATCATGTCGTGCCGACCTATTACCGTCGCGGCGAAATGGGGTACTCGGCCGACTGGATCGACATGGCCAAGCAATCCATCACCTCGATCCTGCCGCGCTACTCGTCCACGCGCATGGTCAGCGAGTATCTCGCCAAGTTCTATTTGCCGGCCACCCGGCAGGGCCGGCGCTACGCGGAGTCCGGATTCGATCCGGCCCGGCGTCTGGCATCCTGGAAACAGCGTGTGCGCGAAGTCTGGCCCGGCATAACGATGCGACGGCTTGACGTCGCGCAAAAACGCATTGTCTTCGGCGACCCGTTGCGCGTTGAGGTTGGCGCCTTTCTAGGCGAACTCTCGCCCGAGGATGTTGCGCTCGAATTGCTGATCGAGAAGCAAGCCAGTGAAGACGGCGAGCAACGGCCCAAAGCCTACCGCTTCGAATCCGAGGGTCGCGTAACCGAGCAGGGCGAACAGCGCTTCGCACTGGAGCTCAGTCCGGAACTTTGCGGCAAACTCGAATACCGCGTAAGGCTGTATCCGATACACGAGTTGCTCACGCATCCGTTCGAACTGGGTTTGATGCGCTGGCTCTAGTCGAGTCCGCCAAGTGAACGGCCCGCAAAGGAAGTTCCTCGGCAATGAGCAGGTCCGTGTTGCTATCGGGGCTACCGCTGAGCAGGGCCGTTGCACGTTTGCGCCGACGCATGGGGCTGGCGGCACGGTCATTCGCTCAACGGTCACGCGAACGCAATCTTGAACTCTTCGCTCAGGCGCGTATGCGTGTTCTGTGGATCGAATCCGGGAACCCGAGACGCCTATCGGATCGCCGCGCATGACCTGGCGAGCGCGCTCGCGCGCCGCGGCCTGGGGCTGGTTTACGGCGGGGGCAACGTCGGCATGATGGGCATGCTGGCCGATGCCATGCTGCAGGCGGGCGGCTGCGTGATAGGCGTGATTCCGCGCGCGCTGGTGGACAAGGAAGTCGCGCACCGCGGCATCACGCAGCTACGCATCGTCGAGACCATGCATCAGCGTAAGGCCATGATGAATGAATTGTCCGACGCATTCATTGCGCTGCCCGGTGGCTTCGGCACCCTCGAGGAATTGTTCGAGATATTGACCTGGGCGCAACTGGGTATTCATGGCAAGCCCAGCGGAATATTGAACGTCGCAGGCTATTACGACAATTTGATGACCATGCTCGATCACGCCGTAACCGAGCAGTTCCTGCGCCCTGCGCATCGCGAACTCGTGATCATCGAATCCGACGCGCAAACCATGCTGCAACGCCTGGAAGATTTCGCGCTTCCCGGAAAAAGGCCGCGCGCGCCGGGGAACTTTTCGTAATCCGGGAATCAAACTCCGCGTAGGTACAATGTCGTACGCGATCGTCATTACGCTTTCGCTTCCTACCCCACCCTATCGAGAGGAACACCATGAAGAAGACTCTACTTTCTATCAGCCTGTTATCGCTGTTAACCGGGCTGGCCGGCAGCGCCGTGGCGCTGGAACAACGCCCGGTGTTGTCGCTGGATGTCGCCAAGAAAATGGCCGCCGCCTGCGAAGCGAAAGCCAAACAGGAAGGCTGGAAAATGAACATTGCCATCGTCGACACCGGGGGCAATCTCAAATACTTTTCGCGCCAGGACGACGCGTTCCTGAAAAGCATTGAAATCGCGCAACTCAAGGCCGGCACCTCGGCGGGCTTCCCGTTTTCGACCAAGCAGATCGGCGAGATCACCACCAAGGTGCCGGGGATCGCGCACGTGCCGGGCATCGTGACCTTTGAGGGCGGGTTGCCGATCATGACCGCCGACGGCAAGCAACTCGGCGCGATCGGCGTGTCCGGAGCCAGCGCGGAACAGGACGGCGTATGCGCGCAGGCCGCGATCGATGCAGTGAAAAGCGAACTGAAATAAGCCAGGGATTTCAGCGGAAGGCCCGGCGTGACGCCGGGCCTTTCTCACTGCGCTTTTACGTACGCAGGATGCGCAGGGCAGCACACGCCGCGCCAAATCCGTTGTCGATATTGGTGACGACCAGGCCTGCCGAGCAACTCGCGAGCATGGCACGCAATGCGGTCTCGCCGCCGGTTGCTACGCCATAACCCACCGAGGTCGGCACGCCGATCACCGTGCTGGACACCAGCCCGCCAATCACCGTAGGCAGCGCCGCGTCCATGCCAGCGACCGCGATTACGACGCGGGCGCTGCGGATTTCCTCGATGCGTTCGAGTAATCGCCAGAGTCCGGCTACACCCACATCGTTGATTTCCACCGCCGGTTCGCCGTAAAACCGCAGCGTGCGCGCAGCTTCGCGCGCAACGCCGACATCCGAAGTGCCGGCGGCAACGATTGCAATCTGGGTTTTCGTTCTGGCCTCATGCGTGCCGCCGAAGTAACCAGTGCGCGAGAGCGGTTCGTAGTCGATGGCGGCGCGATGGATTTCCGAAAGGCCGGCCAGCTGGTCAGGGAGCAAACGCGTGAGCAGGATGCAGCGGCCTTTTTCCTGCACTTGCCCGAGAATGGCCGACAGGTGCGCAACCGACTTCGATGCACACATCACGGCCTCGTCGAGGCCGGTGCGCGCATCGCGCGCAAAATCGAGCATGACATCCTTGTGCACAGTCATCGCTTCGACCTGTGCGTAAAAAGATCAGGCGGCATCGCGCTTCAGGCGCACCAGGAAAGCGCTGCCGGTACGATAAGCGGCCAGCGACACCGGATACGCGAAGCCGCCGTCGCGAAACAGCGCGCCGACGTCGGCCTCGATCTGGTCGCGGGCGGGCGCATCCAGCGCCGCGAGCTTCTGTTCGTCGAGTTCGATCACCACGCCCCCGGCACGCACGCGGCAGCGCACGGTGCGCGGCGCAAGCGATCTGGTCAGCGACAATTCCGCGGCATGCACGAGCCTGAGCATCGCCGGATCGATGGCGATGCCGGTTTCGACCCGGCTCGACAGGCAGGGTGCAGAGGGCAGCTCGGCGATGGCGCCAAGACCGAGATGGTTTGCGAGTGCGCGCACGGTTTTCTTGTCGATGCCGGCCTCGACGTAGGGATGCCGCACACCGTGGTTTCTTGCGGCATCCAGCCCTGGGCGATATTCACCCAGGTCGTCGAGATTGGTGCCGGCGACAATCTGGGCCGTCGTGTGCGGGCGCAGCGCGCCATACAGATTGGTTTTGCAGTAAAAGCAGCGATTGACCGGGTTGCTTCGATAGTTCGGGTCGTCGAACTCGCCGGCATCGACGATCGACAGCCTCCAACCCTGCTCGGTGGCGAGCTGTCGCACGCGCTCGGTGGCCTGGGGCGGCACTGCGGGCGAAACTGCATGGAACATCGTCGCGTCGCCCTGCAATGCGCCGCCCGCCGCCGCGGCCAGCGTGAGACTATCAACGCCGCCGCTTACGGCCACCGCCACAGGTCGCATCTCGCGCAACAGATCCTGCAGTTTTTCCAGCGTGCGGGACATCTCGCTCATTCGCGCTCCTTGCGCAGCACCACTTGTTCGGCTTCCCGCTGCAGCCGCTCGCGCTCCGCGCGCCCGCCGATCACATTGCGCAGATCGTCGGCTTCGACCTTCGCCGTCTTTTTGCCGGGGCGCTGGGCGACCTTGACGCGCAACTGACGGCCGGCCGCCTCGACCGTAGTACTGGCGCGGCCGAGCTTGCGCCGTTGCAGCAGCTGATAGCGCACGCCGAGCGTAGTCGTTTCGTTGAAGCAGGCATCGAATACCCCCTCCATGTCCGCCGCCTCGGCCAGGAGCTGGATATGCATGGTCAGGCGGCCTTTCTTGCCGAAGGCGGGGGTCTGCAGCACGTCGAGCACTGCGGGATGCGCGCGCAGCCGGTCGAGCGCAATCGCCAGGTCCTCGGGGGTCTGGTCATCAACTTCGAACTGCAGTTGCATCACTTCATCGCCGAGGTCGCGTTGCTCGCGCGCCTCCTCGAACGCCAGCACACGCAAGACATTGCTGATGCCCGGAAAACTGCGCGTGCCAAAGCCGATGCCGGTGCGCAACAGGCGCCGTGCGCGGCGCGCAGCGGTTTGGGTGCAACCGAGGTGCCGCAGAATCGCGGCACCAGTCGGGGTGATGCGCTCGCCTTCCAGACCGTCATCGGCGAACTCGTAACCTTGCAACAACAGCACCGTCGCGGGCACCGGAACCGGCAGCATGCCGTGCGCGGTTTTCACGCGGCCGCGACCGAGCGGCAGGCTGCTGACCGACCAGGTCGACGCCTGGGCATTCGGAGCCAGCGCGTCGATCAGGTAGGCCGCACCGACAATATCGGCGATCGAGTCCCATTCGCCCAGTTCGTGAAAGCTGACACTGTCGACGGACTTTCCGTGCACTTTGGCTTCCGCTTCGGCCAGTACGCTGAAAATACCGATGGCATGGTCGCGCACCGCCGGCGCCAGCGCGCAGCGTTGCAGATGCGAGCGGATGTCGGCAAACGGGGTGTGCGGGTGGTGATGCGCAGCCACCAGCAGCTCCGCCACGCGCGGCTCGATCACGCGAAAACGCAGGCCGGTCAAGGCATGATCCTGGTGTTCGGCGATTCCGGCGTGCACTTCCGGCGGCAACCCGGCCGCGCGAATGGCCGCCAGCAGGCCGCCGCGCAAATCAGGGAATGCGTCGAGCATGGCGGCGATGAACATATCGCCCGCCACGCCTCCGACCGCGTCAAGATGGATATGCATGCGCGAGTGTGCTCGAACCCGGCGATTAGGCCGCCGCGTGTTCCCGGTGCTTGCCCAGCATCGGATACAAGGTGCCCTTGCCGTCGAACTTGAAAGGTTCCGGCGTGCCCACGATTTCGAACATCGACGGGTTGGCCTTGATCAGCGGCAACATGGGCTCTGAGACGTGGATGTCCACGATCTCGAGCGTGGTGGCGATGCGCACGATCCTGGTGTCCTGTGGCTTGACCCTGACCACGGTTTTAACGGCAAGGCGGATCGCGTCTTCGTCGGTGTTCATGATCAGCGGAATCGCGCCCCCGTCGAGGTAGGTCGACGTGATGATATTGGCGTAGGTCTTGCCAACGTCGAGCTCCTTGTAGAGCTTCATCGTGGTCACGTCGGCGCCGCCGATGCCGCAGGCGTTTCCGTGCGTTTCCGGCGTCAGGCCGAGCACCGCGATTTTCTTGACCAGGGGTTTCATGTTCCACTCGACGAACCGGCAATTGCGGCCGGTGATGTTGGGGTCCATGCCCGACCCGGAAATATTCTTGCCGATTTTCTCGACGACCAGCACGTCGATCTCGTCGAACTGCAGGCGCGGCATCAGTTCCTTGGCTTTGGCGAGCAGGACCGGTTCGCGCTCGAAAGTCTGCTCGGACGGAACGATCTCGATGATCGGCGGTCTCGTCTGCCGCGTTCTCCACCATGGCCACGCCGAACAGGACGTTCTTGCGCGCAAGAATGAGTTTCGCGGTCTTCGGCAGCAGTTCGCCAAACATGTCCATGCCGTAGGTGTGCAGGGTGGTGGCGCCGATGATCTTGCCCATGCCGATGGTCAGCATTTTGACGATGCCCGATTCGATGGGCGCGCGAAAGTTGGTGTGCGGCTTGATGCGCGGAATCACGACGATCGCATCGGCTTCGGCAGCATGCTTGTCCATGTAAACCGGCATGCCGTCGTCGAGCTTGCCTAGTTCCACCACGTCCATGCTGGATTTGATGGGACAGCCCACGAAACTTTCGGTGATGCCGTAGCCTTCCAGCACTTCGCGCTGGCCCTCGGCGGTCGCGCCCCCGTGGCTGCCCATGGCCGGGAAAATGAAGGGCTTGGCGCCCAGCGCCTTGAGTTCGCCGATCACGGCCTGGGCGCATTCGGCGATATTGTTGATGCCACGCGAACCGCAACCGACCGCGATGGTCATGCCCGGCTTGACCTTGGCCCGCACTTCGGGACGGCTGAACTGTTCCTTGATGGCCTTGGTGACGCTGTCGAGTTTCTTTGTCTGAAACTTTTGACGCACATGCACCATCCGCGGCAAGGCGATATCCAGTCCGCCAGCCATATTGACTTCTATGCGATCACCGATCATTTCAGGCATCCTCCAGGCAGTGTTGTTTTGAAGCCGTCGACCGGGGCGCGGGTCGCCCAGCATGAACAAATCATTCTACTCCAGGGCGCCCTAGGCTAGCCAATGGGCAGCCCGCGGTACAAGTCCAGGTACTGCTGCGCGCGCGCTTGCCAACTGAAATCGCGCCGCATGCCATTTTTTTGCAACTGACGCCAGGTTCGTTGATCGTGATAGACCTTGATCACCCGCCGGCAGTTCTCGAGCATGGTCGCGGCATCGAGCGGCGTGAACACGAAGCCGGTGGCCGTACGGCTCTTCAACGTCTCCGGCGTGCAATCGACCACCGAATCGAGCAAGCCGCCGGTGCCGTGCACCAGCGGCGGCGTGCCATAGCGCTGGCTGTACATCTGGTTCAGGCCGCAGGGCTCGAAACGCGATGGCATGGCAAACACGTCCGCGCCGGCCTCGATCTGGTGGGACAGGTTTTCGTCGAAACCGATCTGCACCGCGATCTGACCTTCAAATTGCTGCGCGAGCGCCTGGAAACGGCGCTGCAGCGCCGGGTCGCCCGAACCCAGTACGGCCAACTGGGCCGGCAGCTTCACCAGTTCGCCGGCAATGTCGGCCAGCACGTCCAGGCCTTTCTGGTCGGTCAGGCGACTCACGGTCCCGAACAGCGGGATCTGCGGCGCATCGCGCAACCCCATGCGCAATTGCAACGCGCGCTTGTTGTCCTGTTTGGCGGCCAGCCGCGACGCGTTGTAATAGCGCTCGATATACGGATCGGATTCCGGATCCCAGGCATCCACGTCGATGCCGTTGAGAATGCCGGTGAGCACGTCCTTGCGGCGCGACAGCAACCCCTGCAATCCCATCCCGAGCGGTTCGCTCTGGATCTCCTCAGCATAGCTGGGGCTCACCGTCGTGATGCGGTCCGCGTATTGCAGGCCACCTTTCAGGAAAGACAAGTTGCCATAGTATTCGACGCCATCGATGGTGAACGCTTGCGGCGGCAGCCCCAACCGATTCGCGCTCTGCGGCGGAAAAATCCCCTGGAACGCGAGATTGTGCAGGGTCATGACGGTGCGCGCGCGCGGTCCCTGCGCATAATCCAGATAAACCGGCGTCAGGCCGGTCTGCCAGTCATTGCAATGAACGATATCCGGCTTCCAGGCCGCGAACGGGGACGCGGGCGTGGACAACAGGGCGCCGACATAGGAAAACAGGCCGAAGCGCAGATCGTTGTCGGGCCAATCGACGGCGGCAGAGTCTTGATACGGACCGCCGGCGCGCTGGTATATCGGACACTCGACCACGAACAGCGGCAAACCCGACGGCAGTTTCGAGGCGACCAGACTCGCCCCGGGCATGCCTGGCAAGCCAGGTAATGTTGCGATCCGGCTTCGCGTTTTGAGCGCATTCATGACTTGCGGATAACCCGGAACGAGCAGGCGGATATCCACGCCGAGCGCGTGCAGTGCCACGGGCAGGGCCGCACTGACATCGGCCAGCCCGCCGGTCTTGATGAGGGGCGCCACTTCCGACGTCGCAAACAGCACCTTGAGTTTTTCGGCTTCCGCCATGAGCTTTTATTTGTCGGTTCTTTTAATCGTCAGCCGCAACGATGGTCGCTCCAGTGACGTGGCCGGCCTATTCCGAACACCGCAGAATCAGCGCGCCCAACGGCGGCAACGTGATGTCGGCCGATTGGCCTTGGCCCATCCACGGAAACGCCTGTGAGGCGATGATGCCGGCATTACCGGAGTTCGACCCGGCGTAAAACGCCGAATCGCTGTTGAACACCTCGCGCCAGGCGCCAGGCTTTGGCAGGCCCACCCGATAGCCGTCGCGGGGCACGGGTGTGAAATTCAGCGCGACGACCACCGCGGATCCGTTGCGAGCGCGGCGCTCGAAACACAGAACGGACTGGTCGGCGTCGTTGCAGTCGATCCAGCGAAAACCGTCCGGCTCGAAATCCAGTTCGTGCAGCGCAGGCTCGTCCCGGTATAACCGGCAAAGATCCCGCACCATCGTCTGCACGCCGCGGTGCCAGTCGATGCCAAGCAATCCCCAGTCGAGTTCGCCGCCCGCCCGCCACTCGCGCCCCTGCGCGAATTCGTTGCCCATGAAATTGAGCTTCTTGCCCGACGAGGCAAACTGGCACGCCAGCAACAGTCTGACGTTGGCGAATTTCTGCCAGGCATCGCCCGGCATCTTCTCCAGCAGGGAGCCTTTGCCGTGCACCACTTCATCATGCGACAGGGGTAACAGAAAATTTTCGCTGTATGCGTAGATCTGGCCAAACGTGAGCTGATTGTGATGGAAGCGCCGGTGCACCGGATCGTTCTGCATGTAGGCGAGCGTATCGTTCATCCAGCCCATGTTCCATTTCATCGAGAAGCCCAGCCCGCCCAGATAAACGGGCCGCGAGACCATCGGCCAGGCGGTCGATTCCTCGGCGCAGGTCAAGGCGCCCGGGAAGTCCCGATGCACCATGACATTCAACTCGCGCAGAAAATCGATGGCTTCCAGGTTCTCGCGGCCGCCATGCTTGTTGGGGATCCACTCGCCGGCCTTGCGCGAATAATCCAGATAGAGCATCGAAGCCACCGCATCGACCCGCAGGCCATCGACATGGCACTCCGCGAGCCAGTAGTGCGCGCTCGACAGCAGAAAGCTTTTTACTTCCTTGCGGCCATAATTGAAGATGTGCGTGCCCCAATCCTGATGGAAGCCCAGCCGCGGATCTTCGTGTTCGTACAACGCGGTCCCGTCAAAACGCGCCAGGGAAAAGGCATCGGTCGGAAAATGTGCAGGGACCCAATCGAGCAGCACGCCGATTCCGGCCTGGTGGCAGGCATCGACAAAGGCCTTGAAGGCGTCGATCGTGCCGAAGCGACTGCTCACGGCGAAGTACCCCGTGGTCTGATAACCCCAGGATTCGTCCAGGGGGTGCTCTGAAATGGGCAACAACTCGATGTGCGTGAAGCCCATTTCGACGACATAGGGAATCAGGCTCGCGGCCAGTTCCGCATAACTATGGAAGCGGCCATCGGGATGCCGCCGCCATGAACCGGCATGCACTTCATAAATATTGATCGGCGCGTGCAACCAGTCCCAGCGCGAGCGCCGGCGCATCCATTGCTCGTCACCCCAGGCATAGTCGTCCGCCACGACTCGCGCGGCCGTGCCGGGACGCTGCTCATGAAAACGCGCATAGGGATCGGTCTTGAGGAGCAGATCGCCGGTGGTGCGATTGCGAATCTCGAATTTGTAGAGGCTGCCGGCAGCCACGCCGGGAACGAACAGTTCCCAGACGCCACTCGCTCCGTGCGGGGACATCGGATGCACGCGGCCGTCCCAGCGATTGAATTCCCCCACCACGCTGAGCCTTTGCGCATTCGGTGCCCAGCACGCAAAACGCACGCCGCCGACGCCTTCGCGCCGCTCTGGCCGGCTGCCGAGCACGCGATAAGCCTGCTCCAGCCGGCCCTCGTTGAACAGGTACAAGTCCTCCGCGCCGATGGCCGGTGCAAAGGTGTAGGCATCGTGCGTTTCGAAGGGCTCCGCCCCTTCATCGACCCGTAGCAGCACGGGGCGCGGCGGTGCCTCGGCCCCCTGCCAGGCAAAAACGCCGTGCGGGTGAATACGCTTCATCGCGACGAATCCACCTTGCGTGCGCACCTGCACACTTGCAGCGTAGGGCCGAAACACGCGCAACGACCAGGTCTGCCCGCTGCGATGCAGGCCCAGCAGGCTGAACGGGTCGTGGTGCCGGGCGCCCACCAGGGCATCCAGATCGTCGGGTGCGACTAATTCAAGCGTGGCGCTCATCGTGGAAATGGACAGCACTCAGGATGGATCAGGGAGTTCGTGACGTCGGACGACGTCACCCCTATTATAAGCAGCGGGCTTCAGTTCGGGATTTTCCTTTACAGCGGAGAACCGGCCCCGCGCCGCCCCGGAGCATTTACTGTCTGCATCAGGAAACCGTCATGACCGATCAAGAAAAGAACGTCCGCTTCGTCAGCGAATTGACCAAGAACACCTACGCGCTGATCCTGGCCGGCGGACGCGGCAGCCGGCTCAAGAACCTGACCGACTGGCGCGCCAAACCGGCCGTACCCTTCGGCGGCAAGTTTCGCATCGTCGATTTTCCTCTGTCGAACTGCGTGAACTCCGGAATCCGCCGCATCGGCGTCGCGACGCAATACAAATCACACAGCCTGATCCGGCACATCCAGCGCGGCTGGAGCTTTTTGAACGGCCGCTTCCAGGAATTCGTCGATATTCTGCCCGCCTCGCAGCGCACCGACGAGCAGAACTGGTATCTGGGCACGGCCGACGCCGTGTACCAGAATCTCGACATCCTGCGCAGTTACGGCGCCCACTATATTCTGGTGCTCGCGGGCGACCACATTTACAAGATGGACTATGGCAAGGTGCTGGCGTATCACGTGGCGAACAAAGCCGACGTCACCGTAACGTGCCTGGAAGTTCCGCGCATGGATGCCACCGCCTTCGGCGTGCTGCATGTGGCCAAGGACTGGCGGGTCACCGATTTCATTGAAAAGCCGGCCGATCCACCGTGCATTCCCGGCCAGCCCGACATGGCGCTTGCGAGCATGGGCATCTACGTTTTCAACGCGAACTTCCTTTACGAACAGCTCATGCGCGATTCCCTCGATAACTCGTCCAATCACGACTTCGGCCGCGACCTCATTCCGCATGTCGTGCCGCGTCACCGCGTGTTCGCGCAGCGCTTCGACGACAGCTGCGTCGGGCAGCGCGACAAGGCGGCGTACTGGCGCGACGTCGGTACCGTCGACGCCTATTGGGAATCGAACATCGATCTGACGCGGGTGACGCCCGATCTGAACATGTATGACAAGGACTGGCCGATCTGGACCCATCAGGAACAATTGCCGCCGGCGAAGTTCGTGTTCGATGACGAGGGCCGGCGCGGCGGCGCGATTGACGCGGTGGTCTCGGGCGGTTGCCTGATCAGCGGAACGACCGTAAAACGTTCGCTGCTGTTTTCCAACGTGCGCGTGCACAGTTACGGCAGCATCGAGGATTCGGTAATCTTGCCCGATGTGGTCGTGAACCGGAACGTAAAACTGCGCTGCACGGTCGTGGACAAGAGCTGCGTGCTGCCCGAAGGGCTGACCGCGGGTTTCAACCCGGAGGACGATCGCCGCCGCTTCCATGTGTCCGACCGCGGCATCACGCTGATTACGCCGGACATGCTCGGCCAGGATGTATTTCACCAACGTTGAGCAGGCGCGGCGCGCCCGCCCCTATCGCTGATTCATGAACGACCAGACCAAGCTCGACCTGGTGCTGCTGTGGCATATGCACCAGCCGGATTTCCGCGACCATGCCACGGGCGAGTTCGCCCAGCCTTGGGTCTATCTGCACGCCATCAAGGATTACACGGACATGGCGGCGCACCTGGAAGCGCACCCGGGTATGCGCGCCGTGGTCAATTTCACGCCGGTGCTGCTCGACCAGCTCGAGGATTACGCCGAGCAGTTCGCAACGGGCCGCTTTCGCGATCCTCTCCTGCGGCTGCTCGCGCAGGCAGATCTGCAGCAAGTCGACGAGGCAGGCCGCGATCTCGTGCTGAAGTCGTGCTTCCGCGCGAACCACCAGAAGCTGATCGACCCCTATCCGGCCTATCGACGCCTGTTCGAGTTCTACAAGGTGGCACTCAGTCATAGCGACAGCGCCATGTACCTGTCGGCGCACTACCTGGGGGATTTGCTGAGCTGGTATCACCTGTCCTGGATGGGTGAAACGGTGCGCCGCCGCGACCGCTGCGTATCCGCGTTGATCACCAAGGCGCAAGGCTTCACCCATCAGGACCGCGAGCAACTGCTGGCGATCATCGGGCGCGAGGTGCGCGATGTGATTCCGCGCTACCGCAAGTTGTTTGAAGGTGGGCGCATCGAACTGACCACTACACCGGAATACCATCCCATCGGTCCATTGCTGATGTCGTTCGACGCAGCCCGTCAAGCCACGCCGAATGCCGTGCTGCCCGACTGCCCGAGCTATCCGGGCGGGCGCGAGCGCGTGCTCGCGCACGCCGTTGCCGCGCAACAAAGCCATACCCGGCGTTTCGGCCAACCGCCGCGGGGCATGTGGCCGGCGGAAGGCGCCGTGTCAGACGAGTTCGCTGGCTTGCTGGGCGAGAACGGCTGCGAATGGATCGCCAGCGGTGAAGGGGTGCTCGCGCGCTCGTTGCGATCCCACCAGGGTGCCCTGCCAGAACGGCATGACTATTTGTTCAAGCCCTATCGCATCGGTAATGGCCAGGCCGGCATCACCTGCTTCTTTCGCGACGACCGGCTGTCCGACCTGATCGGTTTCGAATATGCCAAATGGCACGGCGAGGACGCGGCGACGCATTTCGTCGCCTCGCTCGAGGAAATCGCGGGTCGCGCCGGCACCGGCCGGCCGGCCGTGGTGAGCGTCATCCTCGATGGCGAGAATGCCTGGGAGTATTACCCCTATAACGGCTTCTATTTTCTCGATGCCTTATACGCCGCGCTCGAGGACCATGCGCAGGTGGCAACCCGCACTTTTGCCCAGATCCTCGACGCAAACAATCCATCCATCGAGACGCTGCCGGCGCTGGTGGCGGGGAGCTGGGTTTATGGCGACCTGGCGACGTGGATCGGCCACGCGGACAAGAATCGCGCGTGGGATTTGCTCTGTGCGGCCAAACGCAGTTTCGATACCGTCGTGGCCGGTGGTCGGTTGAGCCATGCGCAAATCGCGCGGGCCTCGCGCCAACTTGCCGACTGCGAAGCGTCCGACTGGTGCTGGTGGTTCGGCGACTACAACCCGGCAGAATCGGTCATGGCCTTCGATAAGCTCTATCGCAGCAAGCTCGCGCATCTTTATGCGCTGCTGCATCTGCCGGCCCCGGCGGAACTCGATGTGCCGATCAGTCGTGGCAAACAGGATTCGGAGGCCACCAACGCCATGCGGCGCGCCTCCTGAGGCGCCTCGCCCACCTGGCACGCTTGGGCTTACGAACAGCGCAGACACTTCAATTGACAGCCGCCGTACGCAGCGCGAATATGGACTGTGGTGCGACGCGCGGCGTGCGCCGGATGGCGCGGAGACGGCGCACCGCTTTTGAACAGTCTCGTTACCATGCACGGCGATGCCTGACTCAGGGTCATGCGTCGAGCATGCAGCCAAAGGAGAGCAGCATGAATCGCGAAGAATATGTCGCAAAGATGAAGCACCAGATCGAGGACTGGAACGCAAAACTGGGCAACTGGGAAAGCGAAGTGCAGAAGGCTCAGAGCAACGTCAAATCACATTACGAAGCGCAGATCCAGGCGCTCGAACGCCAGCGCGATGAAGCGGTCAAGCGCCTGAACGAAACCCGGGAAGCCAGCCAGAGCGCATGGATGGAAGTCAGCAAAGGCGCCGAGAGCGCCTGGAAGACCATGCAGGCGAGTTTCGAAAAGGCCTGGGGCGAGTTCAACAAGAAGAAACCCTGAAGCGCAGTCGCGCCCTGGCACGTTGCGATCACACATCGCCACGGGGCAGCATTGGCTGGCCCCTGAACACCCGGAAGAGACGGCAACTCGAATCGAGCGGGCAGCCGCTGCGGCCGCGATCGCGGATTTGCGCTGGTGAGCGGCTGTTGTACTCTTGCGCTCCCTGGTTAACCCCGCCACACGAGGAGTCATGAACAAAAGAAAGCGCCCCGAGGAGTTGCGCAGCCACCGCTGGTACGGCGCGCAGGATCTGCGTTCGTTCGGGCATCGCTCGCGCACCTTGCAAATGGGATTCGCGCACGAGGATTACCAAGGCAAGCCGGTCATTGCCGTCATCAACACCTGGAGCGACATCAACAATTGTCATTCCCATTTCCGCCAGCGCGCCGAAGAAGTCAAACGCGGCGTCTGGCAAGCCGGCGGCTATCCGCTGGAAATGCCGGCCATCGCACTGGCGGAAGTGTTCCAGAAACCGACCACCATGATGTACCGCAACTTCCTCGCCATGGAAACCGAGGAGTTGCTGCGCTCCTACCCGGTCGATGGCTGCGTACTGATGGGCGGTTGCGACAAGACTACGCCGGGGCTGCTGATGGGCGCGATCAGCATGAATCTGCCCACGATCTTCATGCCTGCCGGACCGATGCTGCGCGGCAACTGGCGCGGCAAGACGCTTGGTTCGGGCTCGGACGTCTGGAAGTACTGGGATGAACTGCGCGCCGGCAATATCGATGAGCGCGACTGGAAGGAAATCGAGCAGGGCATCGCGCGCTCGGCTGGCACCTGCATGACCATGGGGACGGCCTCCACCATGACCGGCGTTGCCGAAGCACTCGGATTCAGTCTGCCGAATGCCTCGACGATACCCGCGGTTGATTCCAACCACAGCCGCATGGCCGACTACACCGGCCGGCGTATCGTGGACATGGTCTGGGAGGACCTGAAGCCGAGGGATATGCTGACCGACAAATCGTTCGACAACGCGATCCGCGTGCTGATGGCCCTCGGCGGCTCCACCAACGGATTGATCCATGTGATCGCCATGGCGGGACGCGCAGGCATCAAAATTCCGCTGGAACGCTTCGAGCAGATCGGCCAGCGCACGCCGTACCTGGTCAATATGCGCCCGTCGGGCAAATATCTGATGGAGGATTTTTACTACGCCGGCGGGCTGGCCGGCATGCTCGAAGGCATGCGCGAGTTACTGGACGTCGATCAGCTCACCTGCACCGGCAAGACGCTCGGCGAGAATATCGCAGGCGCGAAAATCCATGATGCGGACGTGATCCGCACGCCTTCCCATCCGATGCAGCCCGAGGGCGGGCTGATCGTATTGCGCGGCAATCTTGCGCCCGATGGTGCGGTCATCAAATCCACCGCGGCCGATCCACGCTTGCTGAAGCACGCCGGGCGGGCCATGGTGTTCGACGACTACAACGACATGGCCGCGCGCCTCGAAGCGCCGGATCTGGATGTCGACGCGGACTCCGTGCTGGTGCTGCGCAATGCCGGTCCGCTCGGCGGCCCGGGCATGCCCGAGTGGGGAATGCTGCCGATCCCGAAGAAATTATTGAAACAGGGCGTGCGCGACATGGTGCGCATTTCCGACGCGCGCATGAGCGGAACCAGTTACGGAACCTGCGTGCTGCATGTGTCCCCGGAATCCTGGATCGGCGGGCCGCTCGCTCTGGTGAGAACCGGCGACGTGATCGAGCTCGACGTGCCAGGCAGGAAACTCACGCTGAAGGTCACCGACGAAGAACTGGCAAAACGGCGCGCGGTCTGGAAACCGCAAGCCAGAAAATATCCGCGCGGATACGGCCGCATTTTTTCGCAGCACGTCTCGCAGGCCGACAAGGGCTGCGATTTCGATTTTCTGGAAGGAGTCGAACCAATCCCGGAGCCGGAGATCCACTAAAGATCATGGTCCCGATTGTTCGCATCGCGGCGTTCGTCGGCGCGCTCGCGATGAGCTGCGCCGCGATGGCCGGCGCCGACGCTGCTGCCGCGCCTGCCAGGTTCGAACTGGCCGGTGCGAGCATCGAGGTGAGCTATATCGGCAATACCGCGGGAATGAACCGGGATGAATTGCGCGACTGGATCGCCACCTCGGCGCACGCCGTGCACACCTATTACGGGCGTTTCCCCGTCAAACGATTGCGCATTCGCATCGAAGCGCTCGAAGGGCGCGGCGCGCAGTCGGGTACGACGTTTGCCCATAACGGTGCGCTGATTCGCGTCGGCGTCGGGCGCTACAGCGACGCCGCGGATCTCAAGCGCGACTGGATCATGACCCATGAGATGGTCCATCTGGCAATGCCCGAATTTGCCGACCGGCATGCGTGGCTGGAGGAGGGGCTGGCGACTTACGTCGAACCGATCGCGCGTGTGCAAGCCGGCCAGTTGAGCGCGCACACCATCTGGCGCGACATGGTGCGCGACATGCCGAAGGGATTGCCCGCGCCTGGCGATCGAGGGCTCGACAACACCCAGACCTGGGGCCGCACCTACTGGGGCGGCGCGCTGTTTTATCTGCTTGCCGACGTGCGCATCCGCGAACGCACCGGCAACCGCGCGGGACTGCAGGACGCACTGCGCGCCATTGTCGCCCAGGGCGGAAATGTCGAAGTAGCATGGGATGTGCGCAAAACACTGGCGATTGGAGACAACGCCACCGCCACGGATGTGCTGGTGCCGTTGTACGAGGAGATGCGCGACTCGCCGGTGTCGCCGGATCTCGCGGATTTATGGAGGCGCCTCGGCGTGAAGCGCCGCGGCAACGGCGTCGAGTTCGACGACGCCGCGCCGCTTGCGGCCATTCGCCAGGCCATCACCCGCTCGCCGGCACCCACAAACGCAAGCAAATCATCCCGCCTGCCCTGATCATTTGTGCAAGTCGTCGATCCAGTGCACGGTGGACGGTTGCTCGGCGACGGGAATGTCGAGGTTCACCACGACGGGTTCCTGGCCCGAGCGCACCAGCACGCACGACAACGGCTCATCATCGGACGCATTGATCTCCTGATGCGGAACGAACGGCGGCACGTGAATGAAATCGCCGGGGCCCGCTTCGGCGACGAATTCCAGCCGGTCGCCCCAACGCATGCGCGCCTTGCCGCTGACGACATAGATGACGCTTTCGACCGGGCCGTGATGATGCGCGCCGGTCTTGGCCTTGGCATGGATCACCACGGTTCCCGCCCATAGTTTTTCAGCGCCGCAGCGCGCGTGCGTAATGGCGGCCGCGCGATTCATGCCCGGGGTCTGCGGCGTATGCGTGTCGAGCTCCGTGCTTTTTACAACGCGAACGCCGTGGTATTTCCACTTGGAGTCGGTCATGGTCTTCCTGTCAGCGAAACTGCAGCATGGCCAGCAGCAGCACGGTGGGGATGATGGTGTTGACCAGCGCCAGCGCGAACAACGGTCTGGGCTCCTGCTGGTTGGCCATGAAATGGATGAAAGCGGTAATGCCTGACACAGCGACCACCAGGCCGCCCACGGCATACAGCACCGAAAAAATCTGAAACTCGCCCTGGCGCTGGAAATAGGGAACCAGATTGAGTTGCCAGACCAGATAGACGATCAAGCCGATATTGGCCAGCAGCGGCAAATAATAAAACAGGAATCGCCTGAGTTTGCCGTTCAAGGTTGCTTGCCTCCGTCGCTGTGCGTTGCGCCCGCCGATTTGCGCAGCGCCCGCTGCAATACCCGGGCAACGTGAAGTGCGCTGCGGCCGGTGCCTTCCACAATCTGCTGACGGCAACTCGTACCATCGGCGATGATCAGCGTATCGGGCCTGGCGCCACGCACCGCGGGCAGCAGCGCTGCTTCCGCCATCTTCAGGCTCACATCGAAATGCTCCGCCTCGTAACCGAAGCTGCCGGCCATGCCGCAGCAGCTCGACGTTACCGTGTCCACGTGCAACCCCGGAACCAGGCCCAGCACGCGACGCACGGCCGGCATGACATCGAACGCTTTCTGATGACAATGTCCGTGCAACAGGGCCGCGCCGGCGCCGATGTCGTCGAGTTCGAGCTGCAGCGTGCCGGCCTCGGCTTGAGCTGCCAGAAATTCCTCGAACAGAAGCGCGTGCGCGGCCAGCCGTGCCGCGTCTTCACCCAGGCCCAGCGCGAGAAATTCGTCACGCAGCGTCAGCAGACACGACGGTTCCAGCCCTACCACGGCGACGCCGCGCTCGACATACGGGCGCAGCGCCTGCAGCATGCGCTGCGCTTCGGCCCGGGCTTGGGGCACCAGGCCCGCTGCCAGGAACGTCCTGCCACAACACAGCGGCCGGCCGTGCTCCACCGGCGCGGCGATATGGACCCGATAGCCGGCCGCTTCCAGGACTTGCTGCGCGGCGCGCGCGTTGTCGGGCTCGAACCAGCGCGAGAACGTATCGACGAACAGCACCACTTCGCGACGCGCGCCCGCATGCGCCGCGGCTTGTGCCGGGGCCCTGTAGGGCTGCGAGGACCACCGCGGCAGACGGCGGCGCGCGCTCAGGCCCAGCGCTTTCTCGGTGAGCCAGGCGAGGCCCGGAATCGTGTCACGCAGATTCACGAGCGGCCCAAGCTTCGAGACGGCGGGGGCGTAGTGCGGCAGATACGCAACCAGTTTCTGGCGCAGCGAAACGCCGTGCCGCTTGCCATAGTGATGCTGGAATTCAATTTTCATGCGCGCCATGTCGACCCCCGTCGGGCATTCGCGGCGACAACCCTTGCAACTCACACATAACGCCATGGTCTCGCGCAGGGCGTCGGAGACCAGCGCGTCGGGCCCGAGTTGGCCCGAAAGGGCAAGGCGCAGGGTATTGGCGCGGCCACGGGTCAGATGCTGTTCGTCGCCGGTCGCGCGAAACGACGGACACATGGTGCCCGCGTCGAACTTGCGGCAATGCCCGTTGTTGTTGCACATCTCCACGGCCGGCGCGAAACCGCCCCAGGCCGACCAATCCAGGATCGTGTCGACCGGCAGGGCCCCATAGCCGGGCTTGTAGCGGAACAGGCTGCGTTCGTCCATGCGCGTGGGGCGCACGATCTTGCCCGGATTCATCAAGCCTTTCGGGTCGAGCAGCGCCTTGATCTCGGCCAGCGCCCCGGTCAGGCGCGCGCCCAGGATCGGCTCGATCCATTCGGAGCGCACCAGCCCGTCGCCGTGTTCGCCGGAAAATGCGCCCTTGAATTCGCGCACCAGCGCACAGGCTTCTTCGGCAATGGCACGCATCTTCTCGGCGCCATCGCGGCGCATGTCGAGCACCGGGCGCACATGCAACGTGCCCACCGAAGCATGCGCGTACCAGGTGCCGCGCGTGCCATGCTTTTCGAAGACCCGGGTCAAGCGGTCGGTATATTCGGCGAGGTGCTCCAGCGGCACCGCGCAATCCTCGATGAAGGACACGGGTTTGCCGTCTCCCTTCATCGACATCATGATATTGAGCCCGGCCTTGCGCACTTCCCAGATGTCCTTCTGCAACGCCGGCTCGATGATCTGCACCACGCTGCCGGGCAGGCCCAGATCGCCCATCAATTCGGCCAGGCGCGCGAGCCGCCCGACCAGCGCCTGCCGGTCCGCGCCGGCGAATTCGACCAGCAGAATCGCTTCGGGTGCGCCCTGCAGGAATCTGTCGACGACCGGGCGAAACACCGCATTGCCGCGCGCCAGATCGATCATGGTGCGGTCCACGAGCTCCACGGCGTCGGGATCCAGCGTGACGATGTGCTGCGTCAGATCCATCGCCTGATAGAACGTGGGGAAATGCACCACGCCCAGAGCTTTGTGGGCCGGGATCGGCGAGAGCTTCAGCGTGATGCGCTTGGAAAACGCCAGCGTGCCTTCCGAGCCGACCAGCAGGTGCGCCAGGTTGTGCGCGAGCGGCCGGGCTTCGCTGCCGGGGTGCACCATGTCCAGGTTGTAGCCCTGCACGCGGCGCAATACATTGGGCCAGCGGCGCTCGATCTCGTCGCCTTCGCGGCGCACGACGGCGTGGATTTTTTCCACCAGCGCGCGATAGCCCGCGGACGCGCCGGCGAGCTCGCTGCTGGGACCAAAACGGAATTCATCGCCGCCGCTGAGCCACGCATCCACGCCGATGACGTTATGCACCATATTGCCGTAGCGGATCGAGCGCGATCCGCAGGAATTGTTGCCCGCCATGCCGCCGAGCGTGGCCTGTGCCGAAGTCGAAACATCCACCGGAAACCACAGGTCGTGCGCACGCAACCGGGCGTTCAGATGATCGAGCACGACGCCGGGTTGCACCGTGGCTTCGCGCCGGTCGATATCGACGTCGATCACCTTGTCGAGGAATCTGGAGCAATCGATGACCAGCGCAGCGCCCACGGTTTGTCCGCACTGCGAAGTGCCGGCGCCACGCGGAAGTATCGGCACCTCTTGTTCGGCGGCAATCTGCAAGGCCGCGCGCGCATCGTCTTCCGTAGTCGGAATCACTACCCCTATCGGATCGATCTGGTAAATGGATGCATCGGTGGCATAGCGCCCGCGCGAAAACGCATCGAACCGCACGTCGCCCTGCAGATGCGCGCGCAGCAGACGTTCGAGCGGATGGTGCGCGCGCGCTGGCGGGTGAAACTGGAGTGGTATCGCGGAAGCATTCATGCAGACCAACCGCCCTCGGGTTACAAGCTGCGATGATACCCGAGGGCTTCGGTGGGCGCGCTTGTGGCAGTCGCGCAATTTAAGTACGCTCGCCTCTTTGTCCGGGTCTTCAGCCATGCCCTACCGCAGCGGACGACATTTCCTGCAGATACCCGGTCCGACCAATGTGCCCGACCGCATCCTGCGCGCCATGGATCGGCCCACGATCGACCACCGCGGCCCCGAGTTCGCGGGTCTGGGCCGTGAGGTGCTCGAAGGGCTCAAGGCGGTATTTCGTACCAGCGCGCCGGTCATCATTTATCCGGCCTCCGGAACGGGCGCCTGGGAAGCGGCGCTGGTCAATACACTGTCGCCAGGCGATCGCGTGCTGATGGCGGAGACCGGCCAGTTTGCGACGTTGTGGCAAAAGCTGGCAACACGCCTGGGCCTTGTGGTGGAGTTCATTCCCGGCGACTGGCGCCACGGCGCCGATGCGCAGGCGATCGAACGCGCGCTCGCGCAGGACCGCCAGCGCGCCATCAAGGCCGTGTGCGTGGTACACAACGAAACTTCCACCGGCGTGGTGAGCCGCGTCCCGCTGGTGCGCGACGCGATCGCGCGCAGCAGCCATCCGGCGCTGCTGCTGGTCGACACCATTTCGTCGCTGGGCTCCATCGACTATCGCCATGACGAATGGGGGGTCGATGTGACGGTCGCCGGATCGCAAAAAGGATTGATGCTGCCCCCGGGCCTGAGCTTCAACGCCGTGAGCAGCAAGGCGCTGGCCGCCTCGAAGAGCGCGCGCCTGCCGCGCAGCTACTTCAGCTGGGATGAGATGCTCGGTCCCAACAGGTCAGGCTTCTTTCCCTATACGCCCGCCACCAATTTGCTCTACGGACTGCGCGAGGCGCTGCAGATGTTGCAGGAAGAAGGCCTGGAAAACGTGTTCGCGCGCCATGCCCGCCACGGCGAAGCCACGCGCGCAGCCGTGCGCGCATGGGGACTGGAGATATTGTGCTCGGAGCCCGCCGAATACAGCAACGCGTTGACCGCCGTGCTGCTGCCCGACGGACAGGACGCGGACAAGGTCAGGCAACTCATCCTCGAGCGTTTCGACATGTCGCTCGGCGCCGGGCTGGGCAAGTTGCAGGGCAGGATCTTCCGCATCGGCCACCTGGGCGATTTCAATGATCTGACGCTGGCTGCAACTTTGTGCGGCGTTGAAATGGGATTGCAGCTCGCAGGCGTGCCGATGCGCAAGCAGGGCGTTGCCGCGGCCCTGGATTATCTGGCGCAATCCGGCGCACAGGCTGCCGGCGCCGCGGCGCGCGTTCGACTCGCGTAACGTTCGCCCGGCCAGACGCCCGCCATGCTGTTTCGGATACCGCACCGGCGCTTTGTCATCGGGCTCGGCGTGTTGCTGGGCATCGAGTTTGTCGCACTGGGTATCGCGCCCTACGACCGCAAGGACTGGTTGCTGGAAAATGTACTGGTGGTGGTGCTCGTCGGTGCGATGGTTGCAAGCTACCGCAAGCTCACGTTGTCGCGAACAGCCTATGCGCTGATTTTCCTGTTTCTCGCCCTGCACCTGATCGGCGCGCATTACACCTATTCGCAGGTGCCTTACGATCGTTGGTTCGAAGCGTTGAGCGGTCGCTCGCTCAACAGTCTGCTGGGTTGGGAGCGCAATAATTTCGATCGCGTGGTGCACTTCGCCTATGGTTTGCTGCTGGTCTATCCGATACGCGAGGTGTTCCAGCGCGTGATCCGGCTGCGCGGTTTCTGGAGTTATTTTTTCCCGGTCGACATCGCCATGTCCACGTCAATGCTCTACGAACTGGTGGAATGGGCGGCGGCGAGCTTCTTCGGCGGCGAGTTGGGCCAGGCTTATCTCGGCACCCAGGGTGACGTCTGGGATGCGCACAAGGACATGGCGCTGGCCAGCCTTGGCGCGCTCATCGCCATGGGGATCACGGCCGCGATCCATCTGCGCTGCCAGCGCGACTTCGCGGATGAATGGAACGAAAGCCTGAGAGTGAAACAAAGCCGCCCGCCGCTGCGCGGGGGCGTGGGGTAAGCCAGGCGTTCAGCGCGGCGTATTGACCGCGGAGATTGACGGCTCGGGCGTGGCAGCCCGACCCAGCCGATCGCGCAGTGCCATCCACTCGGGCAACGGGGGCAATTCCTCGACGACGATCAAGCGGCAACCCGACACGTCCAGGCGTCGCAGCGTGGCGTAGAGCAGGCGCGCGTAATCCCCGGACTCCTGTGGCGCGACTTGCCACAGCGTCGCTTTTGATTCGGCCGGCCGGCCACGGCGCGCCAGCACGGCGACCGGCGTACCGGTGCGGCTGCGCAGATAATTTTCGATCTGATCGGGTGCCACGATCTTCAGCGGCAGGCCCGGCGCGTAATGCGAATCGAGCGAGCCCGACACGCGCGGGCGGCCCGCGGCGGATTCAGCAAGGGGTGCGGCCAATGCCTCGGCAATTTGTTGCGCGCTGATGTGGCCCGGGCGCAACACGGCGGGCGTTTCGCGCGAAAGATCGACGATGGTCGACTCGATGCCAACCTCGCAAGCCCCGCCGTCCAGCACGAGATCCACCGTGTCGCCGAGTTCCTCATGCACATGCCGCGCCGTCGTCGGCGACAATCGTCCAAAGCGATTGGCCGACGG
Source organism: uncultured beta proteobacterium (assembly GCA_963846655.1). Lineage (GTDB taxonomy): Bacteria > Pseudomonadota > Gammaproteobacteria > Burkholderiales > JACQAP01 > JACQAP01. The sequence continues at coordinate 309,387 of CAWJWT010000005.1, read as the reverse complement.
CGCGGCGATGCCACCGCCGAAAGCCCTGAGCAATTGTTGCGCAACCGGATGCAAGGGTACCCGCACGCCGATCGTGTCCTGCCCGCCCGTAACGAGATCACTGACGTGCGCGGCGCGGCGCAGCACCAGGGTGAGCGGGCCCGGCCAGAATTTTTCCGCCAGCACCCATGCGCTACGTGGTACCTCGGCCGCCCAGTGCTTCAGCTCGCTGGTGCCGCTGACATGCACGATCACCGGGTGATCGGCCGGGCGCTTCTTGGCTGTAAAGAGTTTTCGCACTGCTGCACTGTTGGACGCGTCCGCGCCGAGGCCGTAAACAGTTTCAGTCGGAAAGGCCACGAGGCCGCCCGCGCGCAACAGGCGCACGGCTTGCTCGATGTCGTCCTCAGTGACCAATTGGCACCGCCCCTTCAGCAGCCGCGCGGCAGTTCATGCCGTTAACAGGCGCAAAGCCTCTTCGTACTTGTCGCGTGTTTTCCGCAGCACCTCCTCGGGCAGCGCCGGCGCGGGCGGCTGCTTGTTCCATTGGCGGGCCTCCAGCCAGTCGCGCACGAACTGCTTGTCGAAAGACGGCGGGCTGATGCCGATGCGGTACTGATCCTTCGGCCAGAAACGCGAAGAATCGGGCGTCAACGCCTCGTCGATGAGGTACAAGGTGCCGGTTGCGTCCTGGCCGAACTCGAACTTGGTATCCGCAATGATGATGCCATGCTGCGTGGCATAGGCGGCTGCCTGCGTGTACAACTGCGTGGCCTTGTCGCGAACCTCGATTGCGAGCTGCGCGCCGATCAGGCGCTGCATTTGCTCGAACGGGATGTTTTCGTCGTGGCCGCCGAGGGCAGCCTTGGTCGAAGGCGTGAAGATCGGTTCAGGCAACTGCTCGGCCTCGCGCATGCCGGGCGGCAGCGCGATGCCGCAGATCGTTCCACTCTTGCGGTAATCTTTCCAGCCGGAACCGGCCAGATAGCCACGCACGATCGCCTCGATCGGCAGTGGCTTGAGCCGGCGCACGACGAAGGCTCGCCCCTCGACCTGCGTGCGCTCCGATTCGGCGACCACCGTTTCCGGTGCCGCAGGCAGCAGGTGATTGGGCATCACATGGGCGAGTTTCTGGAACCAGAAATTCGACATGGCCGTGAGCACTCGCCCCTTGCCGGGCACCGGCGTGGGCAGGATTACGTCGAATGCCGACAGCCGGTCGGTTTGCACAATCAGCAGGCGCTCGGCATCCACGGCGTAAATATCGCGTACCTTGCCGCGATGAAGCAGCGGCAGCGACTGGATGTGCGTTTCGAGCACGGCGTTCATGTTGTCCAAGCGGGCGTTCTCCCCATTCAGGCCGCGTCGACTGCGCGCCGGGACTGCGCGTTCGCAACCAGTGTCGCCTTGATTTCGTTGGCCGTGCCGAGTGCGGCGTCGACGCTATCCGCGAGCACGGTGAAATGACCCATTTTGCGGCCGGCCCGCGCTTCGGTTTTGCCATACAGATGCAGCTTAGCGCGCGGATGGCGCAGCACCTGCTCCCAGCGGGGCTCGCCGGCCGCCCAGACTTCGCCCAGCAGATTGACCATCACTGCGGCACAGTGCATGGCACTGTCGCCCAGCGGCAGATTGCACAACACCCGTGCCTGCTGCTCGAACTGGGACGTAACACAGGCATCGATGGTGTAATGTCCGCTGTTATGCGGGCGCGGTGCGATTTCGTTGACCAGCAGGGTCGCATCGCTCAGCACGAAAAACTCCACGCACAGCACGCCGCGATAATCCAGACGTTCGGCCACTTTGATAGCGGCCGCGCGCGCCTCTTGCGCGAGTTGAGCGGACACTCGCGCCGGCACGATGCTGACATCAAGGATGCCTTCGGCATGACGATTCTCCGATACCGGGTAGGAGATCACGGCGTCGTCGAAGCCGCGCGCCACCACGACCGAGACCTCGAGCGCAAGATCGACGAATTTTTCCAGCACGCAAGGCTTGCCGCCCAATGCGTCAAACGCGTTGCGCGCTTCCGGCGTCGAGTTGACGCGAATCTGTCCCTTGCCATCGTATCCGAGCCGCGCGATCTTCAGGATGCCGGGCAGCAGCGAAGCGATTGCCGGCGCCTGCAGGTCCGCCTCGTTCGTGATCACTGCAAACGGCGCCACCGCGAGCCCGTTGTCGGCAAGAAAGGATTTCTCGCGGATGCGGTCCTGCGCGATTGCCACCGCATGGGCCGAGGGACTCACGACCGCATGGCGGGCAAGGAAAGCCAGACTTTGCGCCGGGACATTCTCGAATTCGGTGGTTGCGGCCGCACAGCGCCCCGCCATTTGCCGCAGCGCCTGCTCGTCCAGATAATCGGCGCACACGTGCGCATCGGCCACGCTGCCCGCCGGGCTGTGGTCGCCCGGATCGAGCACCATGACCTTGTAGCCCATGCTTTGGGCGGACATGGTGAACATGCGCCCCAGTTGCCCGCCGCCAAGCAAGCCGAGCCAGGAGCCGGGTGCGATCATGCTCATTTTTTTGCGGTGGATTTGGGGCCGGCTGCTTTGCGCAGGGGCGGCAATTTCATGGCCTTGACTTTCGCACTTTGCCGAAGCCTGAAGGCATCCAGCTTCGCGGCCAGTGCGGCGTCCGCGTGCGCGAGCAGCGCCAGCGCGAACAGCCCCGCATTGGCGGCACCGGCTTCACCGATGGCAAACGTGGCCACGGGAATGCCGCGCGGCATCTGCACGATGGACAGCAGGGAATCGAGCCCCTGCAACGCGCGCGACGTCACCGGCACGCCCAGCACGGGCACGCGCGTCTTCGCGGCGAGCATGCCGGGCAAGTGCGCGGAGCCGCCCGCGCCCGCGATGATGCAGCGCAGACCGCGCGCGGCAGCGTGCTGCGCGTAGTCGAACATGAGGTCCGGGGTGCGATGCGCCGAAACCACGCGCGCCTCATACTCGACATCGAAATCTTCGAGCATCTGCGCGGCATGCTGCATGACCGGCCAGTCGCTGTCGCTGCCCATGACGATGCCGATCAGCGGCGAGGATTTCCTGCTGCGTGGGGGTGCGCGACGCGTAGCCAAAATAGGGGTCCTTATTCCTTGCCGAATTGGGGCTGCATGCCGGATTTGCGGCCGGCGTCCTCGGTGTACGGAAAACGCACATGGCCATAGCGGATCAACAGCACCGCCAGTGCGATCAGCAGCACCGAACCGGACACCGCCAGCATGCGCCAGACATCCAGATCCTTGATATCGAGAATCAGATAGCGCGCCAATGCCACCATGGCGATGTACAGGGGAAAGCGCACCGGCAGTTTTCCGGAATTGTAGTAAAGGCCGACCATGGTGAGCACTTCCAGATACAGGAACATCAGCAGCAGGTCGGCCAGGGTCACTTTGGCATTGCCGATCATCACCATGACTTCCTGATAGCCGGCCACGATGGTCGCCAGCCCGATGACCATCAGGCCGATGTTCTCGACGAATGCCAGCACGCTTTGCGCGTAGCGAGAGGTCCGGGTCTGTGTCTGCATGACGGCTCCGGGACCTGGGCGTCAGTGAACGATGGCCTGGATCGCGCCGTTGGCGTATTTCTCGGCCATGAGATCCAGGGTGACGGGTTTGAGGCTGGCCGCCTGGCCGGCGCTGCCAAACGCCTCGAAGCGTGCCTTGCAGATCTGTCTGGCCGCGAGCATGGCGTCCTTGAGGTATTTACGCGGGTCGAATTCAGCCTTGTCCCGGTTGAACGCGCGCCGGATCGCACCGGTCATGGCAAGACGGATATCGGTATCGATGTTGATCTTGCGCACGCCGTGCTTGATGCCCTCCTGAATTTCTTCCACCGGCACGCCGTAGGTTTCCTTCATCTCACCGCCGTTGTCGCGAATCACCTTGAGCCAATCCTGCGGCACCGAGGAAGACCCGTGCATGACCAGATGCGTGTTGGGAATGCGCTGGTGAATGGCCTTGATGCGTTCGATGGCGAGGATATCGCCCGTAGGCTTGCGGCTGAACTTGTAGGCGCCGTGCGAGGTGCCGATGGCAATCGCCAGCGCATCGACCTGCGTCTGCTTGACGAAGTCGGCCGCCTGATCGGGATCCGTGAGCAGCATGTCGTGGGTGAGCGCACCTTCGGCCCCGGAGCCGTCTTCCTTGCCCGCGCTCATGGTTTCGAGCGAGCCCAGGCAGCCCAGTTCGCCTTCCACTGAAACGCCCACGGCATGGGCCATGTCGACGACCTGCCGCGTGACGCGGACGTTGTAATCATAGGGCGCCGGGGTTTTCATGTCTTCCTTGAGCGAGCCGTCCATCATCACCGAACTGAAACCCGACCGTATCGAGCGCTGGCACACCGCAGGATTGGCGCCATGATCCTGATGCATGACCACCGGAATGTGCGGATACATCTCAACGGCCGCCTCGATGAGATGGCGCAGGAACGGCTCGCCGGCATATTTCCGGGCGCCGGCCGACGCCTGCATGATGACTGGCGAATCCGTCTCGTCGGCTGCCTGCATGATGGCCTGGATCTGCTCCAGGTTGTTGACGTTGAATGCGGGCACGCCGTAATTGTGTTCAGCGGCATGGTCGAGCAACTGTCGCATCGAGACGAGGGCCATGATTTTCACCTGATCGGTTCGAAGGGAAATGGGCGGGGAAACGCGTACGACGCTCAGGGTCGGCGGCTTTCGCCGACTTTAACGATTTTCATCGTGTTGGTGCCCCCGGGCGAGCCGATCGGTTCGCCAAAGGTAACCACGATCAGGTCACCTTTCTGCACCAGCCCCGCGGCGACCAACCGGTCCTCGGCTTCCTGCAGCAAATAATCGCGGTCATGACCGACATACTTGATCAGCAGCGGATAGGTGTCCCGAAACAGACTCAGCCGGTAGCGCGTCGAAACTTCAGGCGTCAACGCGTAAATGGGCACCCCGCAATTGAGCCGGGAGATCCACAGGGCGGTCGAGCCGGATTGGGTCAGGGCAGCAATGGCCTTGACCTTCAGATGATAGGCCGTGAACAACGCCGCCATGGCAATGGATTGATCGACGCGCGTGAACACGCGATTCAGGAACTCCCGGTCGAGCGTCGATTCAGCCGATTTCTCCGCTTCCAGACAGATGCGCGCCATCGATTCCACGGTTTCGACCGGGTACTTGCCACTGGCGGTTTCCGCAGAAAGCATGACGGCATCGGTGCCGTCGAGCACGGCATTGGCCACGTCCGAAACTTCCGCCCGCGTCGGCACCGGGCTGGTGATCATCGATTCCATCATTTGCGTGGCCGTGATGGTGAGCTTATTGCGCTCCCGCGCCGTGCGGATCATGCGTTTTTGCAACGCCGGCACCGCCGCGTCGCCTACTTCCACGGCCAGATCGCCCCGCGCCACCATGATGCCGTCGCAGGAATCCAGGATTTCATCCAGGGCGACTACGGCTTCGGTGCGCTCGATTTTGGCGATCAGCATCGACTTTCCGCCGGCGGCGCGCATGAGCTCCCGGGCCATGTACATGTCAGCGCCGCTCCTGGGAAAGGAAACCGCCAGGAAATCGGCTTTCATCTGCACCGAAGTCTTGATGTCGTCCATGTCCTTCCCGGTCAGCGCAGGCGCCGTCAACCCGCCGCCCTGTCGATTGATGCCTTTGTTGTTCGACAGCACGCCGCCAACGCGTACGATGGTTTTGATGCGGTTGTTCTGGACCTCCTGCACATCGAGCACCAGCCTTCCGTCATCGAGCAGCAACACCGCGCCCGCGGCCACGTCGCGCGGCAGCTCCTTGTAGTCCAGACCGACTTCCTGCTGGTTGCCGAGCGCGCAATCCGCGTCGAGCGTGAAGATGTCGCCCGGGCTGAGCGTAATGCGGCCCGCCTCGAATTTGCCGATGCGGATCTTCGGTCCCTGCAGGTCGCACATGATGCCGACCGTGCGTTCCAGGCCTCGCGCAACTTCTCGCACCAGTTCCGCGCGCGCCAGGTGTTCCTCCTTGGTGCCGTGGGAGAAGTTCATGCGGACCACATCGACCCCGTGGGCGATCATGCGCGTGAGAACGTCTTTGTCGCTGGAAGCGGGGCCGAGCGTCGCGACGATTTTCGTGCTTTTCTGGGTCATGTGGTTTCCCGTGATTGACCCGCGGAGCGGGTCTCCAGGATTTCAACGGCGGGCAGGGTCTTGCCTTCGAGGAACTCGAGAAAAGCGCCCCCACCGGTCGAGATATAGCCGATCTTGTCTTCGATGCCGTATTTGGCAATGGCGGCCACCGTATCGCCGCCGCCCGCGATCGAAAAGGCCGGCGAATCGGCAATGGCGTTGGCCAGGGTCCGGGTGCCCTCCGCAAAGCGGTCGAACTCGAACACGCCGACCGGACCGTTCCAGACGATGGTGCCGGCCTTGCCGAGCATGGCCGCAAGTTGTGCCGCCGTCTTCGGCCCGATGTCCAGAATCAGATCGTCGGACTCAACGTCCTTGGCAGATTTGACGGTTGCATTGGCGTCTGCGGAAAACTGCTTGGCGCACACCACATCGAGCGGAATGGGCACGCGGCCCCCTTTTGCCTCCAGGTTGGCCATGATGTTGCGCGCCTCGCTGACGAGATCCGGCTCGGCCAGCGATTTGCCGATCGGCAGGCCGGCGGCCAGCATGAACGTGTTGGCGATGCCTCCGCCCACGATCAGCTGATCCACCTTCTTGGCCAACTCGCCGAGGATGCTGAGCTTGGTCGACACCTTGGAGCCCGCGACAATGGCGACCATCGGGTGCTTGGGATTGCGCAAGGCCTTGCCCAGTGCATCGAGCTCCGCCGCCAGCAGCGGGCCGGCGCAGGCAATGGGCGCATACTTGGCGATCCCATGCGTGGTGGCTTCCGCGCGATGCGCGGTGCCGAAGGCGTCGTTGACGTAAACGTCGCACAGCGCGGCCATTTTTCTGGACAGGGCGTCGTCATTTTTCTTCTCGCCCTTGTTGACACGGCAATTCTCCAGCAGCACGACTTGCCCGGGCTTGACCTCTACGCCGCCGACCCAGTTCGCCTGAAGCGGGACCGGCATACGCAGCAATTCGGCCAGGCGCTGCGCGACTGGCGCCAGCGAATCCTCGGGCTTGAATTCGCCTTCCACGGGCCGCCCCAGGTGCGAGGTCACCATGACGGCTGCGCCGGCTTTCAGCGCGCGCTCGATGGCCGGCACGGAGGCGCGGATACGGGTGTCGTCGGTAATGCGGCCGCTATCGTCCAGGGGCACATTCAGGTCCGCGCGGATAAAAACGCGTTTGCCTCGCAGGTCGACTTCGGTCATTCGCAGAATGGTCATGGGATTGCGTCCATCCGTTCAAGATTCGCTAACGCAGAGGGCACCGAGCAGCAAGCCTGTCGGCGGCCTGCTTGGCTCGGTGCCCCCCGCAGAAACTGCCGCCGGTTTATTTCGCGCCGACGAATGTCACCGTGGTGTCGAGCATGCGATTGCTGAACCCCCACTCATTGTCGTACCACGAGCAGACCTTCACCAGTGTGCCCTCCGAGACCTTGGTCAGGGTGGAGTCGAACACGGAAGAGGCCGGATTGTGATTGAAATCCACCGACACCAACGGCTCCGTGCTGTATTCGAGAACGCCCTTGAGTTCGGCCTGCGCAGCCTGTTTCACGGCATTGTTGACTTCTTCCACGCTGGTCGCGCGCCGCGCCACGAAACTCAGGTCGACGATGGAGACATTGATGGTCGGCACGCGCATGGCGAAGCCGTCCAGTTTGCCGTTGAGCTCGGGCAGCACCAGGCCCACCGCTGCCGCGGCGCCCGTTTTGGTCGGGATCATCGACATCGTGGCGGAACGCGCGCGGCGCAAATCGGTGTGATAGACGTCCGTGAGCACCTGGTCGTTGGTGTAGGAATGGATAGTGGTCATCAGGCCGTTGACCACGCCGATGCGATCATTCAATGCCTTGACCATGGGTGCCAGGCAGTTGGTCGTGCAACTGGCGTTGGAGATCACGGTATGCGACGCTTTCAGCACGCCATGATTCACGCCGTAGACAATAGTGGCATCCACATCCTTGTCGGCGGGCGCGGAAATGATGACTTTCTTTGCACCGGCGGTCAGATGTGCGCCGGCTTTGGCCTTGCTCGTAAACAAGCCCGTGCATTCGAGCACCACATCCACGCCGAGTTCCTTCCAGGGCAACTCGGCGGGATTACGCTGGGCGCAGACCTTGATCTTGTCGCCGTCGACGACCAGAAATTCGCCATCGACCGCGACGGTACCCGGAAACTTGCCATGGGCGGTATCGTAACGCGTGAGGTGCGCATTGATTTTGGCGTCGCCCAGATCGTTGATCGCCACGATCTGGATGTCGTGCTGCTTGCGGTTCTCGTAATGCGCCCGCAGGATGTTGCGCCCGATGCGGCCATAGCCGTTTATTGCAACGCGAATGGTCATTGCCGAGTCCTCTGATTAAAACCGGATTTTACTGCACTCGGGGGGTCGATCACAGCGATGCTGCGGCGCGGGGCCGGAATGCGTTGCGCCGGTCTCGGCCGCCTTCTATAGTGGCTCAAGATGAGTGCCGTCAGGTTTCGGTGCCTCGGCGGTGACGTCAGCAACATGATTCTCAGAAAATCCAAACACCGTTCATATGCGGAGGACATCATGGGACACAGGTTTGCAGAAGCAAGGCTGGGGTTGCTGGCGCTGGCAGTCGGAATTTCGTTTGCACTGCCCGCCGCGGCCGGCGAGGTCGAAGTGCTGCATTGGTGGACTTCGGGGGGCGAGGCCAAATCGGTAGGCGAACTCAAGAAAATCCTCGAGAGCAAGGGCGACACGTGGAAAGATTTTGCCGTGGCCGGCGGCGCCGGCGAGACGGCCATGACGGTGCTCAAGTCGCGCGTGGTATCCGGCAAGCCGCCCACTGCAGCGCAAGTCAAGGGCCCCGGCATCCAGGAATGGGCGCGCGAAGGGGTGCTGGCCAATCTCGACGACGTTGCCAAAGCCGGCAACTGGGACTCGCTGCTGCCGCCCGTGGTCAGCAACGTCATGAAGTATCAGGGGCACTATGTCGCCGTGCCGGTCAATGTGCACCGCGTTAACTGGATGTGGGCCAATCCGGAAGTCTTCAAGAAGGCGGGCGCTAAAATTCCGACCACCTGGGCAGAGTTCGAGGTGGCAGCCGAGAAAATCCAGAAGGCCGGCCTGATCGCGCTCGCGCATGGCGGTCAACCCTGGCAGGATTCCACGGTATTCGAAGCCGTTGCGCTCGGCACCGGCGGTGCGGATTGGTACAAGAAGGCCTTTGTCGAACTCGATGCCAAGGCGCTGGGCAGCCCGCAAATGGAAAAATCCTTCGCGACGCTGCGCATGATCCAGAAATACGTCGACAAGGATGCGGCCAATCGCGACTGGAATCTGGCCACCGCGATGGTGATCAACGGCAAGGCCGCGATGCAGTTCATGGGGGATTGGGCCAAAGGAGAGTTTAGCGCCGCAGGCAAGAAGCCCGGCAAGGATTATGTCTGCATGCCCATTCCGGGCAACCAGGGTACCTATACCTTCAATATCGACAGTTTCATCATGTTCCAGCAAAAGGATGCGTCGGCCACGACCGCGCAGTCGCATCTGGCTGCCGCGATCATGGAGCCGAAATTTCAGGAAGTATTCAACCTGAACAAGGGCTCGATTCCGGTCCGCCTTGGCATGAACCTGGACAAGTTCGACCAGTGCGCCAAGGATTCGGCGGCCGAATTCGTGGCCGCGTCCAAGAGCGGCAAGCTGGTGCCCAGCTGGGCGCATGAGATGGCGATGCCGCCGGCCAACAAAGGCGCCATGTTCGACGTGGTCACGAATTTCATGAACACCCCGTCCATGACGCCCAAGGCCGCAGCCGAGAAAATGGCAGCCGCCGGCACCGCCCGGTAAGGTTGCCCGCTACCGGCGCGGGCAATAGGCGCCTGCGCCGGCGGCGATCGCCCATGGTGCCATGATGGATTCTGGAGACCGGGCCGCGCCAGCGCCGCCCGGTTACAGGCTGCGCGATTACGCGGCAACGCTCATGCCGAAAATCGTGCTCGGGCCGACCCTGGCCGTTGCCCTGATTTTCGTCTACGGCTTCATCCTGTGGACGGCGTGGCTGTCGTTCACCGAATCCCGGCTGCTGCCGCGCTACGACCTGGTCGGCTTCGTGCAATACGTGGCCTTGTTCGAGAACGACCGCTGGTGGACGTCGCTGACCAATTTGGGGATCTTCGGTTCGCTGTTCATCTTGACCTGCCTTGCCACCGGGCTGCTGCTGGCGATCCTGCTCGACCAACGCATCCGCGCCGAGGGTTTCCTGCGCGCCGTCTATCTTTACCCGATGGCCCTGTCATTCATCGTGACGGGCACGGCGTGGCGCTGGATCCTGAATCCCGGCCTGGGCATCGAGCATCTGGTGCGTCAGTTCGGATTCGAGGATTTCACCTTCGACTGGATCGTGACACCGGGCCTGTCGATTTACACCGTGGTCATTGCCGGCGCCTGGCAGTCGAGCGGCTTCGTCATGGCGTTGTTCCTGGCGGGGCTGCGTGGCGTCGATGACTCGATCATCAAGGCCGCCCAGGTGGACGGCGCCGGACCGGTGCGCATTTATCTGCGCATCATCATCCCGTCGCTTCGGCCGGTATTCTTCAGCGCCGTCATCATACTGGCGCACATCGCCATCAAGAGTTTCGACCTCGTGATGGCACTGACCGGCGGCGGTCCGGGATTTTCCTCCGATCTGCCCGCGATATTCATGTACGTGTTCGCATTCAACCGCAATCAGATCGGCCTGGGGGCGGCCAGCGCCATGATGATGTTACTGACCGTGGTGGCCATCATCGTGCCGATGATCTATTCGGAAACACGAAGGCAGGCGCATGCCTGAAATACAGCGCACCGAATCGGTCGGCACCCGTACGTTCGGACGGGTCCTGTTGTACGCGGTGCTGATCGTATTCGCGCTTTACTACCTGATGCCGTTGTTCGTGATGCTGACCACGTCGCTGAAAACCCTGGAGGACATTCGCGCTGGAAATCTGATTTCGCTGCCGCAGAGCCTGTCGTTCGACGCCTGGATCAAAGCCTGGTCCAGCGCCTGCACCGGCGCGGATTGCAGCGGGTTGCGCGCCAATTTCTGGAATTCGGTGAGCTTCGTGCTTCCCGCGGTCGCACTGTCCACGCTCGTGGGCGCCCTCAACGGCTACGTGCTGACCATGTGGCGCTTCCGCGGCAGTGACGCGTTTTTTACCTTGCTGCTGCTTGGATGCTTCATTCCTTTCCAGGTCGTGCTATTGCCCATGGCGCAGACGCTGGGCTGGCTCGGCATCGCCAATACCACGGCCGGTCTCATTTTCGTGCACGTGATCTACGGGCTCGCTTTCACCACGCTGTTCTTCCGCAATTTCTATGTTGCGATCCCGTCGGAAATGGTCAAGGCCGCGCGGGTCGATGGCGCCGGCTTCTTCCGCATTTTCTGGCGCATCATCCTGCCGCTTTCTCCGCCAATCATCGTGGTCTGCGTAATCTGGCAGTTCACGCAGATCTGGAACGACTTCCTGTTCGGCGTGGTGTTTTCCTCGGGCGAGCGCCAACCGATCACGGTCGCGCTGAACAACCTGGTCAACACCTCCACGGGCGTCAAGGAATACAACGTCGATATGGCAGCCGCCATCATCGCCGGACTGCCGACGCTGCTCGTGTACGTTCTGGCGGGCCAGTATTTCGTACGCGGCCTTACGGCCGGATCGGTAAAGGGTTAGACGGGAGGCCCTGTGTCATCTCTGACCATCAAAAACATACGCAAAGCGTTCGGCGATGTCGAAGTACTCAAGGACATCGCGCTGCATATCGACATCGGGCGAGTTCCTCATTCTGGTCGGGCCTTCGGGATGCGGCAAATCGACGTTGCTCAATATCCTTGCCGGCCTGGATACTGCGACCGCGGGCGAAATACTGATCGGTGACAGGAACGTTACCCAGCTCAGCCCGAAGGATCGGGATATTGCCATGGTGTTTCAGTCCTACGCCCTGTACCCGAACATGACGGTGCGGGCCAATATTTCCTTTGGCCTGGAAATGCGGCGTGTGCCGAAGCCGCAACAGCGCGAGATTGTCGACCGCGTGGCCAAGATCCTGCAGATGGGCGATCTGCTGGACCGCAAACCTGCGCAACTCTCCGGCGGGCAACGTCAGCGCGTAGCCATGGGACGGGCGATCGCGCGCGACCCGCAACTGTTCCTGTTCGACGAACCGCTGTCGAATCTGGACGCCAAGCTGCGCGTGGAAATGCGCACCGAGATCAAGCTGCTGCATGAGCGGCTCAAGGCGACCATTGTTTATGTGACCCACGACCAGATCGAGGCGATGACCCTGGGCAGCAAGATCGCAGTCATGCAAGGCGGCGAGATCCGCCAGTTCGGCGTGCCGCAGGAGATCTACGACCGCCCTGCGGATTTGTTCGTGGCCGGCTTCATCGGTTCACCGTCGATGAACTTCATCAAGGCCGTTCTCGTCGAGCATGCGGGCGGGGTGGGTTTGCAGATGCAAAGTGCGGACCAGGATTTCGTGCTGCCGCTGCGCGAAGCGGGGAGGGACTTGCAAGCCTGGCTCGGCAAAACACTGATTCTGGGTGTACGGCCCGAGCAGATTTCCGATGCTGCCACCGTGCAGCCCGATGCCGGTAACGTCTATGAACGCAAATTCAGGATAGAACTGGTCGAGCCAACGGGACCGGACACCTTGCTGCTCGTGCGCATCAATGGCGAAGCGGTCACTTGCAGGGTCAGGCCGGACCGGGCTTGCGCCGCCAATGAGTCGATGGACCTGGCCATCAATCTCTCGAAAGCCGTGTTTTTCGATCCCGGCTCGGGTAAACGCATCGGCTAGACACAGCCCGTTCAAAGGCGGCGTCTGCGGTAGCGAAGTTTGAGCGCCAGGATCGTGAGCGACAGCAACAGGGTCACTGCGTTGGAAAGTATCAGGGGCAGGGATTGCAGGAAAATCCCGTAGATCAGCCACAACACAATGCCGACGCTGAAGATGGAAAACATGCGGCCCGAAATGTCCTGTCCGGATTTGGTGCGGTAGATTTTCCACACCTGTGGCACGAAGGCGGTCGTGGTCAGCAACCCGGCCAGCATGCCGATGCCGTCGATCACGTCATTCATGCGCGGATGCGGGGTCTTGCAACAGCGTTGCCAGCCCGCGCAAAGCCGGTGTTGGCGCCAGGATCACATAGGTCGGGACGCGCGCAACGTAGTCCGAAAACCTGCCGGCGGCTTCGAAGCGTGCCCGAAACGGCGAGCGCGCAAAGTAATCACCCAGCTTGGGCACGATCCCGCCGCCGAGATAACAGCCGGCGCGCGCGCCCAGCGTGAGCACCAGATTTGCAGCGGCCGTGCCGAGCACGGCACAGAACATTTCCAACGCCTGTACGCTATGGGCGTCCCGGTTGGCTAAAGCGGCTTCGCTGATCTTTGCGGGGCTCAGTGCGCGCGGCTCGATGCCCGCCTCGGCACACAGCGCCCGATAGATGTTCTGAAGCCCCTGGCCGCTGACCAGGCGCTCCATGGAAACGTGCTCGTAGTGGCGCTGCAACCAGCGCAGCACCCCGATCTCCGCTTCACTCATCGGACTGAAAGCCACATGCCCGCCTTCGCCCTGCAGCGGCAGGTAGCGCTCGCCCGATGGAATCAACCCGGACACGCCCAGCCCCGTGCCCGGGCCGATTACGGCGATCGGCGTCCCCGCATGCACGACGCCGCCGCCGACTTGTTGCACTTCATCGGGCTGCAGGATCGGCACGGCGAGGGCGAGCGCCGTGAAATCGTTGACCACCAGCAAGCGCTCGAGGCCCAGATTGCGGCGGGTCTCCTCGATTGAGAATCCCCAGGGTCCATTGGTCAGGTGCACGTAATCGCCCGTGATTCCCGTTGCCACATCGAAAGCGGCCTGGGTGACCTGCGGATCGCCAGTGCCCTGCAGATAACTGCGAACGGCGTGCTCCAGGCTATCGAAATCGGCGCAGCGCACTTTGCGCGCGCGCCGGGGCCGCAGGGAATTCGCCGCGAGTAGCGCAAAGCGCGCATTGGTGCCGCCGATATCAGCGACCAATCGCATCGGACTCGGCGGGCTCATGGCGGCGGCACGTGCGCGAACGCTCAGACCAGCCGTTTCACGGCATTGACGACGGCTTCGGCGGTGATGCCGAAGAATTTGAACAATTCGCCCGCAGGCGCCGATTCGCCAAAACGATCGAGTCCGACCACCTCGCCCTCGAGCCCGACGTACTTGCGCCAGCAGTCGGTAACGCCGGCCTCGACCGCGACGCGCTTGATGCCCCGGGGCAATACGGCATCGCGATAGGACTTGTCCTGGCGATCGAAAACGTTGGTGCTTGGCATCGAGACGACCCTGACTGCGATACCGGCCTCGGCCAATGTTTTCTGCGCTGCCATCGCCAGCGACACCTCGGAGCCCGTGGCGATGATGATGGCTTGCGCATTGGGCGCGTCGGACAAGACGTATGCGCCGCGCGCGATCTGCCGGATTGCTGTAGCGTCGCGCGTCTGGAACGGCAAGTTCTGGCGGGAAAACAGCAGACACGCCGGTCCATCGCGGCGCTCGAGCGCCGCGATCCAGGCAGCTGCGGATTCCACCGTGTCGCAGGGTCGCCAGACATCCATGCCCGGTATCAGGCGCAGGCTGGCGGCGTGTTCCACGGACTGGTGCGTGGGTCCGTCTTCGCCCAGACCAATGGAGTCGTGGGTGAAGACGAACAGCGAGCGAATCTTCATGAGCGCGGCCATGCGCAAGGCGTTACGCGCATAATCCGAGAAGGTCAGGAAGGTGCCGCCGTAAGGAATCACGCCACCGTGCAATGCCAGGCCGTTCATGACAGCCGACATGCCGAACTCGCGCACACCGTAGTAAATATAATTGCCGCCCTCGGCTTTGGCGACCGCCTTCGCGCCGGACCATAGCGTCAGATTCGAGCCGGCCAGATCGGCCGAACCCCCAACCAGTTCCGGCAACCCCGGGGCCAGCGCCTCGATCGTATTCTGCGAAGCCTTACGGCTGGCGATGGTCTCGGCCTTGTCATGGACTTTGGCAACATGCTCCTCGGCGTGCCGGCGCCAATCCTGGGGCAAGTCGCCCGCCATGCGCCGCGTGAACTCCGCCGCTTCGCGCGGAAACGCCTTGGCATAGGCGTCAAAGCGCGCATTCCATTGCGCTTCGCGCTGGGCGCCTTTGGCGCGAGCGTCCCAGCCCGCGTAAACGTCGGAGGGGATTTCAAACGCGGCGTGAGCCCAGCCGATATTCTGGCGCGTCGCCGCGACTTCCTTGTCCCCGAGCGCAGCGCCATGACTGTCGTGACTGCCGGCCTTGTTCGGCGATCCCTTGCCGATGACGGTCTTGCAGCAAATCAGGCTGGGACGGTCCGTGGTCTTGGCGGCGGATTCGATGGCCGCCTCGACGGCGTTGACATCATGGCCATCGACGCTACGGACCACGTGCCAGCCATAGGCTTCGAAACGCTTGGGGGTATCGTCGGTGAACCAGCCTTCGACATGGCCATCGATGGAAATGCCGTTGTCGTCATAGAACGCGATCAACTTGCCCAGGCCCAGCGTGCCGGCGAGCGAGCAGGCTTCGTGAGAAATGCCCTCCATCAGGCAGCCATCGCCGAGGAAGACGTAGGTCCGATGATCGACGATGTCGTGGCCGGGGCGATTGAATTGCGCTGCCAGCATTTTTTCCGCAACGGCCATGCCCACGGCGTTGGCAAGCCCCTGGCCGAGCGGGCCGGTGGTCGTTTCCACCCCCGGCGTCATACCCAGTTCAGGATGACCAGGCGTCATGGAGTGCAGTTGCCGGAACCGCTTGAGTTCTTCCATCGGCAACGCGTAGCCGGTCAAATGCAGCAAGGCGTACAACAGCATCGAGCCGTGCCCGTTGGAGAGTACGAAACGGTCGCGGTCCGCCCACTTCGGATTGGCCGGGTTATGACGCAGATGATGGTTCCACAGCACCTCGGCGATCTCGGCCATGCCCATGGGCATGCCGGGGTGGCCCGAATTGGCTTTCTGTACTGCATCCATGGCCAGCGCGCGTATCGCATTGGCAAGATCGATTCTGGTTGCCATACCTTCCTTTGCAGAGCTAAAAAAGCCCCGGGCACAGCCCAGGGACGCAATCCGGATGCTAGTTTAGCCGAGCTCGCACGGGCTCATTCATCGGCGCGGCGCGGAAGTTTGACGCCGAGCTGCTTGAGCTTGCGATACAGGTGGGTGCGTTCCAGGCCGACGCGTTCCGCGATGCGGCTCATGTTGCCGCCTTCCCGGCTCAGGTGGTATTCGAAATACAGGCGCTCGAACGCATCGCGGGCATCCCGGAGTTCCCCTTCCAGGGACAAGTTCTGCACCGGACTGGGCAGGGGTGCCTCGAGCGTGGCCAGCGCACTGGTCACATCGGCAACTCCGATCTCATCGCCGACGGCGAGCTGCGCGACGGTTTTCACGACGCTTTCGAGCTGCAGGAGATTTCCCGGCCAGTGGTAGTTGCGCAGCATGTTCAGTGCGGCAGTATTGAAATTGCGCGCCGGTGCTTCCTTCGACTCGACGGCACGCGACAATACGAGATTCGCCAGTTCGGGAATGTCCTCGGCCCGCTCGCGCAACGCCGGCACGCGCAGGATGACGCCCGCCAGCAACGCGTACAGCCGCGGCTCGAACACGCCTTCGGCCACGCGCTGCGCGAGATCGATCGAACTCGACGCGAGCAAGCGCGTGTTGTAGCGCTCAAGTTGCAGCATCTGGTTGAGCAGATTCTTTTGCTGGCTGCGCGTGAGCTCGCCCACTTCACGCAGGAACAGGCTGCCTTCGGCGGCCTGTCCTATCAGGTTGGTGTCCATTTGATCGAGTGCGCCGAAGTCGTCCGGCGCCACCCAAGCCGCAGTGGGCTGGTGGAGCAGCCGGGCACATTGCTCCATGCCTGCCCCGGGTTCGCCGAAGAACAGCGTGGACGCTTTCAAGGTACGCAGACGCTCCAGATGCTGGCGCAACTGCTCGACTGCACGCGATTTGCCCACGGTGACCGGCACCGCGGTGGTGTGGCCCTTGAGCAGGCCCTGTCGCAGCGCCGTGCCCACGGTACTCAGCAGCTTCTGCAGCGCGACCGGTTTTTCCAGAAAGGCAAACGCGCCCAGGCGCGTGGCTTCGACGGCCGTATCGATGGTGCCGTGGCCCGACATCATGACCACCGGCATGGTCAGTTGCCCTGTGCTGGCCCACTCCTTGAGCAACGTGATGCCGTCGGTATCGGGCATCCAGATATCGAGCAATACCAGGTCCGGCCGCAAGCGGCCGCGGATCTGGCGCGCCTCGCCGGCGTTCTGCGCCAGGCGCACCTGATGCCCCTCGTCACGCAGAATCTCCGACAGCAATTCGCGGATGCCCACCTCGTCGTCGACCACCAGAATCTGGCTCATGATCCGACCTGTCTGTTGATTCGTGGTTCGGCCGCCCGGGCCGGCGTAATCGGCAGCACGATGGTTACGTTCGCTCCGCCGCCGGGCGCGTTGTCGATGTGAATGCGGCCATTGTGTTCCTCGACGATCTTCTTGACGATCGCCAGGCCCAGTCCCGTGCCGCGGGATTTGGTCGTAACGTAGGGCTCGAACACGCGATTCATCAACGCTTCAGGGAAACCCGGACCATTGTCCCGCATGGTGAACTGCACGCCCTGCGCCACGGCTTCGGTTCGCAACACGATGCGCGGCGCGGGCATGTCCGCAACCGCTTGTTGCGCGTTTTGCAGCAGATTATGAATAACCTGCCTCAATTTGGCGGTATCGCCCGAGACAGGCGGCAGATCGGCGGCCAGTTCGAACTGCAATACCGGTCGCGAGGCTGCGTAAAGCTCGGTGACTTCGCGCGTGAGCTGGTTGAGATCGAGCGGCTGCAGGTCGGGCAAGGGCGAGCGCGCGTACAGGCTGAAGGCATCCACCATGCCCTTCAATGCGGCCACCTGGTTGACGATTGTCTGGGTGGAACGCAACAGGATTTGCGCATCCTGGCTGCAAAGTTTGTCGGCGAGGCGATGCTGCATGCGCTCCGCCGAAAGCTGGATCGGCGTCAGCGGGTTCTTGATCTCGTGCGCCAGGCGCTGGGCGACTTCTCCCCACGCGGCCAGACGTTGTGCCTGGCGCATGCGCGTAATGTCATCGAACACCAGCACCATGCCGGTCTGCGCGCCGGCGGCAAGCCGCGAGCCGCGCAGCAGCAGGATCTGCTGACCCGCCGCGCCCGCAAGCTCCGCCTGGATCTCCCAGGGTTCATCGCGGCTGTTATCCAGCGCTTCGAGCACCGCGTTGCCCACCGCACCCAGGCGCGGCTCACGCTGCATCCACTCGTCCGGACGGGTGGCGATCAGGGTCTCGACTTCGACACCCAGAATGCGCGCGGCACTGCGGTTAGCCGAGCGCAGACGAAACTCCGCATCGAACGACATGACCCCCGCGGAAAGGTTGCCGAGCACGCTCTCCAGATAGGCCTTGGCCGCCGTGACTTGCTCCTGGTTGCGTTGGGCATCGGCGCGGGCTTCGGCGAGCTGGCGCGTCATGCTGTTGAAGGATTCGGTCAGCACGCCCAGTTCATCATGGGATTTCACGGTGTGGCGCGGGCTGAAATCGCCCTGCGCCACGGCGCGCGTGCCCGCGGCCAGGACTCCCAGCGGCGCGGACAGGCGCGCGCTGAACACGATTGCCAGCAGCAATGCCGACAGCAATGCCAGCAGCAGCGACAGGGTCAGGGTCATTGTGTAAAGGCGTTTCAGCCCCAGCCGCGAGAGCGACAACTCCTGATAGTCGCGGTAAATCTCCTGCACGGTCTGCGCATCGCGCGCCAGCGCGGTCGGCACCGGCTGAATCAGCTGCAATAACAGCGTAGGGCCGGTCACATCGTTGATCGGCACCAGCACCCGGAGTTGCATGCCCCTTTCAGCGAGCGCCTCGATAGCGCTGTACGGGCGTTGCAGGCGAACGCCGCGCACCACCGAAGGCGACGGCAGTTCCGGTACCAGGCTGGCCGCATCCGCGCTGGAAAATGCGATCACGGAGCCATCCGCGCGCAGCAAGGTTGCGTTGTGCACGGCCGCCTGTTCGCGCAACATGTTCAACGTGGCGACTTGCCGCGGCAGAGTGCGCTCGGCCAGCACCAGGGTCATGGATTCGGCCTTGCGCCGCAGATCCTTGAGCATATTGTCCAGATTGGCCCGACCCAGGCTCAGGCCGCCCTCGAGCGCATTTTCCACGCGCACGTCGAACCAGGACTCGATTGAGCGCGACAGGAATTGCACGGACACGGCGTAAACCAGCGCACCGGGCAATACAGCCACCAGCGCGAACAACAGCACCAGCCGCAATGTCAACTTGGAACCGAACACCCGGGCATTGAGCCGCCGGCGCAGCACAAGCAGCTGGTAGCCGACCACCAGCATGAGGATCAACACCACGCCGACGCCGAGCACGAGCAGCAGCGGCAAATCGCTGGAAAACCACGGCGTGTTGGCGCTGCCGCTCGACAGCAAATAGAGCATGACCGCGCCCAGCGTGAGCACCAGAACGATCAGGAACTGCATCCCGGTGCTCGACAGCGAACGCCTGACCTTGCGCGTGAACATCATGGCGTCAGCGTCCAGCGGAACCAGGCCGAGGCAAGGTTCCAGTCGCGCGAAGCCAGCGCGTTGATCTGGAACGGCTTGGGCAATTGCGTCACATCGAGGCGCATGCGAATTGCAGCCTCGTAAACCTTGCCCTCGGCAAGCCGGTCGGCCGACGTGAGGAAGCGGGGCCGCAATCGGCCCATCAGGGCCAACGCATCATTGAGCGTATCGAGATTCTGGTGCAACGCGCCCAGCGACAAGCGGTATTGACGCGTCAACGCATTGTAGGAAAGGCGATAAGCCTGCTTGAATTTGAGGACCGGCTCGTTCCACAGGTAAAGCGTGTACCAGCGCGGGCGGATCAGTTCGAACTCCACCACGAAATGCAGCGGCAGACCCTTATTGAGCGCGTCCTCGAGCGTTCGCGTCAGTTCGATCTCGAAATTCGCCTGCAGATGATAGTCGCCACCGCCTAGCGTGACCTCGGCGGACTTGACGTGAAGACCCTCACTCGCAGCGGTTAAGGCGATGCACCAGAGCAGACATCCGATTGCGAAGCGGCGCAGCACATCAAACTTTCTGCAGGAGGGCGAAATAAAAACCATCGTGATCGTTGTCCGGGAGCAGCAGGCCGTCGTCTCCCGGCATCCCTCCCAGAATGCGCGCGTCGTGGTGACGTGCCGCAAAAGCATTGATCGTCCCGTGATCCTCTTCGGCAAAAATGGAACACGTCACGTAAAGCAATTTACCACCACGCGCGACCACGTTCCACAGGGCTGCCAGCAGGCGCTGCTGCTGGGCGGCAAATCCGGCGATGTCCGAGGGTCTTCTGAGCCACTTGATATCGGGATGCCGGCGTACCACGCCGGAGGCGGAGCACGGCGCATCGACCAGGACGCGATCGTAGGGCGAGCCATCCCACCAGTCTTCCAGCCGGGCCGCATCGGCTGACTGCAGACGCGCGCGCAATCCAAGACGATCAAGATTCGATCGCACGCGCTGCAGGCGCGCGGCGTCTACATCGAGCGCGGTCAGGTCGACATCCACGCATTCCAGAATGTGCGCCGCCTTGCCCCCGGGCGCCGCGCACGCATCGAGCACGCGCATGCCGGGGCGCATGTCCAGCAACGACGGCACGCACTGGGCGCCGGCGTCCTGCACGGACACCGCGCCCTGGGCGAAGCCGGGCAGGCGCTCCACCGGCACCGGCCTGGACAAGATCAGCGCGTCGTTATCCAGGCGTCGCGCATCCAGCCCGGCCTGATTCAAGCAGCCCATGTACTGGACCGAGCTACCGTGCCGTACATTGACGCGCAGGGTCATGGGCGGATGCACGTTGCCGAGCGCCAGGATGCGCTCGGCCTCCGCGCCATGGCCGTGGCGCAACCGTTCAATCCACCAGTCCGGGTAGGACCATCGCCCTTCGTCCGTTTGCGCTGCATGCGCGTGCAGCGCATCACGACGGCGTTGATAGTTACGCAGGATCGCATTGGCAAACGAGCGAACATGCTCGCCGCCAAACTGAACCGCGCATTCGACCGCATGGTTGACGACGGCGTACGGCGCGGCGCTGCTAAATTCGAGTTGGTAAAGCGCGGTCAGCAACAGGCAGCGCAGTTCCGGGCTGCTGATCGGTTTAGGCGCAAGCTCGTCGAGCACCGCGCGCAGCATGCCCAGACAACGCACGGTTCCATAGCAGATATCCTGGATCGCGCCGCGCTCGGACGCACTCAATTGCCGGTTGCGCCGCCAGGCGAGTTCGAGCCCGGCGTTGAGCGTGCGCCCCGCCAGTACGCCGGCGACCGTTTGCGCGGACAAGCGCTGGATCTGCAGCATGCGCGGCAATCAGGCGCCGAAGCGCTCGCCCGGGGCCGGCGAGAAGCCGCGCAGGAACTCCGCCGCCGACAATCGCCGGCCGCCTGCTTTTTGCAACTCCGTGAGCGTCAGCACGCCTTGGCCACAGGCCACATCGATGCCGTTTGGCCCGTGTCCCAGAATCTCGCCGGGCGGCCGCCGGGCGCCTTCGCCGGCATGGGCGCGCCAGATCTTGACCGGCTCGCCGGCGAGCGTGCTCAAAGCGCCGGGGGTTGGGTTGAACGCGCGAACATGCCGGTCCAGAAAAGGCGCCTCGCGCTGCCAGTCGATCAACGCTTCCTGCTTGGTGATCTTGTGCGCATAGGTCACCCCCGTGGCCGACTGGGGCACGGGCGGCAGCGCGCCCTGGACGATGTCGGGGAGCGCCTGCAGGAGACACTGCGCGCCCAGGCTGGCCAGGCGATCGTGCAAGGTTGCGGCCGTGTCGTCGGGCAAAATCGGCAGCGATCGCGCCAGATAGACCGGGCCGGTGTCCAATCCTGCTTCCATGCGCATGATCGACACCCCGGTTTCGCAGTCGCCTGCGAGAATGGCGCGCTGGATCGGTGCAGCGCCACGCCAGCGGGGCAGCAGCGACGCATGGATATTGATGCACCCTGCGGGAAAAATATCGAGCACCGCGGGGGGCAGCAAAAGCCCGTAGGCGGCAACGACCAGGACTTGCGCGCGGCTGGTCCGCAGGATCTCGAGCAGGGTCTCGTCACGCAGCGTGCGCGGCTGCGCGACATTCAAGCCGCATTGGCCGGCGAGTCGCTTGACCGCACTGGGCGCTTCGTGCAGACCGCGTCCGGCGGGACGGTCCGGCTGCGTCAGCACCAGCGCGATGTCGACGCCGGCGTCTACCAGCGCCTGCAGCGCCGCCGCTGCAAACGCCGGCGTGCCGGCAAAGACCACGCGCATCAGAACGCTCGCCGCTGCTGCTTCTTCAGCTTCTCTGCGATGCGTTGCTGCTTGAGCCTGGACAAGTATTCGACGAAAACCTTGCCTTGCAAATGATCCATTTCATGTTGCATGCACACCGCGAGCATGCCGTCGCTTTCGATCTCGAAGGACTTGCCGTCCAGTCCCAGTGCCTGAACCCGCACCCACTCGGCGCGCGTGACTTTCTCGAAAATGCCAGGAACCGAAAGACACCCTTCTTCGCAATCCGACTGCCCGCGCGACGCCAGGATGCGCGGGTTGATCAAGACCAGAAGCTGATCGAGCGTTTCGGACACGTCGATTACGATGACCTGCTGATGCACGTCCACCTGGGTCGCGGCCAAGCCCACGCCGGGCGCCGCATACATCGTTTGCGCCATATCCTGCGCCAGCTTGCGAATGCGGTCGTCGACCGCAGCCACCGGCGCGGCGATCTTGTGCAATCGCGGATCGGGATAATGGAGGATGGGGAGTATTGCCATAATTGCTTGCTAATTTAACAAACTAGATGCAGAATTTAATGCAAAGTATTGAATGTGGCGCCGCGATCCATGGCGGCGCCGGCAAGTTCACTATTCGATTGATCGAAATGGGGGCGTGAGATGCGCAAATCAATTATATCTCTGCTGCTGTGGGTCGCCGCCTTGGGCTTCGGCAGCGCGTGGGCAGACGAGATCAAACTCGCCGAGAATGCGCCCGACCGGTATGTTGTCGTCAAGGGCGACACGCTCTGGGGAATTTCAGCCAAATTTCTCAAGGACCCGTGGAAATGGCCTGAGGTCTGGGGCCTGAACAAGGAAGACATCAAGAATCCGCACTGGATTTATCCCGGTGACGTAGTGGTGCTCGATTTATCTGGCAAAACTCCGCGCCTGCGCAGGGGGGATGGCTCCTATGTAACCCGCCCCGACGGCGATGCCGAGTGGAAGTTGATGGACGCCAAGCTCAGTCCGGCCATTCGCAAGCTGCCCCTGGGGGCGGGCGCCATCTCGAGCATTCCCGCCTCGGCGATCCAGCCCTTCCTGGTACGGCCGCTGGTGGTCGGAGAACAGGAACTGAATTCAGCACCAACGCTGGTCGCGGGCCCCGAGAATCGGGTCATCTTGTCCGCAGGCGACACGGCTTTCGCCAAGGGCGTCGTGTGGGAGGACCAGACCGGCTGGAGTGTCTTCCGGCCGGGACGCACCTTTACCGATCCGACTACCAAGGAAGTGCTGGGTCGCGAGGCCATCTATCTGGGCGATGCGCAGATCAGCGAATTCGGTGAAGTCGCCACCGTGCTTCTGACCAAGTCCATCCAGGAGATTGTGCCCGGAGACCGGCTCGCCAGGACGCCGCCGGCCGAGGCCTTGTCCTATGCCCCGCATGCACCCCCGGCCGAGGTCAAGGGACGCATCATTGCCGGCCCCGATGACAGCGTATCGGATATCGGTCCGCTGCAAGTGGTGGTCATCAATCGCGGGCGGCGCGAGGCGATGGAAGTGGGACACGTCATGGCGCTCTATCGGGACCGCCCTGCGGTCACGCCGGCCAATGCCACCAACCGCAAGGAAAAGATCCGCCTGCCCGCCGAACGCTACGGACTGATTTTCGTGTTCCGGGTCTTCGATAAAGTCTCCTACGCCCTGATCATGCATTCTACGAAGCAGGTCAGCGTGAACGACGTCGTACAAACGCCCTAAGCGGCCCTGCGGCGCATGTCGCCGAATCCGGAAACGCGCGCGTGGCTCGCGCTGGGATTGATTGCGGAACTCTCGCCCGGGGACTTGCGCAAGCTGCTTCGCGCACTTGGTACGCCGGAAGCAATCTGCGCGGCTGACCGCGCGACCCTCGCACACAGCATTGCCGATTCCACTGCTGCAGCCATCGCTCGCGGTCCAGACGCGCGGCTTCTCGAAAACGCGTTGCGCTGGCTGGACGATCCCGCGAACCACGTGCTCACGTTTGCGGATGAAACTTATCCGCAACTCCTGCTGCAGATCACGGACCCGCCGCCGCTGCTGTATGTGAAAGGCAATCCCGCGTTATTGAATCATGCATCGCTCGCGGTAGTCGGAAGCCGCAATGCCACACCGCAAGGGTGTGCAACGGCACAGGCGTTTTCCCGGGAATTATCCGACGGCGGTTTTACCATCGTCAGCGGCATGGCGATGGGTATCGACGCCGCGGCGCACGCGGGCGGACTGGACGGCGCCTCGTCATCGGTAGCCGTGGTCGGCACCGGACTCGACATCGTCTATCCCGCGCGCAATCGCGAGCTTGCGCACCAGCTCGCACAGCAAGGCACGCTGGTCTCTGAGTTCGCGTTGGGGGTGCCGGCGCTGGCTTCCAATTTTCCGCGCCGAAATCGCCTGATCAGCGCGCTCTCGCGCGGCTGCCTGGTCGTAGAGGCCGCACTGAAGAGCGGGTCGTTGATTACCGCGCGCTTTGCGCTGGAGCAGGGGCGCGAAGTATTTGCCGTTCCCGGCTCCATCCATTCCCCACTTTCAAAAGGCTGCCATTTGCTGCTCAAGCAGGGCGCGAAGCTCGCTGAAAGCAGTCAGGACATTCTCGAAGAGTTGGGCGCCATGTCCCCAGCGCGCGCGACAGCAACACCGGACGATAAGAATACTTTCGATGAAAGCCCCGTTCTGGCCGCACTGGGCTTCGATCCCGTAGATCTCGATGCGTTATGTCAGCGCAGCGGCTTGACGCCGGAAAGCGCATCGGCGATGCTGTTGACACTGGAACTCGAAGGCGTGGTCAATCGCCTTCCCGGCGGCAAGTTTCAGCGCTTGCGCTAGCGTGAGGGGCGTTAACACCTCCAGACAGGGGCTCATGTTCGACATACTCGTCTTCCTGTTCGAAAATTATTTTCATGCCGGTGCCTACCCCGATCAAGAAACACTTTCCAAACGCCTTGCCGCAGCAGGGTTCGGCAGCCGGGACATCTCCCAGGCGTTGACCTGGCTAAGCGGACTGGAACGCGTCGGCAAGAGCAGCGCGCGTTCAACCTCCACGCCGGGCAACGGATTCCGGATTTACACTGAACCAGAACTCAGTACGCTCACCACGGAGGCGCGCGGGTTCCTGCTGTTCCTGGAAGGCGCTGGTGTCATCAGTTTGCTGCAACGTGAACTCATCATCGAGCGTGTTGTCGCGCTTGACGAACCCGCTGTGGACCTCGAGCAGGTCAAGCTGATCGTGCTGATGGTGTTGTGGAATCAGAACGAAACGCTGGACACGCTGGTGCTCGAAGAATTGATTTCTCCGGATCAGGACCGCTACCTGCAGTAGACCCATCGTCATGGCGCTTGCCCCGGCGCCATCAAGTTCTTATTATTCCGCCTCCTTTTCTGGCCGGATGCCCAATGTCTAGTCTTTTGATCGTAGAGTCGCCTTCCAAGGCGAAGACGCTGAAGAAATACCTTGGCCGCGGCTTCGAAATCGTCGCGTCCTACGGTCACGTGCGTGACCTGGAAGCGAAGGAAGGCGCAGTCGATCCCGGCAACGATTTCCACATGCGCTACGCGCTGGTGGACAAGAACAAGAAGCACGTGGACGCCATCACCCGGGCCGTCACGAAAGCGAGCAATATCTATCTTGCAACCGATCCGGATCGCGAAGGCGAAGCCATTGCGTGGCATCTTGCGGAGATTCTCAAGAGCAAGAAGTTACTCAAGAACAAGAAGCTCAACCGCGTCGTGTTCTACGAGATCACCGAATCCGCCGTCAAGGACGCGGTAGCGAATCCGCGCACCATTTCCATGCCTCTGGTCAATGCGCAGCAGGCGCGCCGGGCGCTCGACCACCTGGTCGGTTTCAACTTGTCGCCATTGCTATGGAAGAAAATCGGCCCCAGCCTTTCGGCCGGGCGCGTGCAAAGCCCCGCCTTGCGGCTGATTGTCGAGCGCGAGCTAGAGATCGAGAACTTCAAGAGCCGCGAATACTGGTCGCTGCATCTGGACAGCCATAAAGCCAAGCAGAAATTCAGCGCCCGCCTGACCCAGTATCAGGGCGACAAAATCGAGCAGTTCTCGGTCGTGAGCGAGGCGCAGCACCAGAAAATTATTGCCGACATCGAAAAAGTTGCGAAGGGCTCCGCAACCGTTGTCAAGGTCGAACGCAAGCCTAAAAGCAGGCAGCCCGCGGCACCGTTCACCACTTCGACGTTACAGCAGGAAGCGGTGCGCAAACTCGGCATGACCACGCGCGGCGCCATGAGTACCGCGCAACAACTTTATGAAGGCGTGGAGATCGACGGCGGCACGGTCGGCCTGATCACCTACATGCGTACCGATTCGCTGGCGCTGGCAAAAGAGGCCCTGATCGATATTCGAAACTACATCAAGAAAAAGTTCGATCCCGCCTATCTTCCCCAAGCTGCCATCGAGTATCGCAACAAATCCAAGAACGCGCAGGAAGCGCACGAGGCCATTCGCCCGACCGCAATCGAGCGCACCCCGGAGGCGTTGCGAAAATACCTGACCGCCGATCAGGCCGCGCTTTACGAGATGGTGTGGAAGCGCACGCTATCCTGCCAGATGACACCCGCCAAATACGATACGACCGCCGTGGACCTGTCCGCAGGGCGTGCCGACACGCTGTTTCGCGCGAATGGCCAGATTCTGGTTTTTCCGGGCTTCATGGCCGTGTATCTCGAAGATGCCGACGACGTCGAGCAGGAGCAGGAGGCCCGATTGCCCTTGCTCGAAGAGAAAGAGATCGTTCCCATCGACCGGCTGTTCGGCGAGCAGCATTTCACGCAACCGCCGCCGCGTTATACGGAAGCGAGTCTCGTCAAGACCCTCGAGGAATACGGCATCGGCCGGCCCTCCACGTACGCGAGCATCATTTCCACGCTGCAGGACCGCGGCTATGCGCTGCTTGACAAGAAACGCTTCACGCCCACGGATATCGGCAGGCTCGTCAACGGTTTTCTGACCTCTCACTTCAATCACTACGTCGATTACGGTTTCACCGCGCGCCTGGAAGAAGAACTCGACGAGATCTCCAACGGCGAACGCGAGTGGGTGCCGGTGCTGAAGGAGTTCTGGAAGGATTTTGCGCGCACACTGAAAGCAAAAGAGAACGTCGCACGCGGCAGTCCCATGGAAGAAGCCTGCCCGAAATGCGCCAAGCAATTATTCCTGCAGAACAGCCGCCGGGGAATGTTCGTGGGTTGCAGCGGCTATCCCGACTGCGACTACACGCGCCCCTGGGGCGATCAACCGGCGGGCCCGGTCTTGATCGGCAAGGATCCGGTGACCGACCTGGACATCCTGCTCATGAAGGGTCCGTATGGGTTTTACGTACAGTTGGGCCAGACGCCGGAAGACAAGACCATCAAGCCCAAGCGCGCCGCCTGGCCGAAGAACATTCCGGCCGCTTCGGCGGATCTGGACACGGCGCTTAAAATGCTCGCCCTGCCGCGCAAGCTTGGCGATCATCCCGAATCGGGCAAGGTGGTCGAGGCCAATATCGGACGCTTCGGACCGTACGTCAAACATGACGGCATGTTCAAGTCGATCCCCAAGGCGGAGAGCGTGCACGACATTACGCTGGCGCGCGCAGTCGAGCTACTGGCGGAAAAAAAAGCGGGCGGCGGCGGGGGAAGATCCCTGGGCGTGCATCCGGAGGACAATCGATCGGTCGCGGTCCATAGCGGGCGTTACGGGCCCTATGTGAAATATGGCAAGGTCAATGCCACCATTCCCGCGTCGATCGATCCGGAAAAAATCACGCTCGACGAAGCACTGGAATTGCTGGCGGCCAAGTCAGCCAAATCCGGAAAACCCACCAGGGCCGCGCGCGCTGTGAAACCAAAACCTCAGAAGGCGTCGGCACCCGCGAAAACGGCTAAGCCAGGCCAGAAGCCTAAGTCGGCCAAACCGGCGAAACCGGCCAAGGCGTCGAAAAAACCGGTTAAGGCTTCGAAACCAGTGAAGGCGTCGAAACCGGCCGAGCCCGTCAAACCGGCCAAAAGCAAGGCCGGCAAGAAATCTGCACCAAAAACCGGCCAACGCAAAGCGCTCTGACCGCCCTTTAATCAGACGTCGAGGTTGCGCACCCCGAGCGCGTTGTTCTCGATGAATGCGCGACGCGGTTCGACCATATCCCCCATCAGCGTCGTGAAAATCTCATCCGCGGTGATGGCATCCTCGATCTGCGTGCGCAACAGGCGCCGCGATGCGGGATCCATGGTGGTCTCCCACAATTGCTCCGGGTTCATTTCACCCAGGCCCTTGTAACGCTGGATCGACACCCCTTTCTTGACCTCCTCGAGCAGCCAATCCAGTGCTTCCTTGAACTCGCTCACCCGATGTTCATGCTCGCCGCGCTTGATGAAGGCGCCCTGATCAAGCAGCCCCTGCAGCACGTGCGCGGTTTGCTTGATCTGGGTGTAGTCGCCGCTTTCCAGGAAATCGTTGTCCAGATGGCCCACTCGCAAGTTGCCATGTTGCATACGCTTGATCGCAAGCACTTGCGTCTCGTTTTTTTGGTCGTAGCGAGGCTCGATGACCAGGCCCGGAACACGGCATAAGGCCATCAGTCGCTGCGCGGATTGTTGTGCCGCGTCAGCATCCGCCAGGCTGATTTCGGGATCCTTCAGCAAGGCCGCCAGCACAACGGGATCGATCCGCTTGGCGAGCCGCTCAATGACGGCTTCGGCAAGGATGTAGGAGCGGGCGACTTCCTCCAGCGCATCGTTGGCCAGCAGCGCACGATCGCCACCCGGATGCAGCTCCGCGTCCTTCAACGCGAGGCGCAGCAGATACTCCTTCAGTTCATGATCGTCCTTGAGGTAGCGCTCTTCCTTGCCATGTTTGATTTTGTACAGCGGCGGTTGCGCGATATAAATGTGGCCGCGCTCGACCAGGTCCGGCATCTGCCGGTAGAAGAACGTCAGCAGCAGCGTGCGAATGTGCGAGCCGTCGACATCGGCATCGGTCATGATGATGATCCGGTGGTAGCGCAGCTTTTCCGGCTTATAGTCATCTTTGCCGATACTCGTGCCGAGCGCGGTGATGAGCGTTGCAATTTCCTGGGACGAGACCAGCTTGTCGAAGCGCGCGCGTTCGACATTGAGGATCTTTCCCTTCAGCGGCAGGATCGCCTGGAATTTGCGATCGCGTCCCTGCTTGGCGGAGCCGCCCGCGGAATCGCCCTCGACCAGATAAAGTTCGCAAAGCGCTGGGTCTTTCTCCTGGCAATCGGCGAGTTTTCCTGGCAATCCAAACCCCTCCAGCACGCCTTTGCGGCGGGTCATTTCACGCGCTTTGCGCGCGGCTTCCCGCGCCCGCGCGGCATCGATGATCTTGCTGACGATGACTTTCGCATCGATGGGCTTTTCGAGCAGCCAGTCATGCAGCGAGCTCGACACCGCGTCTTCGACGATCGGGCGCACTTCGGAGGAAACCAGTTTGTCTTTGGTCTGTGACGAGAATTTCGGGTCCGGCAGTTTTACCGACAGAATGCAAGTCAAGCCCTCGCGCATGTCGTCGCCGGTGGTCTCTACTTTCGCCTTCTTGGCCAGTTCGTTGGATTCAATGTACTGATTGAGCGTGCGCGTCATGGCGGCGCGCAAGGCGGTCAGATGCGTCCCGCCGTCGCGCTGCGGAATATTGTTGGTGAAGCACAGGACCGACTCCTGATACGAATCGTTCCATTGCATGGCCACTTCCACACCAATACCCTGCTGCTCGCACACGGCGTGGAAAATATTCGGATGAAGGACGGTCTTGGACCGGTTGATGTACTCGACGAAGCCCTTCACACCGCCCCCGAAAGCGAACACTTCCTCCTTGTTCGCGCGCTGGTCCTGCAACTCGATACGCACGCCATTGTTCAGGAAGGACAGTTCGCGCAACCTTTTTGCCAGGATTTCGTAATGAAACTCGATGTTGCCGAAGACTTCGGGACTCGGATGAAAATGGATTTCCGTTCCGCGCCGCTCAGTCGATCCGGTGACTGCCAGCGGCGCGACCGGATCGCCGTTGCGAAATTCCATGGAATGGACCTGACCATCGCGCCGGATGGTGAGCTTCAGTGAATCCGAAAGGGCGTTGACAACCGATACGCCCACGCCATGCAGACCGCCCGAAATTTTGTAGCTGTTGCTGTCGAATTTGCCTCCGGCGTGAAGCACCGTCATGACGATCTCGGCGGTCGAGCGCCCGGTTTCGTCTTCAGGATGAATGCCGGTCGGAATTCCGCGGCCGTTGTCGACAACGCTTACCGAGTTATCGGTGTGAATGACGACTTTTATTTCGTTGCAATGGCCGGCGAGCGCTTCGTCGATCGAATTGTCGAGCACCTCGAAAACCATATGATGCAGGCCGGTTCCATCGCTGGTATCGCCGATGTACATGCCCGGCCGTTTGCGCACGGCCTCGAGGCCCTTGAGCACCTTGATGCTGTCTGAATTGTATTCGGAAGATGACATGAAATTTTATGGGCTTAGATGCGCATCGGCATCACGACATACTTGAAATCCTTCATTCCCGGCACGGAGATTAACATGCTGCTGTTGGCATCTCCCACGGCGCAGTCGATCTCCTCGGTGTCGAGGTTGTTCAGGACATCGAGCAGATAAACGATATTGAAGCCGATATCGAGCGGGTCGCCCGCATAGTCGACGGTTAATTCCTCTTCCGCTTCCTCCTGCTCGGCGTTGCTGCAGATCACCCGCAGCCGATCCGGGGTCAACACCCAGCGCACGCCGCGGAACTTCTCGTTGGACAGAATGGCCGCTCGCTGCAATGCCTGCTGCAATACCAGCCGACCGACGGCGAAATGCTTCTTGTAATTGGTCGGAATGACGCGGGTGTAGTCGGGAAACTTGCCGTCGACGACTTTGGAAATTACGTCGATTCCGGCGAACAGAAAACGCACCTGGTTGGGCAATAACTGGATCTGGACTTCGTCCTCCACATCCTGCAGCAGCTTTGCCAGTTCCAGGATCGCTTTGCGCGGAATGATGACTTCCGCGCGCCCGACCTCGTTCTCCAACGTTGTTGAGGCATAGGCCAGCCGATGCCCGTCGGTGGCAACCATGGTCAATTGGCGACCGTCGGCGACCAGCAGCAGCCCATTGAGATAATAACGGATATCCTGCTGTGCCATGCCGTACTGGACAAGCGACAGCAGTTCGCGAAAGGCCTTTTGCGGCAAGTTGACGCTGGTCGTGGCCGGGCCGCCTTCGGCCAATCTTGGAAAATCCTGGGCCGGCAAGGTTTGCAGATTGAATTTGCTTTTGCCGGCTTTGACCTGCAGCCGTCCCTCCTGGGCATCCAGGGTCACGTTGGTATTTTCCGGTAGCGCCCGCAGAATATCCTGCAGCTTGCGCGCTGACACCGTAACGGCATGGTCGCTGCCGGACTTGTCGAGTTTTACCGAAGTTGAAATCTGGATTTCGAGATCCGTCGCGACCAGATTGAGATCCGTTCCGCGGGTTTCCAGCATGACGTTCGACAGAATCGGCAAGGTATGGCGACGCTCCACGATGCCGGACACCGCTTGCAGCGGCTTCAGTAAAACGTCCTTGTCTATATCCAAGATCTTCATTCTTTAAACCTTGATAAGAATAATAGAAGTGGGGAAGTCTGTGGGTTCAGCGATAAAGAGCAACGAAAGCAACCAGATCGCGCAATGTATAACCCCCGTAATGGGAGTGGATGATTTGTGGATGAATCCTGAATTTCTGCGTTTGCCGGAGTTTTCAACAATTCATCCCGGATCTATCAACCGCGTAAAGTTTGTAACAGCGCGACAAAATCCCGCGCAATTTCGGTATTGCTCGCGCGCAACTCCACAATCTTGCGGCAGGCATGCAAAACCGTCGTATGGTCGCGGCCGCCAAAAGCATCACCGATATCGGGCAGGCTGAGCTGGGTAAGCTCTTTGGCCAGCGCCATCGCCATCTGTCGAGGCCGGGCGACTGTGCGGGAGCGCTTCTTTGAGTACATGTCGGACACCTTGATCTTGTAATAATCAGCCACGATGCGCTGGATGTTGTCCACGGAGACCTGCCGAACCTGGACCGCGAGCAGATCCTTAAGGGCTTCGCGCGCAAGATCCAGCGAAACTTTGGCGTTTGCAAACTTGGCGTACGCAAGCACGCGCTTCAACCCGCCTTCGAGTTCGCGGACGTTCGACTGAATGTGATTGGCGATGAAAAAGGCCACATCCTCGGCCAGATTCACGCGGTCAGCCTCGGCTTTTTTCAGAAGAATGGCCACCCGCATTTCCAGTTCGGGCGGTTCGATGGCTACCGTCAGGCCCCACCCAAAGCGCGAAATCAGCCGATCCTCGATGCCGGCAATTTCTTTTGGATAGGTGTCGCAGGTGATGATGACTTGCTTGTGGGCTTCGATCAGTGCGTTGAAGGCGTAAAAGAATTCCTCTTGCGTGCGATTCTTGCCATTAAAGAACTGGATGTCATCGATCAACAGCAAGTCGAGCGAGTGGTAATACTTCTTGAAGCCGTCGAAGGCTTTGTGCTGATAGGCGCGCACGACATCGGAAACATATTGCTCGGCGTGGATGTAACGTACGTTTGCAGCCGGATTGAACTCGAGCAACTTGTTGCCGATGGCCTGGATCAGATGGGTCTTGCCCAAGCCCACGCCGCCGTAGACGAACAGCGGATTGTAGGCGACGCCCGGATGCTCCGAGACTTGCAGGGCCGCGGCGCGCGCGAGTTGATTGGCTTTGCCCGTTACGAAGGAGTCAAATGTGAACGTTGGATTGAGCCGCGTTTGCTCGCGGATCTTGGGTTTGGCTGGCGGTGCGTCACTCGACGGGGGCCCGGTGGTTGCGCCCGCGGCTGTTTCGGGCGGCGCGCGTGGGGATTTCTCGCTCAGGTTCAGGACGACATCGACAGGTTTGTGCAGGAACTCCGTCGACAGTCGTTCTATCTCCGCCAGAAACCTGTCCTTGACCCACTCGAGCACAAATCGGTTTGGGGCAGAAACGACGATGTTTTCCCCGTCGAGGCGCGCGTGAAGTGGCTGAATCCAGGTCTTATACTGCTGCGCTGGAAGAGCTTTTTCGAAATGGCGAAGACAATGATTCCAGAAGCTATCCATCGGCGCGCGGGTTGAATTTTTTGACTGGGGCGGCGGCCATGGCAGGCCTGCTCGGCAGAGCCGCGAAGTCTAGCAGCAAGCAGCTAAGTTATCCACAGGCATACCGGTGCCCGCATCAAGGTTGACAAGCAGGTGCCAAAACCCGTGTAATAGCGCGCTTTTTCTGCCAGTCACCGGAGCAACGTACTATGAAACGCACCTATCAACCCTCAAAGATCCGTCGTGCGCGCACGCACGGTTTCCTCGAGCGCATGAAAACCCGCGGTGGACGTGCAGTAATCAATGCCCGGCGAGCCAAAGGACGCGCACGTCTGGCAGTCTGAAGTCGACCCGCCTGCGGCTGCCTCGCCAGGCAAAGCTGCGCGGTAGGGCGCAGTTCACCGGGGCCTTCGCAAAGCGAAGCCAAGGCGCCTACTTTGTGGTGTTGCGCCGGAACAAGCCCCTTGAACAAGCAGCGCGCTTGGGCATAGTGATAGGTCGGCACACGGCGCCGCGCTCGGTGACGCGCTCATTGATGAAGCGCGCCATCCGCGAAATTTTCCGGCAAATGCGTGCTCAGTTGGGTCCTGGGGACATCGTCGTGAGAGTCCGCCAGCAGGCACGAAGGTCCGACATGCCTGCCGCCCGGAATGAACTGGAAAGACTTCTGCGGGAAACTTGCTGATGCGGGCGATGTTGTTGGTCTTCATCCGGTTGTACCAATTCCTGCTGAGTCCCTGGGCGGGCAACAGTTGCCGCTTCTATCCGACGTGTTCGGAATATGCCAGAGATGCCATCAGCACCTACGGTGCAGCGCACGGCAGCTGGTTGGCAATGAGGAGACTCCTCCGGTGCCATCCCTGGCATCCCGGCGGAGCCGATCCGATACCTTGAGATAACAATTTTCCATGGATAGTTTGCGATTATTTGCGGCAATGGTATTTGCCGTTTCCGTGTTTCTCTTGTTCGATGCGTGGAACAAGGAACGCAGTCCCCAGCCCCCGACCCCGGATCAGGCCGCGGCACAGCGCAACAACGCCGCCACGCCGTCGCCGAGCTTGCCCCCGGGCACTCCGGCCGCGCCGCCCAGTCCAGCGACCGCGGTTGCGCAGCCTGGCCCGTCCACTTTGCCGCGCATCACCGTGCGCACGGATGTCTTCATCGCGGAAATCGACCCGGTAGGCGCAACGCTGAGCCGGCTCGAGTTCACGCAGCACCGGGACAAAGTCGACAAGGCCAAGAATTTTGTGCTGTTCGAGAAAGACGCCACACACACGTACGTCGCGCAGAGCGGACTCATCGGCGAGGGATTGCCGAATCACACGACACTCTACAGTGCTGCAGCGACGAACTACGAGTTGCGCGACGGAAACGACGAACTCACCGTGGAGCTCACGGCAGCAGCGGGCACCCAGGCGGTCGGCGTTACCAAACGACTGATTTTCCGCCGCGGCAGCTATGTCATCGACGAGATGTATCGGATTTCCAATCGCGGCGCGGCCGAGATCAAGCCCTACGGCTATTTTCAGCTGGTCCGGGATGGGGCGCCCGCGGCTGGAGATTCGAAAATGGTGCCGACGTATACCGGCGCGGCGATCTACACCGACCAGACCAAGTTCCACAAGATTGATTTCTCCGATATCGATAAGGGAAAGGCCGACTATCCCAAGCATGTCAACGATGGCTGGATTGCGTTTGTTCAGCATTACTTTGTAGCAGCCTGGTTGCCGGCGGGAAATACCGCGCGCGAGTTTTATACGCGCGCATTGGGGGGCGGGTTGTACACCGCCGGGGTCATCGTGCCTGTGCCCGCCATCGCGCCCGGAAGCGAGGCGTCCGTCGACATGCGCCTGTATGCGGGTCCGCAGGAGCAGGACAAGCTCGAAGTTCTGGCGCCCGGCCTGAACCTGACGGTCGACTATGGCTGGCTGACGATCATCGCGACGCCCTTGTTCTGGGTGCTCTCCACGATCCAGAAGTGGACCAACAACTGGGGGGTGTCGATCATCCTGCTGACGGTCATCATCAAGCTCATCTTCTATCCGCTTTCCGCGGCGAGTTACCGGTCGATGGCGAAAATGCGCGTGATGGCGCCGAAAATGCAGAAGCTCAAGGAGCAATTCGGCGACGATCGGCAGCGCATGCATCAGGCAATGATCGAAATGTACAAAACCGAGAAAATAAATCCGCTCGGCGGCTGCCTGCCGATCGTGGTTCAGATCCCGGTTTTTATTGCGCTCTACTGGGTACTGCTGGCCAGCGTGGAATTGCGCAACGCACCGTTCATCTGGTGGATCAAGGACCTTTCAGCGCAGGATCCCTACTACATTCTGCCGGTGCTGATGGGCGCGACGATGATCATCCAGACCTGGCTGAATCCCGTGCCGCCGGATCCGATACAAGCCAAGGTCATGAAGATCATGCCCGTGGCATTCAGCATCTTCTTTTTCTTCTTTCCGGCCGGCCTGGTGCTTTACTGGCTGGTCAACAACATCCTGTCCATTGCCCAGCAATGGCAGATTACGCGTGCAATAGAGCGGTCGAAACCCGCTCATGCTTCCCGCTGATACGATTGCCGCGATCGCCACGGCGCCGGGTCGATCCGGCATCGGTGTCATTCGCGTTTCGGGATCTGCGGTGCACGGCGTTGCCGCAGGTATTGTCGGTCGGCCCTTAGCGCCGCGAGTTGCCACGCTCTGTGATTTCCTTGCCGCAGACGCCACGCTGCTGGATCGGGGCATCGCCATTTATTACGCTGCCCCCCACTCCTACACCGGCGAAGACGTGCTCGAACTGCAGGGACACGGCGGGTTGGCCGTCCTGCAACTGGTGTTGAGGCGATGCCTCGAACTGGGCGCCCGGCCCGCCGAGCCGGGCGAATTTACCCAGCGAGCGTTCCAGAACGACAAACTCGATCTCGCGCAGGCCGAAAGTGTCGCCGATCTGATCGACGCGAGTTCTTCGGCGGCAGCAAGGAGCGCGATGCGCTCGCTCGCGGGAGAATTCTCGAATCGCGTAATGCAGCTCAATCGCGCGCTGATCGAGCTCAGGATGTTGGTGGAAGCAACGCTTGATTTTCCCGAAGAAGAGCTGGATTTTCTACACAGCAGCGACGCCATGGCGAAATTGGATCGTCTAAAGCAGGCGTTGCAAGTCCTGTACGAGGAAGCGCGGCAGGGCAGGATCATGCGCGACGGTGTCAAGGTGGTGCTGATGGGCCAGCCCAACGTCGGCAAATCTAGCCTGATGAATCGCCTCGCCGAAGAAGAAGTGGCGATCGTGACCGACATTCCGGGCACCACTCGCGACCCGTTGCGCTATGAGCTTGTCATCGAGGGTGTCGCCCTCCACGTGGTCGATACGGCAGGCCTGCGACAGGCGGCGGACGCCGTCGAGAAAATCGGCATCGAGCGGGCCTGGCGAGAAATCCGGCAGGCAGATTTGGCCTTGGTCGTGTTCGATGCCGCCGTTGGCATAACGGAAGCCGATCGATCGATTATGGCCGAGCTCCCGGTGACTGTGAAAAAAATGTTTATTTTCAATAAAATAGATACTATTTCCCGGGCGGCTTCGGTATCCAACGTGGCGCAGCATTGGGAAATCTGGTTATCCGCGAAAGTCGGTTCCGGGGTGGATTTGTTACGCGCGGCATTGTTGCAAAGCATCGACTGGCATCCCCCGCAAGAGGGTACGTTTAGCGCACGTGAACGGCATCTGGAGGCATTGCGGGCGGCAGGCACCGCACTGCGCGCTGCCAAAAACGCGACTGGCTCGCTGGAGCTCATGGCCGAAGAACTGCGGCTGGCCCAGGCGGCTTTGGGTCGCATTACCGGCGCGTTCGATGCAGACGCCTTGCTGGGCGAGATATTCTCGCGCTTTTGCATTGGTAAATAGTCGTGTCGGACGTCATTGCCCTGTGCGCGTTTGCTTTTCTGGCGGGCTTGGTGGATGCCGTTGCGGGAGGCGGGGGATTGATCCAGGTGCCGGCCTTGTTCGCGTTCTTCCCAAACCTCCCGCCACCGATTTTGCTGGGCACCAATAAGTTTTCCTCATTGGCCGGTACCAGCATTGCCGCGCTGCGCTATGGCTGGTCGGTACCGATTGCATGGCGGATCGTGTTGCCCGCTGCCGCCGTTGCGGGAGTGGGGGCGCTGGCGGGCGCCAAAACCGTCACGGTGCTGGACCCGACAGTGCTGCGCCCGGTGCTATTGATGATGTTGGCGGCGGTGACGATCTATACGCTTTTCCGAGGAAAGTTTGGCGATCCGCGCGCTTCTGCGGAACCACAAGCGGGCGGCGCGATGTTTCTGGTTGTGGCCGCACTGTTTGGTTTTTATGACGGATTTTTTGGACCGGGCGCCGGCAGCCTGCTGATATTCGCGCTGGTACGCTGGTTTGGGAACGACTTTCTGGGCGCGGCAGCCACCACTAAAGTACTGAATGTGACTACCAATTTTTGCGCTCTCGCGTTATTTATCGCGACCGGCAATGTGCTTTACGCCGTCGCCGTGCCGATGGCGCTTGCCAACGTAGCCGGCAGTTACTTGGGCGCGCATCTGGCGATCAAGCGCGGCAGTCGATTTATTCGTGTTGTTTTCCTGGGCGTAGTTATCGCATTGTTCAGCAAGCTTTTGTTAGATCAGATTCGGCGCCTGGTAGCAATGTTCCACGTGAAACATCGAGCCCTTTGTTTCACGTGAAACAAATCGGCCTGATAAGTTCCGGTATGATGCGCCTCCTTGGAATGAGCCATGATTACTTCTGATTCTTTCGACGTTATCGTAGTGGGAGGCGGCCACGCCGGCACCGAGGCCGCTCTGGCTGCCGCACGAGCTGGCTGTCGCACCTTGTTATTGACTCATAGCGTTGAAACCTTGGGTCAAATGTCGTGCAATCCCTCAATCGGGGGGATCGGCAAAGGTCATCTCGTCAAGGAAATCGATGCGCTGGGGGGTGCGATGGCGGCGGCCACCGACGAAGCCGGCATTCAGTTTCGGATTCTCAACGCCAGCAAAGGACCAGCCGTGCGGGCCACGCGCGCGCAAGCCGACCGAGCGCTGTATCGGCTGGCGATTCGGAAAAGATTGGAAAACCAGCGGAATCTGGCTATCTTTCAGCAGGCTGCAGCAGATTTTATGATCGAGGGCGAGCGCGTTACCGGGGTCGTCACTGAAATGGGCATGCGCTTCCTGGCGCGCGCCGTGGTATTAACCACCGGCACCTTCCTCTCGGGGCTCATGCATATTGGTCTGAAGAATTTTCAGGCGGGTCGCGCGGGCGACCCGCCAACCTTGCGCCTCGCACAGCGCCTGCGCGAACTGAATCTGCCCGCAGGACGGCTCAAGACCGGCACGCCGCCGCGAATCGATGGCCGTACCATCGATTATTCCGTCATGACCGAACAACCCGGCGACGCCCCCGCACCGGTGTTCTCTTTTTTGGGCGTGGCTGCGCAGCACCCGCGGCAACTGCCTTGCTGGATCACGCATACCAATGAACGCACGCATAGCCTGATCCGCGCCGGCCTGGACCGCTCGCCCATGTTTACCGGGGTGATCGAGGGGGTCGGACCGCGTTACTGCCCCTCCATTGAAGACAAGATCACGCGTTTCGCCGACAAATCCTCGCATCAGATCTTCCTCGAACCCGAGGGGCTGTCTACCCAGGAAGTCTATCCAAACGGCGTGTCTACCAGTTTACCGTTCGATGTGCAGGTAGAGATGATCCGTTCAATCAAGGGGTTGGAAAACGCGCATCTGACGCGACCCGGCTATGCCATCGAGTATGACTACTTCGACCCGCGGGGCTTGAAGTCATCGTTGGAGACCAAAGCCCTCGCGGGATTGTTCTTCGCAGGCCAGATCAACGGGACCACGGGATACGAGGAAGCGGCGGCGCAAGGCCTGCTGGCCGGCTTGAACGCCGCGTTGCGGGTGCAGGACAGGGCGCCCTGGTGTCCCCGTCGGGATGAGGCTTACCTGGGCGTATTGGTCGATGACCTGATCACGCGCGGGGTTACCGAACCGTATCGGATGTTCACCAGCCGTGCCGAATATCGCCTGAGCTTGCGCGAAGACAACGCGGATTTGCGGCTGACCGAAATCGGACGGGCGTTGGGATTGGTCGATGATGACCGCTGGCAGGCTTTCGAGATCAAACGCGAGGCAATCGGTCGGGAGCGCAAACGCCTGGCGTCGACGCGGATCAGTCCGCATTCGCTTGGCGAGCAGAGCATGCTGGCCACGTTCGGTCAGCCACTCGAACGCGACTACACGCTCGAGGAATTATTGCGACGTCCGGACGTGCATTATCGCGACCTGATGTCGCTGCCCGGTGGCGGGCCTGGGCTTGCGGAGGAAAAGGCCGCGGAACAGGTAGAGATTCAGGTCAAATATCAGGGTTACGTCGAAAGACAGCAGGAGGAAGTCAGTCGCCAGGAGCAGTTTGAGACAACACGCTTGCCGACGGATCTCGATTACGCCTCCGTGCGGGGACTGTCTATCGAAATACAGCAAAAACTCAATCAACAGCGCCCCGAGACGCTCGGTCAGGCGTCGCGCATGTCCGGCATGACGCCCGCGGCAATCTCGCTGTTGCTGGTACATCTGAAGCGCGGATTCGGCAAGCAGGCCGCAAGCCGTGCCTTTCAGCCCAGTCGCAAGGCAGGAAGCCATCATTGAATCTGGTCGCATCGTTGCTCCGGCAGGGCGTCGCCGGCCTGGGGCTGTCATTGTCCCCAGAGGCCCTGCGCCAGCTTTCCAGTTATCTCGAGCTCCTGGTCAAATGGAACCGCGTGTACAACCTCACGGCCATCCGCGACGAGACCAAGCTGGTCACCCATCATCTGCTGGACTGCCTGGCGGTGGTTCCGCATGTGCCGGCAGGAAGCGTCGTGGACATCGGTAGCGGTGCCGGCTTGCCGGGCATCCCGCTTGCCATTGCCTGCCCGGAGCGCGGCCGTCACAGTGCTGGATGCGAATCAGAAGAAGGGTGCGTTTCTGACTCAAGCTGTGGCAGAACTTGGCTTGCGCAACGCCGAAGTCGTAACGCAGCGAGCGCAACTCTACCGGCCGGCGGGCACCTTCGATGTGGTGATTTCTCGAGCGTTCTCGGACTTGGCCGATTTTGCGCGCAGCGCCGGTCACTTGTGTGCAGCAAGTGGGGTCCTGATCGCCATGAAAGGGCTGCATCCGGCCGCCGAAATAACCGGGCTCCCGACTGCATGGCAGGTGGAGAAGATCGTCCCGCTAGCGGTTCCTCAACTGGATGCGACGCGCCATCTGGTGTTCATGCGCCCGACTCGTCTCCCGGACTGACGCCCATGCCCCGCGTGTTAGCAATTACTAACCAAAAAGGCGGCGTGGGCAAGACCACGACCAGCATCAATCTCGCTGCCAGCCTGGCAAGCGCCGGGCGCCGCGTTTTACTGGTCGATCTCGACCCCCAGGGCAACGCCACGATGGGCAGCGGCATCGACAAACGCCATTTGAAGGCGACGGTTTATCAGGTCCTGCTGGGTGAGGCCTCTTTATCGTCCGTTCGCCAACGCAGCCAAAGCGGGGGCTTCGACGTCATCCCGGCAAACCGCGAACTGGCGGGCGCCGAAATAGAAATGGTGGATTTGCCAGAGCGCGAGGTACGGCTGAAGCAAGCGCTCGATGAAATACGCGCGCACTACGACTTCGTGCTGATCGATTGTCCTCCGGCGCTGAATTTGTTGACGGTGAACGGGCTGTGCGCAGCCAACGCAGTCATGATCCCCATGCAGTGCGAGTACTACGCGCTTGAGGGATTGAGCGACCTGGTGCAGACCATCAAGAAAGTGCGCATGCATCTCAACACCGGACTGGAAATCGAAGGGTTGCTGCGCACCATGTATGACCCGCGCAACACGCTGGCGCAACAAGTGTCGGGACAACTTCAACAGCACTTTGGCGACAAGGTTTACCGCACCATCATCCCGCGCAACATTCGCCTCGCCGAGGCGCCGAGTCACGGGCTGCCAGTCCTGACTTTTGACAAGCAGTCTAAAGGCGCCCTGGCTTATCTTGAGCTTGCCGGCGAAATGCTCAGCAAGAGTTCCTAGAAAGAATGCAAATGGCAAAACTAAAGGGCTTGGGCCGCGGCCTCGATGCGTTGCTCGCGGGCCAAGATGAAACAAGTGCGCCTACGCAAAGCGAATTGCCCATAGGATCATTGAAGCCGGGGCGGTTTCAGCCGCGAACCCGCATGGATCCTCAATCCATCGCGGAATTGAGCGATTCGATCAAGGCGCAGGGGCTCATCCAGCCCATTCTGGTTCGTCCCGTGGCGCACGGCGAGTACGAAATAATCGCGGGCGAACGCCGCTGGAGGGCCTCCCAGCTTGCCGGACTGAGCCAGATACCGGTGATCATCCGCGATGTGCCGGACAAAGCCGCGCTGGCCATGGCGCTCATCGAAAATATCCAGCGCGAAGATCTCAATCCGCTCGAAGAGGCGATGGGCATCCAGCGGCTGATCGATGAATTCGACATGACCCACGATCTCGCCGCGCAGGCCGTCGGCCGGTCACGCAGCGCCGTCACCAATCTGCTGCGGCTGCTCAATTTGTCGAAGGCAGTGCAGGAAATGCTGATGCTTGGAAAAATTGAGATGGGTCATGCCCGCGCGCTGCTGGCCGTGAGCGGCGCGCGCCAAGTCGAATTGGCCCAGCAGATCATCGGCAAAAACCTGTCCGTACGTGAAACCGAGCAGCTCGTGACCGACGCGGTGGTGACATCCCGAAAGATGCCCCGCAAAGCGCCCAGGAAGGATCGCGATCTGCTGGCACTCGAGGAGGAACTCTCCGAGATACTCGGCACAGCGGTCAACTTCCAACCCCATCGCGGTGGCGGCGGCAAGCTGGTCATCGATTATGCGGGCCTTGATCAGTTGGACGCCGTGCTGCAGCGGCTGCGCCGATGAGAGCGACTTTGCGCGGATTCATCGACGCGAGCGTTGACGCTAAAACGCCAAAACAATTACAATCGAAAAGTTTGCTCCTCAGCAGTTGCTAAGGTAATGATGCTCCGCATTCAGAGCAAGCCGGTCCGCACGGTTCTCGTTTGGCAAGTCGTCGTTACCGCTTGCCTGGCCAGCGCAGCCGGCTTGATGGCTGGAATCCACGGGGCGGCGTCTGCGACACTTGGCGGGCTCGTCAGTTTCGTTTCCGGTTTGGTTTTTGCGATGGTCATGCAATCGACCGGACTGAAATCAGCCGACGCAACGATAATCGCGGCGCTGCGGGCCGAGGGCGCAAAAATCGGTCTGGCCATTATTCTGCTGTGGCTGGTCCTGGCGTTATATAAGGACGTGGTGCTCATCGTTTTTATCGGTTCGTTCATTCTGACGATCCTGGTGTTCTCGATGGCGTTTTTCGTACGCGACGTATAGAGCAAGTGCATAACCGATGGCTGCCGAAACCGAGTTGACCCCGACTGCATACATATCGCACCACCTGACGAACATGACTGCGTCGTTGGGCGAAGGCAATTTCTGGACGCTGCATGTCGATACCCTCGTGATGTCGGTGCTGCTCGGGGTCATCAGCCTGGGCTTCCTGTGGTGGGTGGTGCGAGGCGCAACGGCCGGCGTCCCGGGTAAACGCCAGGCCTTTGTCGAACTGGCGATCGAATTCGTCGACAACCAGGTCAAGGGCGTCTTTCACGGTGACCGCCATAAATTCATCTCACCCGCCGCACTGACCGTGTTCGTCTGGGTGTTGCTCATGAATGCCATGGATTTCCTTCCCGTGGATATCATGGCCTGGATTTACGAACACGTTTTTCAGTTGCATAACTGGCGCGGCGTACCTACCGCGGACATCAACACTACTTTCGCGCTGGCCTTGTCGGTATGGCTGCTGATGATTTACTTCAGCATCGCTGTCAAAGGGTTCGGCGGCTGGATTCACGAGCTTTTC
Source organism: uncultured beta proteobacterium (assembly GCA_963846655.1). Lineage (GTDB taxonomy): Bacteria > Pseudomonadota > Gammaproteobacteria > Burkholderiales > JACQAP01 > JACQAP01. The sequence goes on along the minus strand of CAWJWT010000005.1, from coordinate 265,963 downwards.
GGCACACCCTTCGGCAACCACATTTTGCTTTGGCCGGCCAACTTCCTGTTCAATCTGGTCGAATACATCTCAAAGCCGCTGTCCCACTCGTTGCGCCTCTACGGCAACATGTACGCCGGGGAGATCATTTTCCTGTTGCTCGGCCTGTGGGCCGCAACCGGCCTGGTGGGCGCATTTTTCAGCGCGATCCTCGGTGCCGGCTGGGCGATTTTCCATATTCTGATCGTCGTGCTGCAGGCGTTTATTTTCATGATGCTGACTGTCGTGTACCTCTCGATGGCGCATGAAAGCCACTGATTTCGTCATCCACTTTATTTAGAGAAGAAGGGAAGGAATACCCAAATGGAAAAACTGCAATTTCTGGCACTGATTCAGGCCTACACCGGCGTAGGCATCGGGCTGATGATCGGCCTGGGCGCCGCCGGCGCATGTATCGGCGTGGGCATCATGTGCAGCCGTTTTCTGGAAGGCGCAGCGCGTCAGCCCGAAATGATCCCGGCGTTGCAGGCGAAGGTGTTCCTGTTGCTCGGCTTGATCGACGCGTCGTTCATTATCGGTGTCGGCCTGGCCATGTTGTTTGCGTTCGGCAACCCGCTGCTCGCTGTCATCAACTAAAGCACGGATCCAACGTAAATCCACGTCTAGGAGACAGCCGTGAACATCGGTATAACCATGCTCTCGCAGGCGGTCGCTTTCGCGATCTTCATCTGGTTTACGGTCAAGTTCGTATGGCCGCCGCTGATGAGGGCCGTCGAGCAGCGGCAAAAGCAGATTGCCGAGGGACTGGCCGCAGCGGAACGCGGCAAACAAGACCTCGAACTCGCTGCCAAGCGCGCCGCCGAAGAATTGCAGCGGGCCCGCGCCCAGGCCGGCGAGATCATTTCCCAGGCCGAGAAACGCGGTGCGACAGTAGTCGAGGAAGCCAAATCTGCGGCCAAAGCCGAGGCCGAGCGTATCGTGAGCGGCGCCAAGGCAGAGATCGAGCAGGAGGTATTCCGCGCGAAAGAGGCCCTGCGCGCGCAAGTGTCGATGCTCGCCGTGACCGGCGCGGAACAGATCCTCAAGCGCGAGATCGATGCAAAAGCCCACGCGCAACTGCTCTCCGGTCTGGAAGCCGAGTTCCGCTAAGCATGGCCGAACTCGCTACCATCGCCCGACCTTACGCGGAAGCTGCCTACCGGCTTGCCAAGGAAGGCAACTCCCTGCAGTCCTGGTCGGACGCGCTGAACCTGCTCGCCTCGGTGTATCAGGATCCGCAAATGCAGGCCGCAATCGCCAACCCGAAGGTGACCCCGCCCGACATCGAAAAGCTGCTGGTCGCAATCTGCGGCGCACGCATCGACGACGTCGCGCGAAATCTGATCCAGTTGCTGGTTCACAACCGCCGACTGCCGGTGCTGGTGGAAATTCGCGATTTGTTCGAGCAACTCAAACTCGAAGACGAAGGCAAGGTGGACGCGAAAATCAGCTCCGCTTTTCCCATGGATGATGCGCAGCGCAGCCAGGTGGTGAACCTGCTGTCCTCGCGCTTCAAGCGCAAGATCAATGCCACCGTGACAGTGAACCCCGATCTGATCGGGGGCATCAAGGTCGAGGTGGGTGACAAAGTCTGGGATGCTTCAGTGCGTGGCAGGCTGCAGACCATGGCCGCTACCCTTACGAAATAGGAGTTTTGACCCATGCAGTTGAATCCGTCCGAAATCAGCGAGCTGATCAAGAGCAAGATCCAGAATCTCGCTTCGTCTTCCGAAGTGCGCACGCAAGGCACGGTGGTGTCCGTAACCGACGGCATCTGCCGCATCCACGGCCTCGCCGATGTGATGCAGGGGGAGATGCTCGAGTTTCCGGGTAATACATTTGGTCTGGCGCTCAACCTCGAGCGCGACTCGGTCGGCTCCGTGGTCCTGGGCCCGTATGAACATATTTCCGAAGGCGATCCGGTCAAGAGCACGGGTCGCATTCTGGAAGTGCCGATCGGTCCCGAATTGCTCGGTCGCGTGGTGAACGCGCTGGGTCAGCCGATTGACGGCAAGGGTCCCATCAACGCCAAGGAAACGGACGTCATCGAAAAAGTCGCCCCGGGCGTCATCTGGCGCAAGTCGGTGTCGCAACCGGTACAGACCGGGCTCAAGGCAATCGATTCGATGGTTCCCATCGGCCGCGGCCAGCGCGAACTGATCATCGGCGATCGTCAGACCGGCAAAACCGCAGTCGCCGTGGATACGATCATCAACCAGAAGGGTAAAGACGTCTTCTGCGTGTACGTTGCCGTCGGCCAGAAGGCTTCAACGGTCGCCAACGTCGTGCGCAAACTGGAAGAAACCGGCGCGATGGCCTACACCATTGTCGTGGCGGCGACGGCTTCCGAATCCGCGGCCTTGCAATACATCGCGCCCTATTCAGGCTGCACCATGGGCGAGTATTTCCGTGACCGCGGGCAGGACGCGCTGATCATTTATGACGACCTGACCAAACAGGCCTGGGCGTATCGCCAGGTATCGCTGTTGTTACGCCGTCCGCCCGGCCGCGAAGCCTACCCCGGCGACGTGTTCTATCTGCATTCGCGCCTGCTGGAGCGCGCCGCGCGGGTGAGCGAAGCCTGGGTTGAGCGTTTCACCAAAGGCGCCGTCAAAGGCAAGACCGGATCGCTGACTGCGCTGCCGATCATCGAGACGCAGGCCGGCGACGTTTCGGCCTTCGTGCCGACCAACGTGATTTCAATCACGGACGGACAGATCTTTCTGGAAACCGATTTGTTCAACGCCGGTATCCGCCCTGCCATCAATGCCGGCGTTTCGGTATCGCGCGTCGGCGGCGCGGCGCAGACGAAGATCATGAAGCGCAAGGATACGGGCGGCGGTGCCCGCCTGGCGCTGGCGCAGTACCGCGAGCTGGCGGCATTTGCCCAGTTCGCCTCGGACCTCGATGAATCCACGCGCAAGCAGCTGGAGCGCGGGCGCCTGGTCACGGAGGTGATGAAACAACAGCAGTACCAGCCGTTGCAAGTCTGGGAAATGGCACTGACATTGTTCGCCGTCAACAACGGCCACTTCGACGACATCGACGTGAAGAAAGCGCTCGCAGCGGAGAAATCGCTGCGCGATTACGTCAAGACGAAATACGCAGCGCTCGCAGTACGCATGGACAAGGACTTGTCCGGTGATGACGAGAAGGCGCTGCACGAAGCAATCAAGGACTGGAAGAAAAACGGGACCTATTGATCGCGACCAAGCGGGCCGATCCGGCCGGATACCTTGTAATTCTGGACTGAGAAATCGATGGCGGGCACAAAAGAGATACGCACCAAGATCAAGAGTGTGCAGAACACTCGCAAGATCACCAAGGCGATGGAAATGGTCGCCGCGTCGAAAATGCGCAAGGCGCAGGAACGCATGCGCGCCGCGCGCCCGTATGCCGAAAAAATCCGCAATGTCGCCGCCCACTTGTCGCACGCCAATCCCGAATATCGCCACCCTTTCCTCGTCGCCCGCGATACCGTAAAGCGCGTTGGCATTATTGTCGTCACGACCGACAAGGGACTGTGCGGCGCGCTGAACACCAACGTCCTGCGCATGGCGCTGAATCAGTACAAGGAATGGCAAGGCGAAGGCGAAGAAATCGACGTCTGCTGTATCGGCGGCAAGGGCCTCGGTTTCATGCAGCGGCTCGGCGCGAATATCATCTCTCAGACCATCGCGCTGGGCGATCGCCCGAAACTCGATGATCTGATCGGTGCCGTCAAGATCATGCTCGACGGTTATACCAATGACAGCTTCGATCGCCTGCTGATTTTTTATACGCGCTTCATCAATACCATGAAGCAGGAGCCGGTGATGGAGCAGTTGTTGCCGCTGACGGGCGAGCGCCTCGGCGTGCCCGAAGGCAACTGGGACTATATCTACGAGCCGGAAGCGAAGGTCGTGCTGGAGCAGGTGCTTACCCGCTATATCGAGGCCGTGGTTTACCAAGGCGTGTCGGAGAACATGGCATCGGAACAATCTGCGCGCATGGTGGCAATGAAGTCGGCGTCGGACAACGCCGCGACGCTGATCGACGAGCTGACCCTGGTCTATAACAAAAGCCGGCAAGCATCGATCACCAAAGAGCTTTCCGAGATTGTCGCCGGCGCGGCCGCGGTGTGACGCATCGCTGCGCCCCGTTCTCATTTAACGATTTCGATTTACGTTTTAGGAAAACATCATGACCCAAGGAACAATCGTCCAGTGCATCGGTGCCGTGACCGACATCCAGTTCCCGCGCGAAGCGATGCCAAAAGTCTATGACGCACTGGTGCTCGAAGAGTCGAACGACGCCTCCATTGTCGAGAAGGGACTTACTTTCGAAGTCGAGCAGCAACTCGGCGACGGCGTGGTGCGATGCATCGCGATGGGCGCTTCGGACGGATTGCGCCGAGGCATGAAAGTCAAGAATACCGGCGATGCGATTTCGGTCCCGGTAGGCACCGGAACGCTGGGACGCATCATGGACGTGCTCGGTCGCCCGATTGACGAAGCAGGTCCGATCAAATCGGACGAGCGGCGTTCTATTCATCAGGAGGCGCCGAAGTTTGCCGAACTTGCTCCCTCCGTCGACTTGCTTGAAACCGGCATCAAGGTGATCGATCTTGTTTGCCCGTTCGCCAAAGGCGGCAAGGTGGGGCTGTTCGGCGGCGCCGGCGTGGGCAAGACCGTGAACATGCTGGAACTGATCAACAACATCGCGAAACAGCATTCCGGTTTGTCGGTGTTTGCCGGCGTCGGCGAACGCACGCGCGAAGGCAATGATTTCTACCACGAGATGTCGGAAGCAGGCGTTATCAATCTCGACAATCTTTCCGAATCGAAGGTGGCGATGGTGTTCGGCCAGATGAATGAGCCGCCCGGCAACCGCCTGCGCGTGGCGTTGAGCGGACTGACCATGGCCGAAAAATTCCGCGACGAAGGCCGCGATATCCTGTTCTTCGTCGACAATATTTATCGCTTCACCCTGGCAGGCACCGAAGTGTCCGCACTGCTGGGCCGCATGCCGTCGGCCGTGGGTTACCAGCCGACGCTGGCCGAAGAAATGGGCAAGTTGCAGGAGCGCATCACCTCAACCAAAACCGGTTCGATCACGTCCATTCAAGCCGTATACGTGCCTGCGGATGACTTGACCGACCCGTCTCCGGCGACCACCTTCGGTCACCTGGACGCAACCGTGGTGCTTTCGCGCGACATCGCTTCTCTCGGCATTTATCCCGCTGTGGATCCGCTGGATTCGACGTCGCGCCAGATCGACCCCAATGTCATCGGCGAGGAGCACTACAACACCACCCGTGCCGTGCAAGCCACGCTGCAGCGCTACAAGGAACTGCGCGACATCATTGCCATTCTCGGCATGGACGAGCTTTCCCCCGAGGACAAGCTCGCGGTCTCGCGCGCACGCAAGATCCAGCGCTTCTTGTCGCAGCCTTTCCATGTGGCCGAAGTGTTTACCGGCTCTCCGGGCAAGTTCGTGCCGCTGAAGGAAACCATCAAGGGTTTCAAGATGATCGTGAACGGCGAATGCGACAGCTTGCCGGAACAGGCGTTCTACATGGTCGGCGGTATCGAGGAAGCGTTCGAGAAAGCCAAGACGCTGCAATAAGCGGAGGCGACGATGGCAAATACCATTCATGTGGATGTCGTAAGCGCGGAACAGCAGATATTTTCCGGCGAGGCCGAGTTCGTCGTGCTGCCGGGCGAAGCCGGCGAACTGGGCATCTACCCACGGCACACCCCGCTCATTACCCGCATCAAGCCCGGCGCAGTGCGCATCACGCCGAGCGGCGGCGGCGATGAAACGCTGATCTTCGTGGCCGGGGGCATCCTCGAGGTACAGCCCTCGATGGTGACCGTGCTGGCAGACACCGCGATCCGCGGCAATGACCTGGACGAAGCCAAGGCGCTCGAAGCGCAGAAGCGCGCCGAGGACGCATTGCGCAACGCCAAGGACAAGCAGGAAATCGCGACCGTTGAAGCTGAGCTGTCGATATTGGCTGCACAACTGGCGGCGATCAGGAAGCTTCGCGGCCGCTAGGCGCGGTGCCGGTTTGACAAGAAGAGCGGCCGCTGGCCGCTCTTATGTTTTCAAGTGTCGCGTTGACAAGCGCGGATGCGCTCCCTAACCTCGCAGCCATCGCCATAACAATTGCGCACGAAAGGTTTGCCATGCGACGTACGAACTTCCTGCGCATATTGATTGCGCTTTCGATGATGGCCGGCGCACCCGCGCAGGCCAAGGACACGGTCAAGCTCGCATTCATCGGCCCGCTGACCGGCGGCGTCTCGGCCAACGGACTCGGCGGCCGCAATTCAGCCGACCTCGCGGTGCGCGTGCGCAACGCCGACGCCAACGCCAGGTACGCCTACGAGCTGGTCGTGCTTGACGACGAATGCAAACCGAACATCGGCGTACAGGTGGCAACCAAGGTCGCGGCCGATCGCAAGATCATCGCCGGCGTCACCCACTACTGCTCGGCGGTGGCCATGGCGGCCGTGGATGTCTATCACCGCTTCGGCCTGCCGGTGGTGGTCTGGGGCGCGGTGCTGCCGGACGTCACCTACGCCAACAACTACCGGGAGATCCATCGCGTCAACGGCACGATGATCAACCAGAACGACGTGGCGGCGCGGTTCATGATCGGCTTGAAATACAAGAAGTGGGTCATCATTCACGACACCACGGACTACGGCAAGGGCCACAACAAGTATTTCACGGCGGACGTGCAGAAGCTCGGCGGCACGATCCTGGCGACCTTCGGCGTCACCGCCGATCAGCAGGACTTCACCGCCGAACTCACCAAGATCAAGGAGCTCAAGCCCGAGGTGATCTATTTCGGCGGGCTTGACGCCGATTGGCGTGCGCATTCGCTCGCAGATGGACAAGCTCGGCATCAATGCGGCTTTTCAGGGCACGTCGGGCATCGTGTCCGACGCATTCATCGAAGGGCTCGGTCCGCTGGCCGAAGGCACGCTCGCGTTTCGCGAAGGCGCGCCGACCGAGAAGCTGCCGGGCGGAAAGTTCTTCCTGGAGCAGTACCGCAAGCAGAACTATGCCGACCCGCCGGAGGCCTACGGCGCGTTCGCGTACGCCGCCGCCAACCTGATCCTGGATGCGATCGAGAAAGTCGGCCCGGACCGGCGCAAAGTCATGGCCGAGCTGAACGCGACGCGCGACCACCAATCGATCGTCGGCAAGGTGACCTTCGACGACCACGGCCAGAACACCGTGCCGCTGATCACCAAATTCGTCGTCCAGGACGGCAAGTGGCTGGTCTGGGAAGACAGCGACTACGCACGGGGCAAGCGCAAATTGCCGGCGGCGCGCTAGTGAGTTCGTCCTGCCGACAGACGCGCTGATGGATCCCGGCCTGCTCGTCCAGTATCTGCTCAACGGCCTGATGCTCGGCGTGATCTACGCCATGGTAGCGGTCGGCTTCACGCTGTTCTTCGGCGTGCTCGATGTCATCAAGTTCTCGCACGGCGACGTCGTGATGGTCGGCGCTTTCGCCGCGCTCGCTGCAGTTCTCGGGTTGAGCAGCCTGGGCATGCAGTCTGCGGCCCTGCTGTTGCTTGGTGCAGGCGCTTTCGCGACCCTGGCCATGGCGTTGCTGGGCGTGTTGATCGCGCGATTCCTGGTGCTGCCGCTGCGCCAGGCGCCCGCCCTCAACACGCTGCTGATCACGCTCATGCTCGGCCTCGTGCTGCGCGAGGCGATTCGCCTGTTCTACCCGAACGGCTCCAACCCGAAGCCATTCCCGCGGCTGCTGCCCGATGACAGCTATGCCTTTGGCGCCTTCACGCTGCGCCTGGACAGCCTGTTGCTGCTGTTCACGGGCTTGCTGGCGATCGTGGCGGTGCACTTCCTGATCAACCGCACGAAGCTGGGTCTTGCCATCCGCGCGGTGGCGCAGGATCCGGAAACGGCGCGCGTAATGGGCGTCAATTTCGAGCGCACGGTCATGCTGACCTTCGCGATCGGCTCGGCGCTGGCCGCGCTGGCCGGCGTCACCAACGGCCTGTACTACAACGAGATCAATTTCGGCATGGGCCTGCTGCTGGGCGTCATCGGTTTCAGCGCGGCGGTGGTCGGCGGGCTCGGCAACATCTATGGCGCCATCCTCGGCGGCTTCCTGTTCGCAGCATTGCAGACCATCGGTGCGGTCTGGTTCTCGGTTCCCGCCTACAAGGACGTGTTCGCCTTTGCGGTCGTGATCGCGATGATGGCCTGGAAGCCCACCGGCCTGATCGCGGAAAAATCCGCCGAGCGCGTGTAGCGATGTCCGAAGCGGTCAAATCTCGGTTGTATATAGTGGGCGGCATCATCGTCTGCGCAATGGCGTTGTTGTTCTTTCTGGAATTCGACAGCCAATGGAAGATCGTTGCGCTGGCGCTGGTCAGCGTGGCGCTGTTGCTGGCGCGCCGAGAAAACCGGCGTGCGCGCGCGCATCGAAGAAGCCGCGGGCCGGCACAGCACTTTTGCGCTCGTCCTGGCCGTGCTTGCCCTGTTCGGGATCGCCGGCGTATTGCGCGATTCGCATTTTGAATTGCTGATGCTGGCAACGGTTGCCTTGTATGCGACCGCATGCCTCGGGCTGACCGTGCAGTTCGGCTACGCAGGCATCGCCAATTTCGCCGGCGCCGCATTTTTCGGCATCGGCTGCTACAGCGCCGCCGTGCTCGGCACGCATACGCATCTGCCGCATCTGTTGGTCGTTCTGGCCGGCGGCTTGATCGCGGCCGCGCTCAGCAGCGTGCTGATCCTGCCGATTCTGCGCACGCGCGGGCATTACGCGGCACTGATCACCATTGCATTTGGCGTCCTGTTCCGCACGTTTCTCGAAGTAAACGACACCCTCGGCGGTCCGCAGGGTCTCAAAGTACCGGGCGTTCAGATCCTGGGCTGGTCACTCAACGAACCGGTGCGCATCGCGGAAGGAATCGAGGCGTCCTTTTATCTGAACTATGTCGCGCTGTCGATATTGCTCGCCGTTGGCGCCTTCATCATCGTCAAACGGCTCGAACGCTCCTGGATCGGCCTGAGCCTCGATGCCGTGCGCCTGGATGAAACGGCGGCCGCGGTGTCCGGCATCAACATCGCGCGCTGGAAAATAGTGGCCTTCACATTCGGCAACTTTCTGGCCGGCATCGCCGGCGCAGTCTACGCGATGATGAGCGGCTTTATCGCGCCGGCCAACTTCACTTTCGGCGATTCCCTCATCCTGGTGTCGATCGTCATCCTTGGCGGGGTGGGCAATCCGTTGGGCGTAATGCTGGCCGCTGCGCTGTTGCTGATCCTTCCCGAAAAACTCCAGTCCATTCAGGAATACCGGTTCCTGCTGTACGCGGTGCTGATCATTCTGATCCTGTTGTTCCGGCCGCAAGGTTTGTTGCCGCGGCGCCTCCGGGCGTATTTTCCGCGCGGAGCGCGCGAATGAACGGCCCGGTACTCAGCGCCGAAGGACTGACGGTTCGCTTTGGCGGGCTAACCGCGTTGGATGCGTTGAACTTGCATCTGAATGCCAATGAGATTCTGGGCCTGATCGGCCCGAACGGTTCCGGCAAGACGACTTTTTTCAATGCCGTGACGGGCCTCTATCGCACGGCGGCAGGCAACGTGCGGGTCGATGGCATGGACATTACCCAGGCGTCGCCGCAAACGATCAGCCGTGCTGGCATCGCGCGCACCTTCCAGCGCTCCCGCTTGTGCCTGAGTCTGTCGATTTTCGACAACGTGATGATCGGCAATCATCGCAATCTGGATCACCGCATCTCGACCACGCTGTTCCGGCGCGGCGTGCTCAGGCAGCAAGTCGAGCAATGTCTGGCGCGCGCGCGGGCGCTGGTGGAAATTTTCAGCAAACCGCTGGCCGCGCGCATGCTCGAGCCGGTGGCGACACTGACCATGATCGATCGACGGCGCATCGAAATCTGCCGCGCACTGATCAGCGAGCCGCGCATCTTGCTGCTCGACGAACCGTCCGCGGGCATGACGCACGATGAAACGCACGAATTGATGGACGATTTGCTTGCCGCGCGCTCGCTGTTTCCGGCGCTGTCGGTAATCCTGATCGAGCACGAGATGAATGTGATCGAGCGCATTACCGATCGCTGCGTCTGCCTGAACTACGGACAGAAAATATGCGAAGGCTCGTATCGCGATGTCGCCGCGCACGATGCGGTGCGCAAGGCATATCTGGGCGAGGACTGAGTGGGCAGCGGCCTGGTCCTCGAGAACGTTCGCGTTGGCTATGACGAAGCCGACGTGCTCACGGGTGTTTCCCTTGCGGTGCGTCCCGGAGAAATCACCTGCATCCTCGGCGCCAATGGCGCCGGCAAAACGACGCTGATCCGCGCCATATTGTCACTGACACCCCCGCGCAGCGGGCGGATCCTGCATGACGGCGAGGACATCACGGGCTGGCCCACGCATCGCATCATCGCCCGGCGCATTGCCTGCATCCCCGAAGGCCGCAAGGTGTTTCCGAAAATGACCGTGCGGGAGAATCTGCTGGTCGGCGCCTATGGCGACAAGCTCGCAGACATCCCGTCGCGGCTCGCGTCGGTGTTCCAGCCATTTCCCCGGCTCAAGGAGCGTCTCGACCAGCTTGCGGGTACCATGTCCGGTGGCGAACAGGCGATGCTTTCGATCGGACGCGGCCTCATGGCCGCCCCGGGCCTGCTGATCATCGATGAGCCGTCGCTGGGCCTTTCGCCGCTGTTCGTGAAGGAGAATTTCAGCGTCATACGCAAAATCAATGAACAGGGCGTGACGATTTTGCTGGTGGAACAGAACGTCAAACAAACCCTTGCCATCGCCCATTGCGGTTACGTGTTGGCGCAGGGTCGTGTGGTTGCGGCGGGTGACGCCGCAACGCTGCGCGAGAGCGAGGCCGTGCGCGGCGCATATTTCGGCAAGAACTAGGAGACGGCAATGGCGCAGTATCCGGACGCGATCGAACTCACCAAACAAATGGTGCGCATGAACACCATCAACCCGCCCGGCCAGGAAGAACAGTGCGCACGCCATCTTGGCGGCCTGCTCGAGCAGGCGGGATTTCGCGTCAAGTACCACGAGCTCGCACCGCAGCGCGCAAGCCTCGTGGCAACCATCGGCGGTTCAGCCGACAAGGCGCCGCTTTGCTTCACCGGCCACATCGATACGGTGCCGCTGGGCGCGGCGCGGTGGCGCATGGATCCGTTCGCCGCCGAAACCGATGGCGGCAAACTCTATGGCCGCGGCACCAGCGACATGAAAGGCGGGGTCGCGGCGTTTGTCATCGCGGCGCTGAACCTCGCGCCCAGGCTCGAACGCTCGCCGGGCCTGGAGCTGGTCATCACGGCCGGCGAGGAAACCGGTTGCGAAGGCGCATTCCATCTGACCCGGAAAAGCGGCGCGCTGGGCCGCGCCGGTGCGGTCGTGGTGGCCGAACCCTCATCGAATTATCCTTTTGTCGGCCATCGGGGTGCGTTCTGGTTGAATGCGCGCACGCGCGGCGTGACCGCGCATGGCTCCATGCCCGAGAAAGGCGTCAACGCCGTCTTCAAGGCCGCGCGCGCGGTCGGTCGTCCTGGAGAAGTTCCGGTTCGCCAATCCGCCGCATCCCCTGATGGGCCAGGCAACGCTGAATGTCGGCACCATCCGTGGCGGGCTCAACATCAATTCAGTGCCGGACGAAGCGGTGATCGGGATCGATATCCGCTCCATCCCGAACCTCAAGCACGCGAAGTTGCGCGAAGAACTCATGCAGCAGCTGGGCCCAGAGGTCGAGCTCGAGACGATTCTCGATCTGGAAAGCGTGTATACCGAACCGACCGATCCGTGGATCCACGAGGTATTCGAAGTCATGGAACCGTTCCTCGGCGCGAGGCCGACACCGCGGGTGGCGACTTATTTCACGGACGCAGCGGCGCTCAACGTTGCGTATCAAACGCCGCCCACCGTGATCCTCGGGCCGGGCGAGGCGCAGATGGCGCACCAGACCGACGAATACTGCGTGCTCGACCGCGTGACCGAATCGGTAGCGGCTTTCGAGGAGATCGCGCGACGCTGGTGCGCACGCTGAGGCCATGGACGCACCCCTGTTCTCCGCCAGCCCGCCGGCCCAGCGCGTTGCAGCGCTGCTGGATGGGCAAGCGCAAAGCCCTATCCAAACGCAGGGATCGCTGTTCTCGGCAACGGGCACGCTCGGCCGACGCGAAGCCATGGTCATCGCCACGGACCGAACGGTTGCCGCCGGGTCGTTCGGCGTCGTCGAGGCGCGCGCCCTGGCCTTATTGCTGGAGCAATGCCACGCGAGCGGACAATGCGCCGTGCTATGTCTTGATTCGGCCGGCGCAAAACTCGATGAAGGCCTGGCCGCGCTGGGTGCCTTTCGTCAGCTCTATCGGCATATGCTCGACCTGCGGCTCGCCGGACTGCCCTCGCTGGCGCTGATCGGCCGGGACTGTTTCGGTGGCGCAAGCATGCTTGCAGCCACCTGCACACAACGCGTTTATAGCGCCCAATCGCGACTGGCGATGTCCGGCCCGGCCGTCATTCAGGCGCTGGGCGGCAGCGCGGAACTCGATGCCAGCGACCCCGGCGCGGTCAAGGGTTTGATGGGCGGCGCCGCGCGCGCCGCGCTGGCACCCACCGACCGGTTGTGCGAAGACTCCTTCGATGCCTTTCGAGGCGCGGCACTCGACTGGATCAGGGACAGCGCATTGCGCCCCTCGCTTGATCTGCGCGAACAGCACACGCGGCTGGGCTCGCGGCTGCTCGCGCAAGCGCAGGCCCCATCACCGCCGACGAACGCAGGCGCGGATCTGCCGGCGATGCTCGCGGAAATCGTGCCCGAGGGCGTGCAACTGCACCGCATGGATGGCGTACTTTTCGGGCGCAACGGCAAAACCTCGCCGAATGCCTTTTTCGGCCTGATCGACGGCACGCCGGTAGGGGCCCTCGCCGCGTGGACCCTGGCCGGCGAGTGTCTTGCCCTGGCCGGCGAGCGCCCGGGCGAAGCGGTGACCGTTTTTCTGGATTCGCCTGGCCAGGCGCCCACCCGTCGCGACGAACGCGCAATGCTCTCGGAATACATCGCGCATCTCGCGCTCACCCTCTCGGCACTGCGACTGAGTGGGCACAGGGTCACGCTGCAGGTGCTGGGCGATGCGGCCGGCGGCATCTATGTGGCGCTGGCAGCACCGGCAACACGCGTCGTGGCGCTCCCGGGCGCCAACGTGCACGTATTGCCGCCTGCGGCGATTGCGCGCGTGTTGCGCGGGCGCGAGCACGGCGGCATAGAGGATTACATGCGCGCAGGGGTGATCGATACCCTCGTATGAATCGGCGATGACCATGAATTTCTATGCGGCGCTCGCCGCCCGGATCGATGCGGACCCGCAGCGCGTTGCGCTCGAAACCGATCATGGCCGCTGCTATACCGGTGCCGATGTGTCGCACGAATCGGCTCGCTTTGCGCGAGCGCTCATTGACGCCGGAGCCGTGCGCGGCGATCGCATTGCCGTGCAGGTGGAAAAATCACCGGCGGCCTTGTTCCTGTATCTGGGATGCCTGCGCGCCGGTCTGGTTTACCTGCCCTTGAATACGGCCTATCAGCGCGGTGAGTTGGCTTACTTTCTCAGCGACGCTCAACCGAGCATCGTCGTGTGCCGACCCGAGTCGATGGCGCTGATGCGCGACCTCGCGCCAGCCCCTGTTCATACAATGGACGAGGCCGGGGACGGAAGCCTTGCCGAGGCCGCCGCGACGCTGCCAGGCGCATTCGCCACCGTCGAGGCCGACGCCGACGACCTGGCCGTGATCATCTATACCTCGGGCACCACCGGCCGCTCCAAGGGCGCCATGGTCACGCATGGCAATCTGACTTCCAACGCCCGGGTTCTGGTGGATTACTGGGGCTTCAGCGAACGCGACGTGCTGTTGCATGCGTTGCCGATTTTCCATATTCACGGTTTGTTCGTCGCCAACCATTGCGCCTTGCTCTCCGGCTGCCGGCTGTTATGGCATCGCAAGTTCGACGCAAAGCAGGTACTGAGCGGCCTCGCCCGGGCGACCGTGATGATGGGCGTGCCGACTTTTTATACACGGCTGCTCGCCGAGCCGGGTTTCGATCGGGATGCGTGCCGCCACATGCGTTTGTTCGTTTCGGGTTCAGCGCCGTTGCAACTCGAAACCTTCCGCGATTTTCACTCGCGCAGCGGACACTTCATTCTGGAACGCTATGGCATGTCCGAGGCCGGCATGATCTGTTCGAATCCCCTGCGAGGCGAGCGCCGCGGCGGCAGCGTAGGCTTCCCGCTCCCTGGTGTCACGCTGCGAATTGCCGATGAACAGGATCAGCGGCTGCCCGACGGGCACATCGGTGGCATCCAGATCACGGGCCCGAACGTTTTCGCCGGCTACTGGCGCATGCCGGAGAAAACACGCGAGGAGTTTTCCGCCGACGGCTATTTCCGCACCGGAGATGTAGGCACGATCGATAACGACGGGTATGTGTCCATTGTCGGACGCGCCAAGGATCTGATCATCAGCGGAGGCTATAACGTGTACCCGCGCGAGATCGAACTCGCGCTGGATGCCCTGCCCGGTGTCAGCGGAGTCCGCAGTCATCGGGATTCCGCATGCCGATTTCGGCGAAGCGGTCGCCGCGGTAGTCGTTGCCGCCAAGGATGCGCAGCTCGACCCGAGCGCATTGATCGCCGAATTGAGAAAGAACTTTGCCAATTACAAGGTGCCCAAGCGCATACACGTCGTTGAAGATTTGCCGCGCAACGCGATGGGCAAGGTGCAAAAGGCACTACTGCGCGAGCAGTTTGGCAAGTCAGGGCATTGACCGCCCCGGCGGAAGAATCGGGAGAACCGGTGCTCTGGCAAAAAGGTCGGCGTAGCGCGAACATTCAGGATCGGCGCGGCATGGGTGTGGGCATTGCCGGCGGCGGCGTAGGGGTCGTGGTCGTTGCGCTCATCGCCATGTTCTTCGGCATCGATCCCCGCGTGGTGTTGCAGAATGCCGGGTCCGGTCCGGCCCAGCCCGCGCAGCAAGCGCAGGTTGATCCGGCGCAGGACCCGCTCAAGGATTTTGTTTCCGTGGTACTGGCGGATACCGAAGACAGCTGGGGCGAGATTTTCCGGCAGGGCGGCCGCGCCTACGTCAATCCGAAGCTGGTGCTGTTCACCGGTGCCGTCCGCTCGGCCTGCGGGCTGGCGCAGTCCGCCGTTGGCCCGTTCTACTGCCCGGGCGATCAAAAAGTCTACCTCGATCTGGACTTCTATCAGGTGCTCGAGCAACGTTTCGGCGCGCCCGGTGAATTTGCCAAGGCTTACGTCATCGCGCACGAGATCGGCCATCACGTCCAAAATCTTCTGGGCACGTCGGGCCAGGTCCATGAAGCAATGGCGCGCTCAAGCCGCGCGCGTGCCAACGAACTATCGGTACGCCAGGAACTGCAGGCAGATTGCTACGCGGGAATCTGGGCCAATCATGCCAACCGCTCCCGGCACATTCTGGAGTCGGGCGACATCGAAGCTGGCATGAACGCCGCGGCCGCGATCGGCGACGATCGCCTGCAGTCCCAGGCTCAGGGCCATGTGGCGCCCGAGAGTTTCACGCACGGCAGTTCGGCCCAGCGCGTGCAGTGGTTCAAGCGGGGCCTGCAAAGCGGAGAACTGGCTGCGTGCGACACGTTCAAGGCGGGACGCGTATAGGCGGGCAGCGTTGAGCGCGGTACGCCTCGACCAGCACTTCGATTGCATTGCCGAAGGGCTGGTCACGCACGGCTGGCTGGTCATCGATGGTTTTCTGGCACCGGCGCTGACGCGGGCGCTCAGAGACGAATGCCGAAGGCCAGCCGATCACGGCGCATGGCACGCGGGCGCGGTCGGCGCTGGCCACACCCGCCAGGCGCATGGCGAAACGCGCGGCGATGAAATCTGCTGGATGCCGCAGCCCGCGTGCAGCCCGGCGCAACGGCGCTTCCAGGCCATTTTCGAACGCATGCGGTTGCAGCTGAACCGCACGCTGCAGCTTGGATTGTTTGAATTCGAAAGCCATTTCGCGCGCTATCCGGTTGGCGCCCGCTACGTCCGGCACGTCGACCAGTTTCGTTCCGACACCCGGCGCCAGTTGTCCTGTGTGTTGTACCTGAACGAAGACTGGCAGGGCGACGATGGCGGCGAGTTGCGCCTATATCTCGAAGGCGGTGCGCCGGCGTTCGCAGACGTTCTGCCGCGCGCAGGATGCCTGCTGGTGTTCCTGAGCGCGCGCTTCGCGCATGAGGTTCTGCCGGCAAAACGCGAACGCTTGAGTATTGCCGGCTGGTTCACGCGCCGGTCATCAGACCAGCGACGATAGCATCCGGGTCGCAAGAATGAACAAAATCACGGCGAAGATCCTTTTCAGTGTCGTGACCGGCAGGCTGTGCGTCATCCTCGCCCCCCATGGCACCGTCACCAGGGTGCCGATCACGATCCCGACGAGTGCCGGCAGGTACACATAGCCGATACTCAGGTCCGGCAAGTGATCCTTGTCGAGCCCGGTCACGATATAACCGATCGTGCCGGCCAATGAGATCGGCAGGCCGAGCGCTGCGGAGGTGCCGATCGCCTGTCGCATTTGCACGTTGCAAAGGCTCATCAGCGGAATCGTCATGACCCCCCCGCCCACGCCCACCAGGCTGGAGACCACACCGACGCACACGCCCACCAGGGTCATCCCAGCCGTCCCGGGCAGCTGCCGCGAGGGCTTGGGCTTGATATTCGCAAACATCTGAAACGCGGAGTAGTAAACGAAAATGACGAAAAAGATCGCCAGATACTTTGATTGCAATTGATCGGCAACCACCGTGCCGAGCAGGGTTCCGATCACCAGTCCCGTTACCGCTGTGCGCACGATGTCCCATCGGACCGCGCCGTGCTTGTGATGAGCGCGCAGGCTCGCGACCGAAGTAAACACGATGCTGGCGATGGAAGTGCCCAGCGCAAGATGCAACAGGCGATCGGCCGGAAAGCCTTGCAGGGTGAACAGGTAGACCATCAGCGTGACCAGGATCAGGCCGCCGCCGATGCCCAGCAGGCCGGCAAAAAAGCCGACGAACAATCCCATCAGCAAATAGATGATCCACCACAGTTCCATCGACAAACCTATAGCAGCCGCATGAGGAATTGCGCTTCGCGGGGCTGTACGGGTGTAATCGACAGCCGGTTGCCGCGTTGAAGCACGCGCATCGAGGCCAGTTCGGCATGCGTGCGTAATTCTGCAAGCCCGATCAAGCGTGTTTTCTTCACCAGCGTCACATCGACATTGAACCAGCGCGGCTGATCCCGCGTGCTCTTGGCGTCAAAGTATTCGCTTGCGCGATCGAATTGCGTTTCGTCCGCATAGGCGAGCCGCGAGACTTTTGCGATGCCCGCGATACCCGGCTCAGGGCAACTCGAGTGGTAGAAGAAGACCCGGTCGCCGACTTTCATCTGGTCGCGCATGAAATTACGCGCCTGATAGTTGCGCACCCCCCACCAGGGCGCGGATTTCCCCGGTGACTTGGCGAGGTCGTCGACGCCGAACACGCCGGGCTCGGATTTCATCAACCAGTAATTCATGGGTTCGCCGCCCAAAAAAAAGAGTTCCGGACTTTCGGAACTCTGGGGTTCGAGACAACCGCGCAAGTGCGCGCCGCGTAGCGCGCGCCTGTCGATTCGGGACTCTCTGGAAGGGAGTCCCCCGCGATTCCCGTCAGACCGGCATCTTGAACCTAGGGTTCAAGGCGGTCGCTTTCCGAGCACATCAGGCGCTTCCCGATGGGACGCGCACAACAGCGCTACTTTAGGCAGCAACCAAGGCTATTAACATTGGTTCAAAGAATTACAGCCTGACGGACGCCGCAGGGGACATTGACTTCACGTCAGAACAATTCGTCCTGACCGTTGAGCGCCTGATCAATGGCAGCCTGCATGCCGAAGATTCTACGCTTAATCTCCCCCACTTCAAATCCGCCGTCCACCCGCGAGGAAAGAAATTCGTGCGTGATGTTCAGCGCCGCCATGATGGCAATGCGTTCGATCCCGATGACTTTGCCGGCATCGCGAATCTCGCGCATTTTGATATTGAGGTATTCAATCGCCTTGAGCAGTTCCTTCTGCTCTTCTTCGCGGCAGGCGATGCGGAACTCGCGGCCCAGAATGTTGACATCGAGCCCGCCTTTGGCTGAAGCGCTCATTCGACGTTGTCCGGAATCTGCGCCAGCAGGCTTTCAAGGCGCGTTTTAGCGGTGTCCACTTTGTCCGCGAGGCGCTTATTCTCACTCTGCACCGAAGCCAAATGCTGCCGCAGCCGGGAATTGTCCTTGCGGAGCTTCTGCGTCAGTTGAATGAGTTGACTGATCTTGTCGTCGAGGGCGGTAAGCTCGGCTTCCATGAGGGCACTATAATAATGAAAAGCGTGAAAAGTCAACTGCTAACGGATTTTTTTGAATGTATTTTAGTATATATGTGACCAGCGCTTGCCGGCTGCGTTCCATGCGCATTGCCATCGTCTGAGATGGACCCTCTGGCCCCCCGGGCACAAGCATTTGGGGCACATACCCACGCCAACGGCCGGCCGGCCTGGGGTAGAATCCGCGCACGTTCTCGGGTGCCCTGATCGCCATCGATCAAGGGTCAAACGGGAAACAGGTGCGCGCCTGAACTCGACTCGTTGGGCGCAATTCCTGTGCTGCCCCCGCAACGGTAAGCGACTGTAGGGGCGTATCACGATGCCACTGTGGGCAGCGTCCAGTTTTTCGCGGGCGCTCCATGGGAAGGCGATACGCCTGAAGCGCAAGCCCGGATACCGGCCCACGAACGCAACGGAGATTCCGCGCGGGGCGGTCATCCGGTGTCGGCATCGCCTTCACCTGTCTTCCCGGGGAACTCCCTTTCAAGAACTCGCGCAACGGGGGATTTGCGCTTCAGGGAGCAGGCAGCAATGAACGGCAAACAGTTATGTCTACTATTGGGTGTGTCCATCAATATGCCCGTGCTCGCCCAGCACGTGCGCGCTGTGTCGGCCGACGAAATTGTCGTAACGGCTTCGCGATTCGAACAAAAAGCGGGCGGTCAACCCGTGGGCGTGCAAGTAATCACTGCGCAGGAGATTCGCAGCAGTGGCGAAAGCTCACTGCCGCGCCTGCTCGCGCGCCAACCCGGCGTGTTCGTGCGGGACAACAGCGGCAGTCCTGACATGCAGGTCGATCTTCGCGGCTTTGGTGTGACCGGCGACCAGAATACCCTGGTGCTGGTGGATGGCAGGCGCCTGAGCGAATACGAACTCACGCCGGCGCGCTGGTCATCGATCCCCATCGATTCCATCGATCGAATCGAAATCGTGCGCGGCAGCGGGGCGGTGCTCTACGGGGGCGGCAGTACCGGTGGAGTAATCAATATTCTCACCAAAGGTGCGGCGCCCGCCGGCAAGTCCTTCGCCGCCTCCGTCGCCGGGGGCAGCTACGAGACCTGGGATTACCGTGCGGGAGGCCAGATTGCCAGCGAAACTACCGGCCTGTCGCTGCACGGCGGCCATCTGCGCAGCGACAATTACCGCGACAACAATCGTGTCGAGCAGGACAATTTTGTCGCCGATCTGCGCAATTTCGATCCGGATCGCGCCGTCAATCTGAAGCTTGGCTACGAACGACAGGACCTGCGATTACCGGGGAACCGCACCGAAGCAGAACTCGAGACGGACCGGCGTGGCACCCGCACGCCGAGCGACTTTGCCAACCGGCGCAGCGGCTTCGCCAATTTGTCCGGGCAGTTCCGGCTGGGCGATGCGCAACTCGTGACCGATGTGGGTTACCGGGAAAAACATGACCAGTTTCACGCAGCGTTTTCCGGGCTGACCCTGGACGGCGACAGCCACGTATCGACCTGGCGTATTTCGCCCCGGCTCAAGGCGTCCTATGCGGCGCTGGGCGTGGACAACAGCATCGTGCTCGGGGTCGACTGGGAAGACTGGGACTACGAATCGGTCCGTACCAATCCGGCCTCCGCGACCGCGCAGCAGCGCAACACCGCGGTCTATGTGCAGAATGTTGCCACGCCCGCGGCGGGCACCACCTTGTCGATGGGCGGCCGCTTGCAAAGAACCGAGTTTCAGGCGAGCGACGCGAGTGCCGCGGCGGGCAGCGCATCGGGCGAACAGAACCGCAATGTATCGGCTTACGAGATCGGCGCGCGCCATGAGCTGAGCCCGGCGAGCGCAGTCTATGGTAAATATGGCTACAGCTTCCGCATCGCCTCGCTTGATGAAGTCTATGCGCCGGGATTGGGCGCTTTCTTCATTCCTGCAACCGTGAAGTTCATTGAACCGCAGAGTTCGCACGATTCTGAACTGGGACTGGAAACACAAGCCGGCGCGGGGACTTACCGGGCTGCCGTTTTTCGATCAGAACTCAAGAATGAAATCCATTTCGATTCGAGCGCGTTTGCCAACGTCAATCTGCCGCCCACCAAACGTTCCGGCGTGGAAGTGCAAGGCAAATGGAGGCTCGCCGCGGATGCCTGGGTGTATGCAAACTACACCTACACCGAAGCGAGATTCCGGTCGGGCGATCTTTCGGGCGCGGATGTCTCGGGCAACCGCATTCCGCTGGTGCCGCGCCACCTGATCAACGCCGGCATTGACTGGCGCATCACGCCGCGCACGCAACTGAACGCGCTCGCCCACTATGTGGGCTCGCAACGCTATGATGGCGACGAAACCAATACCTTCGGCCGTGAAATGCCGGCCTATTGGACCATGGACATGGGGCTGTTCCACACCCTCGCGGACTGGACTTTCGGCGCGTCGGTGCGCAACCTGTTCGATGAACAGTACTATACGTACGCGCTCGCAATCACCTTTCCCAACAGCACATTTGTCGCGTATCCAGCGCCGGAGCGAAATTTTCTGGCCTCGGTGCAATATCGCTTCCGCTAGCACACGGCGCGCCGGGCCGGTCCGAGCGCCGGTCCGATTGGCCTGTCCTGTCCCGGGCCGGCTAGTTTTGTTATTGTGCCCGCCATGCGACATATGACCAGCACCCAGCTCTATATGCGCTTGCTGCGCTACGTGAAACCCTACTGGGGCGTGTTTGCGCTGTCCATTCTGGGCATGCTGATCACCGCGGCGACCGAAGTGGCATTGCCCATCGCCGTGAAGCCCTTCCTGGACGGCACCTTTGTCCAGAAAGATCCCTTCCTGATCACCTGGGTGCCGGTCTTCATGGTGCTGCTGTACGTGGTGCGCGGTGCCGGCACTTACCTCGGCACGTATGCCAGCGCCTGGGTCGG
Organism: uncultured beta proteobacterium; assembly: GCA_963846655.1. Taxonomy (GTDB): domain Bacteria; phylum Pseudomonadota; class Gammaproteobacteria; order Burkholderiales; family JACQAP01; genus JACQAP01. Next base: position 244,636 of record CAWJWT010000005.1, on the reverse strand, counting down.
CAACCGCGTGGTCATGGATCTGCGGGCCCTCATGTTCGGCCGCATGCTGGCGTTGCCGCTGGGCTATTTTCATGACAATACGTCGGGCAACCTGATTTCGCGTTTTACCTTCGACGCCGCCCAGGTCACCGGCGCGGCAACGAACGTAGTCATGGTGCTCGTCAAGGATTCGGTCACCATCGTCGGACTGCTCGCCTATTTGTTGTACACCGACTGGCAGCTCACACTGATTTCGCTGATCATGGTGCCGCCCATCGCGGTGGTGGTGCGCTTCTTTAACATCCGCTTGCGCAACATGAGCCGCAAAACGCAGGAAGCCATGGGCGATATCACCCAGGTGCTGCAGGAAACCGTCGAATGCACCAAGGTGGTCAAAATATTCGGCGGTCAGCAGTACGAGGCGGCGCGTTTTGCGGCGACCAGCAACCGGCTGCGCGGCTTCAGCATGAAGCAGGTGGCCGCTGCCGCCGGCAATGTGCCCATCGTGCAGTTGCTTGCGGCCATGGCGGTCGCAGTGGTGGTTTATTACGCCACCGCGCAGGCGCAATCAAATGCGACGACGGTCGGCGGATTCGTTTCTTTCCTCGCCGCAATGCTGTTGCTCACGCCGCCATTGAAGCGGCTGACCGGCGTCGCGGAGTACCTCCAGCGCGGCCTGGCCGCCGCGGAAAGCGTGTTTGCGCTGCTCGACGAAGAAGCCGAAAAGGACGAAGGCGTCGTCGCGTTGCCGCGCGCGCGCGGCGACATCGCTTTCGAGCAGGTCTATTTCCGTTATCCCCGCGCCGAGCAGCCCGCATTGAAAAATGTTTCTTTGACCATCCGGGCTGGCGAAACGATCGCGCTGGTCGGCTCTTCGGGCGGCGGCAAGAGCACATTCGCCAACATGGTTCCGCGTTTTTATCATCCGGACGCGGGAGCTATCACGATTGATGGCCACGACATCGAATCCTTGTCGCTCGGCGACCTGCGCCACAACATCGCACTGGTGAGCCAGGAAGTTGCCTTGTTTAATGACACGGTGGCTGCCAATATTGCCTACGGTCAGGCCGCCGGAGCGAGCCGGGCGGCCATCGAGCGTGCCGCCGAAGGGGCCCACGCGCTGGAATTCATTCGCGCGATGCCGCAGGGGTTCGATACCTTGATCGGCGAGAATGGTGTGAGGCTATCGGGTGGTCAGCGACAGCGTCTGGCGATCGCGCGCACCATTCTGAAAGATGCGCCCATTCTGATTCTGGACGAGGCGACCTCGGCGCTGGATTCGGAATCCGAGAAACATGTGCAGGCGGCGCTTGAAGAATTGATGCACGGGCGTACCACGATTGTCATTGCCCACCGGCTGTCGACCATCGAGAAAGCCGATCGTATCGTGGTGCTCGATCGCGGCGAGATTGCCGAAATCGGCACACACGTCGAATTGCTGGGCGCGGGCGGCATCTACGCCAATCTTTACAATATCCAGTACTCCCTGGGCGGCGGCGCAACAGATCGAACCCCGGAATCGAGCGCTTGAACGCGCGCGCCGGCCGTTACGCGCCGTAACCCCCTATTTACGCGAGGAGCGACCTTGGCGCATGGCGACGACGCAGATTGCAAGCAACCACCCGGCCGCGTGGCGCCGGCGATCGATCGCAACCGCTGTGAAGGTAAGCAGGAATGCGTGGCCGTGTGTCCCTTCAATGTGTTCACCATGGCCCGCGTGCCCGCCGAATTGCGCGCCGGGCTCAGCCTGCGCGGCAAGCTCAAAGGCGCGGTGCACGGCTGGAACCAGGCCTTCGCGACGCATGCCGATGCGTGCCGGGGCTGTGGCCGGTGCGTCGACGCCTGTCCCGAAAAGGCGATCACGCTCGAACGTTTGACGTAACACCACCGGTTCATAAGTTTCGGTAACGTCCGCCCAATCGGGCTGCGGCAGGCGCCGTGGGCTTGTTGGCTCATTGGCAACCCCTTTGCGTGGCACGCCCTTTGCGCTCTCTCCAGGCAAGCCGTACGACTCGCATCGAGCGCCGTCGACGGTTCAATCGATAGAGGAGAACATCATGGGCAAGTATTTTCTCGGGTGGCTGCTGGGCGTGCCGTTTTTTGTACTCGTAATTCTGTACTTGTTCTTCAACTGAACGCGCCGCGCGACTGCTGAAAATGCGGGCCATGCTGTGCGAGTAATGCAATGAATTCCCCGTAAAAATTGCACCGCACCTGTAAGGCGTACAGCACTGGTCCCTCCTAACCTGTGGGCGGCGCGACTTTGCGCCCCCGACCGGGTGGATGTGCATGGCATGGCGTTTGCAAACTGGTTGTGTTGCGCAACGCGATAGCGGGTTACAGGAAGCAACGACCTGGACGGCGACCGCACCGCGCATTGCAGAGCAAGGTCGTCACAACGAACGACCTGTTTATTTCCAAGGAGCTGACGAATGAGGATCAAAAGTAGAAGCAAGCCGTCGTTTCGCATTGTGCGGAGCGCATCCGGCCTGTGGGAAGTCGCCGAAGAAGGAATTCGCGAGGCGCTGGCGTTGTTCAGGGCGCCGCAATCGGCGTTGTCCTACGCCTGCGATCTGGCCGCCGTGCGCAAAGGGTCCGTGGTAATGGTGTTCGAGCGGGAGCCACTTCGGCGGCGTGGGGCAGATCGGCCGTTTTTTGCAGCGGCGAGGCCGCAGTGAATGCCTTGCCAGGCCATTGCCTGCCTTATCGGCCCCGGCGTTATGCCGTGTGCCGCACGGTGCTGGGGGCGGGCGTTGCCATGCTGCTCGCTGCATGCCAATTTCATCAGCGTCCCACGGTCTATGACGATCCGTCTGCCATGGCCGTGCTGTCGCCTACGTCAGGCAGTTCCGTACACGGCGTGGTGACTTTTGTACGCAAGGATCGCGGCACGACGCTGGTGACGGCGAACCTGAGCGGACTCAAGCCCAATAGCCTGCATGGCATGCATATTCACGAGCGCGGCGATTGCTCGGCGCGCGATGCGTCAAGCGCAGGAGACCATTTCAACCCCACCGGCTCTTCGCATGGCGCCCCGGCCGCCGCGCAGCATCACAGCGGTGATCTGGGCAATGTCGCCGCCAATGCCGCAGGACAGGTGTACGAAACGTTCGAAGTGCGCGAAGGCGCGTTCGGCACGGGCGATGACAGCATTATCGGGCTTGGCCTCATCGTGCATGCTGAGCGTGACGACTTGCGCTCGCAGCCAGCGGGGAACGCCGGGGCACGGCTGGCCTGTGGGATGATTACTCGCAATCCGGACCGCATGACGTACTCCGCAGCGCGCTGCGTCGTAAAGCTGGCGATCAGTGCGCGGTTTCCCAGTTCGGGCCCGTGCCCAGATCGACCGCGAGCGGCACGTCAAGGGAGGCGACGCGGTTCATCAGCACGGGCAGTTCATTTTTCACCGCATCGAGTTCAGATCGCACTACATCCAGGACCAGTTCGTCATGCACCTGCATGATCAATCTGCTGCGCAGGCCCGTACCGGCAAGCCACCCTTGCACCGCGATCATGGCCAGTTTGATCAGGTCGGCGGCAGTTCCCTGCATGGGCGCATTGATGGCTGCGCGCTCCGCACCCTGGCGGCGGGCCGGGTTGCTCGCCGTGATTTCCGGTAAATACAGGCGGCGTCCGAACACGGTCTCCACGTACCCTTGCGCGCGGGCAGACTCACGCGTGCGCTCCATGTAGTGTTTCACGCCGGGATAGCGCTGGAAATACCGTTCCATGTACTGCTGCGCGGCGCCTCGCTCGATACCCAGTTGCGCGGCCAGACCGAATGCCGACATACCGTAAATGAGGCCGAAATTGATGACTTTGGCATAACGCCGCTGTTCGCTGGTCACGCCATTTGCTTCAATGCCAAAAATTTCCGCGGCCGTATGCCTGTGCACGTCGTCTCCCGCGGCAAACGCCTGCAGCAGTCCCGGGTCCTGCGAAAGATGCGCCATGATGCGCAGTTCGATCTGCGAATAGTCCGCGGAAACGATCACCGAGTCCGCAGATGCAATGAAGGCTTCCCGAATCCGCCGCCCTTCCGCCGTACGAACCGGAATGTTCTGCAGGTTCGGTTCATTGCTCGACAGCCGGCCCGTGACGGCAACGGCCTGCGCATAGGTGGTATGAACCCGTCCGGTCTCGGCATTGACCATGCGCGGCAGCTTGTCGGTGTACGTGGATTTCAGCTTTGACAGGCCTCGATACTCAAGAATCAGCTTGGGTAAAGGGTGATCGAGCGCCAGTTGTTGCAATACGTCCTCGTCAGTAGACGGCACGCCGCTGGGGGTTTTTTTCAACACCGGCAATCCCTGGTGCTGGAACAGGATCTCCTGCAACTGCTTCGGCGAATTCAAATTGAATGGCTGGCCGGCCTGCGCGTGCACGCTGTGCTCCAGTTCCAGCATCTTGACACCGAGTTCGCGGCTTTGCTGCTCGAGCAACCCTGCGTCGAGCAGCACGCCATTTCGCTCCATCGTGAACAGTACCTTCATGACCGGCATCTCGATGTCGCGGTAGATATGACTCAGTTTCGCGTCCGCCCCGATCTGCGGATGCATCACCTCATGCAACCGCAACGTTACGTCCGCATCCTCGGCGGCATATTCCGTGGCACGCGTCAGCTCGACTTGTTCGAACGCGATGCGATTCGCGCCCTTGCCGGTAACGTCGTCGTAGGTGATCGTGGTCAGGTCCAGATGGCGCCCTGCGAGATTGTCCATATCGTGCGGCCGATGGCTCTCCAGCACATACGACTGCAGCAACGTGTCGTGCTCCATACCGCGCAGCGTTATGCCGCAATTGGCGAATACATGCGCATCGAATTTGAGGTTCTGCCCGACCTTGCGCGCGGCCGCGCTTTCGAGCCAGGGCTTCAGCGCCGAGAGCACGTGCCCGGCGTGCAATTGCGCGGGCGCACCGGCATAGGTATGGGCCAAGGGAATATAAGCGCCGACATGCGGCTCGATGGACAGCGAGATGCCGACCAGTCGCGTCGTCATCGGATCCAGGCTGGTGGTTTCGGTATCCACCGATACGAGCGGCGCGGAGGCAATTCGCGCGAGCCACGCTTGGAGTTGCTGCTCGGTCAGGATGGTCTCGTAGTGTCCGGGCTGCGGCGCGCGGGAAACTTCGGGTGCCGCGCCGGGCGGGGCCGCGGTTTGTTCGCCGCGCCGCTCGCCCCCTGCGCCGCGTCCCTGCAGTTCGCGCAGCCAGGATTTGAACTCGAGCCGCTCGAACAGCCGCGTGAGTTCGGCCAGGTTCTGCGGTTGGGGCGCCAGCCCGTCGATGCCAACTGGGAGCGGCACATCGCATTTGATGCTGAGCAACTTCCGCGCGGTGGGCAGCCAGGGCAGCGCCTTGCGCAGGCTCTCGCCCACCGCGCCGGTGATCTCCGCCGCATGGGCGACAACCTCGTCCAGCGAGCCATATTGCGTGAGCCATTTCACCGCGGTTTTCGGTCCGACTTTGTCGACCCCCGGGATGTTGTCCACCGAGTCGCCGATGAGCGTGAGATAGTCGACGATCTGCGCGGGCTTGATGCCGAACTTTTGCTGAACGCCCGCCTCGTCGAGGGATTCGTTGGACATGGTATTCACGAGTCGCACCATTGGATTCACGAGCTGGGTGATGTCCTTGTCGCCCGTCGAAATGATGGTCTGCACGCCGAGTGCTTCGGCCTGCTTCGCCAGGGTGCCGATCACGTCATCGGCTTCCACGCCCTCGACCATCAGCAGCGGCCAGCCCATGGCCCGGATACTGTCGTGCAACGGTTCGATCTGGCGCGACAGATCGTCTGGCATGGGCGCGCGGGTTGCTTTGTACTGCGCATACCATTCGTCTCGAAAGGTCTTTCCTTTTGCGTCGAATACGCAAGCGATATAATCCGCCGACGTCTCGTTGCGCAGCTTTTGCAGCATGCTGAGCACGCCTTTCACGGCGCCGGTTGGTTCGCCCTGCCGGTTGCGCAGGTCCGGCAGCGCATGAAATGCGCGATAGAGGTAGGAAGAACCATCCACCAGCACTAACGTTTTCATTGGCGATCAGCGCGGAAAATCCACATGAGCGAAAAACAGAAGGTGCCGGCTCCGCTCGCGCCCGAATTTGTCGAAAAGACATGGTCGGCGCGGGAATCCTGGCGAGTGTTCGGAATTATGTCAGAGTTTGTCGAGGCGACCGAGCGCCTCGCCCACATACGACCGGCCGTCAGTATTTTCGGCAGCGCACGCACGCAACCGGCTCACGCCTACTACGAACTGGGGGAGGCGATTGGCCGCCAGTTGTCCGACGCCGGGTTTGCCGTGATCTCCGGAGGCGGTCCGGGAATCATGGAGGCCGTAAACAAGGGTGCCTTTGCGGGCCGCTCGTTGTCCGTGGGACTCAACATCCAGTTGCCGCACGAACAGACAGCCAATGCCTATCAGGATGTCAGCCAGACGTTCAGCCACTTTTTTGCGCGCAAAGTCATGTTTGCCAAGTTTGCCTGCGCCTACGTCGTGCTGCCTGGCGGTTTCGGCACACTGGATGAGCTCGGCGAAATCCTGACATTGGTTCAGACCGGAAAAATCAGCCGCATCCCGATCATCCTGGTACACGGGCCGTTTTGGCGAGGTTTGCTCGACTGGTTCTCCGAGCGCATGGTGTCCGAGGGCATGATCAGCCCGGAGGACCTGGAACTGATCAAAGTAATCGACGAGCCCAAGGCCGTTGTCGATGCCATCTTCGACCATTACGAGAAGCGCGGTTTCGAACTCACCAGCGCCGAGCGCGAAGCGCAACTGAATCTGTAGGACACGCCGATGTCCGTGTTCACCACAGTCACCCGCGAGCAGCTTTCCGACTGGCTGCGCAATTATTCGATCGGTGTCCCGACGCGGCTCGACGGCATCCTTTCGGGTATCGAGAACACCAATTATTTCGTCACGACGACGCATGGCCGCTATGTGCTGACATTGTTCGAAAAGCTCACGCGGGATGAATTGCCGTTCTATCTGAATTTGATGGCGCACCTGTCAAGTCACGGGCTGCCTTGTCCGAAGCCGATCGCCAACCTGCAGAACGAACTGCTGGGCGAACTCAGCGGAAAACCCGCGGCGATCGTTTCCTGCCTCAGCGGAGAACCGGTCCATGCGCCCACTGCGGCGCATTGCGCGCGGGTCGGTGAAGTGCTTGCGGAAATGCATCTGGCGGGCGCAACGTACCGCGGAGAGCTGCAGAATCTGCGCGGCGCGCAGTGGTGGACCGCCTGCGCCCCGGAGATCTATCCGTTTCTAAGCGCCGAGAATGCCGCGCTGCTCAAGTCGGAGATCTGCTTCCAGGCCGGGCAGAAACGCGACGGGCTTCCGCGCGGCGTCGTGCATGCCGACTTGTTTCGCGATAACGTGCTGTTCGACGGCGAGCGTGTGGGCGGCTTCATCGATTTTTATTTTGCCTGCATCGACAGTTTCGTCTACGACGTCGCCATAACGGTGAACGACTGGTGCATCGGCGACGACGCCGTACTGGATGAAGCCCGTGCGCAAGCGCTGCTGGGCGCATACATGTCGGTGCGGCCGTTTACCCATGAGGAGCGCGACGCGTGGCCCTGGATGCTGCGCGCCGGCGCACTTCGTTTCTGGGTATCGAGGCTGTACGATTTTCATCTGCCGCGTCCGGGAGAACTGACGCATCGACACGATCCGGAACGTTTTCGCCGGATCCTCTTCAATCATCGCGACGGTGCACATCGCACCAGCCTTGCTGCGAACCGAGGGAACTCGACATGAATATTCAGAAAGTGCCTGCTTCGCACGGCCTAAAGTGGCTGGTGCAGGGTTTCGTTCTGCTGCGCAGGAGCTTTTTCATCTGGGTGCTGTTCGTGGTGCTGCTGTGGGCTTTGGTGTTCGTTGCGGCCAGATTGCCGCTTGCCGGCTTGCTGCTGGCGCTGTTCACGCCGGTTTTTCTGGGCGGCCTCATGATCGGCTGCCGCGCGCTGGAACAAGGCGCGGAACTCGAGATCGCGCATTTTTTCGCGGGTTTTCGCCACAGCACGCTGAATCTGGTCACACTCGGCGGGATCTATTTGATCGGCAATGTCCTGATAGCCGGACTGATGTACGCCATCGGCGGCAATGCGATGCAGCAGATCGTAACCGGCCAGGCTCAGAACATGGACCCGGCGCAGCTCATGGAGGCAATGGGGCCGGCGATGACCGCGCTGCTCGCCGGCATGCTCCTGTCCGTGCCGTTGACCATGGCCGTCTGGTTCGCGCCCTTGCTGGTGCTGTTCGGCAATGCGAGGCCGACGCAGGCGCTGCGCGACAGTTTCAGCGCCTGTCTCAGAAACATGCCGGCGTTTCTGATTTATGGACTGGTTATCCTTTTGCCTTTGATCGTGCTCATGGCCCCATTCGACCTGGCCAACATGGAGCGTAACCCCGGTTTATGGATCGTGGCGCTGTTCGTGCTGCCCTCTATTTACACCAGTTACCGGGACATTTTCAGCGAGCCCCCGGCGACACCGGTTGCAACCCCTGCGCCTTGAGGCTTCACCCAGGCGAGAGCTTGGCATATTCAAGTGCCAGCCATTTCATGCCGCTGCTGCGAAAATTGACCTGTACCTTGGCATCGGCGCCGCGGCCTTCGGCGTTGACGATCACCCCGGCGCCGAATTTCGCATGCATCACGTTCTGGCCGATGCGCCAACCCGACTCATGGCTGGCGATGACCGGAACCCTGGCCTCGGTGGATCGATCGAAGCCGCGGGCGCTGACGAAACCCGAATACTTGGTGGTGTTGACGCGCTTGATCAGCGACTCGGGGAGTTCCTCGAGAAAGCGCGAGGCAATGTTGTAGCGAGTCTGGCCGTGCAGCATGCGCGTTTGCGCATGCGTCAGATACAACCGGCGCCGCGCGCGTGTCAGCGCGACGTACATCAGACGCCGTTCTTCCTCAAGCCCGTCCTGCTCGGTCGCGCTATTTTCGTGCGGGAACAAGCCTTCTTCCAGGCCAGTAATGAATACTGCGTGGAACTCCAGACCTTTGGCCGAATGCACGGTCATGAGCTGCAGGGCATCGGCCCCGGCCGCGGCCTGATGCTCGCCAGCTTCCAGCGACGCATGTCCAAGAAACGCCGCCAGCGCGTCGAATCCCAGGGAGCGGGGTTCTCCGTCTGCGCTTGCTTGCGCGATCGGGCCGTCGGCAGATACGAACGCCACGGCGGCATTGGTCAGTTCTCCCAGGTTCTCGATGCGGTCTTCGCCTTCGCGTTCGTTCTGATAGTGCGCAAGCAACCCGCTCAGTGCGACGACGTGATCGATGATCTCCGGCAGCGGCAGGCTCTGGCACGCCGAGCGCATCGATTCGATCAGCCGCACGAACACACCGATGTTGCTGCCGGCCTTGCCCGACAAGGTATTGGCGCACGCAGCCTGCCACAGGGAAATGCCGCGTCCGGCCGCCAACTCCTGTAGTTGCTCCAGGCTGCGATTGCCGATGCCTCGGGTGGGAAAATTCACCACGCGCAGAAATGCGCCGTCGTCGTCGGAATTTCCAGTCAGACGCAGGTAGGCCAGCGCATGCTTGATTTCCTGGCGCTCGAAGAAACGCAGTCCGCCGTACACGCGGTACGCGATGCCGGCATTGAACAAGGCGTGCTCCAGCACGCGGGACTGCGCATTGGAGCGGTAAAGCAGGGCGATTTCGCAAAGTGCCGTGCCGTCGTTTCGCAACTGCTTGACTTCGTCGAGGATGTAACCCGCTTCTTCGAGATCGGTCGCCGCTTCGTACAGACGCAGCGCCTCGCCTGTGCCTTGTGCCGTCCACAGGTTTTTGCCAAGCCTTGCCTGGTTGTTGCGGATCAGCGCGTTGGCGGCGTCGAGGATGTTGCCGTGGCTGCGATAGTTTTGTTCGAGTTTGATGACTTTATCGACGTGAAAGTCTTTCTCGAAGTCGAGCATGTTGCCCGCGCGCGCGCCGCGAAAAGCATAAATCGACTGATCGTCGTCGCCGACGCCAAAAATGGCGTTGGCGGGTCCCGCGAGCAGCTTCAGCCAGAAGTACTGCAACCGGTTCGTGTCCTGGAACTCATCCACCAGGATGTGCTTGAAGCGTGCGCGATAGTGCTCGCGCAGGATCTCGTTTTTCGACAGCAACTCGAAACAGCGTAACAGCAGTTCAGCGAAGTCAACCACCCCTTCGCGGTTGCACTGGGCGTCGTAGGTCTCGTATACGCCGACCAGCTTGCGCGAAAAATCGTCGAATGCCTCCACCTTGGCTGCACGCAAACCCTGCTCCTTGGCGCCGTTGATGAAGTATTGCGCCTGCTTGGGCGGATACTTCTCATCGTCGACATTCATCGACTTCATGACGCGCTTCAGCATGGCCAGCTGGTCGGCCGAATCCAGTATCTGGAAGGTCTGGGGCAAACCGGCCTCGCGGTAATGGGCGCGCAAGATGCGATTGCACAAGCCGTGAAAAGTCCCCACCCACATGCCGCGCGTGTTGATCGGCAGCATCGCGGAAATGCGCAAAAGCATTTCGCGCGCGGCCTTGTTGGTGAAGGTGACTGCGAGCAGGCTCTGCGGGCTGATCTGCCCGGTCTGGATCAGCCAGGCGATGCGCGTGGTCAGCACGCGCGTTTTGCCGGACCCGGCACCGGCGAGTATCAGCGCCGACTGACGCTCGAGCGTGACGGCTTCGAGCTGCTGGGGATTGAGGCCTTCTAGGAGGGACATGCGGAATCGGAACGGGATTGCGGTGGCAATCCTGAATTATAAATGCACTCGCCCGCGTCAGCCGCGCGCTTTTCTGCTTTCGCTGACGAGATCGCGAATCATCGGCGTCAGAATCAACTGCATCGCATATTCCATCTGCGCGCCCGGGACCACGATGGTATCGGGCCGGGACAGGAAGGAGTTCTCGATCATGGCCAGCAGATAGGGCTCATTCAGGTAGTTCGTGTCGGACAGCCGGATCACCACGAAACTCTCCTCGGCCAGGGGCACCTCGCGCACCACGAAGGGATTCGACGTGTCCACGGTGGGCACGCGCTGGAAATTGACATGGGTGCGCGAAAACTGCGGCGTAATGTAATGCACGTAGTCGTACATGCGGCGCAGAATGGTCTGCGTGACGGCTTCGATCGAATAGCCGCGCCCTTGCATGTCGCGCTGGATCTTCTGGATCCACTCGAGATTGACCGTCGGAGTCACGCCGATCAGCAGATCCACGTGCGCGGCCACATTGACCTTCTCGGTCACGATGCCGCCATGCAGGCCCTCATAGAACAGAAGATCGGTGTTAGCAGGCAGCTTTTCCCAGGCGGTGAAAGTCCCTGCGCGGCGGCCGTATCGCGCCGCGCGTTCTTCGTTATGCAGATAAAGCCGGGTGTTGCCCCCGCCGCTTCGGCTGTATTCGCGCAAACAAGGCCTCCAGCTCCTCGAACAAATTCGCCTCCGGTCCGAAGTGGCTGATCGCCAGCCCGCCCATTTGCTCGTAAGCATCGATCAGCCGACGCATCTCGTCGCGGTCGTAGCGGTGAAAGCTGTCGCCCTCGATCAGCGCCGCGGCAATGTGCTCGAGACGAAAAATGGTTTCAAAGGTCTTGCGCACCGCCGTGGTTCCGGCGCCCGATGAGCCGGTTACGGCGATGATGGGGTGCTTGCGCGACATGAGAAGTCCGTGGTGGGGCGCGAAGGCAGGAATTCCTGCTGCCCGCCGATGGTACAACGAAAACGCGTCGCGCCCGCGATGCGGCACCTAACGCGCACGCTACTGCAGGGACGCCTCCGGTTCGAGTCGGGGGTTGCTTTGTTTCAGGCGTTGGCCCTGCGCGTTGGCTTCGCTTTCGCTGGAAAAACCGGCGAGCCGAACGCGGTACAGATGTCCCCCGTCGGTTTGCTGCGGCCGGATGTGCACCGGATATCCGGCGCGGCGCAAGCTGTCGTAGAGCGCCAGCGCCTCGCGCTGCTCGCGATAGCTGGCCAGGTAGAGCTTCCAGCGGCCGCCGCGGCGCAGTGCACCGGCGCCTTTGCCGATTTCAGTCTGCGCCGCCCATGCCTTGAGCTGCTCCATGGGCACGGCTTGCACGCTGGATGCTTCGTTGGCAGTGGCCTGGAGGTAAGTCAGCGCTTCATTCATGTCGACGGGCGGTTCCCCGGTGCGCGTCACGGTGACTTTGCCCTCGATCAGCACGAGGACTTCCCGGTCGCCCAGATTCTTGCCCCAGATATCGGTTCCGCGAATGCCGGCCGTCAAAGTCGGAAACTGCACGGTGATGGCGCGCGTGCCGCGCTGCTTCATGAACGCCGGAGTGGTGAAGCGAAACGCACCCTCGAGCACTTTGAGGGTGGCCGCGATAGTCCCCTGCCTGCGCTTTTGCACGAGCTCAGCCAGTTGCAGGCGGCCATTCTCGCCGAGCTTGACGGTGCTGCCGTCGCCCAGGCGCAGCAGCAGGCGCGAACCGGCTCCGGTCGCCACTTCGTCGCTGGTCTTGAGCGCAGTGCCCAAAGCCAGGGGCTTGCGTATCGCGTCGCGCGTAAACCACGCCGGTAACTGCACGCCTTCCACCACCGCATCGGGTGCGGCATGCAGCATCCCCGCTGCAATCATCAAGATAAAGCAAAGTCCGGTTCGCAAAAGCATCGCTGTGTCCCCTTGATTGGCCGCGCGCAGAAGCGTCAGGCGCCGATAATTACGTGTGGGCGGGCCGGACGGATGCGCGGAGGCGACGGTATAATCCATTACTTTACAGCGCCTTGTTCGGATTCCCATGCAGCCGCAATACCAACCCGCCGCCATTGAGCAGCAGATTCAACAAGAGTGGGCAGAGCAAAAAGCGTTTCGTGCCATCGAACGATCGGACAAGCCCAAGTATTACTGTCTGTCGATGTTTCCCTATCCCTCCGGCAAGTTGCACATGGGTCACGTGCGCAACTACACCATTGGCGACGTGCTGTCGCGCTATCACCGCATGCGCGGCTTCAACGTTCTGCAACCCATGGGCTGGGACGCCTTCGGTTTGCCGGCCGAAAACGCCGCCATGGCCAACAATGTCCCGCCGGCGAAATGGACCTACGACAATATCGCCTACATGAAAAAGCAGCTCAAGTCGCTGGGCTTCGCCATCGACTGGGAGCGCGAGCTGGCGACCTGCACACCGCAATATTATCGCTGGAACCAATGGATGTTCCTGCGCATGCTGGACAAAGGCATTGCGTACAAGAAGACCGGTACCGTGAACTGGGATCCGGTCGACCAGACCGTACTGGCCAACGAGCAAGTCATCGATGGGCGTGGCTGGCGTACCGGCGCTCTGGTCGAGAAGCGCGAAATCCCGATGTACTACCTCGCCATCACCCGGTATTCCGACGAACTGCTGTCCGCGCTCGATTCGCTTCCCGGCTGGCCCGAGCGCGTGAAGACCATGCAGGCGAACTGGATCGGCAAGAGCTTTGGCGTGCGCCTGGCATTCCCCTACGAACTCGACGGCGAGCCGGGAAATCTGTGGGTGTTCACCACGCGCGCCGACACCATCATGGGCGTCACGTTCTGCGCGGTCGCGGCCGAGCATCCGCTAGCGGCTGAAGCGGCCCGGCGCGATCCGAAGCTGGCTGCGTTCGTCGACGAATGCAAGCGCGGCAGCGTCATGGAGGCCGATTTGGCCACGATCGAAAAGAAAGGCATGGCAACCGGACTTTTTGTGCGGCACCCGCTCAGCGGCAAGCAGATCGAAGTGTGGGTCGGCAACTACGTCCTGATGGCCTACGGCGAGGGCGCTGTGATGGGCGTGCCCGGACACGACGAGCGCGATTTCGCATTTGCAAAGAAATACGGCTTGCCCATCGAACAAGTCATCGAGGTGCCGGGCAAGCACTACTCGCTCGACGCGTGGCAGCCCTGGTACGCCGAGCACGGCCTGTGCATCCATTCCGGCAAATACGACGGGCTGGACTTCGAGCGCGCCGTGGACGCCATTGCAGCGGATCACAAGGCGCAAGGCCTCGGTGAAAAACAGGTCACGTGGCGGCTGCGCGACTGGGGTATTTCGCGCCAGCGCTACTGGGGTTGCCCGATTCCGATCGTGCATTGCGCACGATGCGGCGATGTGCCGGTCCCGCAAGACCAGTTGCCGGTTCTGTTGCCGGAGGATTGCGTGCCGGATGGCAGTGGCAATCCGCTGAACAAGCGCGCCGACTTCGTCGAATACCCCTTGCCCGAAGTGCGGCAAGCCCGCGCAGCGCGAAACCGACACCATGGATACGTTCGTGGATTCCTCCTGGTATTTCCTGCGCTACGCTTGCGCGGATCAGAATGAAGCCATGGTCGATGAACGCGTGAATTATTGGCTGCCCGTGGACCAGTATATCGGCGGCATCGAGCATGCGATCCTGCACCTGCTGTATTCACGCTTCTGGACCAAAGTCATGCGCGATACCGGTCAGTTGCAGTTCGACGAGCCCTTCACGCGCCTGCTGACGCAAGGCATGGTGCTCAACGAGATCTTTTCGCGCAAATCCGGGAGCGGCCGCATCCAGTATTTCAATCCGACGGACGTCGAACTGCAGTTCGATGAGCAGGGCAAGCGCATCGGCGCTACCCTGAAGTCCGATGGCGAGCCGGTGGAATCGGGCGGCATCCGCACCATGTCCAAATCCAAAAACAACGGCGTGGATCCGCAGGGCCTGATCGACCAGTACGGGGCCGATACCGCGCGCTTCTTCATGATGTTCGCCAGTCCCCCGGAAGATACGCTTGCGTGGAACGATGACGGCGTTGAAGGCGCTTATCGATTCCTGCGCCGCTTATGGAAATTTGCGCATGACCACCAGGTCACGATTGCCGCGGCGGGCAGCGAAGCACAGGCAGCGTCAAAGGCGGCGCGTCGCGATTTGCACCTGCTGCTGCAACAGGCCAATTTCGACTACGAACGCAAGCAGTTCAATACCGTCGCTTCGGCCGCGATGAAGATCCTGAATCTGCTGGAGGCCCAGGCAGAACCCGCGCGCGGCGCATTGCTGCGCGAAGGCATGAGCATCCTGCTGCGCTTGTTGGCACCGATCGCGCCGCACCTCGCGCTGGCACTGTGGCGCGAATTGGGGTTCGGTGCGGATATCCTGGACGCCCATTGGCCCGAGGTCGAGGCCAGGGCACTGGAGCAGGACGAAATCGAACTGGTGCTGCAAGTCAATGGCAAGCATCGCGGCGCGATGCGCGCCGCAAAGGACGCGTCGCGCGAGACGATCGAGCGCCTGGCGCTTGAAAGTGCGAACGTCCAGAAACATATCGCCGGCCAGCCGGTCAAGAAGGTCATTCTGGTGCCGGGCCGACTGGTCAATATCGTTATCTGAACGCCAGGACTGAGGATTGAGTGCAGAAGACTGAGAATGATCGCGGACGATTCGACTTGCGCGCGACGACTGGCCGGGCGTCGGGTACGGCGGTACGCGCGACTTCGAGCGTCCTTCGCATGACGCTCACTGCCCGGCACGCGGTCCTGCTCATTGCGCTCCTGGTCCTCGCGATGAGCCTCGCCTCTTGCGGCTTCCAACTGCGCGGGCAGGCCGCCATTCCTTACCAGACGCTCTATATCGAAACCGGCGGCTACTCGGTTTTTGCCAATGATCTGGAGCGTGCGATCCGCGCCGGCAGCCAGACGCGGGTCGTGGACAGCCGCGAGGAGGCCGAAGCAATCCTGATCATCCTCGGCGAAGCGCAGGAAAAGCGCATCCTTTCGTTGTCGTCGGGGGGCAAAGTGCGCGAGTTCGAATTGCGTTATCGCGTGAGCTACCGACTGACGGATCGTGCCGGTAACGATTTATCGCCTCCGGGGCAGATCGATTTGCGACGCGACATGACTTACGACGATACCCAGGTGCTTGCCAAGGAGTCCGAAGAGCAGTTGCTGTTCCGGGATATGAAGACCGATGCCGTCCAGCAGATGTTGCGACGCCTGTCGGTGGCCAAACCGGTCGCGTAGTTCTGCGGCGCGGCTATAATCCGCGCAACGATCATCCCGGAATTCCCATGCCTCCCGAAGGTTCAGTCGGCGTAGTGCGTCCCAGGACCACCCGTTTCGAAGACCCGATCGCGCTGAAGAGCGGCGCCCGGCTGGACGCCTACGACCTTGCCTACGAAACCTATGGAACCCTCAACGCCGCGCACAGCAACGCGGTGCTGGTGTGCCACGCGCTGAATGCATCCCATCACGTCGCCGGCGTCTATGCGGACGATCCGGGCAATGTGGGCTGGTGGGACAACCTGATCGGCCCCGGCAAACCGGTCGATACCAACCGGTTCTTCGTCATCGGCATCAATAATATCGGCGGGTGCCACGGCTCAACGGGACCGGCCAGCGCGAGGACGCCGGAGGGACCACCCTGGGGCGCGGATTTTCCCATCGTGACCGTGGAAGACTGGGTGGAGACCCAGTCGCGTCTGGCGAGGCGCCTGGGTATCGAGCGCTTTGCCGCCGTCATGGGAGGCAGTCTGGGCGCCATGCAGGCCATGCAATGGGCCATCAGCCAGCCGGCGCGGGTCGCGCACGCGATCGTCATCGCTGCCGCGCCGAAGCTGTCTGCGCAGAATATCGCGTTTAACGAAGTCGCACGGCAGGCAATCACCACCGACCCGGATTTTCACGGCGGCAACTATTACTCACGCGGCGTCGTGCCCAAGCGCGGCTTGCGCATAGCGCGCATGATCGGCCATATCACCTATCTTTCCGATGACGCCATGGCGGAGAAATTCGGCCGTGAACGCCGCGAAGGAGGATTGAAATTCAATTTCGATGTCGAGTTTCAGATCGAATCCTATTTGCGCTACCAGGCCGACAAGTTTGCGGAGCGTTTTGACGCGAACACGTATCTGCGCATCACCAAGGCGCTCGATTATTTCGATCCCGCTGCCGCAGCCAACGGCAACCTCTCGGCTGCACTCGCCGGCGCAAAGGCGAATTTTCTCGTGATCTCGTTCACTTCCGACTGGCGCTTCGCACCGGCGCGCTCGCGCGAGATCGTCAAGGCGCTGCTCGACAACAGGCTGGGCGTGAGTTACGCGGAAATTGATGCGCCACACGGGCACGACGCATTTTTGATGGATGATCTGCGCTATCACAATCTGATCCGCGCTTATTTTGACAATATCGCAGTCGAGGTGTGTGCGCGATGAAGGGGCCCGCCTCGTCGGTGGCCTTCTCCACCCGGCCCGATTTCATCGCCATTGCCAACTGGATCAAGCCCGATTCTAAAGTGCTGGACCTCGGATGCGGTGATGGCTCGCTGCTGCGCCATCTGCACGATGCGCGCGGTGTCTCGGGTTACGGCATGGAAATCGACGATGCCAAGGTGCTCGCCTGCATCAAAAGCGGGGTGTATGTGCTGCAGAACGACCTGGAGTCGGGCTTGTCGGGCTTCGAGAACGGGTCGTTCGATTACGTGATCCTGTCGCAAACGCTGCAAGCGATCCGGCATACCGAGCGCATCGTCAACGAGATGCTGCGCGTCGGGCGCGAAGGCATCGTGACGTTTCCGAATTTTGGCTACTGGCGCCCGCGGCTGCAAGTCCTGCTGGGTAACATGCCGGTATCGAGAGCGCTGCCCTACGAGTGGTATAACACGCCGAACATCCACCTGTTCACGATCGATGACTTTGAGAATTTCTGTGTTCGCCACGGCATTCGCATCCTCGAACGCACAGTCATGGTCGAAGGCCGCCCGGTGTCCTGGATGCCCAACTTGCGCGGCTCGCTGGCGGTTTACCGATTCGATCGCGCCGTTGCGCCTGCCTGATTGAGCGGCATGACCCAGCCTTCCATGGTCTCGGCGCTGTTCACGCGTCGCATGCTGATTTGCGTGTTCACCGGATTCAGCTCGGGTCTGCCGCTGTACCTGCTGTTGAACCTGCTGCCGGCATGGCTGCGTACCGAAGGTCTCAATCTCAAGGTGATCGGGGCCTTCGCGCTGATCCAGTTTCCATACACCTGGAAATTCCTCTGGGCGCCTTTCCTCGACCGCTATGTGGTGCCGCTGCTGGGTCGCCGCCGCGGGTGGATGCTGATCACGCAACTGGCGCTCATGGCGACCATCGCATGGATGGGCACGTTGTCGCCGCGCGAGCAGTTGTCATGGGTGGTGTATGCCGCGACCGTGGTGGCCTTTCTGAGCGCCACGCAAGACATCGCCATTGATGCCTATCGGCGCGAATTGCTGTCGAACCCCGAGCTCGGCCTGGGCAACGCGGTGCATGTCAACGCCTATCGGATAGCCGGATTGGTGCCCGGGTCGCTGTCGCTGATTCTCGCCGACCATTTGCCTTGGGAGATGGTGTTTGGTGTGACCGCCCTGTTCATGCTGCCCGGCATGGCCATGACGCTGCTCGTCAAGGAGCCGGTAGTGCCCGTGCGCCCGCCACGAACCCTGCGCGCGGCAGTGGTGGAGCCGTTCCAGGAATTCATCGGCCGCGCCGGCGTGCGCAGCGCGGTGCTGGTGCTGGGATTCATATTCTTCTACAAGCTCGGCGACAGCATGAGCACCGCGCTGGCCACGCCGTTTTACCTGGACATGGGATTTTCCAAATCCGACATCGGCCTGATCGCCAAGAATGCCGGTCTGTGGCCCAGTGTGATCGGCGGCTTGCTAGGCGGACTATGGATGATGAAGCTCGGAATCAATCGCGGACTGTGGCTGTTCGGTGTCGTCCAGGTCGTGTCCATCCTCGGTTTTGCCTGGCTGTCCCGGATCGGTCCATTTGTCGAAATCGGCGCGCAGGAGCGCGCTGCGCTCGCCTTGGTGATCGGTTTCGAAGCCCTGGGCGTGGGGTTGGGCGCGGCGGCATTTGTGGCCTATATCGCGCGCGCCACGCATCCCGCCTATACCGCCACGCAGTTCGCGCTGTTCACGAGTCTTGCCGCGGTCCCGCGCACATTCCTCAATGCGACGACGGGATGGTTGGTCGAACAAGTGGGCTGGTTCAGCTTCTTCCTGCTGTGCGTGGCGCTCGCGCTGCCAGGAATGCTGCTGTTATTGGCGGTCGCGCCGTGGAACGACAAGGACGGCGCGCTTGACGAAGGGGATCAGAGCTCGAAATCGTAATCAATGCTCAGCGGCGCATGGTCGGAGAAACGAGCGGCCTTGTAGATGGCAGCCGCCCGCGCCGTGGCAGCTACGCCTGCGGTGGCCATCTGGTAATCGATGCGCCAGCCTACGTTTTTTGCCCAAGCCTGGCCGCGGCTCGACCACCAGGTATATTGCTCGGCGCGCTCATCGAGTGTGCGAAAGACGTCGACGTAGCCTAAATGGTCGATGACGCCTGAAAACCATTGGCGCTCCTCGGGCAGGAAGCCGGAATTCTTGCGGTTCGAACGCCAGTTCTTCAGATCGATTTCCTTGTGCGCGACATTCCAGTCACCACAAAGGATAATCTCGCGGCCGCATTGGCCGAGCTTGTGCAGCGGGTCGATGCATCGCTGCATGAAACTGAATTTGATGGCCAGCCGTTCGGCCGAACTGGAGCCCGACGGAATATACAGCGATACGATGCTCAGGTTGCCGAACTGTGCTTCAAGATAACGACCCTCGGCATCGATATCGGCAATGCCGACGCCGGCAACCACGCGGTCGGGCTGCTTGCGGCAATAGATGCCCACTCCGCTGTAACCGGGCCGCCCGGCGCAATGGAAATAGCCGTGAAATCCGTCGGGGTTACGCATCGCGTCGGTCAGATCCTTGTCCTGGGCCTTGAGCTCTTGCACACAGACGACGTCCGCGCTTTGTTGGGCAAGCCAGTCCAGGAAGCCTTTATTGACGGCGGATCGTATGCCGTTTAGATTGAGAGTGACGATGCGCACGTTTCAGTAATGAGTGATTTCAGGCAGGAGTTCATCGAGTTCGCCGTGGCACGCGGCGTTCTTTGTTTCGGCGAGTTCAAAACCAAGGCCGGGCGCCTGTCGCCGTACTTTTTCAATGCCGGCCTGTTCAACGACGGCACGACGCTGCGACAACTCGGGCAATTTTACGCCAAAGCGCTTTTGGCGGCGGACCTGGGCGTCGATGTGCTGTTCGGGCCGGCGTACAAGGGCATTCCCCTGGTGGCGGCCACTTCAATCGCGCTTGCCGAATTTGGGCGAAATATGCCGTTCTGCTTCAATCGCAAAGAGGCCAAAGACCATGGCGAGGGCGGCACGACCGTCGGTGCGCCGCTGCAGGGCCGCGTGCTGATCGTCGATGACGTGATCTCCGCCGGCACCTCGGTGCGGGAATCCGTGCAGATCATTCGAACCGGCGGTGCGCGCCCTGCGGGGGTCCTGATTGCGCTGGATCGCATGGAGCGCGGCACCGGCACCGAATCCGCGGTTCAGGAAGTGCGCAGCCAGTTCGGCATTCCGGTGATCAGCATTGCCTCCCTGGAAGATTTGACCGCTTATTTGCGTGCGCGCACGGAAATGGCACAGCAGTTGCAATCGGTCGAGCGCTACCGCACCGAGTATGGAGTAAGCGCATGAAGCCATTGATCCTGATAGCCTGTCTGTGGGCCGCGGCGTCGGTCTGGCCGGTCCAGGCACAAACGCCTGGCGCGCGCATGTACAAATGCGTCGATGCCAAAGGCAAAGCCTATTATTCGGACAAAATGAATCCGGATTGCGCGCAAGGCACGGAATTGAATCGCCACGGCGTGGTGATGCAGAAGCCCGAAGCCGCCAAAACCGTGAAACCCGCGGGCGCCCAGGCACCCCCGCGCTCTTCCAACGACCAGGCCCGGCGGGATCGCGCGCTGATGGCCACTTATACCGCCGAAGCGGAGATCGATGCCGCGCGCGACCGCAGCCTGGCCATTCCGCTGCAGGGCGAGAAAACCGTCGAATCCAAGCTCGAAAAAGTCAACCGGCAATTAACCGAGCTCAAGACGCAGGCCGATGCGCTGGCGGGCCAGAAAAAACCCCTGCCGGCGAGCTTGCTCGAGGAGATCAACGGCCAACAAAAGAAAATTGCGGCGCTGGAAGCAGATCTCGCGCAGCGAAAGGTGCAATCTGGCGCCATCCGCTTGCGCTTTGAGACCGACAAACAGCGCTTCCGGGAACTGAAAGGCCCGGTTTCGGCCAACTGAGGGCCCTCAGCCCAGCTTCTTTTTGAGCATTGCATTGACCTGGGCGGGGTTCGCTTTACCCTGGCTGGCTTTCATGACCTGCCCGACCAGCGCGTTGAACGCTTTTTGCTTGCCGCCACGGTAGTCGGCGACTTGTTGGGGCTGGGCGGCAATGACCGCTTCGACGATGCGCTCGATGGCCCCCGTATCGGAAATCTGCTTAAGCCCCTTGTGTTCGATGATGGCATCGACTTCGCCTTGCCCCAGCCAAAGCGCATCCAACACTTCCTTGGCCAGTTTGCCGGACAGCGTGCCATCGGCCACGCGTGCTGCAAGTGTGCGCAACTGGTCGGGACTCACTTTGCTCGCGCTGATGGCGAGGTTCTCGTCATTGAGCCGCGCGCTCAGCGGACCGGTGATCCAGTTAGCAAGGTCGGAGATCGCGTTTTGCGCCGCGCCCGCAAAGGTCGCGGCGGCGAAATTCGCCAATTCGCGGTTCGCGACGAGCGCGCCGGCCTGGTAGGGCGAGAGCCCGCGCGCCTCGAACGCCTCGCGCTTCGCGCCCGGCAACTCGGGCATGCCGTGGCGAACCTGCTCGATCCATTCCTGCGCAATCTCCAGGGGCAACAGATCGGGATCGGGGAAGTAGCGATAGTCGTGCGCGTCTTCCTTGGTGCGCATGACGCGGGTTTCGCCCGAATCGGGATCGAACAGCACCGTCGCCTGCTGGATGCGGCCGCCGTCCTCCAGGGTTTCGATCTGCCATTGGATCTCGTACTCGATGGCTTGCTGCAGGAAGCGAAACGAATTCAGGTTTTTGATCTCCCGGCGCGTGCCCAGGGGCGCGCCGGGCCTGCGCACCGACACATTGGCATCGCAGCGAAACGACCCCTCCTGCATGTTGCCATCACAGATGTCGATCCACGTGACCAGCGCGTGTAATGCCCTGGCGTAAGCGACCGCTTCGTCGGCCGAATGCATGACGGGTTCCGAGACGATTTCCAGCAGAGGCGTGCCGGCGCGATTCAGATCGATGCCGCTCATGCCGTGAAAATCCTCGTGCAACGATTTGCCTGCGTCCTCTTCCAGATGCGCGCGCGTCAATTGCACCTCGACCTCGCCGCGGGTCGCCGAGACGATCGAGATTCGTCCGCCTTGCACGATGGGCGCCTCGTACTGACTGATCTGGTAGCCCTTGGGAAGGTCAGGATAGAAATAATTCTTGCGCGCGAAAATCGAGCGGCGGCTGATGTTGCCGTTGACCGCCAGGCCGAAACGGATGGCACGCTCGACCGCGCCCCGGTTCAGCACCGGCAGCGTTCCGGGCAAAGCCAGATCCACCACGCTCGCCTGCGTGTTTGGCGCAGCGCCGAACGCCGTGGAGGCATTCGAAAAAATCTTCGACTGCGTCGACAGCTGCGCGTGCGTTTCCAGTCCGATGACGACTTCCCAGTTCATTCGACAAACCTTTTCTGTGCCGCCCGTTGTGCTAGGCGAAGCCTTTGGGTATGCGCCGATGCCAATCGGTGGCCTGCTGGTAGCGATGCGCGATGCCTAGCAATTTCGCTTCCTCGAAATAGTTGGTCATGAGTTGCAGCCCGACCGGGCGGCCCTTCGCCCCGAAGCCGCAGGGAATGCTCATGCCCGGAATGCCGGCCAGGCTGCCGGGAATGGTGTAGAGATCGGACAGGTACATGGCTACGGGGTCGGCGGCTTTTTCGCCGAAGCCAAAGGCGACGCTGGTGGTGACCGGACCCGCGATCACGTCGCATTGACCGAACGCTTGTTGAAACTCATCGGCGATGATGCGACGGACTTTTTGCGCCTGGATATAGTAGGCGTCGTAATAGCCATGTGAAAGCACATAGGTACCGATCAGGATCCGGCGCCGCGGTTCGGCACCGAAGCCTTCCGCGCGTGATTTCATGACCATGTCGTCGAGATCGCCGTAGTGCGCGGCACGATGGCCATAGCGCACCCCGTCGAAGCGGCTCAGATTCGACGAGCACTCGGCCGGCGCGATAACGTAGTAAACCGGAATGCCAAGCGCGGCATTGGGCAGCGAAATGTCCACCAGGCGGGCGCCCAGCCGCACATATTCGGCGAGCGCCTCGCGTACCGCCTGCTCGACATCAGGCTGCAATCCCGCGCCAAAAAATTCCTTGGGCACACCAATGCGCAAACCGTTGACGTCACGCTGCAGTTCGCGCGTGTAATCCTCCGCGGCGCGCTCGACGCTGGTCGAATCCTTGGGATCGAACCCCAGCATGCCGTTGAACAGCAACGCGGCGTCCTCGGCCGAGCCCGTCATGATGCCCGCCTGGTCAAGGCTGGAAGCGAACGCGATCATGCCCCAGCGCGATGCCCGACCATAAGTGGGCTTGATGCCGGTGATGCCCGAAAATGCTGCGGGTTCGCGAATCGAGCCACCGGTATCGGTGGCCGTGGCAGCCGGCGCGATGCGCGCGGCGACGGCGGCCGCCGAGCCGCCGGAACTCCCCCCGGGAACGGCGGTTTTGTCCCATGGGTTCAGTACATTGCCGTAGTGACTGTTCTCATTGGACGAACCCATCGCAAACTCGTCGCAATTGAGCTTGCCCAGGCAGACCATGCCGGCCTGGGCAAGCTTGTCCACGATCGTCGCATCGTACGGGCTCATGTAACCCTTGAGCATGCGCGAGGATGCGGTGGAGGCAAAATCGCGCGTAACGAAAATGTCCTTGTGCGCGACCGGCACGCCGGTGAGCGCCGTGGCATCCCCGCGCGCCAGGCGCGCATCGGCTGCCCGCGCCTGGCGCAAGGTGACCTCGGGGCGCACGTCCAGAAAGGCATTCAGATCCCGATGCTGCTCGATGCGCTCGAGATAGTGCTGTGCGAGTTCGACTGCGGACACCTGCCGTGCGGCGAGCGCGCGACTCAGATCGGCCACCGATTTGTCGAACATGTCGCAACCCCTACTCGATGACGCGCGGCACGAGAAACAACCCGTCCTGGCTCGCGGGGGCGTTGCGCATGATCGATTCGCGGCCGGCCTGTTCGCCGGCCACATCCTCGCGCAGGCGTTGCCCGCCTCCAAGCGGATGAGACATCGGTTCGATGCCGGCGGTATCCACCGATTGCAACTGCTCGATCAGCCGGAAAATCTGGTTCAGCTGGACCAGGGTCTGCTCGGTTTCGGCCGCGCTGATCTCGATCCGCGCAAGATGGGCGATACGTTTAACGTCGCTGGAAGTAAGTGGCATTGACGCAAATCTGTTCAGTCGGTGGGAGGGGGATGCGCCGGTGGCATTCCGGCGGTTGACGCCCGGAGCCGCCGTACCCCGCTTTTTATTAACCGCCGCAGAGCGATAGGGTATCATACGGCATTCATTTTCCGCACTGCGGCAAACTTTCGGATCAAGTCATGTTCGGATTCCTCAACGGTTACTTCTCCAACGATCTTGCCATCGACCTCGGCACGGCCAACACGCTGATCTATGTTCGCGGCAAAGGCATTGTCCTCAATGAACCTTCGGTAGTGGCCATTCGACAGGAGGGCGGGCCGAACGGCAAAAAGGTCATCCAGGAAGTGGGCCTGGCGGCCAAACAGATGCTCGGGCGTACGCCTGGCAACATTACCGCCATCCGGCCGATGAAAGACGGCGTCATTGCCGATTTCACGGTCACCGAGCAGATGCTCAAGCAGTTCATCAAGAAGGTCCACGATTCGCGGCTGTTTTCACCCAGCCCCCGCATCGTCATCTGCGTGCCCTGCGGATCGACACAGGTCGAGCGGCGCGCGATCCGAGAATCTGCTTACGGGGCGGGCGCGCGCAAGGTCGAACTGATCGAAGAGCCGATGGCTGCGGCGATCGGCGCCGGGTTGCCGGTCGAAGAGGCCACCGGCTCGATGGTCGTAGACATCGGCGGCGGCACGACGGAAGTCGGGGTGATCTCGCTGGGCGGCATTGTCTATTCTGGCTCGGTGCGCGTGGGCGGCGACAAATTCGACGAAGCGATCATCAATTACATCCGGCGCAATTACGGCATGCTTATTGGCGAAACGACTGCCGAGGAAATCAAGAAGGAAATCGGCTCGGCGTTTCCGGGCTCCGAAGTGCGCGAGAAAGAGGTCAAGGGCCGTAATCTCGCCGAAGGCATTCCGCGCAGCTTCACCATTTCGAGCAACGAGATCCTGGAGGCGCTGACTGACCCGCTCAACAGCATCGTCAGTGCTGTCAAATCCGCGCTCGAACAGACCCCGCCGGAATTGGGGGCGGATATTGCGGAGAAAGGCATGGTGCTCACCGGTGGCGGCGCGCTGCTGCGCGACATTGACCGCTTGCTGATGGAAGAAACCGGCCTGCCGGTCATCGTCGCCGACGATCCGCTGACGTGCGTGGTGCGCGGCTCCGGTCGCGCCCTCGAAAAAGTCGACAAGCTGGCCACTATTTTTACGAACGACTGACGCTGGTACAGCCGAGCCGGTCCAGGGAATACGCAGCGGTGCAGGGGTCCAACGGCGAACCGGCGCATCCGGGACCTGGCCGTGCACACCGGCGCGTAGCGCTACGGCGAACGCCGGATCCCGGCGTAGAACAGGAAGGGTTCGAAAGCAAGGTGTCGGAAAAACCCCGCCCCGCCCGTTAGATGGAATACTCGCCGCCGCCTTTTTTCAAACGGGGCCCCAGTGTTTTTACGCGCCTCGGCTTTTTTGCCGTGCTGTCGCTGACGCTGCTGTACGCCGATGCGCGCTTTCATTACATGGAAGCGATGCGCAAAATCATCGCGGTCGCCTTATATCCCCTGCAGGAGTTTGCCGATACGCCTTCGCGGGCCGCCTCCCGGATCGGCGAGTTCTTCGTGTCGCAGTCGTCCTTGCAGCGCGAGAACGATCGCTTGTCGCGCGAGAGTTTCCTGCAGGCCGGACAACTGCAGACTCAGCAGGCCCTGATCGCGGAAAACCAGCATCTGCGCCAGCTTCTGGAGATGCAGGATCGTGCCGAGCAAACTTCCACCGTCGCGGAAATTCTCTATGTCGGGCGCGATGCGTTCAGCCGCAAGGTCATAATCGACAAGGGCACTTCGCAGGGCATCCAGGAGGGGGCCGCCGTGATCGATGATACCGGTCTCATCGGCCAGGTGACCCGCGCATTCCCCTGGACAGCGGAAGTCGCGCTGATCAGCGATCGCCAGCAGGTTGTGCCGGTTCAAGTCGTGCGCAACGGCTTGCGCGCGGCCGTTTTCGGCGTCGGTTACGACGGCGCGCTCGACTTGCGCTTCATGCCGGTCAACTCGGAAGTCGAGAACGGCGACATGCTGGTCACTTCGGGAATCGACGGCGTCTATCCGCCAGGGCTGCCGGTGGCGGTGATCTCGAACATCGAGCGCAATGCCGCTTACCCGTTCGCCAAGATTACCTGTATCCCCGCTGCTGGCCCGAACCGTCACCGCCAGGTCCTGGTATTGGCGCGCCTCTCGCCGCTGCCGGCGTATCCGGCCGCGCCGGAAGTCAAGTCCAAGGGCAAGCAGCCGAGGAAGGGTGGATGATGCGCTCGCCCATACTCGGCAGATTGAGCGGCAGCGAGGAAATCCTGCTGCCGGTCAAGCCTCTGTATATTTTCATTACGCTGTTCGCCGCCTTGATGCTCAACTTGTTGCCGCTGACCGGCTGGGTCCTGGCGTTGCGGCCGGATTTCGTGGCGCTGGTGTTGCTGTACTGGGGCATCCACCAGTCTCGCAAAATAGGCTTCCTGATGGCATGGCTGCTGGGGCTGGCCATGGATGTGGCCGACGGCAGCCTGTTCGGGCAGCACGCCCTGGCCTATTCGGTCATGATGTTCGGCGCAATTGTGTTGAGCCGGCGCGTTTCGATGTTCGACATGCGCCACCAGATCGCCCATGTGCTGCCGATCCTGCTGATCACGCAACTGATCGTGCTGGGGGTGCGGCAGGCCACGGGGGACGCATTTCCAGGTTGGTGGTATTTCCTGTCGAGCTTCACGGGTGCGCTGCTCTGGCCAGCGGCCGATTTGCTGCTGAAAATACCTTTGCGCCAGCGCCACGATCCGGACGACGCGTGAGCAGCCGCGCTATCAAAGTTGCGGTCCGGCCTGTGCCAGAGCGATGAGTCGCAGCGTCGAACTTCGGGACCACCAGCGCGAGCTGTACTATTTCCAGTTGCGACTGGCGATAGTCGGCGGCGCCGTGTTGTTCGCCTTCTTCGTTTTGCTGGTGCGCTTCTTTTATGTGCAGGTCATCCAGCACGAGTACTACCATACGCTCGCCGAGCAGAACCGGATTTTCATCGTGCCGGTGGTGCCCAATCGGGGTCTCATACTGGACCGCAACGGCGTGGTGCTGGCCCATAATTTCGCCGCCTATACACTCGAAATCACACCGTCCGCAGTCGCTGATTTCGAGAAAACTGCCGCCCAACTGTCCACACTGGTCGAGATCACGCCCAAGGACCGCAAGCGCTTCCAGAAGCTGCTCGAAGAGGGTCACGATTTTGCCAGCATTCCGATCCGCACGCGCCTGAACGACGAAGAGGTGGCGCGCTTTGCGGTGAACGCCTACCGTTTCCCCGGCGTGGAGATCAATGCGCGGCTGTTCAGGCACTATCCGTACGGGAACATCGGTTCGCATGTCGTCGGTTACATCGGCCGCATCAGCGACAAGGACGTCGATGATTTGCGCAATCTCGGCACGGCCGCGAACTACAGCGCGTCGGACTATATCGGCAAGGTCGGGCTCGAGCAGCGTTATGAAAAGGAGCTGCGCGGCGTCACGGGTTACGAACATGTCGAGACCGATGCCAATGGCAAGTCGGTGCGCACGCTGCGCAGTATCCTGCCGGTGTCCGGAAACAATCTCACGCTGGCCCTCGATGCCCGGCTGCAGCAGGTCGCCGAGCAGGCATTCGGAACGCATCGCGGATCGCTGGTCGCGATCGAACCGTCCACCGGTGGCGTGCTCGCCCTGGTTTCGCGGCCCGGATTCGATCCCAACCTGTTCGTCGAGGGCATCGATCCGCAGAACTGGGACGCACTCAACAACTCTCCAGACCACCCGCTCAACAATCGGGCGCTGCAGGGCGTGTATCCGCCGGGTTCGACGTTCAAGCCCTTCATGGCGCTGGCCGGTCTCGAATTGGGCAAGCGAAAACCAGGTTTCACCATCAGCGATCCGGGCTACTTCGTGTTGAGCGGCGGCGGACACGTGTTTCGAGACTGGAAAGCCGGCGGGCACGGCATGGTAGATCTGCACAAAGCGATCGTGCAGTCCTGCGACACCTACTTCTACGGGTTGGCGCAAGATCTGGGGATCGACGCCATCCATCAGTTTATCGGTCGTTTCGGGCTCGGTCAGAAAACGGGGATCGATCTGGAAGGCGAGGTTGCCGGCTTGTTGCCCTCGCAAGAATGGAAGCAGCGGCGCTTCAAGCAGAAATGGTTCACGGGCGACACCATTTCGGTAGGCATTGGTCAGGGTTATAACCTGACCACGCCGCTGCAGCTGGCGTTTGCTACCGCCATTCTCGCCAATGACGGTCGCGTCTTCCGCCCACATGTCGTGAGTCAGATCCAGAACAGCCAGACCGACGCGATTACCGTCATCGAGCCGCAGCCCCGCGCGGAACTGTCGCTATCGAAGGAAAATATCAAGCGGGTGCGCGATGCCATGATCGATGTCATGAAGCCGGGCGGCACGGCGGCATGGGCCGGCATGAACGCGAAATATCTGTTTGCGGGCAAGACCGGCACCGCCCAGGTGATCGGGATGAAAGGCCAGAAATACGAAGAAGACAAGATCAACGAACGCCATCGCGATCACGCCTTGTTCATCGCTTATGCCCCCGCCGACGTCCCCAGAATCGCGCTGGCGATTCTGGTCGAGAACGGCGGCCATGGCGGCAGCACCGCCGCACCCATCGCGCGCCAGGTGTTCGACTACTATCTGCTGGGCAAGGAGCCGGCGCCGCCAAAGCCTGTGCTGCGCAAAGAGGAAGTGGAGAATGATTAACCGGTTGTTCGCCTATCTGGTCAAGCACATCGATCGCTATCTGATGGGTCTGGTCACGACCTTGCTGCTGATGGGATTGATCACCATGTTCAGCGCCTCCGGCGAAGATATCAATCGGCTGACCGGGCAACTCGTGAATATCGGTGTTGCGCTGACGGTGATGTGGATTGCGGCGAACGTGCCCCTGCACTTCTTGTCTAGTATCGCGCTGCCGCTCTACGTCGTCGGCCTGGCGTTGCTGGTAGGCGTGGCGGTGGCCGGCGAAGTGGTCAACGGCGCGCGCCGTTGGCTCGATCTGGGCTTCACGCGCATCCAACCCTCCGAACTCATGAAAGTCGCGGTGCCGTTGTTGCTGGCCTGGTACTTCGATCGCTATGAAGCCATCCTGCGAATGCGCAATTTCGCGATCGGCGCCGTGCTGGTGCTCGTGCCGGTGCTGTTGATCGCCCGCCAGCCGGATCTGGGCACGGCCTTGCTCGTGACCGCGGCCGGATTCTACGTGCTGTTCCTGGCCGGCCTGTCGTGGAGGATCCTGCTGGCACTGGGGGTCCTCGGCGGCGCGAGCCTGCCGTTCCTGTGGTCGATGTTGCACGATTACCAGCGCCAGCGCGTGCTGACTTTGCTGGATCCGTCGCAGGATCCGCTCGGTGCCGGCTACCACACCATCCAGTCGACCATTGCGTTGGGGTCCGGCGGATTTTTTGGTAAAGGGTGGCTCAATGGCACCCAGTCACATCTCGACTTTTTACCGGAACGGACCACCGACTTCATTTTCGCGGTGTATGCCGAAGAATTCGGATTGATCGGCAATCTGGTGCTCATGGCGTTGTTCATGCTCCTGATCGGCCGCGGGCTGGTGATCGCCGCCAACGCGCCGACGCTGTTCACGCGACTGCTGGCGGGCGCCATTACGCTGACTTTTTTCACGTACGCTTTCGTCAACATGGGCATGGTCAGCGGTATCCTGCCGGTGGTGGGCGTGCCGCTGCCGCTCATCAGCTATGGCGGGACATCGCTCGTGACCATCCTGTTCGGCATCGGCCTGCTCATGAGCATTCACACACATCGAAGGCTGGTACAAACTTGACGAGCGAGCCACAACGAAGTGCAGAGCACGCCGTTTCATCCAAACGGTCCGCGCGGCCGGAACTGGCTGCGTTGAAGACCGAAACCGGCGCAATGATCATCGCACTGCTGGCGGCCTTGCTGGCAGCCGGTTGCGCCAGCGCGCCTTCGCGCACCGCATCGCCGAAACCGGGTGGCTACTATCTGGATGACGGTCCGGGGGCGCATCCGCCGCCGAACCTCGATGGCGTAGCCGAACCCATCCCGAAGCTCGAACCCATCAACAAATACACCAGCCGGCCGTACGCCGTGCTCGGTCGCGCCTATGCGCCCTACTCGCAACTCACGCCCTACAAGGCGCGCGGCGTCGCAAGCTGGTACGGCAAGCGCTACCATGGGCAGAAAACGTCCAGTGGCGAAATTTACGACATGTACGCAATGACTGCGGCCCATACCTTGTTGCCGTTGCCAAGTTATGCGCGCGTCACCAATGTCGCAACCGGCCAATCGATCGTGGTGCGCGTGAATGATCGAGGCCCGTTTCACGAAGACCGGCTGATCGATCTTTCCTATGTCGCCGCGCAGCGCCTGGGCCTGCTCGGGCGGGGGAGCGGTCTCGTGGAGGTCGAGGCGATCATTCCAGGCGAAGCCGCGCCGGCCGCGTCGCAGCCACCGGCGCAGTCGCCGCAAACGGTACCGGCGGTCCCGCCGGTCGCCGTCGAACGGGACGGCATCTATGTCCAGCTCGGCGCCTTCTCCGTGGCCGACAACGCGGACGCGTTCCTGCGCAAAATGCGCATTGATCTGGCCTGGCTGGCGGCGTCGATCGGCGTTTATCGCCACGAGTCGCTGTATCGGGTGCGCGCCGGACCCTACGCCAGCCGCGAGCAGGCAAACCAGGCCGCTGATCGGGTGCAAAAAGAACTCGGGCTCCGGGCTCTCGTGCTTGATCGCTGATGCAACATCGCAACCACACAGTAATCATATCCACTCACGCTCCCCGGTGATTTCCGGTGCAACCATGCGCACGCTGATCTGCGGTTCCATTGCCTACGACACCATCATGGTGTTTGGCGATCGTTTCAAGAACCACATTCTGCCCGAGCAGATTCACATCCTGAACGTCGCCTTCCTGGTGCCCGACATGCGCCGCGAATTCGGCGGCTGTGCGGGCAATATCGCCTACTCGCTGAAGATGCTCGGCGGGGATCCGCTGATCATGGCGAGCGTGGGCGACGACTGGCAGCCTTATGCCTATCGGCTGGAGAAATTGCGCCTGTCGGCTGCGCATGTGCGCCAGGTCCCGGACACGTTCACGGCGCAGGCCTTCATCACGACCGATCTGGATGACAACCAGATCACCGCGTTTCATCCGGGTGCGATGAACTACTCGCACCTGAACCACGTCGCGGACGCGCGCGACGTCGGTCTGGGCATCATCGCGCCCGATGGACGCGAGGGCATGATGCAGCATGCGCGCGAATTCAAGGAAGCCGGCATCCCGTTCATTTTCGATCCCGGCCAGGGGCTGCCGATGTATCACCGGCGAAGAGCTCATGATGTTCATCAGGCAGGCAGATTTCGTGACGGCCAACGATTACGAGGCCAAGTTACTGCAGGAGCGCACCGGCAAGCACCTCGAGGAATTATCCAGGCTGGTCAAGGCGCTGATCGTCACGCAGGGTGCCCAGGGCTCGCTGGTGTTCGTAGACGGCAAGCCCGAATCGATTCCCGCAGTCACGCCCGCGCAGGTGCTCGATCCGACCGGGTGCGGGGATGCCTATAGAGCGGGACTTCTGCACGGCATCGCCAGCGGCATGGATTGGGCCACGACGGGCCGGCTCGCTTCGCTGCTTGGTTCGATCAAGATCGCGCAACGCGGGGCACAGAATCACCAGTTCACGCGCGAAGAAATCAGCGTTCGTTTCCGCGAGGCATTCGGCCGCGCGCCCTGGTAGTGGCGGCACATCGAGACGGCGCGCGAAACATGGGCGCCGATCGAACCTTGCTTCGTGCGCAGCGCGCTACGCCTGCGGCGCGCCGCTGTTATCGCGCAACCCGCGTCATGCTGCATCTGTTCGCCGGTCTGTGCGAGGCGGCCTTGCTGTTTCCTTTCTATGCAAAGGCTACGCGCCAACGCGCCATAAGCCGTTGGTCGCGCCGGTTGCTCGCGCACCTGTGCGTCTGCCCGCAGGTGCGCGGTGCGCCGCCACTGATCCCGCACCGGGCGGCCGTGCTTGTTGCCAATCACGTGTCCTGGCTCGACATCCAATTGATACATTCGGTGTGGCCGGTTCGCTTCGTCGCCAAAGCCGAAGTACGGAGCTGGCCGCTGATTGGCTGGCTTTCAGCCCGGGCTGGAACCTTGTTCATCGAGCGCGGAAATCATCGCCATGCGGCCCAGGTCAATCAGTCCATCCATGCCGCTTTCGAGCAAGGCTATGCGGTCGGCGTGTTTCCCGAGGGCACGACCACGGACGGGCACAAACTCGCGCGCTTTCATGCCTCGCTGCTGCAGCCTGCGGTCGATGAAGGCGCGGTGATCTATCCGGTGGCGCTGCGCTATCTGGATGAAACCGGCGCGATCAACGTCCGGGCCAGCTATGTGGGGGAAACGTCGCTGGCGCAATCGCTGCGAATGATTCTGGCCGAGCGGATCATCCATGCCGAGCTGATTTTCCTGCCTGCCGTTGACGCCGTCGGCAAGTCGCGCCGGGAACTGGCCGCGCAAACCCAGGCCGCGCTTGCGGCCGCGCTCAATCTGCCGGTTGCAGACCGGCAACCTGGAATATCCGCCGGTCTTCCAGGCGCACCGCGCTAAGGTGCCCACCCCAGACGCAACCCGTATCGAGCGCCAGCAGATTCTCCTGCACGCGCAGGCCGAGGGCCGACCAGTGGCCGCACACGACCGTGGTGTCGGCACTAAGCCGGCCCGGCACCTCGAACCACGGCATGTACCCGGCAGGAATATCCTCCACGCGGCCTTTGTGGTTGAAGTCCATGCGTCCGTCGGCCGTGCACACCCGCAGGCGCGTCATGGCATTGATGATGATGCGCAGCCGAGCATGGCCGCTTTCGGATTCTTCCCAGCGGTCCGGCAAGTTGCCGTACATCTGCGACATTAGAGCGTGCCAGGTGTCTGCCTGCAGGGCGTGCTGCGTTTCCTTCGCCAGCGCGAGCGCCTGCGGGATACTCCAGGTGGGCAATAATCCGGCGTGCACCATCGCGTAACCGTCTTGCGCATGCATCAACGGCAGTCCGCGCAGCCAAGTCAGCAGACCCTCGCGATCAGGCGCGTCCAGAATGGGTCCGAGCGTATCCTGGCGGTGAATGTTGGCCTGACCGTCGGCCACCATCAGCAGATGCAGGTCATGGTTGCCGAGCACGCTGACGGCGCTGGCGCCCAGGTTCTTCACAAAGCGCAAAACTTCGAGGGACTGCGGGCCGCGATTGACCAGATCGCCCACGAACCAGAGCCGGTCGCTCGACGCGCTAAAGCCGATCTGCGCCAGCAGGCTTTGCAAGGGCGTGAAACATCCCTGCACGTCACCGATTGCGTAGGTGGCCATCGAATACGGCGGCTGGTGGCTGGTGGTCGATCGGACACATGTCAGCTATGCCGGTGCGGTGAACGGCGTCACCGCGCCCTCTCAAGGCAGCCCCTGCCGCGCCGATTTTCGCCGCCCCTTTTCGTGGCCCCGCTACTTGGCCTGACTGAGCATGTAATCGACTGCGGCCTTGATGTCCGCATCGGCGGCTGACATCGCGCCCCCCTTGGGCGGCATGGCGTTCTTGCCCTTGAGGACGCTGTTATAAAGCGCTGCCTTGCCTTGCGCGATGCGTGCACTCCAGGCGGCCTTGTCGGTGAGTTTGGGAGCGCCGGCCACTCCCGCCGCATGGCAGGCCATGCACACCGTGTTGTAAAGATTCTTGCCTGCGTCCGCACTGCCCGCTGCCGCCGTCTTCACCGGCGCAGCGCCGGCGGGCTGGTTTGCGTTCGCCGCGGCGGCGAGTTCGGGGGGTACTTCGCCGATGATCACTTCGCCGACCGGTTTCAGGCGCTCGGTTACGGTCGCTGCGTTCTGGGGCCCCACTTTGAGTCCGCCCGTCACGAAGCTGGCAATCATCACGATACCGATGACCGGAATGAGAAAGGCCAGCACCACCACGACGATGAGTTGTTGCGGTGTCTTGATCAGCGAGACGTGTTCTTCGACATGCACTTCCGACATGAAAAATCCTCTGCTAGGGGCTTGAAGAGGCGAAATTATAGGCCATCCGCCCACCGCCAGACAGCGCCCGGAATGGACGCAATCCGCCTTTGCCCGTAAACTGACCACCGATGCGCCCGTAGCTCAGCTGGATAGAGTACTGCCCTCCGAAGGCAGTGGTCGGACGTTCGAATCGTCTCGGGCGCGCCATCCTTTTCGTTTCCGCTGTCGTTCGTCGTCCATTGAATGAATCCGTCGGCCTTGGCGCGCTGTTCCTCAGCAGTTTTCTCGCGGCGACGGTGCTCCCCGGCGGATCGGAATTCGTCTTTGCCGCCGTGCTGGCCACCGGCAGCGCCACGCTGTGGCCGGCGCTGGCCGTGGCCACGCTCGGCAACACGCTGGGCGGCGCCAGTTCCTATCTGATCGGCCGCCTGTTCCCGCGCGGCGACCGGCGCGGGCGCGCGCTCGACTGGGTGCGCCGCTGGGGCACGCCGGTACTGCTGCTGTCGTGGGTGCCAGTCATCGGCGACGCCTTATGCGTTGCGGCGGGCTGGCTGAGGCTCAGTATCGGCTGGTCGTTGTGTTTCATCGCACTGGGCAAATTCGGGCGCTATTACCTCATTGCGCGGCTCATGGGTTGAACGGCGATGTGTGGGTTGCACGCCGCACGGTAGAATTGTTGTTCGATCCTGAAGTCCTAATCAGATGCAGCCGATTCCTCCCTTCGCCGCCGCCAACGTGCGGGTTCGCGAAATTCCGTACAACTACACTTCGTTTTCCGATCGCGAGATCGTGATGCGTCTGCTCGGCACGCCGATGTGGCAACTGCTCGACGAGTTGCGCAGTCAGCGCCGCACCGGCCGTTCCGCACGCATGCTCTATGAGGTGCTGGGCGACATCTGGGTGGTGAATCGCAATCCGTATCTGCAGGACGACATGCTCGACAACCGCCGGCGCCGCGAGGCGCTGATCGAAGCCCTGCGCCACCGGTTGCGCCAGATCGAATTGCGCCGCGATGACGGCGAGGAATCCAGCGACGTCACCGGCAAGGTCGCTCGCCTGCTCGCGGCTGCACATAAGGCGGTGGATGAATTTGCACTCGGATTCGAGCAAACCGCAAAGCTGCGGCGCAAGGTTCTGCGCCGCCTTGCATCGGTCACCCGCCGCGACAACATCGCGTTCGATGGCCTGGCGCGGGTTTCGCACGTCACCGATGCAACCGACTGGCGCGTGGAGTATCCGTTCGTGGTGCTGCACCCCGATACCGAAGACGAAGTCCAGCCCATCGTGCAGGCTTGCATCGATCTGGGTCTGACCCTCATCCCGCGCGGCGGCGGCACGGGTTACACCGGTGGCGCGATCCCGCTCGACAAGTTCTCGGCGGTGATCAACACCGAAAAACTCGATGCGCTGGGCGCGGTGGAAATGGGTGCGTTGCCTGGCGTGGCGCACCCGGTGGCCACCATTCAATGCGGTGCGGGCGTGGTCACGCGCCGCGTCATGGAGGCAGCCGAGCGCGCCGGTCGCGTCTTCGCGGTCGATCCAACCTCTGCGGATGCCTCCTGCATCGGCGGCAACGTCGCCATGAACGCGGGCGGCAAGAAAGCCGTGCTGTGGGGTACGGCCATCGACAATCTGGTGTCGTGGCGAATGGTCACGCCCGACGCCGAATGGATGCTGGTTGAGCGCCTCGACCACAATCTGGGCAAGATCCACGATGCAGAGCTGGCGCGTTTTCGCGTCACGCGCTATGGCCGCGACGGCCGCACGGCCCGCGGCGAGCCCGAGATCATGCAGATT
The DNA here is from genome assembly GCA_963846655.1 of uncultured beta proteobacterium. Taxonomy (GTDB): domain Bacteria; phylum Pseudomonadota; class Gammaproteobacteria; order Burkholderiales; family JACQAP01; genus JACQAP01. The sequence continues at coordinate 208,520 of CAWJWT010000005.1, read as the reverse complement.
CCCGGACAGGGTTTTCGCAAGACCGGACTCGGCAAGGACGTCACCGACAAATTCCTCGCGGGCCTGCCCGGCGTGCAAAAAGAAGGATGCGACGGCATCATCACCTCTGCGCGCTTTATCCTGCATCAGATGCCGGCCCACACCCGAACCGTGTGCCTGGAATTCTACGGCCAGGTGCGCCAGTCCGTACCCTCCATCGTGGAAATCAAGAATCACCTGGACCGGCGTCCGGGTGGGGCTACGCTGGCCGGGCTCGAGCACCTTGACGAGCGCTATTTGAAAGCGGTGGGCTATGCCACCAAGGCCAAGCGCAGTGGGAGGCCGAAAATGGTGCTGCTCGCCGATATCGTCGGAGAGGACGACCGGGCGGTTGGCGAAGCGGCCTCGTCGGTGGTCAGAATCGCCAACGCCCGCGGCGGCGAAGGCTTCATCGCCGTTTCACCGGAAGCACGCAAGCAATTCTGGCTCGACCGCTCGCGCACCGCGGCCATTGCCAAGCACACCAACGCATTCAAGATCAACGAAGACGTCGTTATTCCGCTGGCGCGCCTTGGGGACTATTCCGACGGCATCGAACGCATCAACATCGAGCTCTCGCTGAAAAACAAGATCGCCCTGCTCGATTGCCTGCAGGATTTCTTCGAGGGCGAGTTGCCGTTGCATGAGGAGTCCGAGAAATTGCCCCAGGCCGAAATACTTGGCGGCCGGCCGGCGAATGCCGTGGATCTGGTTCGGCAGACACGCGCGCGCTGGCAGTGGCTGCTCGATCATCTGGATGCGCCGCTGCGCGAATTTGCGAACCTGCCCGGCTCAAATCCGGTTGCGGCGCATGACGGCGCCGTGCCGCAAGCACCCTCGGCGCAAGCATCTGTGTTCGACGCACTGCAGAGCCATGCACTGCGGGTTTCCTGGAAAAAGGATGTGCGCGAACCGCTGATGCAGATTTTTGATGGGCGCGCCTTCGATCCGATCCGCGCAGAAATCGATGCGCGTCATAAACAGGTGCTCAAAAGCCGGCTGTTCGTGGCGCTGCATATGCATGCCGGCGACGGGAACGTGCATACCAATATTCCGGTGAACTCCGACGACTATGCCATGTTGCAGGCGGCTAACGTCATCGTCGCGCGTGTCATGAAACTGGCACGTGCGCTGGACGGCGTGATCTCCGGCGAACACGGCATCGGCCTGACCAAACTCGAATATCTCGAGCCCCAGGAAATGGCCGGGTTTGCCGCCTACAAACAGCGCGTGGATCCTCACGGTCGTTTCAATCGGGGCAAGTTGCTCGCCGGGGCGAATCTCGAAAATGCCTATACGCCGAGCTTCAACCTGCTCGAACTCGAAAGCCTGATCCTGGAGCAGAGCGCAATCGGCGAAATTTCCGATTCGATCAAGGATTGCCTGCGCTGCGGCAAATGCAAGCCGGTCTGTGCCACGCATGTGCCGCGCGCGAACTTGCTGTATTCACCGCGCAACAAGATCCTGGCCACTTCGTTGCTGATCGAGGCATTCCTGTACGAAGAGCAGACGCGCCGCGGCGTGTCACTGAAGCATTTCGACGAATTTTCCGACGTCGCCGATCATTGCACCGTCTGCCATAAGTGCTTGAACCCCTGTCCCGTGGATATCGATTTTGGCGATGTATCCATTGCCATGCGCAATTTTCTGCGTCGGCAGCACAAGAAAAAACTGAATCTCGGCACGGCCGCTTCGATGCTGTTTCTGAATGCCACCGATCCGAACACCATCAAGGTCACCCGCAAGATCATGATCGAGTGGGGCTTCCGCGCGCAGCGCCTTGCGCACCGCGCTGGCAAATCGCTCGGCCTGATCCAGGGTCAGGTCAAGCGCCCGCCCGCCACGCTGGGCAAACCGCCCATCAAGGCTCAGATCATTCACATCATCAACAAGCCCATGCCGGGCGGCCTGCCGAAGAAAACCTCGCGCGCGCTGCTCGACATCGAGGACAACCGCATGGTGCCGGTGATCCGCGATCCGAGGAAAGTCGACGAAGATTCGGACGCGGTGTTTTATTTCCCTGGTTGCGGCAGCGAACGCCTGTTCGGCCAGGTGGGCCTGGCAACGCAGGCCATGCTCTACGAAGTTGGCGCCATCACGGTGCTGCCACCGGGTTATCTGTGCTGCGGCTACCCGCAGACGTCCGCGGGAGAGGCAGAAAAAGGCCATAAGATCAGCACCGATAATCGGGTGCTGTTCCACCGTGTGGCCAATACCTTGAACTACCTCGATATCAAGACCGTGGTGGTGTCCTGCGGGACCTGCATGGATCAGTTGCAGAAATACGAGTTCGACAAGATTTTTCCCGGCTGCCGCCTGCTCGACATCCACGAGTATCTGCTGGAGAAGAATGTGCGGCTCGAAGGCGTCACCGGTGTGCGCTACATGTATCACGATCCCTGCCACACGCCCATGAAGACCTATGAGCCGCTCAAGGTCGTTGCCAAGCTGATGGGTACCGAGGTGCCACTCAATGAGCGTTGCTGCGGAGAGTCTGGCACGCTGGCCGTGACGCGGCCCGATATCTCCACGCAAGTGCGTTTTCGCAAGCAGGAAGAAATGCAAAAAGGCATTGCGGCGCTGCGCGCGCAAGGTGCGCAGGAGCCGGTCAAGATACTGACCTCCTGCCCCTCGTGTCTGCAGGGGCTGTCGCGGTTTCGCGACGATTCCGGCGCGCAGGCCGATTACATCGTCGTCGAGATCGCCAGGCACATACTGGGCGAGAACTGGATGGCCGAGTATGTGGCCAAGGCCAACAGCGGCGGCATCGAGCGTGTGCTGCTGTGAGCGACCTGGGGCGCGCGCGAAAATCGGCGCAGACCGGGGCAAAGCCGCCCGCTACGCCCTGTGCACTGTGTGCGCAAGCCGGCGGCGATGTGCTCCGGGATGACGGCTTCGCGCGCGTGGTACTAGCCGGCGATGCGGATCATCCGGGCTTGTGCCGCGTGATCCTCAATGCGCACGAGAAGGAAATGACCGCATTGTCCGAGCCCGACCGTGCGCGACTGATGGCCCTGGTATTTGCCGTGGAGCGCGCGTTGCGCGAATTGCTGGACCCGGAAAAAATAAATCTCGCCAGCCTTGGTAACGTCGTGCCGCACCTGCACTGGCATGTGATCCCGCGCTTCGTCGACGACCCGCATTTTCCGGATGCGGTGTGGGCCGCCAGGCGGCGCGCCGGCGCGCACGCGCTGCCGGCAGGATTCACGGCGACGCTGCGTCAGCGTCTGGACGCCTTGCTGGGCAGCCAGCGCTAGGCCGGAATTCTGGCAGCGGCGCTCACGCGGCCGCCGGCGAGCCGGCGCGTTTCGGGGAACGTGACGCTGAATGTGCTGCCACGGCCCAGCGTGCTTTGAATATCGAGCCGGGCCTGATGGCGTCCCAGCACGTGCTTGACGATCGCCAGACCCAGTCCCGTTCCGCCCGTTTCGCGCGATCGGCTGCGGTCAACCCGATAAAACCGCTCGGTCAACCGGTCTATATGCTGCGGCTCGATGCCGATGCCATTGTCGCGGACCGCGAAAGTCGGTTTTGTGTCACGCAGTCCCCAGCGGATGTCGATCTGGCCTTTTTCGGGCGTGTAGCGAACCGCGTTGCTGATCAGGTTGCCGAAAGCGCTGCGCAGTTCCTCGCTATTGCCCCTGAGCCCTTCGACGCTTTCCACGCTCAGGCGAATCTGGTGCCGGCCGGCGGAAAGCGCCAGCGCATCCTGATGCAACGTGCGCAGCATGTCCGGCACATTGACGTCCTCCTCGCGCAGCGGGTTCTGGGTGCTTTCGAGCCGCGACAAGGTCAGCAAATCTTCCACCAGCCGCGTCATGCGGCTGGTCTGCTGGCGCATCATGCCGATGGCGCGCTTGGACATCTGTTCGTCCGCGACCTGCATGTCGTCGAGGGTCTCGAGAAAACCGCCAACCACCGTGAGCGGCGTGCGCAACTCATGCGAGACATTGGCGACGAAATCGCGCCGGGTCGTTTCCAGGCGTTCCCAGCGCGTGATGTCGCGACCGATGATCAGCTTGCGGCTGTCGCCGTAGGGCACCTGCTGCACGGTCAGGGCCATCTCGCCCGCCGGGCGCGCCAGTCTGAGCACCAGTGGCTCGCCCGCGCGTTTCGAAGACAGGTGCTCGACGAACTGCGGCTGGCGCACCATGTAGGTGATCTGCTGGCCGCGATCACGCTCGTTGTCGATGCCGAAATAGTCTTCGGCTTTCGGATTGCACCATTCGATGCGGTCGGACTCGTCGAGGATGACCACCGCGTCGGGCAGCGCCGCCCCTGCGAGCTGGAAACGCGACAGCGCTTCGCTGAGACTTGCTTCGGTCTCGCGCTGGCGCTTGAGCATCTTGAGCATGTGCGAGGACAGGTATTCCCATGCGCCCGAGCCCATCGGCAGGGTGTGCGGCTGCGGGTGCTGCAGCCAATGGTACAGGTTGGACAGGTTGCGAAGATGATGCAACAGCAGCGCGAGCAGCAGCATGCACAGAATTGCCAGCGCCCACTTTGTTCCGAACACCGGCCAGCATAAGAGCGCCGTGACGCCGATCAGGGCGACGCTGGACAAGGGCCTGCCCCACATGGATTTCAAGCGTTTGGTCTCTCGAATGAATCGAGCGAAATTATCGCAGAATTGCGCGGCGCCGGACGCCGCCGCACTCAGCTCGCGGAAAACCGATAACCCGTGCCGCGCACGGTTTGCACCAAACCGTCGAGTCTGCAGGGCTCCAGCGCCTTGCGCAGCCGCCGGATATGCACATCCACGGTGCGTTCTTCGACGAACACGTGATCGCCCCAGATCTGGTCGAGCAACTGGGTTCGCGAATGCACGCGCTCGGGATGGGTCATCAAGAAATGCAACAGCCTGAACTCGGTCGGACCGAGCTCCACGGCACTGCCGTTGCCCGTTACGCGATGACTGGCCGGATCGAGCCGCAAGCCGCCGATCTGCACGCTGTCATCGGTCGTTTCCGGGGCGCGCCGGCGCAGCACGGCCTTGATGCGCGCATTGAGCTCGCGCGGTGAAAATGGCTTGGTGATGTAATCGTCGGCGCCCGTTTCCAGGCCATGCAGCTTGTCCTGTTCGTCGGAGCGTGCCGTGAGCATGATGATCGGTATCGCGCGCGTGCGCTTGTCGGCGCGCAGTCGCCGCGCGAAGTCGATGCCCGAAAGGCCCGGCAGCATCCAGTCGAGCAGCACCAGGTCGGGCAGCGCACTGGCAACGAGATGGAGCGCTTTTTCCGCGCTCTCTGCGCACAGCGGCTGATGTCCCGCCTGCTTCAGGCTATAAGCGATCAGTTCCTGAATTGCCGGCTCATCCTCAACGACGAGTATGGTTGCTGCCATGGTGGGTGATTCACGCCTGATGTTTTTGCGTTTGCAATACTATGAAGCAAATGTTACAAGGTCGTGACGGTCACGAACAGCGATCAACGTTTGGCGGCTATGATGGCGACTTCGCGTCATGGCGCAAAAACATCCGCATCCGAGCTCTTTGCGAGCCTATTCATGGCAGGCATCCAACCTGGGGCTGCGCGTCCCGTCGAGATCAAACTGCACCAGAAGTCGCGCGTCCTGGAAATCGCGTTCGACGACGGCAAGCACTTCCGGCTTCCGTGTGAATTTCTGCGGGTCTATTCGCCTTCGGCAGAAGTGCGCGGCCACGGGCCCGGCCAGGAAGTGCTGCAACCTGGCAAGGCCGAGGTGCAGATAACCGCCATCGAGCCCGTCGGCCACTACGCGGTCAAGCTGGTTTTCAGCGATGGCCACGACACGGGTTTGTATTCCTGGGATTACCTGTACAGTCTGGGCGAGAATCAGCCGCGCATGTGGCAACAGTATCTGGAACGCCTGGCGCTGGCCGGCGAGCAGCGCGAGCCCGCGGCCAAGTCGCCGCCCGCAACCGGCGAGAAGTCCGGCTGGAAGAAAATCTGACCGCGATGCGCGACTGCCCATGAAGCCACCCAAGACCACCGATTTCGGGTTTCAGAAAGTGCCCGAAGACGAGAAGGCAAGAAAAGTCGCGGGCGTATTCAGCTCGGTGGCGCAGCGCTACGACATCATGAATGACCTGATGTCAGGCGGAATGCATCGCCTGTGGAAACGCTTCGCGGTGCAAATGAGCGCCGTGCGTCAAGGCAGCCGCGTGCTCGATATCGCAGGCGGTACCGGAGATCTGGCGGCATTGTTCGCACCGCGGGTGGGCGATACCGGCGAAGTCTGGCTGACGGACATTAATCGGGACATGCTCGCGCGCGGTCGGGATCGGCTGATCGATGCCGGCCGCGTCGTGCCGGTCCTGCAGTGCGATGCCGAGCGCTTGCCCTTGCCCGACGGCTATTTCGACTGCGCGATCGTCGGCTTCGGCCTGCGCAACATGACGCACAAGGACAAGGCCCTGGCGGAGATGTTGCGCGTGGTACGCGCCGGCGGGCGTGTGCTCGTGCTGGAGTTTTCCAGGGTGTGGCAGCCGTTGCAGCCGGCCTACGACGCGTATTCTTTCCGGCTATTACCGCTGCTGGGCAAGCTCGTCACGGGCGATGCGCACAGCTATCGGTACCTGGTGGAGTCGATCCGCAGGCATCCGGACCAGCAAGAACTCAAATTGCTGATGGAGCAGGCGGGCTGCGCGCGCGTCGAGTATTACAACCTGGCTGCCGGCGTGGTGGCCTTGCACGTCGGCTATAAGTTCTAGGCATGCTGGCCGGCGCGTTTTGCCAGTTCGTCAACCATCTGCTGGAACCGGCCGCGTGGGCCCGCGAAAGCCTCGCGCCTCACGCCGGCAAAGTGGCCGTCGTCGAGATGTTTCCCGCGCGGCTAGCGTTCGCCGTCAATGCGGCGGGTCTGCTGCAGGCGGCAGCGTCGGGCGCGGTCGCGGACGCCGAGATCCGCCTGACGCACGTCACCGCGCTGCAGATTCTCACGCAAGGCGAATCCGCGTGGCGTCAGGCCGATGTGCGCGGCGATACCGAGTTTGCCGCCAGCCTGGCCCGGGTTGCGGCCAATTTGCCGTGGGATTTCGAGGAAGACTTAAGCCGCCTGTTCGGTGACGTGGCCGCGCATCGTCTGGCTGAGACCGGGCGTTCGGTTGCGTCGTGGCCCAAACAGGCTGCGCAGAGCCTGGCAGGCAATGTCGCCGAGTTTCTGACCGAGGAAAAGCACCTGCTGGTAACGCCGCTGCGGGCCGCCGAGTTCGTGCGTGAAATCGACGATCTGCGTGATGCAGTGGAGCGCCTCGACAAGCGCGTCGCCCGTCTGCAGCGCCAATTGCGGGCTGACTGAAAGGCCGCCTCCCATGCATTTGTGGCGGCTCCTCAAAATCCTGCGCGTGGCCCTGCGCTTCGGGCTGGATGAATTCATTCTGGGTCACGAGCGCGTGCGCGTGCTGCGGCCGCTGCTCTCGGCGGCGTTGTTCTGGCGCCGGCTCGAGCGCCCGCGCGGCGAACGTTTGCGCCGGGCGCTGGAAACGCTGGGACCGATTTTTGTCAAGTTCGGACAGGTGCTCTCCACGCGCCGCGATCTGGTACCACTTGATATCGCCGATGAACTGGCAAAGCTGCAGGACCGCGTGCCGCCCTTCGCGACCGAACAGGTGTACCGCACGCTCGAACGCACCTACCGGGTGCCGGCCCACCAGGTCTTCGAGCAGTTCGATCCGGTGGCGGTGGCCAGCGCCTCCGTGGCGCAGGTCCATTTTGCCGTGCTGCCCGGCGGGCGCGAAGTCGCCGTAAAGGTTTTGCGTCCCGGCATCGCGCCGGTGATCGAAGAGGACGTGGCGCTGCTCAACGTGGCGGCAAGCCTGATCGAGAAGCTCTGGGCGGACGGGCGCCGGCTCAAGCCGCGCGAAGTCGTCGCAGAGTTCGAGCGCCATTTGCATGACGAACTGGATTTGCTCAGAGAGGCCGCCAACGCGAGCCAGTTACGGCGCAATTTCAGCGATTCGCAACTGCTGCTCGTGCCGGAAATATTCTGGGACTATTGCGGCAGCGAAGTCATGGTCATGCAGCGCATGCTCGGCACGCCGATCAGCCAGGTCGAGCGCCTGCGAGCGCAGGGGATCGACGTGCCGAAACTGGCACGCGCCGGCGTGGAGATTTTTTTCACGCAGGTATTCCGCGACGGATTCTTTCACGCAGACATGCATCCCGGAAACATCCTGGTCGCTGCGGACGGGCGTTATATCGCGCTCGACTTCGGCATCATGGGAACGCTCAACGAGATCGACAAGAATTACCTCGCGCAGAATTTTCTGGCGTTTTTCCGGCGTGACTATCGGCGCGTCGCGCATATCCACCTGGAATCCGGATGGATTCCCGCCGACACGCGCATCGAGGAATTCGAAACCGCGATCCGGGCGGTCTGCGAACCCATTTTTGACCGGCCGTTGAAGGAAATCTCATTCGGCAAGGTGCTGCTGCGCCTGTTTCAGACCTCGCGGCGTTTCAATATCGAGATCCAGCCGCAACTGGTCCTGCTGCAGAAAACCCTGCTGAACATCGAGGGGCTGGGCCGGGATCTCGATCCCGATCTCGACCTGTGGGCGACGGCCAAGCCTTATCTGGAGCGCTGGATGGCCGAGCAAGTCGGCTGGCGCGGCTTCTTTCACAATATCGGCCGCGAGGCGCCGCAATGGAGCGCCATGCTGCCGCAGTTGCCCCGGCTCATTCATCGATCGCTCTCGGAGCCTTCGCCGCGCGCGTTGCAGGCGGCCATGGCGGTATTGCTTGCGAGCCAGCAGCGCAACAACCGGCTGCTTGGCTGGGTGTTGGCGGCGCTCCTTTCGATCCTGGCGCTGGTGCTCGCGCGCGGTTATTGGTAAGCGGCGCACGCCCGTCACCTGCTCGAAATCCTGTATTCATGTCGCTGTAACATTTGCCCGCCAGAATCCGACTCCGTCAGGCCCCGCCATCGATTGCGGAGCGCAAGTTTTCAACCTGGAGAACGTTTAAATGGGATTCAAGATCACGGCATCCAAATGCTTGTTGCTGGCAACGGCCATCGCCGGCCTGGGCAGTTTCGCCTCGCCCGCCCTCGCCGACATGGAAACTCTGCTCGACAAGTTGCACGAGAAGGGCGTGTTGAGCGATGAGGATTACCAGCAGATGCGCACCGAGGCGCGCGCCGAGCGGCGCGCACAAGCCCTGAAGGAAGCCAACGAATCGGAGAAAGCGGTCAAGAAAGCCGAATCTGCACCGTCCGAACTGACCGGACGGTTCAAGGACGGCTTTTCCTGGGAGTCTGGCGACAAGCAGAACGCCATCTCGGTCAATGGACGCATTCACGCGGATTACCGCCAGTTCAGCGAGAACTCCTGCGCCGTGCCGTCTGGATCCGCGCCTGGCACTGCGTGCGCCGCCAACGACAGGGCCGCCAATACATTCGACGTTCGCCGGGCCTATATCGGCATCCAGGGCAGGATCGCCGCGGACTGGACATTCGACGTGACGGCGGATGTGGCGCAGACCGGTGCACCCCAGCTCGATGTGGCCTGGATCAACTGGGGTGCTTACAAGAGCGTGCAGCTGCGCGCAGGTCAGTTCAAAATGCCCATGAGCCTCGAAGAGCAGACCAGTTCGCGCTTCATCGACTTTCAGGAGCGCTCGCTGGTCAACGGCCTGGTGCCGGCCAAGGAGCGCGGCCTGATGCTCCACGGCACACCCGCGACCGGCGTTTTCTATGGCATCGCGGCCTCCAACGGCGCCGGCAAGAACAAGAACGAAAGTTCGTCGACTAGCGACGGCAAGGACGTCATCGGCCGCATCGGAATGAACGTGGCGGAACTGACCGGTAACAAGGACCTGGTACTGCACGCCGCGGTGGCTTATTCCGACGGCACCGCAAACGGCACGACCGATGCGCCTTACACCGCGCGCACCGAAGCGCGCGGCCTCGAGTTCTTCGCCGTTCCCGCCGCCGCGACGACTAAAATCGAGCGCACGCGCAAGCAGGCCGAAACATCCGTGGCCTGGAATCAGTTCAAGCTGCAGGGCGAATGGATCAAGGCGAATTACGCGACCACGACCTTCGATCGCGACATCGACGTCTATTATGCCGAGGCAATGTGGCTGATCACCGGCGAGAAATATGCCGACGCCTATCGCAACGGCGCCTATGGGGCGATCAAGCCGAACCGTCCTTTCAAGAAGGGCGCGGACGGCTGGGGCGCCTGGGAAGTGGGAGTGCGCTACACGGACTTCGATGCCGGTGATTTTCCGGTCGTTGCGGGTCAGTCCAACCAGGCCGATGCCACCACCGTGGGCCTGAAATGGATTCCGAACACCAACACCCGCGTTTATCTGAATTATGTGCAGACCCGTTTCGACCGTCCGGTCAATGTGGTGGGCGGCACGACCGAAAAGGAAAAAGCTGTGACCCTGCGTCTCGGGATGTACTTCTAAAGCCGGTTCCGCCCGCCGGTTGCGGGCAGCGCCGGCAGTCTGGCAAGCCGCGGAGGGCGTCAAGTCCGCGGTTTGCTCGTCCGTTGGCGGTCAAAATCGACCCCCCTGGTTTCCCGCCCTTGCTAGAATTCCGGCTTTTGCCAAAGCCCGGCATAGCACAGGTTACGCATGGCGCTCCTCGAAATTTGCAACGTCACGCGGCGCTTCGGCCAATTCGCCGCCGTCGACGATGTCAGCCTCAGTATCGAGGCTGGCGAGTTCTTCACACTGCTGGGACCTTCGGGGTGCGGTAAAACCACGCTGTTGCGCATGATCGCGGGATTCGACGTACCCGACCAGGGCCGCATCGTCGTGGACGGACGCGATATGACCGGCATCGCCCCGGAAGCGCGCAACATCCACACGGTGTTCCAGAGCTACGCACTGTTTCCGCACATGAGCGTGGAGCAGAATATCGCCTTCCCGCTGAAGATGGCGAAGGTCAATCCGGCGCAAATTGGCCAGCGCGTCGAGGAAGCCCTTGAGGATGTGCGCCTGACCGGCATGGGCAAGCGCTATCCCAGCGAACTGTCCGGCGGACAGAAACAGCGCGTGGCGGTGGCGCGCGCGCTCATCAATCGGCCGAAGCTGCTGCTGCTCGATGAACCGCTGGCCGCACTCGATGCCAAGCTCAAGGAAAGCGTGCAACTGGAATTGATCGGCCTGCAAAAGGAAATCGGCGTCACGTTCGTCTATGTGACGCACGACCAGAGCGAGGCGCTGGCACTGTCGCATCGCATCGCCGTCATGAACCATGGCCGGGTCGAGCAGGTCGACGAGCCCTCGCGCCTCTACAGCCTGCCGAAGAATCGTTTCGTTGCTGATTTCATCGGCCAATGCAACTTGCTCGAAGGCGAGATCAAGGCGTGTACAGGCGAGCGCATGACGGTCGCCTTGGCCGGAATCGGTGACGTCGTGGCAATGAATGTCGAAGGCGACGCGCCCGGATTGAAAGGCGCGCTGGCGCTGCGGCCCGAGAAAGTCGCCATCGGGCGGGAGCTGCCTGCGCGACCAGCATGTCAACCGGTTCACCGGCAAGGTGCACGATTTCCTGTACCTGGGCGACGTCACGATCTATATCGTCGAACTCGCCAACGGCCAGCGCATCGAGGCGTTGCTGCCCAATTCGGCAGCGGGGCGCACCAAATTCTTCGAAGCCGGCGACCCGGTCGAGGTGGGCTGGCGCGACGATGCCGGCCACTTCCTGAACGACTGAGCCGCATGGCCGCGCGCCGCCATACCCTGCACAAATGGCTGATCGGCGGACCGCCGCTGGCCTACCTGCTGGTGTTCTTTGCCATCCCGGTACTGATCATGGTGCTGGCGTCATTGCGCAGCCCGGGCGAATTCGGCGGTCTGGCGCCACTCATCAGTGAGGATTCCGGCACGCCGCGCCTGGAGTTGACGACCGAGAGCTATGCGCGGTTCTTCTCCGATTTCCTCTACGTCGGGCTGTTCCTGAAGTCGCTGGCCTATGCCGCGATCACCACCGTGGTCTGTCTGATCATCGCCTATCCGCTGGCCATGGTGATCGCGCGCAGTGCGAAGCGCCACCGCGATCTGCTCGTCTTGCTGGTTATTCTGCCGTTCTGGTCCAATTTTCTGATTCGCGTCTACGCATGGATGATCATCCTCGGGCCGCAGTCGGTGTTCGTGACGGCGCTGAACAGCTTGCTGCAGTGGGTCGGCGCGGGACCGGTCAGTCTGCTGTACACGCCGTTCGCGGTGATCGTTGGGCTGGTGTACGTGCACCTGCCATTCATGGTCCTGCCGCTCTACGCGAATCTGGAGAAACACGATCCCGCGTTGCTCGATGCTGCCCAGGATCTGGGCGCCAACGCGTGGTGGCGTTTCTGGCAGGTGACCTTCCCGCTGTCCCTGCCTGGCGTCTATGCCGGCGCCGCGCTGGTCTTCATTCCCGCGCTGGGCATTTTCGCCATCCCGGACATCCTCGGCGGCACCGAAGGCATCATGATCGGCAATGTCATCAAGCAGCAGTTCCTCGATAGCCGCGACTGGCCCTTTGGCAGCGTGCTTTCCATGGTGCTCACGGTCATGGCCGTGATGATCGCCGGGCTGGCAGCCTGGACCGCCCGCCACTCGCGCACATGAAACGGCGTCCGCGCGCACTGTGGGTCGCAGCGGTTTTTGCCTACGTGTTCCTGTATGCGCCGCTGGCGATCGTCGTAATCTATTCTTTCAACGACTCGCGCCTGAATGCGCAGTGGGTGGGCTTTACCCTGTCCTGGTACGAGAAGCTGTTCCAAAACGAGAAAATGCTGCGCGCAGCGTGGAACTCGCTGCTGATCGGCGTTACGGCGAGCGCGGTGGCCACCGTGCTGGGGACAATGGCGGGTTATGCGATGTACCGGTTCCGCATGCGGGTTCTGCCGCTGCTGGTGCTGGCGCCGATTGCCATTCCCGAAATCCTGATGGGCGTTTCGTTGCTGATCTTCTTCGTGCTGCTCAATATCTCGCTCGGGATGATCTCGATCATCCTGTCGCATATCGCGTTTTGCGTCGGCTTCGTGGCGGTGGTCGTGCGCTCCCGGCTCGCCGGCATGGACGAAAGCCTCACCGAGGCCGCGCGCGATCTCGGCGCCACGCCCTGGCAAGCTTTCCGCCTGGTGACCTTGCCGCTGATCATGCCGGGCGTCGTAGCCGGCGCGCTGATGGCGTTTACGCTGTCCATTGACGATTTCGTCATCACTTTTTTCACCGCCGGTGTGGGTTCGACCACGCTGCCGCTGCAGATTTACACCATGGTGAAAATATCCGTCACGCCCGAGGTCAATGCCATCTCTACCTTGTTGATGGCGCTGACGCTGGCATTGATCCTCATCGCGTCCAGGCTGTCGCCGGGCTCGCTGCGCGCGAAGTAGGGCCCATGCGCCGCCTCTGGACGCGCCAGGCCGGTTTGCCTAAGCTGAACACCTGGCCTCATCGAACAAAACGTCACTTAGCCAAACCCGGAGATCGACCATGAGAAAACTGCTGCTGTCTGTACTGTTGTTGGCTTGCCTGCCCGTGCTGGCCGCAGAGGAGTTGCATCTGTACAACTGGAACGATTACATCGCACCTGACGTGGTCAAGGACTTCGAGCGGCAGTGCAAATGCAAGGTGGTGCAGGATTTCTACGGCGACAACGAGGAACTGGTAGCCAAGCTGGCGGCGGGCGCGAAGGGCTACGACATCATGGTTCCGACTTCCAATTACGTTGCGGGCATGGCGAAGGCGGGATGGCTGCGCCCGCTCGACAAGAGCAAGTTGCCGAACTTCAAGAATCTGATGCCCGCGTACCTGAATACCGAGTTCGATCCGGGCAATAAGTACTCGGTCCCGTATGCCATGTCGATCACGCTGATCGGCTACAACGATGTGAAAATGAAGGAGCTTGGCATCAACGTCGACTCCTGGGCCGTGATTTTCGATCCCAAGATCCTGCAGAAGATCAAGAACAAGGTGACCGTGCTCGACAGTCAGGCCGAGGTCATGGCCGCGGCGCTCAAATACCTGGGCTACTCGGTCAATGACCGCGATCCGGCGCATTGGCAGCAGGCCAAGGAAGTCATTCTGAAGGCCAAGCCGTACTGGGCCGCCTTCATGGCGCAGGGCTATATCAAGGAACTTGCAACCGGCAACATCTGGGTGGTGCACGGTTACTCAAACGATATCTTTCAGGCCGACGCGGGCGCGCGCGAGGCGAACCAGAAATTCCGCATCCGCCACGCATTGCCCAAGGAGGGGGCCGTGCTGGCGCTCGATGCGATGGTCATCGCGAAAGATGCGCCGCATCCGGAGCTTGCACATCGGTTCGTCAATTTCATGCTCGAAGGCAAGAATTCCGCCGCGCTGACCAATATCACGGGCTCGGGTAATCCGAATACCGAGGCCATGCGGGCGATCAAGCCGGAGATCAAATCGATCAAGGCGGTATTTCCCGATGAGCAATCGGCCAAGCAGCTCGAGCAGCTCAAGGATTTGAACCGCAAGGAGCGCCAACTCCTCAACAGGATCTGGACGGAGATCAAGGCCAAGTAGCGATGCGCCGGCCGCAGCGCGCGCTTTGCGCGCGCGCAGGCGAAACTACGGCGCGACGGGCGGCGCAGTGCCGATGGCCGGGTTTCCCAGCAATGCCAGCAGCCGTGGCAACTCGGATTCCGGCAGGCACTGGATGCCCGCGGCGCGCGCCCTGCCATTTCCCGACGCAAACTGCTGCGCAAGCAGATGCATGCTCGCCGCGCCCTGCTCGGGCGCGCGCAGGCTGACCTGGTAACCTGCGGCGTTACGCACCAGCACGGCCACGGTGCGCCCGGCATGCTCGCCCACCAGTTCGTTGGCGAACAGGCCAATCACCCGCCGGCTCCACGCGGCGTCCGGCATGGTTACGACGAGCGCGTGGCTGCCCAGGTGCGTCAGCGGCAACGTCCGCGCAATGCGCAAATCGTGCGCCGCGGCCCGTCGCAGGGTATCGAATTCCGCGGCCTGCGCGCAAAAGGCCAGGGGATCGGCATGAGGCTGCATGCGCCGGTAAAGCGCGGCGGGATCGAAGTGCAGGTCGTCCAGCGTGCTGCCGTAGGCGTTGTAATTCAGGCCTTCGCCGAGTTGCCTGAGTGTTTCGATTTCGACCGGGCCGAGGCCGAGCGCCGCCGCTGCCGCACAGGCTTCCGTGCGCAAGTTGTCCCCGAATGCGGCCACTATCGCCCATGCGCGATGGCGCCCGGACAGATGCCGGTCGACGATCAGGCTCGTGCACATCGCGGGCGACGGGTCGATATGGGTGGTCAGCGCGCCGTGGGTCGGGATCTCGCCGGCGTAATGGTGATCGAAGTAAACCACGCGCGCACCGGCCTGCAATACCGCAGCCAAGGCATTGCGGTTCGTGTCGAGGGAAACGTCGAGTACGGTCAGTTCGTCGCCCGGTTCAGCCGGCACGCGCTCGAGTAAGGCGATATCGCGTTTGACGCCGGTAATCAGCGTGGCATTGCGCGGCTCGGCAAGCCGCAACTGGTGCAGCGCGCACAGTCCATCGGCGTCGCCATTGAAGATGTCATAGAATCTCATGTCGCGCGGTCCCGCCCGCATGGAAATGTCCAGGGCCGGCGCATCACCAACACCCAATGAGCGGTTTGCTGCCTTCCCCGTCCGCGCGCTACGCGCGCAATTCCAGGCTGGTTGCCTATCTCAGCGTAGCTTACCTGCTGCTGGTGGCGTATGCCAGTTTGTACCCGTTTGCCAACTGGCGCGCACCCAACGAAGAGGCCACCCGATTCCTGTTCGCCGGCTGGCCCGCTTATATCATCGGCTCGGATGTCATCATCAACGTGCTGGCATACATTCCGCTGGGCCTGCTTCTGACCCTGGTATGGATGGGTCGCTTGCCGCGCTGGGGCGCGGTCAGTGCAGGCGTGGCGAGCGCAATGCTGCTGAGTCTGGCGATCGAATTCGCGCAGACGTATCTGCCGACGCGCATCTCCTCCAACGTCGATGTGCTGACCAATTCGATCGGTGCGTTGTGGGGCGGCATCGTGGCCAGTGCCTGGGGGGAACGCTGGCTGCTGTCGGGCGAACTGCATCGATTGCGCGAACGGCATTTCCGCGCTGGCTCCCGCATTGATGTAGCGTTTGTGCTGTTGGCGTTATGGCTGCTGACGCAACTCAATGCCGAAATCTGGCTGTTTGGCAATGGCGACCTGCGCCACTTATGGACTGTCGATGCGGGCGTGCATTATTCGGCTACCGGCTTTTTGCTGCTCGAAGCGGGCGTTGCCGCACTCAACCTGGCCGGTGTCGCGTTTCTGGTCAGCGCTATTTCTCGATCGTTCCCAGCCGCCGTGGTGGCGGTGATCATGCTGGTCGCGACCGCGCTAATGCTCAAGACCCTCGCTTCCATGGCTTTGTTCATCCCCGGCAATCCCGGGTTGTGGTTGACGCCGGGCTCGGTGCTCGGATTGCTCGCGGGTATGATGCTCTGGCTACCCTTGGCGCACGGCTCCGCGGCACGCTCGCTGCGCGCGGCAGCGGTGTGTGTGACCGGCGGGGTGTTGATGGTCAATCTCGCTCCCGAGAACCCTTATTTTCTGGCCGCCTTGCGTATCCTTCAGCGCGGCCATTTCCTGCCGTTCAACGCCATGATCGGACTGCTCTCGGCGTTGTGGCCGGCGCTGGTGATTGCCTATCTGCTGCTCGCGCCACGCGGCCGCCGGCCACTGATCTGATTCGAAGGAAGCCCTCATGAATGCACCCGCTGCGGCGCCAACCCCCCCCAACGACGCGCTCGACGATCTGCGCGAGCGGCTGCGGCAGTTCGCCGCCGAGCGCGATTGGGAGCAATTCCACACGCCGAAGAACCTCGCCATGTCGGTGGCCATCGAAGCCGCCGAACTGATGGAACATTTCCAGTGGCTGACCGCCGCGCAAAGCAGCGCCATTGAAGCGGGCAAGCGCCGCGAGGCCGCGCTGGAAATGGCCGACGTGCTGCTTTATCTGATCCGCCTCGCGGACGTGCTGGGCATCGATCTTGCTGCCGCGGCGCGCGACAAGATCGGCATGAATGCCCGGAAATATCCGGCAACCCGCGGCTTATAATCCCTCATTGTCTTGGTCAGGATCCTTTCGTGAGCTATTACAAACACCACGTGTTTTTCTGCTGCAACCAGCGCAAGAACGGAGAAGCCTGCTGCGCTGATCACGACGCGCAGAAAATGCGCGACTATGCCAAATCCCGGGTCAAGTCGCTGCACTTGTCCGGCAAAGGCAAGGTGCGCATCAACCAGGCCGGCTGCCTGGATCGCTGCGAAGAGGGGCCGGTGATGGTGGTTTATCCAGATGAGGTCTGGTACACCTACGTGGACAAGGACGACATCGACGAGATCGTCGAGGAGCATCTGGTGAACGGGCGCATCGTCGACCGACTGCGCATTTGAAGCCCGCCGCCGCGCAAAAGCTGTTTATCGACGGTCCGGCTGGAAAGCTGGAAGTCGCCATCAACGATTGTGGCGAGTCCCGTCGCGGCATTGCGCTGGTCGCTCATCCGCATCCGCTCTACGGCGGCACGCTGGACAACAAGGTGGTGCAGACTTTGGCGAAAGCGTTTGTGCGCCAGGGCTATTGCGCGTTGCGTTTGAATTTCCGCGGCGTCGGCGCGAGCGACGGCGTGTTCGACGAAGGGCGGGGTGAAATCGAGGATTTCCTGGCGCTGGCGCGCTACGGCCAGCAAACGTATGGCGCAACGGAACTGGCGATCGGCGGCTTTTCGTTCGGCGGTTTCGTGGCTGCGAGCGTCGCCAGTCAACTGGCGCCGCGCCACCTGGTTCTGGCGGCGCCGGCGGTGGGACGCTTTGCGCTCGGCAGCGTAGCCGCGCACGCGCTGGTCATTCATGGCGAGGAGGATGACGTGGTGTCCTTGAAAGAGGTGCTGGACTGGGCGCGGCCGCAAGCGCTGCCGGTCGTGGTATTTCCGGGCGCGGGCCATTTCTTTCACGGCGCGCTGGTAAGCCTGCAGCGCGTCGTCGAGCAGCACTGCCGCGATTGATTGCGCCCGAAGCACCGCGCGCACAATGTTGAGATAACGACATGCTCTGGATCAAGTCTTTCCATATCATCTTCATGGTGACCTGGTTCGCCGGCCTGTTTTACCTGCCGCGCCTGTTTGTGTACCACGCCCTGGCTGAGGACGCAGTGAGCCGCGAGCGCTTCAAGATCATGGAGCGCAAGCTGTTCTACGGCATCATGACCCCCGGGGCCGTGCTGACGATCGCGTCCGGCGCCGGCTTATGGCTCGGATACGGCATCGAGGGCGGGTGGCTGCATGCCAAACTGGCGCTGGTGCTGGCGCTCCTGCTCTATCACGGCTACTGCGCCAAGTTGCTGGTCGACTTCAAGCGCGAGCGCAATCGACACGGCCATGTCTTCTATCGCTGGCTCAACGAATTGCCGGTGATCGCGCTGATCGCAATCGTGCTGTTGGTGGTGGTCAAACCATTCTGACCGTGTACTTCGCCCGAAGGCTATGCATGTTCCTTGCGCTGGCGGCGGCCTGCACGGCGCCGGCCGCGCCGCCGGCATCGCGCATCCTGATCCAGAGTTCGCCGATTGCAGGATTTCAGTTTCATGAGGGTCGGCAATTATGGGATCGGTTGCAAGTCGGTGACGCGCTGAGCCTGGTGCGCGAACCTCAGAATACGCACGATAGGCGCGCGGTACGTGTCGAATGGAATGGCCACATGCTGGGTTATGTGCCGCGCGCCGAGAACGAGTCCGTGGCACGCCAGCTCGACCGGGGCAACAAGCTCGAAGCGCGCATAATCCGGCTGACCAAACACCGTGATCCCTGGAAGCGCATCGAGTTCGAAGTGTTCCTGCGCATGTAGTTGCGTTAAAAACATGCTGCGCTTGTCCAGGCAAGAAACCGATTTCCGATGACCGAAGACACCCTGCAAAAATTTTTCGCCCCTTGTCCGCGAGGGCTCGAGGCGGTGCTCGCGCAAGAACTCGCCGCGCTGGGGGCCGGCGCGATCGCCGCGACGGATGGCGGGGTGGGATTCGGCGGAGCCATGACGCTTGCCTATGCGGTCAATCTGCACAGCCGGATCGCAAGCCGGGTATTGTGGCAGGTCGGCGCCGGGCGTTACCGCACGGAAGAGGATGTCTACCGTGAGACGCAAGCGCTCGATTGGCCGCAGTGGTTCGACGCCACGCAGACCCTTCGCGTGAACGTTGCCGCGCTGCGCAGTCCGCTCAATAGCCTCGACTTCATCACCCTGCGCATCAAGGATGCAGTGTGCGACCGGTTTCGCACGCACACGGGCGTGCGGCCCAGCGTGGATACGGCGCAACCGGACGTGCGTATCCACGCCTTTCTGGAATCCGAGCGCTTCACGCTTTACCTCGATACGTCGGGCGAGCCGCTGTTCAAGCGCGGAGCCAGGCTAAGTGCAGGTGAAGCGCCGTTGCGCGAGAATCTCGCCGCCGGCATCCTGATGCTCTCGGGCTGGACGCCGGCAGATTCCATTGCTCGACCCCATGTGCGGCAGCGGCACTTTTCTGATCGAAGCCATGCAGAGGGCGCGCGCAATCGCACCCGGTGCGCGCAGGGCATTTGCGTTCGAGAAACTGCGCAATTTCGATGCGCCCGCCTGGGAAACGATCAAAGCCTCAGCCGCGGCGCGCGAGGCACCAGATTGCTCGCCGGCAATTTACGGCAGCGATCTGTATGGCGACGCGCTGAAGCGCGCACGGGTGAATCTGGCCGAAGCGGGGTTCGCCGAGGCGGTTGACTTGAAACAGGCCAACATGCTGGAAATCACCGCGCCTGCTGCCGAAGGGGTGCTGGTGACCAACCCGCCTTATGGTGTGCGCCTGGGTGAACTCGACGAACTGGCCGCTTTTTATCCGAAGCTGGGGGATGTGCTGAAACAGAAATTTGCCGGCTGGCGTGCCTACGTATTCACCGCCGACCTGCGTCTGCCCAAGCTCATCGGGCTGACGCCTTCCCGGCGCACACCGCTCTACAACGGCGCGCTGGAGTGCCGGCTATATGAGTTCAAGATGGTGTCCGGCGCGATGCGGCGGCAGAAAAGGACTGAGGACTGAGTGCTGAGGACTGAGTGTGGAGAAGTAATTGAGCCGAGGGCGCTTGCTCAGTCCTCAGTCCTCGCCACTCAGTCCTGCCGTTAAACGATATTCAGATGGTCCACGCCCGAGGTCAGATCGCGATCTCGCGTTTCCTTGCCGTGCAGCTTGATTTGCAGGCGCAGTTCATTCATCGAGTCGGCATTGCGCATGGCGTCCTCGTAGCTGATCTTGCCGCCTTCGTACAGATCGAACAGCGCCTGGTCGAAGGTCTGCATGCCCATTTCACGCGATTTCTTCATGATTTCCTTGATCTCGTGCACTTCGCCCTTGAAGATCAGGTCGGAAATCAGCGGCGAGTTCAGCAGGATCTCGATCGCGGCGGCGCGCCCCTTGGTGTCCTTGAGCGGAATCAGACGCTGCGAGACCAGCCCCTTGAGGTTCAGCGACAAATCCATCAACAACTGGGCTTTGCGTTCTTCGGGGAAAAAATTGATGATGCGGTCCAGCGCCTGATTGGCGCTGTTCGCGTGCAGCGTGCACATGCACAAGTGGCCGGTTTCGGCGAACGCGATGGCATGTTCCATGGTTTCGCGTTCGCGGACTTCGCCGATCAGGATCACGTCCGGGGCCTGGCGCAGCGTGTTCTTCAGCGCCGCTTCCCAGGAATCGGTATCGACGCCGACTTCGCGCTGGGTGACCAGGCAATTCTTGTGGTCGTGCACGTATTCGATCGGATCCTCGATGGTGATGATATGGCCGTGGCTGTTCTCGTTGCGGTAGCCGATCATGGCGGCCAGTGTCGTGGATTTGCCCGATCCGGTGCCTCCGACCATGATGACCAGGCCGCGCTTGGTCATGGCCACATCCTTCAGGACCGGCGGCAAGCCGAGGTCGTCCATTTTCGGAATCGCGGTGGTGATGGTCCGCAGCACAATGCCCACGCGGGCCTGTTGCACGAATGCATTGACGCGAAAGCGTCCGATGCCCGGCGGATTGATCGCGAAATTGCACTCCCTGCTGGCCTCGAACTCCTGCGCCTGCTTGTCGTTCATCAGTGAGCGCGCGAGCTCCTGCGTGTGCTGGGGCGTGAGGCTCTGATTCGATACCGGCGTCATCTTGCCGTCCATCTTGAACGCCGGCGGGAAACCGGCCGAGATGAACAGGTCGGACGCTTTTTTCGCCAGCATGGCGCGCAACAGTTCGTGAATGAATTTGACGGCCTGGTCTCGTTCCATCTGCTACTCCTGATAATGTCCTGTGACGCTGCCGCCCGGTCCGGTCAGTTGAAGGCGTCCTTGTTGGCGGCCTTGCCGCGCGCTTCGTCCTTGGTAATGACGTTGCGCTTGACCAGTTCGGCCAGATTCTGATCGAGCGTTTGCATGCCCAGCCCCTGGCCGGTCTGGATCGCCGAATACATCTGCGCGATCTTGGCTTCGCGGATCAGGTTGCGGATGGCGGGCGTGCCAATCATGATTTCGTGCGCCGCCGCGCGCCCCGTGCCGTCCTTGGTCTTGCACAGCGTCTGCGAGATCACCGCGCGCAGCGACTCGGACAACATTGCCCGCACCATTTCCTTTTCCGCCGCCGGGAAAACGTCGATGATCCGGTCAACGGTCTTCGCTGCGGAACTCGTGTGCAGCGTTCCAAACACCAGGTGGCCTGTTTCCGCCGCGGTCAGCGCCAGGCGAATGGTTTCCAGGTCGCGTAATTCGCCCACCAGAATGATATCCGGATCCTCGCGCAGCGCGCTGCGCAGCGCATTATTGAACGACAGCGTGTGCGGGCCAACCTCGCGCTGGTTGATCAGGCACTTCTTGCTGTCATGTACGAATTCGATCGGGTCCTCCACGGTGAGGATGTGACCCATTTCGTTTTCGTTGATATCGTTGACCATGGCGGCGAGCGTGGTCGACTTGCCCGAACCGGTCGGGCCCGTCACCAGCACGACGCCGCGCGGATACTTTGCGATCTCCTTGAAAATGGCCGGCGCCTTGAGTTCTTCCAGGGTCAGGACCTTGGACGGAATCGTCCGCATGACGGCCCCGGCGCCGCGATTCTGCACAAATGCGTTGACCCGGAAGCGGGCCAGATTCGGGATCGCAAACGAAAAATCGCATTCCAGATTCTCTTCGTAGAACTTGCGCTGCCCGTCATTCATGATGTCGTAGATCATGGCATGCACATCCTTGTGCTCCATGGGCGGCAGGTTGATGCGCCTAACATCGCCATGTACCCGGATCATGGGCGGCAATCCGGCCGACAGATGCAAGTCGGAAGCCTTGTTCTTGACCACAAAAGCGAGGAGTTCGGCGATGTCCATTTTCCAGTTCTCCGACGACAGCAGGGTAGGGTAGCAAAAAGTGCGGAGCGGCTTCGAGGCGGATCAAAAAAAGCTCGCTGCATTCGATGGTTACAAAGGATAATGCAAGAAGATTATGAACACAATAGCGACACGGTTGCAAGCCGTCCTGCGGCGCATCGAGAGCGCCGCGCTGGCGGCCGATCGGGCGCCGCGGGCCATTCGACTGATCGCCGTCAGCAAGACCTTTCCGGTGAAAGCCATTGTCGAGGCTCACGCGGCAGGACAGGTCGCCTTTGGCGAGAGTTATGTGCAGGAAGCGTTGGCCAAACTCGGCGCATTAGCCGCACTGGGACTCGAATGGCACTATATCGGCCCCATCCAGAGCAACAAGACGCGCCACATCGCTGAGCATTTTCAATGGGTGCACGCAGTCGATCGCCTCAAAATCGCGGAACGGTTGTCGCATTCACGCCCGCCCAGTCTGCCGCCGCTTGAAGTGTGCCTGCAAGTCAACGTCAGTGCCGAACCCACGAAAAGCGGCACGCAAACGGACCAGATTCTGGGCCTGGCACAGCAGGTGAGCCGTCTGCCTGGCCTGCGGCTGCGCGGGCTCATGGCCATCCCGGAACCGACCCCGGATTCCGAACTATTGCGCAGGCGCTTCCGGCAGGTACGTGAATTGAAGGATGAAATTACCCGGCAAGGGATTGCTTTGGATACCTTGTCGATGGGTATGTCGGACGATCTGGAGCCCGCCATTGCCGAAGGCGCTACCCTGGTTCGGGTAGGGCGGGCCATATTCGGCGAGCGCGCGTCTCCGGCAACCTAGCCAGTTATTTGCCCGGGATGACGGGGCCCCCCTATACTGGCCCGCCGGTGGCCGACTACAACGTCTACATTACGCTCAGGCCGCGACGGGCAGAAACCTTACATGCGAACACGGGAGAAGAGGAATGAATGCTAGGAACTGGATGATCGGAGCGGGGCTGCTGATGGGTTTGCCGGGTCTGGTTTGGGCGGCTAAACCCGGCTATCTGCATGTCAACGAGAGCATTGCCATCGAGGCGCCACCGGCAAAAGTCTGGAACCTGGTGAAAGATTGGAATGGCTTGCACAAATGGCATCCGGCGTTCTCCAATGCCGAAATCAAATCTGGCACGAACAACAAGGTTGGCGCGGTCAGAACCCTCACAATGGCCGATGGCGGTGCGCAGTTCGACGAAGAACTGGACGAATTCAATAACAAAAAACGCAAATACAGCTATCGAATCATCACCGATTCTCCTTTGCCCGTGGCCGATTACTCGTCAACGATCCAGGTGCGCCCGGGGAAAACCAAAGGCAGTTCCACGCTGGTCTGGAAAGGCAAGTTCAAGCGCAAGGTGGCCGACAATCCGCCTGCGGGGCAGGACGATGCCGGGGTCAAGAAGGCCATCAGCGGGGCCTACCAGGCCGGGTTGCAGAAAGTCAAAAAGGCGGCCGAAACAAAGTAACGGCCAGACCGTGGTGCGGCGATCTGTGAGGTCACACGGATTATTTCCGGCGGCTGTGCCGCATCAATCGTAACCATGCGCATACTTTTCCTGGGTGGCGGCAATATGGCCACCGCATTGATTGGCGGCTTGCTGCAGCGCGGATTCGTGTCCGCCGACGTGCGGGTAATCGACGTGTCGGAATCCGCGCGCCAGCTGGTGCAGGGCCAATTCGGCGTGAACGCCGTGGCCGCGCTCGACACGCAGATCGTCGAGGATGTGGTGGTGCTGGCGGTCAAGCCGCAGCATATGCACGAAGCGGCCGGCAGGGTGCGCGCGCATTTGCGGGGGCAACTCGTCATCAGCATCGCCGCCGGCGTGCGCACCGCGGATCTGGCGCGCTGGCTGGGCGGGCATGAGCGCATCGTGCGAGTGATGCCGAATACGCCTGCGCTGATCAGGTCGGGCATTTGCGGAATGTTCGCGCCCGCGTCCGTCGACAAGACGGACCGCGACTGCGCGCAAAGTCTGCTCGACGCAGTCGGCGGCGTCATTTGGGTCGACCGCGAGGAGCACATCGACGTCGTGACGGCGGTTTCGGGCAGCGGACCCGCCTACGTCTATTATTTCATCGAAGCGCTGGAACAAGCGGGCGTGGATTTGGGATTGACGGCCGGGCAGGCGCATGACCTGGCGGTCCAGACCTTCGTCGGCGCCTCGCGACTCGCGGCCGCCAGCACTGATGCGGCGCAAGTGCTGCGTGCGCGGGTGACCTCCAAGGCAGGCACCACCGAGGCCGCACTGAAGGTCATGGAAGCCCACGACGTCAAGGGCAGCATCGCCCAGGCCGTGCAGGCGGCCGCCCGGCGCTCCCGGGAACTGGGCGACGACTTCGGCAAGGACCACTAACCATATGAATCAGGTTCTGATATTTCTGCTGGAAACCTTTCTGGGGCTGTTCGCGCTGGCATTGCTGCTGCGTTTTTACCTGCAGGCCGCGCGCGCCCCGGCGCGCAATCCCGTGTCGCAGTTCCTGGCGGCACTGACCGATTTCGTCGTGCGACCGACGCGCAGACTGGTGCCCGGACTTTGGGGCTATGACCTGTCGACCTTGCTGCTCGCGTGGATCACCGAATTGCTGCTGGTGGGAAGCGTGCTCGCGTTGAAGGGCTATCAACTCGGGCCGGGCGTCGGGACGGCGGTGGTCGGCATCATGCTGCTGGCCAGCGTGCATCTTCTGAAACTGTTCATCTACATGGTCATGGTCGCAGTGTTTGCGCAGGCGATCCTGTCATTCGTCGCCCCGCGCGGGCCGGCAATGGCCATACTCGCCAGCCTCACGCGGCCTTTTCTGGGTTTCTTCCAGCGTCGCGTCTCGCCGATCGGCGGCGTCGATCTTTCGCCGCTGTTCGTGCTGGTGATCTGCCAGATACTGTTGATGTGGCCGGTGGCCGCGCTGGAGCGGGCGGTCAGCCGCATGCTTTGAGCGCCGGCAGGCCGCCGTCACGCTATCGCCGTCGAGCGCAGCGCGGCGCGCGCTGAAATGCTTCGTGCATAGGTCGAGTTCGGGCGGCACAGCCCACAGCGCAGCAGACGCGGGGGCCGCCCCGCGATGCAGGGCAAGGCAAACGACGCGTCGGCGGGTTTTCTTGCAGCCGGTTTTGATCTGCCGGGCGGGCGGGTTATGATTCGCCGTGGCAGTCACGGACGCGCCAAGACCTTCGAATCTATGGCCAGGCGGCTGCAGTCCTGGCCCGGGTGAAAGAGCTTTTGCACTCATGACCAGCGATCTCGAGAACCAGGTTTCAGCATATCAGCAGTGGCGCGATGAACTGCGTGACTGCATTCAGGCTTATCAGAGCTGGCTTGAAGACCACGGCCACGCCGATATCCAGCGCAGCCTGCGCATCTACGACCTGGTCGAAAGCCTGCGCAACGATCGCATGATTCTCGCGTTCCTGGCGGAATTTTCGCGCGGCAAGACCGAGTTGATCAATGCGATGTTCTTCTCGGATTTCAAGCAACGCCTGTTGCCCTCCGACGTCGGGCGCACGACCATGTGCCCGACCGAAATTTTCTACGACGGCGCCGAAGAACCCTACATAAAGCTGTTGCCGATCGAATCGCGCAAAGGCGACGAAAGCATTGCCGCCCTCAAACACAAGCCCGTGGAGTGGGTGAAGATCAGGCTCAATCTCGGCTCGCAGGAGGAAATGTCGCTGGCAATGTCCAAGCTGGCACAGGTGAAATCCGTGCCGGTGGAAGAGGCCGGCCTGCTCGGCTTGCTCGACGAAGCCGACTTCGTGACGACAACGGTCGTGGTCAAGCATGGTGGCAAAGTCGAAATACCGTGCTGGCGCCATGCGCTGATCAACTACCCACATCCGCTGCTTAAAAAGGGCCTGGTGATTCTCGATACGCCGGGGCTCAATGCGCTCGGCACCGAACCGGAACTGACGCTGTCCATGATCCCGAGCGCGCACGCGGTGCTGTTCCTGCTCGCCATGGATACGGGCGTCACCAAATCCGACCTGGACGTCTGGCAGAAGTACGTGCAGACCTATGTCACACGACGCATTGCGGTGCTCAACAAGATCGACCTCATGTGGGACGATCTGAAGAGCGACGAGCAAATCGCCGTGGGGGTCGATCGCCAACTGGCCGAGACGGCGAGAATTCTGGATTTGCCGCAAGACCATGTCATCGCGCTGTCCGCGCAGAAAGGCCTGATCGCGCGCATTCGCGGCGACGCCGGCCTGCTCGCAAAGAGCCGCATCGAGGTATTGGAACGCCTGCTGGCCGAGGAAATCATTCCGTCGAAACAGCAAATCCTGCGCGCCGCGGTTACTCGCGAAATCGGCGACATGCTCGAAACATCGTTGCAAAGCGCGGCCGCGCAACTGGTCAGCACGCGCACTGAACTGCAGGAAATGGCGCGGCTGTCGGGCAAGAATCGCGAGCTCGCCAAGCTGTTGCTTGCCAAGCTAGAACAGGACAAGGCGAACTACATGCGCCACATGGAAAGCTTCAAGCGCTCCTACGCGCTGGTGTTGAAGCAGGGCAATGTGCTGGTGGGAACGCTCGCCGAAGAGCGCCTGGACGAGATGATGCGCCGCAGCCTGCATTCCATCGAGGGCAGCTGGACCACCGCCGGCCTCATGGGCAGCATGCAGGCCCTGTTCGACACGTTCTCCCGGCAGGCCGAGAAAATCCTCGAGTTCGCCGGCGAGACGCGCAACTACGTCGACGGCGTCTACGGGGAGTTTCACAAGATGTACGGCTTCCCCAAGATGACGCCACCGGCGCTGCAACTCGAACGTCATATCCTGCGCATGCACTCCTTGCACCAGAATACCGAGCGCTTCTGCAAGGACCCGGTCAACGTCATGACGGAGAAACATTTCCTGGTGCGCCGTTTCTATAACGGGCTGGTGTCGCATGCGCGCGAGCTGTTCAGTCAACTGCGCGTGGAACTCGACGCCTGGGTCAATGCAGCGCTGATGCCGCTGTCCCTGCAGCTCAAGGAGCATCAGAAACTGCTGGAGCGCAAAGTCGACAACTTGCGCAAAGTCGCCGGCGACATCAACACCCTGCAGGAACGCGTTCGCCAGCTCGAGCAGCAGCAATTGCAGTTCGGCAAGCAGGTCGAGGAACTCACGCAGATTCGCGACGTCCTGCAGCGCGACCCTGCGCAGATTAGAATCGCCAAGGTAGCGTGACCCGGGTTCGCGCCTGGCGCGCAGACCCATGCTGCATGAGTCGGCCAGCGAGGGCGAGTGCGCCGCATCGCGTGCTGGCGCGAAACAGCGGGCCCCAACCATAACGCGCCAGACATGTCATTCGTTCGCGACTTCTCCCTCCCCGCGCTCATCGCGGGATTTGTCACCGTGCTGGTGGGATTTACGAGTACCGCCGTGCTCGTTTTCCAGGCCGCCCATGCCGTGGGGGCCGGGCCCGCGCAGATCGCCTCCTGGATGTGGGCGCTTGGACTGGGCATGGGCGTGACCTGCATTGCGTTGTCAATGCGTTATCGCATGCCGGTCGTCACCGCATGGTCCACGCCGGGTGCCGCGATGCTGATCACTGCGGCCGGCGGTGTGACGCTCGATCAGGCGACAGGGGCGTTCCTGGTGTCGGCCCTGCTCATTGCCCTTGCCGGATTTACCGGCAGCTTCGAACGTGCGATCAATCGAATTCCGATTTCCATCGCATCCGGCATGCTCGCTGGCGTGCTGCTGCGATTCGGAATGGACTTGTTCATCGTCATGAAGGCGCAGTTTCTGATGGCCTTCGCCATGTTCGCGGTCTACTTGCTCATGCGCCGCCTGGTACCGCGTTACGCCGTGATCGTCGCCTTTGCCCTGGGCGTCGTCATCGCCGGCGACGCAGGGCCAGTTGCATTTGCAAAACGTGCAGCTGGAGCTGGCGCAACCGGTCTGGGTCACCCCGAGTTTTTCGATCAACGCGCTGATTGGCGTGGCATTGCCGCTGTTCGTGGTGACCATGGCCTCGCAAAACGTGCCCGGTGTGGCGGTCATCCGCGCTTCCGGCTATGCCGTGCCGATTTCCCCGGTGATAGGCTGGACCGGCGTGACCAATTTCGTACTGGCGCCGTTCGGCGCGTTTGCCATCAACCTCGCTGCCATCACGGCGGCCATTTGCATGGGCCGCGAAGCGCACGAAGATGCAAAGCGGCGCTACGTGGCCGCCGTGGCGGCGGGCGCGTTCTATGTGCTGGTGGGGTTGTTCGGCGCAACGGTCGGCGCGTTATTTGCGGCCTTTCCGCGAGAACTCGTTGCCGCCATAGCCGGCCTGGCGCTGATCGGGACCATTGGCAACGGCCTTGCGGCCGCAATGGCGGTGGAGTCCGAGCGCGAGGCGGCGCTCATCACTTTTCTGGTGACCGCCTCGGGCGTCACGTTGTTGGGCATCGGGGCGGCGTTCTGGGGGCTGGTCGCGGGCGCCCTGGCGCTGATGATGCTGCGCAAGCGGACAATTCCGTTCAAGGCGCACACACCCTCGAACCTTGGCGACCCCCGGCGCGTCGAATTGCCTGGACGGCCCGG
This sequence comes from uncultured beta proteobacterium, assembly GCA_963846655.1. Classification (GTDB taxonomy): domain Bacteria; phylum Pseudomonadota; class Gammaproteobacteria; order Burkholderiales; family JACQAP01; genus JACQAP01. The sequence continues at coordinate 179,653 of CAWJWT010000005.1, read as the reverse complement.
GGAGGCCGGCGCTGAGGCCGGGCAGCCGTCGGAGCAATCGTCCGCCACGGAGGCTCGGACGCGAACTTGATGCAAAAATTCAGCAGCAACATACCGGCCCGTCTGGACCGGCTGCCGTGGTCGCGCTGGCACTGGCGCGTGGTGAGCGCACTCGGGATCGCCTGGATTCTTGACGGCCTGGAAGTCACGCTCGTCGGTTCCGTGAGCGGCGTGCTCGCGCATCCGGATACGCTGAACTTGTCGGCCGTACAGATCGGACTGGCAGGTTCGGGTTATGTGGGCGGCGCCGTCGTTGGGGCGCTGTACTGCGGCCGTCTTGCCGACCGGCTGGGCAGAAAACGCCTGTTCCTGATTACCCTTGCGGTTTATCTGGTGGCGACCCTGGCCACGGCATTTACATTCGATTTCTATTCCTTCCTGTTTTGCCGCTGGCTGACCGGCGTGGGCATTGGCGGAGAATATGCGGCCATCAACTCGGCAATTGACGAACTGATACCGGCCAGAGTGCGGGGCCGCGTGAATCTCGCGATCAATGGCAGCTTCTGGGTGGGCGCGGCGCTCGGCGCCGCCCTGAGCCTGGTGCTGCTCGACCCGCACCTGTTCGACCCGGATATCGGCTGGCGCATCGGCTTCGGCCTGGGCGCGTTGCTGGCAATCGCCATCTTGTACGTGCGCAGGCACGTCCCGGAGAGTCCGCGCTGGATGCTCATGCATGGCCATCAGGACGAGGCTGAACGTGTCGTCGCCGGCATCGAGGCGGAAGTCGCAACGCCAGTGCGGTCCGCTGGCACGGTCCGAACAGATGCTCGCGATCACGGTGAGGCCCCAGCCCAGCTTCGGCGAGATTGCGCATGTGCTGCTGCGGCGCTACCCCCGGCGCACGGTACTCGGCCTCGCGTTGATGATTTCGCAGGCCTTCTTTTATAACGCGATTTTCTTCACCTATGCGCTGGTGCTGACCCGGTTCCAGGGCGTTCCCGAATCGCAGGTGGGGCGCTACATCTTTCCGTTCGCCATCGCCAACTTTCTCGGCCCGCTGGTGTTGGGGCCGCTGTTCGATCGCATCGGCCGGCGCCGCATGATCGCGCTGACTTACGCGTTATCCGGCATCGGCCTGGCCGCGACGGGATTCGGTTTCATGCAGGAATGGCTGGGCGCAGTGTCGCAAACAGTGTGCTGGTCGATCGTGTTTTTCTTCGCCTCGGCCGCGGCGAGTTCGGCCTACCTCACCGTGAGCGAAGTTTTTCCCCTGGAAATGCGTGCGCTGTCGATTTCCATTTTCTATGCCGTGGGCACGGGCATGGGCGGGTTCATCGCGCCTGCGCTGTTCGGCGTTCTGATCGAAACACAAAGCCGGGGGGCGGTATTCACGGGCTACGCATTTGGTGCAACGCTGGTCCTGGTCGCGGCAGTCATCGCGCTGCGCTATGGCGTCGATGCGGAGCGCAAGCCCCTTGAAGACGTGGCCCCCCCGCTCAGTTCCGAAGCAGCGTCCGACAAGCCCTGACGACGCGGTGCGGCGACACGGCAGGCTTACATCAGCACGATGTCGTATTGCTCCTGCGTGTAGATGGATTCCACCTGCAGCGAGATCGGCTTGTTGATGAACTCTTCGAGCATGGCCAGGCTTTGCGATTCCTCGTCGAGAAAGATATCAATGACTTTCTGCGAGGCGAGGATGCGAAACTCGCGTGCATCGAACTGGCGCGATTCGCGGACCAGTTCGCGCAAAATTTCATAGCAGATGGTCTGGGCAGTCTTGACCTCGCCGCGGGCCTGGCAGGTCGGGCAGGGCTCGCAGAGAATGTGCGCCAGGCTTTCGCGCGTGCGCTTGCGGGTCATTTCCACGAGGCCCAGATGGGTGAAGCCATTGACCGTCATGCGCGTACGGTCCAGCAACAGCGCCTTCTTGAATTCCGTTATGACCGCATTGCGATGCACTTCATTGTCCATGTCGATGAAGTCGATGATGATGATGCCGCCCAGATTGCGCAGTCGCAGCTGGCGCGCGATGACCTGCGCCGCTTCCAGATTGGTCTTGAAAATGGTGTCGTCGAAGTTGCGGCCTCCGACGAAGCCGCCGGTGTTGACATCGACGGTGGTCAGTGCCTCGGTCTGATCGATGATCAGATAGCCGCCCGATTTGAGCGGGACCCGGCGCGCGAGCGCGCGTTCGATCTCGTCTTCGACCGCATAGAGGTCGAAGAGCGGACGCTCGCCCGTATAGTGATGTATACGTTCGACGAAGGACAGCGTGTAGTCGGTTGCAAATGCCTGCATGCGCACGTAAGTTTCGCGCGAATCCACCAGAATGCGGTCGCTTTCATCGTTGACGAAATCGCGCAGTACGCGCAGTGCCAGGCTCAAATCCTGATACAGCAGGGTCTGCGGGGCGACGCTGCGTGCTTTTTCCTGGATATCGGACCAGAGCTTGCGCAGGTACTCGATGTCGGCTGCAAGCTCCTTCTCGGTGGCAGTTTCGGCCATGGTGCGCACGATGTAGCCGCCGGTTTCATCGGCGGGAATCAGATGCTGCAGTTTCTCACGCAGGAGCGCGCGTTCGTTCTCATCCTCGATGCGCTGGGAAATGCCGATGTGCGATTCCTGCGGCAGATATACCAGCAGGCGTCCGGCAATGCTGATTTGTGTCGACAGCCGCGCGCCCTTGGTGCCGATGGGGTCCTTGATGACCTGAACCAGCAAGCGCTGGCCGTCATGCAGCATGCGTTCGATGGGTTTGGCTTCTTCGTGGTTCTGGCGGTGAACCCAGATGTCGGCGACATGCAGAAATGCCGCCCGGTCCAGACCGATCTGGATGAATGCCGACTGCATGCCCGGCAGCACGCGGCTGACTTCGCCCACGTAGATATTGCCCACGATGCCGCGGCTCGCGCTGCGTTCGACATGCAATTCCTGGGCAACACCCTGCTGCATCACCGCAACCCGCGTTTCCTGCGGGGTAACGTTGATGAGGATTTCTTCGTTCACAGCAACTGGAAGCCGAAATGCGTCAGCAGCTGGGCAGTCTCGAACATCGGCAGGCCGACCACGCCGCTATAGCTGCCATTGATGGACTCGATGAACATCGAGGCCTTGCCCTGGATGCCATAGGCGCCGGCCTTGTCCATCGGATCGCCGGTGGCGACGTAACGTCGGATCTCGTCATCGGACAGCGTGCGCAGGCGCACGTCGGTGACCGACAGTGCTTCCTGCATCGCATCGTGGAATTTGACCGCCACCGCCGAGTATACCTGGTGCACCGTGCCGGAAAGACTCTTGAGCATGGCCACCGCATCTTCACGATCCCTGGGCTTGGCAAGAATGGTTTCGTTGAACGCGACCGTGGTGTCGCCGGCGAGCACCGGATGGCGCATGAGCCGCCGCTGCTCCAGGCGCAGCCAGCCGGCTTCGGCCTTGAGCCTGGCGACGCGTATGACGTAGTCGCGCGGCAGTTCGTTGCCGATCTGCGATTCATCGAAATCCGCATCGCGGCCCGGCCCTTCGCGCAGCAGCAGCATTTCGAAGTTCACGCCCATCTGTTTGAGCAGATCGCGGCGGCGCGCGCTGCGCGAGGCGAGGTAAATGTGTTTTTCGAGCGACGGCACGTTGTTTCGGCTCTTGGTTGTTCGCGCCCTGCTTAGGCGGCGGTTATTCCCGGTGGTAAGGGTGATTCTGAATCATGGACATGGCTCGATAAAGCTGTTCGGCCAGCAGCACCCGCACCAAAGCGTGAGGAAGCGTCATCGCCGACAAAGCGAGCAAAAGATCCGCCCGTGCCTTCAATTCCTGGTCGAGCCCGTCGGTGCTGCCGATCATGAACGCCACGTCGCGGCCCGCCTGCATCCAGGCCGCCATCTGGCGGGCCAAATCGGCTGTCGACAGCGCTTTGCCGCGCTCGTCCAACGCTATTCTTACACAGCCGGACGGCAGGGCTGCAAGCAACCGCGACTTTTCCGATTCGAGGAGCCGGGCAATCGAGGCCTCGGACGGGGTTTGACGGCTGCGGGGCGCGGGTTTGATCTCGGTCAGCACAATGCGCGCTTCGCGCGGCATGCGCCGGGCATAGTCCTCGAATCCGGCGACGACCCAGGCGGGGGGTTTATGGCCGACGGCGAGCAGGTGCAGCTTCAACCTGGGGGCGGCGGCGCCACGCTCCCCGGCGGTTCGGCGCCGGGCGCATTTTTCCAGGTGGTCGGATGCGGGGACGGGGGTCTGCCCCCCCACAGCTGCTCGAGATTGTAATAGGTCCGGATCGCCGGCTGCATGACATGCACGATGACATCGCCGAGATCGACCAGCACCCATTCGCCCGACTTCTCCCCTTCCAGACCCTGCACGCGTGCGCCCAGGCTTTTGAGTTTGTCCTGTACGTTTCTGGCCAGCGCCTTGGTCTGGCGGGCGGACTCGGCGGTCGCGACAATCATGTAGTCGAACAGGGAAGTCATTTTCCTGACATCGAGTACGGTAATGTCTCTGGCCTTGATTTCTTCCAGTGCTTCGACGGCAGCTTGTTTCAGGGCTTCAACGTGCATCGCGATCCTTGTAAAGACGATTGCGTTCAATGTAATCGAGAACCGCGTCCGGGACCAGATAGCGCACGCTGCGCCCCTCGAGCACCCGCGCACGGAGCTGGGTCGCGGCGATATCCAGTGCCGTGATCTGCGCCACAAAGAGGGCGCCGCCGCTGTCCCGGCGCAGCAGGCCCGGTGACGCGGTCAGGCGCTGCAAATAAATCTTGCGCAGCGGACCGGGCAAGCGAAGCCTGCAACTGCTGGGCCGAGAAGCCCGGCCGGTGCGCCACAACGATATGCGCCAGATCGAACAACTCTTCCCAGCGATGCCAGGTTGTCAGTGCCGAGAACGCATCGGACCCCATTAACAGACACAGCGGACGGCCGCCGAAGTTCAGCCCGTAGTTCGGTCAGCGTATCGAAGGTGTAACAGACGCCCTCGCGCCGGATCTCGCGGTCGTCTGCTTCGAAGCGCGGGTTGCCGCTGATCGCGAGGCGGACCATCTGCAGGCGGTGCATGCCCGCGACGCGCGGCGCTGCGCGATGCGGCGGCGTTCCGGTGGGAATGAATCGGACCCCGGACAGACCGATAACCTCGGCGAGTTCTTCGGCGAGGCGCAAATGCCCGACATGCACAGGGTCGAACGTTCCCCCGAGCACGCCGACAGGGCCTGACGAAGTCAAGCCGGGAGAACGGTGAACAGCGAACAGTAAACAGTTCGCAATGCCGCGGCCCTGTTTTGACCGCTCACCGTTCGCTGATCACCGATCACAGCAGGACCCGGCGAATATCCGCCAGAATGGCGGTCAGGTTCGTAATGAACCTTGCGCCTTGCGCGCCATCGAGTGCCCGATGATCGTATGACAGCGACAGCGGCATGGTCAGCCGCGGCACGAATTGTCCATCGCGCCAGACCGGTTTCATGGACGCTTTCGATACCCCGAGAATGGCCACTTCGGGAGCGTTGATGATCGGGGTGAAATGCGTGCCACCGATTCCGCCCAGACTCGAGATCGAAAACGTGCCCCCCTGCATCTCGGCGGGACCGAGTTTGCCGTCGCGCGCTTTCGCGCTGATTTCGCCAAGTTCTTTGGCGAGTTGCAAAATGCCTTTCTGGTCCACATTGCGTACCACCGGAACAACCAGTCCGCCGGGCGTGTCGACTGCGACGCCGATATGGTAATAACGCTTGAGAATGAGCGCATCGCCCGTTGGCGCCAGCGAAGCATTGAATTCCGGATGGTTCTTCAGTGCCGTGACCACCGCCTTCATGATGAAAACCAGGGGTGTGAGCTTTACGCCTAGTTTCTGCGCCTCATCGGCCAAACCCTTGCGGAAGTTTTCCAGTTCGGTGATATCTGCTTCGTCGTTTTGCGTGACATGCGGAATCGATACCCAGTTGCGATGCAACGCAGGTCCCGAGATTTTCTTGATGCGCGACAACGCCAGGTTTTCCACAGGACCGAATTTTGCGAAATCGACTTGCGGCCAGGCCGGCAATCCAGGTGGTAATCCCGCGCCACCGCCGCCACTCGCCGGCTGGGCCAGCGCAGTCTTGACGAAACCCGCCACGTCGTCCTTGAGAATGCGTGTCTTGGGGCCCGTGCCCTTGACGCGTCCAAGGTCCACGCCGAGCTCGCGCGCGAAGCGGCGTACCGAGGGACTCGCGTGCGCGAGTGAAAATGCCTGCTCGTCGATGGCGGTGGCCGCAGCCGGGGATGGCGCAGACGCCGGCGCTGCAGCAACGGGCGCCGGCGCGACCGCCGGCGTTCTGTGGTGCGGGCGGCGCCGCGGCCGGTGCGGCCGGGGTTGCCGCTGCTGCGGGCGCCGGCGCCGGCGCGCTGGCGCCTTCGCTGATTTCCAGGCTGAGAATGGCGGCGCCTTCCGAGACCTTATCGCCGGCCTTGATCTTCAGTTCCTTGACCACTCCCGCGAAAGGTGCCGGCACTTCCATGGTCGCCTTGTCCGACTCGAGCGTGATCAGCGAATCTTCCGCATTCACGCTGTCGCCTGGCTTGACCAGCACTTCGATGACCGGAATGTTTTTAAAGTCGCCGATATCGGGGACTAGCACGTCTTTGAGGCTGCCCATGGTTTTCTGATTAGGGAGATGGAAAGTCGTTGGTTAACTGCGCGATCAAACGCTAACGGGATTTGGCTTGTCGGGGTCGAGTCCGTATTTCTTTATCGCCTTGGCGACCGTGGCGGCCGGTACGCTGCCTTCATCGGCCAGGGCCTTGAGGGCTGCCGACCGCCACGTAGTAGCGGTCGACTTCGAAGAACTTGCGTAACTGGCGGCGATAGTCGGAACGGCCGAAGCCGTCCGTGCCCAGCACGACGTAATGCTTGTAGATGAAAGGCCGGATCTGGTCGGCGAACAGCTTCATGTAATCGGTGGCCGCAACCACCGGGCCGGGGGCAGTCGTTCAGGCAGCGTCCGACATAGGTTTCGCGCGGCTTGCTTTCCGGATGCAGCAGATTCCAGCGCTGAACATCCAGACCTTCGCGGCGCAACTCGGTGAAGCTGGGACAACTCCATACATCGCCTGCCACGCCGAAATCCTTTTCCAGCAGATCCTGTGCGGCCACGACTTCGCGCAGGATCGCGCCACTGCCCAGCAACTGCACGCGGGGCGCGTCTTTCTTGCCCTTGCCCTGCGAGAGCCGGTACATGCCCTTGAGAATACCTTCCTCCACGCCCTTGGGCAGGGCCGGTTGCGCGTAATTTTCGTTCAGCAGCGTGATGTAGTAGAAGACATCCTCCTGCTCCTTGAACATGCGGCGCAGGCCGTCCTGAATGATGACGGCGACTTCGTACGCGTAGGTGGGGTCGTAGGAAATGCAGTTCGGGATGGTCGACGACAGCAAATGACTGTGGCCGTCCTCGTGCTGCAGACCTTCGCCATTGAGCGTCGTGCGCCCCGAGGTGCCGCCGAGCATGAACCCGCGGGCGCGTTGATCCCCCGCCGCCCAGGCCAGATCGCCCACGCGCTGGAACCCGAACATCGAGTAGTAGATGTAGAACGGGATCATCGACACCCCGTGATTGGAATACGACGTGGCCGCCGCGATCCACGAAGACATCGCGCCCGGCTCGTTGATGCCCTCCTGCAGGATCTGGCCTTTCTTGTCTTCCTTGTAGAACATCAACTGATCGGCATCCTGCGGCGTATACAACTGGCCGACCGAGGACCAGATAGCCAAGCTGACGGAACATGCCTTCCATGCCAAAAGTTCGCGACTCATCCGGCACGATCGGCACCACGCGCTTGCCGATATTCTTGTCCTTGACCAGGATGTTCAAAATGCGCACGAAGGCCATCGTCGTCGACGATTCGCGTTCCTCCGAGCTTTTCAGCAGTGGCTCGAAGGCAGCAAGCGGCGGGATTTCCAGCGTGTCGCCCTTTTGCCGGCGCGAGGGCACATAGCCGCCCAGCGCTTCGCGGCGCTTGCGCATGTATTCGAGTTCGGGCGAACCCTTTTCGAACGTGAGGTAGGGGACTTCATCCAGCTTGTCATCCGGTATCGGCAGGCCGAATCGATCCCGGAACGCGCGCAGCGAGGTCGTGCCCATCTTTTTTTGCTGGTGAGTGATGTTCTGCGCCTCGCCGGCCTCGCCCATGCCGTACCCCTTGATGGTCTTGGCCAGGATCACGGTGGGCTGGCCGACCGTTTTGACGGCGGATGCATAGGCGGCGTAGATCTTGTGCGGATCGTGGCCGCCGCGATTCAGACGCCAGATGTCGTCGTCGGACATATTGGCGACCATTTCCAGCAACTCGGGGTACTTGCCGAAGAAATGCTTGCGCACGTAGGCGCCGTCTTTGGACTTGAATGTCTGGTACTCGCCATCGACGGCTTCGAGCATGCGTTTGACCAGGGTGCCGTTCTTGTCCTTCATCAACAGCGGATCCCAGTACGCGCCCCAGATGACCTTGATCACGTTCCAGCCCGCGCCGCGAAAATCCGACTCCAGTTCCTGAATGATCTTGCCGTTGCCCCGCACCGGCCCGTCGAGTCGCTGCAGGTTGCAATTCACCACGAATATGAGATTGTCGAGTTTCTCGCGCGCCGCCACACCGATGGCGCCCATGGATTCCGGTTCGTCGGTTTCACCATCGCCCAGGAAGCACCAGACCTTGCGTCCCTCGGTGTTGGCCAGGCCGCGGTCCTGCAGGTACTTCATGAACCTCGCCTGATAGATGGCCATGATCGGACCAAGCCCCATGGACACCGTTGGAAACTGCCAGAAATCCGGCATCAGCCATGGGTGCGGATAGGAAGACAGGCCTTTGCCGTCGACTTCCTGGCGGAAGCTGTCCATTTGTTCCTTGGAGAGTCGGCCAAGCAGGAACGCGCGCGCGTACACGCCCGTTGCCGAGTGTCCTTGAAAGAACACCATGTCACCGCCATGCTGGTCTGACGCCGCATGCCAGAAATGATTGAATCCGACGTCATAGAGCGTGGCAGCCGAGGCGAAACTGGCAATGTGGCCGCCCAGTTCGGAGGATTGCTTGTTCGCGCGCAGCACCATGGCCGCGGCGTTCCAGCGCACATAGGAGCGAATGCGGTGTTCCAGCGCATGGTCCCCGGGCGAGGGCTCTTCCTGTCCCGGCGGAATGGTGTTGATATAGGCGGTGTTGGCGCTGTACGGTAAATAAGCGCCCGAACGCCGCGCTTTTTCGATCAGTTGTTCGAGGATGTAGTGCGCGCGCTCGGGTCCTTCGTGTTGCAGAACTCCGTCGAGCGCGTCCAGCCACTCGTTTGTCTCTTGCGGATCGTCATCCGGAAGTGCTGCCATGGCGCTGCCCTGGGTAAGGTTGCTGACGTGTCTGGTGGGGAACAGAGGCGTTTATGAGGTTTATGTCGCCGACCCCATTCTGCAAAAAATTATAGCACTGCGTCGGGGCGGATTTCTCTAGCGCCGCCGGCGCGCTGCAGTGCGTCATTTCGGCGGTGGCGGCACGCGGCCCATCAGATAGAACTCGTCGTTCGGCTGCATATCGATCAGGTGCGCCATGCGATTGGAGAGCGCGAAAAACGCCGTGATACCCCCGATATCCCAGATGTCTTCAGCGCTGAATCCGTGGCTGCGCAGACTTTCGTGATCCGCATCGGTCAGCGCCTCGGGGGTGCGCGAGAGTTTACAGGCGAAGTCCAGCATGGCCTTCTGCCGCGGGGTCAGCTGTGCCTTGCGATGGTGAATCGCAACCTGGTCCGCGATCTGCGGATTCCGGGCGTAGATGCGCAGGATGGCCCCATGCGCGATCACGCAATAGGGACATTGGCTCAGCCCACTGGTGGCCACCACGATCATCTCCTTCTCGGCCTTGGACAGGCCGGAGTCCTTCAGCATCAATGCATCGTGATACGCAAAAAACGCGCGGAACTCATCGGGACGATGGGCCAGCGTCACAAACACATTCGGGATGAACCCGGCTTTTTTCTGCACCTCGAGCATCTTGTCGCGGATGTCTTGCGGCAGTGCCTCGAGGCGCGGGACGGGATATTTGCTGGGGGATTGGACCATTTCGGTTTTGCTCATTGAAGGTGGGTGGATGGGATGGGTCTTGAGTGAATGAGTGAAGTGAGATGAATGAGTGAATGAGTGGAGCAAAGTAGTTTCAGTCAGGTGGGCCAGGTCGAATCCGCGTTCGTGAAGGCCGGTCTCTTGCCCTTCCGCCTTTCACCCTTCACTCATTCACTCCTTCACTCATTCACCTTGCAAGCGCGCCCGCCGGGACGCGCTTTGCATCAATCGTATTTGCGCAAGTCCTCGATGACCTTGCCGTCGTTGGGCAGCGCGCCGATGTCGGCGAATTCGACTTCGCCGCGCAGTTTGCAGATATCGCGCACGCTCTCGGCGATAGCCTGCGAGAGGGCCTCGCTGCGGTTGCGCACCTCGCAGCGCAAGCGCATGCGATCGTTGCGCTCGGCATCGTGCTCGACGCTCAGCCGCGCCTTGATTACTTCGGGATGGCGTTTGGCGATCTGAACGATTTGCGACGGATGCACGAACATGCCTTTGACTTTCGTAGTCTGGTCCGCGCGCCCCAGCCACCCCTTGATGCGTGCGTTGGTACGCCCGCACGCACTCACGCCCGCGGCGATCGCCGACAAGTCGCCGGTGGCGAAGCGAATCAGCGGATAATCACTGCACAGCGTGGTCACGACGACCTCGCCGACCTCGCCGTCGGGGACAGGATCGCCGCTGCCCGGGCGCACGATCTCCACGATCACCCCTTCGTCCACGACGAGGCCGCCCATCGGTTCGGTTTCGTAAGCGATCAAGCCCAGATCGGCCGTGCCGTAGCATTGCCTTACGTCAATTCCGCGCGCGCGGAGCAGATCGCGCACGGGCGGCAGCAGCGCTTCGCCCGATACGCTGGCTTTCCTCAGACTGGCGACGTCCGCGCGCATTTCATCCGCCTTTTCCAGCAGGAGCTTCAAAAAAGATGGCGTGCCGGCATAACCATCGGGTTTCAGGTCCGAAATGGCGGCCACCTGCAACTCGGTTTGGCCGGTGCCGGCCGGAAACACGGCACAGCCAATGGCTTGCGCGCCCAGATCCACCATGAAGCCGGCTGGCGTAAAGTGATAGGAAAACGTGTTGTGCACGAGGTCGCCGCGCCGGAAGCCTGCGGCGAACAAGGCGCGGCCGAAGCGCCAGAAATCCGCCGTGCTGCCCTGCGGATCATAAATCGGGCCGGGCGAGGAGAACACGCGGCCCAGCCGCCCGGTGGCGACCGCCGTCATGCCGGCAAAGGGCGGCGAGGCTTTCTGCAAGTCGATCAGATCGGATTTGCGCGTGACCGGTAGTGCCGCCAGTGCCTTGCGATCGCGCACTGCACCGGCATCCACGTCGCGCAGCAGGCGCGCGAAATAGGATGCGTTGGCCTTGGCATGTTGAATCTGTCCGGGCAGCGCACCGAACAATGCGCGTTCGCGCTGCCCGGCGTCGCGTGTTTCAAGGTCGTCGTAGTAGTCCATAACGTTGTCAGGAGTGCGGGGCGAGGACAGGAGGGCAAACACACGCTTCGGGCATCAGGCGTTTGCTCGTCCCCGCGTACGCCATCGCCGACCCTCCAGTCAGGCCAGCCATCGCTTGCGGCGGCGGTAGTGTTTGGCGTCGCGGAAATTCTTGCGGCCCGCGCCGGACAGACCGAGATAAAACTCTTTCACGTCTTCGTTGCCGGCCAGTTCGCTCGCGGGTCCGTTCATGACCACGCGCCCGTTCTCCAGAATGTAACCGTAATCGGCATGGCGCAAGGCGACGCTGGTGTTTTGTTCGGCCAGCAGAAAGGTGACTTTTTCCTGCTCATTGAGGCCACGCACGATATCGAAGATTTCTTCAACGATCTGCGGCGCGAGACCCATCGAGGGCTCGTCGAGCAGAATCATGCTCGGCCTGGCCATCAATGCGCGGCCCAGGGCTGTCATCTGCTGTTCGCCGCCCGAGGTGTAGCCGGCCTGGCTTTTGCGGCGTTCCTTCAATCGCGGAAAGTACTGGTAGACCCGTTCCAGGTCGTCGCGGATGGCCGCGCGGCTGGCGCTTCGCGTGAAAGCCCCTGTCAGCAGGTTCTCTTCGACGGTCAGATGCTGGAAACAGTGCCGCCCTTCCATGACCTGCACAACGCCGAGCTTCACCACCTGCCAGGGCGTGAGCCGGTCGATGCGTCGCCCGCGGTATTCGATCGAGCCTTTTGTGACGTCTCCCCGCTCGGAGGCCAGCAGGTTCGAAACCGCTTTCAACGTAGTGGTTTTGCCCGCGCCATTGGCCCCGAGCAGTGCGACGATGGCGCCGTCGGCAATGGTCAGCGAGACGCCCTTGAGCACGAGAATCACATGGTCATAGATGACCTCGACGTTGTTGAGGGCCAGCAAAGGCTGCGCAGTGGCGGACATTTGAGGTACTGGCGAAGGCAGGTTCAGAGGTGCAAGGTGAGAGGGCGCGCATCGGCCCTGATTTTTCCCGCGCCCTGGCGTCGCTCTGCGCTCATTTTTCAGCCCTTCATGCACCGCGGCTTGATGCGTTTTTCTTCAGCGTATTTCGCGGCGGACTCCTCGACCATCTTGCGGACCAGTGTGCGATCCCCGCTCATCCAGTCAGACGCCGGCTCCCATTTGTTGCCCTGCCACTGCTGAAAGCGCACCAGGCCGCTGCCGCCGTGATCGTTGCAGGATAACTTCAGCGGCGGCACCATGGTGCCGAAACCGAGCTGGTCGAGCCGTTGCTGGTCGATGTCCAGATTCTCGATGCCCCAGCGCGTCTGCGATCCGGTGACCGGTTTCTTGCCGTATCTCACCTGGGCCGTGCGTACTGCCTCGACGGTAAACATGGCTGCGGCCACCCCGCGATTCCACAGCACCGTGCCGATCAATTTGGGATCGCCGCCCTTGCCTTTGCCATACACAAATTTCTCGATGTCCTTTACGACGCTGAAGTTCTTGCCGGCGAGGTTCAGGCTGGCGGCATAGTAACCATCAGCCGCCGGGCCGGCCGCTTCGGTGTCGATCTCGGAACCGGCCCACCAGTTGCCGACCATTTTCTCGCGGGGGAAACCGACTTTCTGGGCGGTCGACAGCGCGGTGGCGCTCATGACGCCCCAGCCCCACAAAACAACCCAGTCTGGACGGTACTGGCGGATTTGCAGCCATTGCGATTGCTGCTCGTTGCCCGGGTGCGGCACCGGAATCAGCTTGAGGTTGAAGCCGAGCTTGGCGGCTTCGGCTTCCAGAACCGGGTGCGGCTCCTTGCCGTAAGCGGAATCGTGATACAGCAGTACGATCTTCTTGCCCTTGAGCTTGTCCACGCCGCCTTCGCGGTCGCCGATGAACTTGATGATGCCGGTGGCCGCGTCCCAATAATTGGCCAGCAGCGGGAACACCCAGGGAAACACGCGCCCGTCGGTGGCATCGGTGCGACCGTAGCCCAGGGTGATCAGCGGGATCTTGTCGCCCGGAGCCTTGTCGATCAGCGCGTAGGTAATGCCGGTGGACATCGGATGGATCGCCGTCGGTCCATTCGCGCTGCGCGCCTTCAGCCGCTCGTAACACTCCAAACCCTTGGCGTTGTTGTATTCGGTCTCGCATTCTTCCCAGGTCAGCCTGACGCCGTTGATGCCGCCGTCACGCGCGTTGATCAGGTTCAGATAATCGATCATGCCGGTGAAAAATGCCGCGCCGTTGGCGCCATAGGGACCCACGCGGTAGCCCAGAATGCCCATGAACTGCGTGCCAGGTTGCTGCGCGCTGACCGGGGGCATCCACAGCAGGCTGCTTGCCAGCGTGCACAGTATTAAAAGCATCGTCTTGCCGATTCTCATTGTGTCCTCCATTCATGTACGGCCGTCCTAATGCGGAAACGGCCATAACCGCAATTTTTCCTTGGCAATCTGCCACAAGCGCGCCAGGCCATGCGGTTCGACGATCAGAAAGAAAATGATCAGTGCGCCGAACACCAGCACCTGCACCATGGAAGTAACGCCCGGCTCCAGATTCAGGTTGAACGCGCGGCTCGCGTCCGTCAACAGCACCTCGATCAGGATCGGCATGAGCGTGATGAATGCAGCCCCCAGGAAAGAACCCAGAATACTGCCGACCCCGCCGATAATCACCATGAACAGTACGCGGAAAGACAAATCAAGGTTGAATCCGTCCGGCTCTACGCTGCCGAGGTAGGCGAATGCATACAAGGCGCCGGCGACGCCGCAGTAGAAGGAACTTACGGCAAAAGCGAGCAGCTTGGTACGCAGGATGCGGATACCGATGACCTCGGCGGCCACGTCCATATCGCGTACCGCCATCCACGCGCGTCCGATGCGGCTGCGCACCAGATTCTTGCCCATCAGCGCCAACACGGCGACGATAGCCAGCACCAGCAGGTATTTTTTCTGCGGGGTGTCGAACGCCATGCCGAGAATCTCGATGGGTTGCGCGGTGATGACCCCGGAGGCCGAGTAATTCGAAAACCAGCCCACCTTGATGATCAGCCACGGAATGAAAAACTGGGCAGCCAGGGTCGCGACCGCCAGGTAAAAACCCTTGATGCGCAGGCTGGGCAGCCCGAAGAGCACACCCACCGCGGCGGCAGTCAATCCGCCCAGCGCAAAGCTCAGCAGGATCGGCATGCCCGGAATGCGCAGCTGAAAGTTGTAGGCGGCCACCGCTCCCACTGCCATGAATGCGGCAGTGCCGAGCGAAAGCTGTCCGGCATAGCCGGTCAGCAAATTCAGTCCCAGCGTCGCCAGCGCGAACACCAGGAAGGGTATCAGCAGCGCCGTCAGCCAGTAATCACTGGCGAACAGCGGGATGGCAACGAAGGCTGCCGCCAGGATGGCGAGCATGGCGTAACGATCCTGGCGGATTGGAAACAACGCCTGGTCGGCTGCGTAGGTGGTCTTGAATTGTCCGGCTTCTCGGTAAAACATCAGCGATCAGTTAACGGTCCAATGTGAATGGGGCTCGGGCGAGTGCGCTAGACACGATCGATGCGCTTTTCACCAAACAGGCCTTCGGGGCGAATGAGCAGGAACAGCAGGGCCATCATGTAAGCGAACCAGCCTTCGATGCCCCCGCCGATATGCGGCCCCAGGTAGACTTCGGCGAGCTTTTCCAGCGCGCCGATGAGCAATCCGCCGACGATTGCGCCCAGAACGGATTCAAATCCGCCCAGAATGAGCACGGGCAGAGCCTTGAGGGCCACGAAAGTCAGCGCGTACTGCACGCCATTGCGCGCGCCCCACATGAGGCCCGCGACCAGCGCAACGAATCCCGCGACCGACCACACGATGGCCCAGATCTGTTTCAGCGGAATGCCCACCGCCAATGCAGCCTGGTGATCGTCCGCGACGGCGCGCAGCGCGCGGCCGATGCGGGTGACCTGGAAGAACACCGCCAGCACCGTTACCAGCACGCCTGCCACCAGGGCGGCGACCAGGTCGAATCGGCTGATGACCATGTCGAAGCGCTCGAGCAGCAGCGGAATCGGCTCGTCGGTAATGCCCAGTTCGAGGCGGCGCACGTTGGTGCCCCAGATGAGTTGGGCCAGACCCTCGATGAAGAACGTCAGGCCGATGGTCGCCATGAACAAGGTGATCTGCGGTTGATTGACCAGCGGGCGTAGCACGATGCGCTCGATCAGGATGCCCAGCACGACCATCACCACCAGCGCCAGGCCGAATGCGGCCCAGAATGGCAACGCGAACTTCTCCTGCAGCCCGACGAACGTCAGCGCCGCAAAGAACACCATGGCGCCCTGCGCAAAGTTGAACACGCCGGATGCCTTGTAGATCAGCACGAAGCCCAGCGCCACCAGCGAGTACATCACGCCCGCCAGCAGCCCGCCAATCAGCACTTCAAAGAAAAACGTCATTGTTAGGTCCTAAACCCAACACGGAGGCACGGAGGGCACGGAGAAGATCCATAACTGGAAATGTGTGACTGGACCTTCGCGCGCTCGACTGTTCAACGAGTCAAATGACCAAAATTCTCGGGTCTCTCCGTGCCTCCGTGTTGGGTGTAATCATTCAGTGTGAAACACCGAGATAAGCATCGATGACAGCTTTGTTGTTGCGGATGTCGTCGGGCGTCCCGTCGCCGATCTTGCGACCATAATCGAGCACGACGATGCGATCGCAGATATCCATGACCACGCCCATGTCGTGCTCGATCAGCACGATGGTGGTACCGAATTCGTCGTTGACGTCGAGAACGAACCGGCACATATCCTGTTTCTCCTCGACGTTCATGCCGGCCATGGGCTCGTCGAGCAGCAGCAAGCTGGGTTCCGCGGCGAGTGCGCGGGCGAGTTCGACGCGTTTTTGCAAGCCGTAGGGCAGGCGTCCGACCGGCGTCTTGCGAATGTGCTCGATCTGCAGGAAATCAATGATCTCCTCGACTTTGAGCCGGTGCGCAAGTTCCTCGCGCCGGTTTCGTCCGATGTAGAACGCCTGTTCGAGCAGGTTCGCGCGCATCTTGAGGTTGCGCCCCGTCATGATGTTGTCGAGCACGGTCATGCCTTTGAACAGCGCGATATTCTGAAACGTGCGGGCGATGCCTTGCACTGCCGCGCGATGAGGGTCCATCGAACGCCGGACTTCCCCGCGGAAACGGATGCGTCCTTCCTGGGGATGGTAAACGCCGTTGATGACATTGAGCATGGAGCTCTTGCCGGCGCCGTTGGGACCGATGATCGCGCGTATCTCGCCTTCGCGCACATCGAAGCTCACATCGGACAGCGCGCGCACGCCCCCGAAGGACAGCGCAATATTCTCCACGGACAGCGCCACCTCCCCGGGCTCGCGTGCACTGGTCATGTTCATCATCGCCATCCGCGCCTCGACCGCTAGGCGGCCCGCTGCCCCGGGGTCGCGGGCGGCACATCCTGGATGCGGACGTCGGCTTCGATCGTGCCGCGACGGCCGTCCTCGAATTTGACTTCGGTCGCGATGCGGCAATGCTGTTGACCTGAGTACAGGGCATCGATCAGCGGCGCGTACTTTTCGGCCACGAAGTGGCGGCGAATCTTGCGCGTGCGCGTGAGTTCATCGTCGTCGGCGTCGAGTTCCTTGTGCAGAATCAGAAAGCGCCGGATCTGGCAGCCGGCAAGCGCTGCGTCGCGGGCAAGGTCTGCGTTGACCTGCACGATACAGTTGAGCACCAGGTCGTACACGGCAGGCCGGGCGGTCAGGTCGAGATAGCCGCTATAGGGCATGTTGCGTTTTTCGGCCCAGTTACCGACCGCCTGCAGGTCGATATTGAGGAATGCGCAGACCATCGGCTTCTGGTTGCCGAAACACACGGCTTCCTTGATGTACGAATAGAACTTGAGCTTGTTCTCGATGAATTGTGGCGCGAACAGCGCGCCGCTGCCGAGCCTGCCGACATCGCTCGCGCGATCGATGATCCTCAGGTGCCCGTCCTCGTCGAGGAAGCCCGCGTCGCCGGTCATGAAATAACCGTCCGCGGAAATGGTTTCGGCGCTGGCATCGGGACGTTTGTAATACTCCTTGAGCATGCTCGGCGTCTTAACCCAGATCTCGCCACTGTCGACAATGCGCAGTTCCACGCCAGGCAACGGCTTGCCCACCGAATCGAGCTTGGCCTCTCCGTTGGGCTGCTTGCACACATAGGCGGCCGTTTCGGTCTGGCCGTAGAGCTGCTTGAGATTGATGCCGATGCTGCGGTAGAACAGGTAAAGGTCCGGCCCGATCGCGGCGCCGCCCGTGTAGGCAACCCGCACCCGGCTCATGCCCAGGATATTGCGCAAGGGGCCATAGACCAGCAGGTCGCCCAGGCGGTAGCGCAAGCGATCGGTCCACGCCACCGGCTTGCCGTCCATGATCGAAGCACCGCACCGGCGTGCGACCGCCATGAAGTAATCGAACAGCAGACGCTTGAGCCGCGCGGCGTCTTCCATGCGGATCAGGACCGTCGTCAACAGATTCTCGAAAACCCGCGGGGGCGCGAAATAATAAGTCGGCCCGATTTCACGCAGATCGTTCATCGCCGTGTCCGATGACTCCGGGCAATTGACCGTGAAGCCTGCGACCAGCGCTTGCGCATAGGAAAACAAGTGATCGCCGACCCAGGCCATCGGCAGATAAGACAACACTTCGTCGGTCGGATTGAAACCGTCGAACTCGACGTCGCCGCGTGCCGCAGCGATCAACGCTGCATGGGTCAGACACACGCCTTTGGGTTTGCTGGTCGTCCCTGAGGTGTACAGAATGACGCAGACGTCCTGCGCGGCGATGTTCCCAATCGCGCGCTGGAAAAATTCCGGGTCTTTCCGGTCATGCTGCCGGCCGAGTTCGCGCAGCCGTTCATAGGCCATCAATTGCGGCTGCGTGTAGTGGCGCAACCCACGCGGCTCGTCGTAAAAAATATGCCGGAGTTTCGGATACTGCGGCAGCAGTTCCAGCAGCTTGTCGACTTGTTCCTGATCCTCGACGATGGCGTACTCGATTTGCGCATTCTCGAGAACGAACAGCAGCTCCTGCGCAACCGCGTCCTGATACATGGGCACGGGCACGCCGCCCAGGCACTGCGCAGCGGCAAACGACCAGTACAGCCGGGGCCGATTGTCGCCGATGATCGCCAGATTCATGCCGCGGCTGAAACCCTGCGCGGCCAGACCGCACGCGAGCGCGCGTACCTCGTCGGCCGCCTGCGCCCAGGTCCAGCTCTGCCAGATGCCCAGATCTTTCTCGCGCATGGCGACGCGCCCGCCCTGTTGCTTCGCATGCTGCAGCAGCAGCGAAGGAAAGTTGTCCGGGTTTCGCGCACCGCCAGGACTCAGTCCAGCCATGGGCTCCTCCGTGTTCCATTATTGTTATCCGGCCCCGCCGCAGCCGTATGGGGCCTTTGTATCATCTTCGCGCGGGGATGTCTCGTGGCCAAGCGCGCCAGGGTCGCGGGCCTGTGCAGTTGAACGACGTTCAGGCGAGTGTGTCCGCGCTACGTCCGCGCTGTCTGCCTAGAAACCCGCCAGAACGATCTTGCCGGTGGCACGGCCAGATTCGATCACGGCGTGTGCGCGTCTGAGATTGGTTGCGTTGATGATGCCGAATTCTTCCGACAGCGTGCTGCGCAGCGCGCTGTCATCGACCATGTCCGCGATCTGCTTGAGCAACTGGTGCTGGGCAATCATATCGGCGGTTTCAAACACGGCCCGCGTAAACATGAACTCCCAGTGGATGGATATAGACTTGCGTTTGAGTGCGAGGATATCGAAGGACTTAGGATCGTCGATCATGCCGAACCTGCCTTGCGGTGCAATGATCTCCGCGATCTCCGGCAGATGCTGATCGGAATGCGTAAGGCTCGCAACAACGTCCACGTGCTGTATCCCCAGCCCTCGAATCTGGGCGGCCAGGGGCTTGCTGTGATCGACGACGTGATGCGCGCCCAGGCTTAAGGCCCAGTCGCGGCTTTCGGCCCGCGATGCCGTGGCAATGACCGTGAGCCCGGTGAGCCTGCGGGCGAGCTGGATCATGATCGAACCGACGCCGCCTGCGCCACCGACGACCAGCAGCGTGCCATCGCGCTGCCTGTCACCGGGAACGAGTGCCAGGCGGTCAAAAAGAAGTTCCCAGGCGGTGATCCCGGTCAGCGGCAGCGCGGCAGCCTGCGCGAAGCTCAAGGTGCGCGGCTTGGGACCGACGATGCGTTCATCGACCGCGTGCAACTCGCTGTTGGTGCCCGGGCGTGCGATCGAGCCCGCGTAATACACCTCATCGCCGGGCCGGAACAAGGTGACGGCAGGCCCCACGGCCTGCACCACCCCTGCCGCGTCGAACCCGAGCACTTTCACGCCGCCGGCTTCTGGCGCTGCGCGCATGCGAACCTTGGTGTCCACCGGATTGACCGAGACCGCCTTGACCGCAACAATCAGATCGCGCGCCCCCGGCACCGGGTCCGCAAGCGTGAGATCCAGCAGCGATTCACTGTTATCGATGGGCAAGGACGATCTGTAGCCGACAGCTTTCATGGGGGTCGCCTGGTGGGGTTATTCGTGTAGCCTGGCCTTCAGCTCGCTTTGCAATAAATCTCGAGGCAATTGCCTTCGGGATCGAATACCTGGAACGAATTGAACTCTTCTCCCTGCTTGATCGGCCTGGCAAGCTTCGTCGCCCATTCGTTCAGCACGTCCATGTCCTGGACGCGGAATCCCATATGCAGTTCGGGCGCCCGCTTGACGGGCTCTCCGGCCTGAAAGGCGATCAGCACGCCCGGTCCGCGCACCCGGTGCGCGTCGGCGCGAAGCCCGAAAGTGTCCGCGTACCATCGCGCGAGGCCCTCGGGGTCGCGCGCTGGAATGTTCATGTGGTCGAGCTGGAAACTGGTAGACATCCTGGTTCTCCTGGGTTGATCAATTTATTCCAAAGCGGCTTCATCGGCCTTCTGCAATCGTGCCCGTTGGCTGCGCCAGCTTATTGCGCCGTCCAGCCGCCGTCGACCAGGAGATGCGTGCCTGTAATCATGGAGGCCGCCGGCGAGGCGAGATAGACCGCCGCCGCCATGATGTCTTCGACCTTGCACAGCGTTCCCAACGGAATGCGGGACGTGATGAACTCGCGCTTTTCCGGCGTATCGACGATGCGGCGCACCAGCGGCGTGTCGGCAAACGTCGGGCCGATGCTATTGACGCGGATGCCGTGCGGCGCGAGTTCCACCGCCATGGCTTTCGTGAGGCCTTCGACCGCGTGCTTGGTCATGCAATAGACGGTACGGTTGGGCGAGCCGACGTGACCCATCTGCGACGAGATGTTGAGGACCACGCCGCCCGCGGCCTTGCGGGCCGCGTCCTCCAGCATTTTTTTCACGGCTGCCTGCGCCACGACGAAATAGGCGCGCACATTCAGGTCGAGCATGGTGTCCAGATGCTCGTCCGACACACTGGTGAAGGGTTCCGGGAAATTGGTGCCCGCGTTATTGACGAGAATGTCGAGACGCCCCAGGTCCGCAATGATGCGGCGCACAGAATCATCTTGCGTGACATCGCACGCAGCTACCTCGGATTGGCCTCCAGCCGCAGCGATCTGCCGCGAAACGTCCTCCAGATGCGCCTGGGTGCGGCCGAGCAGAATGACATGGGCGCCGGCTTCAGCCAGGCCCGTGGCGATGGCTGCGCCCAGGCCTCGACCTGCGCCTGTCACCAGGGCGATCTTTGCGTCAAGGCGAAAGCTGGGCAACTTCAGAACGGCCGACATGTTGAAACGGATACTCCGATGCGCGAAGGACGGTGCGGGCCCGATTTGCAGCGACCGAAGCCGCCGGATGAGAGCGCTTACTCATCGCGACGGCCGAAGCGAACTTTGTTTACATGCTGCGCCGGTACTGACCGCCAACTTCGAACAATGCGTCGGTGATCTGGCCCAGGGAGCAGACGCGCACCGCATTGACCAGTTCCGCGAAGACGTTGCCGTTGTCGATCACGGTCTGGCGGAGCTTTGCCAGCGCAGCCGGCGACTGGGCAGCGTTGCGTGCCTGGAATTCGCGCAGGCGCCGGATCTGGCCCTGCTTTTCTTCTTCGGTCGAACGCTGCAGCGGGATGCTTCCGCCGGTCTCGGTCGCATCGGCATTCCGGAACGTGTTCACGCCGATGATCGGATACGAGCCGTCATGCTTCTTGTGCTCGTAATACATCGACTCTTCCTGGATCTTGCCGCGCTGATAACCGGTTTCCATGGCGCCGAGCACGCCGCCGCGCTCGGAGATGCGCTCGAACTCCTGCAGCACGGCCTCTTCCACGAGATCGGTCAGCTCGTCGATGATGAAAGCGCCCTGGTTCGGATTTTCGTTCTTGGCCAGGCCCCACTCGCGATTGATGACCAGCTGGATGGCGAGCGCGCGCCGCACGGATTCCGCCGTCGGCGTCGTGATCGCTTCGTCGTAGGCATTGGTGTGCAGCGAGTTGCAGTTGTCGTAGATGGCGATCAGCGCCTGCAAAGTGGTGCGAATGTCGTTGAATGCAATCTCCTGCGCATGCAGGGAACGCCCCGAGGTCTGGACGTGGTACTTGAGTTTCTGGCTGCGGTCGTTGGCGCCGTACTTGTTTTTCATGGCCGTGGCCCAGATGCGCCGTGCCACGCGCCCGAGCACGGTGTATTCCGGATCCATGCCGTTGGAGAAGAAGAAGGACAGATTGGGCGCGAAGTCGTCGATGCTCATGCCGCGCGCCAGATAGGCCTCGACGAAGGTAAATCCATTTGACAAGGTAAACGCGAGTTGCGAAATCGGATTCGCGCCCGCCTCGGCGATGTGATAGCCGGAGATCGAGACCGAATAGAAATTGCGCACCCGGTTGCGAACGAAGTACTCCTGGATGTCGCCCATGACCTTGAGCGAAAACTCGGTCGAGAATATGCAGGTGTTCTGTCCCTGGTCTTCCTTGAGGATGTCGGCCTGCACCGTGCCGCGCACGTTCTCCTGCGCCCAGGTGCGAATTTTCGTGGCTTCCTGCTCATTGGGCTGCCGGCCATGCTGGGCGACAAATTTGTCGACCTGCTGGTCGATGGCCGTGTTGATGAACATCGCCAGTATGGTGGGTGCCGGGCCGTTGATGGTCATCGACACCGAGGTGGCCGGATCGCACAGGTCGAATCCGGAGTACAGCACCTTCATGTCGTCCAGGGTCGCGATCGATACGCCGGAATTGCCGACCTTGCCGTAGATGTCCGGACGCTCGTGCGGGTCGAATCCGTACAGGGTCACCGAGTCGAACGCGGTCGACAGGCGCTTGGCTTGCATGTCGCGTGACAGGAACTTGAAGCGCGCGTTGGTGCGGAACGGGTCGCCTTCGCCGGCGAACATGCGGGTCGGGTCTTCATTCTCGCGCTTGAACGGGAACACGCCGGCGGTGTACGGAAAATAGCCCGGCAGGTTTTCCCGCATCAGCCATCTGAGCAATTCGCCTTCGTCCTCATACTTCGGCAGCGCCACTTTCGGTATTTTCGTGCCGGACAACGAGGTGGTTCTCAGCGTGGTACGGATTTCCCGGTCGCGGATCTTGGTGACCTGTTCGTCGCCCGAGTACGCTTGCTTCACCGCGGGCCAGCCCTCCAGCAGGGCCTGCGCGTCGCTGCTCAGCGCCTTTTCGCGTTCGGCGATCAGTGGATCAAGATCGGAGGAGGGCTTCTTGGCCGCATCCAGCATGCGTTGGGCCTCGCGCAATTGCTGGCGCTCGCGGGCGGTCTTCGTCTGTCTCGCGACGTCGGCGTGATAACCGCGCACTGTTTCGGCAATCTCCGCCAGATAGCGCACGCGCGCCGGGGGAACGATGACATTCAGTGCGGAAGATGAGCGCACAGTTGCGGGCTTGAGCTGGCCGTCCGCGGCGTTTAGGCCGCGTGCCTTCAGTTCGGCAACAATGGTCTGATAGAGCGCGGTGACACCGTCGTCGTTGAAGCGCGAGGCGATCGTGCCGAACACCGGCATGGTGTCAGTAGCCACGCTGAATGCGCCGCGATTGCGCTGCATTTGCTTGCGCACGTCGCGCAGCGCATCCTGCGCGCCGCGGCGGTCGAACTTGTTGATGGACACGAAATCCGCAAAATCGAGCATGTCGATTTTTTCGAGCTGGCTGGCGGCGCCGAACTCGGGCGTCATGACGTACAGCGACATGTCCACATGCGGCACGATGGCGGCGTCGCCCTGGCCGATGCCGGAAGTCTCGACCAGTACCAGATCGTAGCCGGCGCATTTGCAGGCTGCGATCACTTGCGGCAGGCTGGCCGCGATCTCGCTGCCGGCGTCGCGCGTGGCAAGCGAGCGCATGTAGATGTTCGGGTGGTTGATCGAGTTCATGCGGATGCGGTCGCCCAGCAATGCGCCGCCCGTCTTGCGACGTGACGGGTCGACCGCGATCACCGCAATTTTCAGCGCGTCGCCCTGGTCGATGCGGAAGCGGCGGATCAATTCGTCGGTCAGCGATGATTTGCCGGAACCGCCGGTGCCGGTGATGCCGAGTACCGGCACGCCGTCGTTCTGCACGGCGCCGGTTGCGAGTTTCTTCTGCAGGGCTTCGGGCAGTGTTTCGTTCTCCAGGCCGGTGATGACGCGGGCCAGGTCGCGCGCATTGCCCTTGAACAGGCCGTCCAGGCTCGACGGAAGCTCGGCCGCGAGATCGCGATCCGCAGTGCGGATCATGTCGCTGATCATGCCTTGCAGGCCCAGTTTGGCCCCGTCTTCGGGCGCGTAGATGCGGGCGACACCGTAGCGGTGCAGTTCCTCGATTTCGTGGGGCACGATCACGCCGCCGCCGCCGCCGAAAACTTTGATGTGACCGCCGCCGCGTTCGCGCAGCAAGTCGATGGTGTACTTGAAATATTCGACGTGACCGCCCTGGTAGGACGAGATGGCGATGCCCTGCACGTCTTCCTGGATCGCGGCATTGACGATTTCGTCGACCGAACGGTTGTGGCCGAGGTGAATAACTTCGACACCGCTGGCCTGCAAGATGCGTCGCATGATGTTGATTGACGCGTCGTGCCCGTCGAACAGGCTCGCTGCCGTGACAAAACGGATCTTGTGGTCGGCGCGACCTTTCTGGTCGGCGGGCTGCTGGCTGAGGTCGGTCATGGTTCTCGCTCCCTGTCGCTTGACGCCCCGGCCGGACCGGGGCGAGCCATTACTGGTTATCTGTCAACGTTAGCTCAAATTACCTTCGCCCGCTGGAATCAGGCGGCCATATCGATGCCGGGCGCGCCGCGGAACTGCTGCAGCAGACGCTGGCGTTCAGCGGCGACGGCTGCCACGTGACGCTCCTTGACGTGGCCGAATCCACGGATACGCTCCGGTAGTCCGGCCAGTTCCACGGCCGTCCGATGATTCTTCGCCGACAGGCTCGCCGCCAACTCCTTGACCAGGGCTTCGTAATCGCGGACCAGTTGCTGCTCCATTTTGCGCTCTTCGGTATGGCCGAACGGATCCAGCAGCGTGCCGCGCAGGCCCTTGAACCGTGCCAGCAGCTTGAAGGCGTATCTCATCCAGGCGCCGTAGCGCGCCTTGACCAGCAACCCCTGGGCGTCGCGCTTGGCCAGCAGCGGCGGCGCCAGGTTGTAGCTGACCTTGAAATCGCCTTCAAAGGCGGCATTCAGCTTTTTCTCGAAATCGCCGCTGGTGTACAACCGCGCGACCTCGTATTCGTCCTTGTACGCCATCAGCTTGAACAGGTATTTCGCCACCGCCTTGCTCAGCGCATCGCCGGCGCCAATGCCCGCTTCGGCGTCGCGTACCTTCGCCACCAGGTCCTCGTAACGTTTCGCAT
Source organism: uncultured beta proteobacterium (assembly GCA_963846655.1). Classification (GTDB taxonomy): domain Bacteria; phylum Pseudomonadota; class Gammaproteobacteria; order Burkholderiales; family JACQAP01; genus JACQAP01. The sequence goes on along the minus strand of CAWJWT010000005.1, from coordinate 154,368 downwards.
AGGCGGCATTCTGGTATTCGGTCAGGAAGGCCACGCGGCGCCGGACCAGCGTTTCCAGGTTCTGCGGCATTTGCACGACCACCGGCTTGGCCGGCAACGCAACTTTCTCGACTTGCGCGAGGTCGACGGCAGCGCGCCGGCCCCACAGGAACGCCTGCTTGTTGGCGTCGATTGCGACGCCGTTCAGTTCGATGGCTTTGAGGATGGAGGCTTCCTGCAGCGGTATCAACGACTTTTGAAACGCGAAACCGAGCATGAACAGATTGGTGGCGATGGAATCGCCCAGCAACGCTGTCGCCAGGCCGGTCGCGTCGATGAAGTGCGAGCGCGCGCCAAGCGGATTCGTCGATCAGTGCGCGGATCTGTTGCGCGGGAAACTGCCAGTCGGGGTTCTGGGCAAAAGGTCCGGGGGGCTGCTGATGCGTGTTGATGACCGCGACCGTGCGGCCCGGGCGGGTCTTGGCGATGGCATCGTGCGCGCCGGCGGTCAGCATGTCGCAACCGAGGATCAGGTCGGCTTCGCCGGTGGCGATGCGCTGCGCACGGATGCCTTCCGGCGAATGCGCAATGCGCACGTGCGACGTCACCGCGCCGTTCTTCTGCGACATGCCGGTCATGTCCAGCGCGGAAGTGCCCTTGCCTTCCAGATGCGCGGCCATGCCCAGCAAGGCGCCGATCGTGATGACGCCGGTGCCGCCGATGCCGGTGATCAGAATGTTGTAAGGCGTGTCCTTCAGCTGCGCGATGGCCGGTTCCGGCAGCGCTTCCAGTTGCGCCGGGCAGGGCCTGCTTGGCCGCACGCGACTTGCGCGGCGTGCCGCCTTCGATGGTCACGAAACTCGGACAGAAGCCTTTGACGCACGAGTAATCCTGGTTGCAGGACGACTGGTCGATCGCGCGCTTGCGGCCGAACTCGGTTTCGACCGGCAGGATCGAGGTGCAGTTGGACTGCACGCCGCAATCGCCGCAGCCTTCGCACACGGCTTCGTTGATGAATATGCGTTGCGTTCGCCTTGGGATACTCGCCCTTCTTGCGCCGGCGGCGCTTCTCCGCGGCACAGGTCTGGTCGTAGATCAGCACCGATGACGCCGGGCACCTCGCGCAGTTCGCGCTGCACGGCGTCCATGTCGCGTGCGATCGTGCAGCGTGACCAACGCCGGGCAGTTGCGAGCGGTCCTCGTAGCGCGCCAGATCCTCGGTCACCACGGCGATGCGCTTGACGCCTTCGGCCGCCATCTGCTGCGCGATCAGCGCGCACCGAGATCTGGCCGTCCACCGGCTGGCCGCCCGTCATGGCGACCGCGTCGTTGTACAGGATCTTGTAGGTGATGTTGACCTTGGCCGCGACGGCGGCGCGGATCGCGAGGTGGCCGGAATGGAAGTAGGTGCCGTCGCCCAGATTGGCGAACACGTGCGGCAGCTTGGAGAACGGCGCCTGGCCGATCCAGGTCGCGCCCTCGCCGCCCATCTGGCAGGTGGTCTTGTTGTGATCGGGATAGATCGCGGTCGCCATGACGTGGCAGCCGATGCCGGCCAGCGCGAGGCTGCCCTCGGGCACCTTGGTCGAGGTGTTGTGCGGACAGCCCGAGCAGTAATAGGCCGGCCGCGGCGGCGTATCGACGGCTTTTTTCAGCACCGCGTCCTTGGCGTCGAGGAAGGTCAGGCGCGCCTTGATCAGGTCGCTCGTGGTGGAAGCGCGCGATGCGCCCGGCGATCACGCGCGCGATCTGCGCGATCGAAAAATCGGCCTTGGCCGGCAGCAGCCATTCGCCGCGCGGATGCGACCCATTCGCCCTGGTCGTCGAACTTGCCGATCACGCGCGGGCGCACGTCGTCGCGCCAGTTGTAGAGCTGCTCCTTCAGCTGGTACTCGACCATCTGGCGCTTTTCTTCGACCACCAGGATTTCGTCCAGGCCCTTGGCGAATTCGCGCACGCCGTCGGGTTCCAGCGGCCACGGCATGGACACCTTGAACAGACGTATGCCGATTTGCGCGGCCATTTTCTTCCGTCGATGCCCAGTTCCTCCAGTGCTTCGAGCACGTCCAGGTACGACTTGCCGGAGGCGATGATGCCGAGTCGCGCATTGGGCGAATCGATGGTCGTGCGGTTGAGCTTGTTCAGCGCGCGCATAGGCCATCGCCGCGTAGATCTTGTAGTCCTGCATCAGCGCTTCCTGCTTGCGCGCCTGCAGGCCCAGCGCATCGGTCGACAGACGGAATTCAGCCCGCCTTCGGGCATAGCGAAGTCCGGTCGGCATCAGGGTCTGCACGCGGAACGGATCGGCGTCGATCGAGGCCGATGATTCGACGGTATCGGCCAGCGCCTTGAAGCCGACCGCGCAGCCGGAAAAGCGCGACATGGCCCAGCCGTGCAGGCCCAGTTCCACGTATTCCTGCACGTTGCACGGATACAGCACCGGAATCATCGATGCCGAGAACAGATGGTCGCTCTGGTGCGGCAAGGTCGAGGAATAGGCGCCATGGTCGTCGCCCGCGACCAGCAGCACGCCGCCGTGCTTCGAGGTGCCGGCGTGGTTCATGTGCTTGAAGACGTCGCCGCAGCGATCCACGCCCGGGCCCTTTGCCGTACCACAGTGGCGAACACGCCGTCGTAGTTGGCTCTGGCCGATCAGGTCGACCTGCTGCGATGCCCCAGACCGCGGTGGCGGCCAGTTCTTCGTTCACGCCGGGCAGGAAGCTGTACATGGTGCGCCTCCAGATGCTTCTTGGCTTTCCAGAGCGCTTCGTCCAGTCCGCCCAGCGGCGAGCCGCGATAGCCGGAAATGAAGCCGGCCGTGTTGAGCCCCGCGGCCACGTCGCGCCGGCGCTGCACGAGCGGCAGCCGCACCAGCGCCTGGATGCCGGTCAGGTAGACCCGGTCCTGGTCGGAAGTATATTTATCGTCGAGGGAAACTTGCCGCATGTGCCACTCCTAGTAGGAATCCGATCAGGGCGCCAAGCGTCCGGATAGGACGGCGCCCTCTACACTACGCATCGGACCGGGGGGCCCGCCGCGCCATTCAATGCATTGTTTCAGGTAACGGCCTTCGCCTCGTACGGATAGATCGTGGTCGCGCTTAGCATGATCTCGTGGTGCCCGCGGCCGTTCGCGATCATCGGAAAACAATTTTCCTGCGCCGCAACGCCGACGTCGAGAAAAAACGGGCCGTCGCTGTTCAGGCATTCTGCAAGGGCGGCATCCAGCTCGGCCGGATCGGTGACGCGGCGCGCGCCCCAGCCGAATCCTTTTGCCACCGCCACGAAATCCGGCAAGGCGGCCGTATAACTGTGGCTGTAGCGGCTGCCGTGGTTGAGCTCCTGCCACTGGCGCACCATGCCCATGTAGCCGTTGTTGCATAACACGACCTTGACCGCGGCGCGATGCTGGGCGGCGGTGGACAGCTCCTGGATATTCATCAGTACGGAAGCATCGCCACTGACGCAGACCACCAGCTTGTCGGGATTGCCGACCTGGGCGCCGATGGCCGCGGGAAGCCCGTAACCCATCGTGCCGGCACCACCGGATGTCAGCCAATGCTGCGGCCGCTCGAAGCGCAGGTGCTGCGCCGCCCACATCTGATGTTGGCCGACGTCGGTCGACACGATGGTGTCGCGTCCCGAGAGTGCGCATTGCAGCGAGCGCATCAATTGCTGGGGCACAATGCGGTCTTCCGTTGGTTCGAATCCCAGCGAATTCTGTGCGCGCCATTGGTCGATTGTTTGCCACCAGGCGTCCAGCCGCGTCGCATCGAACGCATGCTCTCCCAGTTCGGCCTGCAACGCGTCGAGCAGTTCCCGGCAGTCCCCGACCATCGGCACGTCGACCTTGACGACCTTGTTGATCGACGATGCATCGATATCCAGATGAATTTTCTTGGCATGCGGGCAAAATTCGCTGAGCTTGCCGGTGACGCGATCGTCAAAGCGCGCCCCAACGCAAACCACCAGATCGGCCTCGTGCATGGCGAGGTTGGCCTCCAGCGTGCCGTGCATGCCCAGCATGCCCAGAAACTGCGGGTCGGACGCCGGAAAGGCGCCCAGGCCCATCAATGTCAGCGTGCAGGGCGCGCCGGTGCGCTGCACCAGCCGGGTGAAGGCTGCGCAGGCCGCGGGACCGGAATTGATGAGTCCGCCGCCGCCGTAGAATACGGGGCGGCGCGCGTTCTTGAGCAACACAGCCGCGTCGCGCAGCGGGCCGCGCCGCACGGGTTTGCGTCGCGGCACCGGCTGTTCTTGCGGCGCGCTGGCAGACGTTTCGAAGGTGGCGAGTTGAATATCCTTGGGAAAATCGAGCAGCACCGGTCCAGGCCGGCCTTGCATGGCGATGGTGAATGCCTTGCGTACGAGCGCCGCGACCTGGTCTGCGCTGCGGATTTGCGCATTCCATTTGGTGACCGGGCGCGACAAACCGAGCGCATCGCATTCCTGGAACGCGTCGGTACCGATCGAACCCGTGGCAACCTGACCGCTGATGCACAGCACCGGAACCGAATCGCAGATTGCATCGAGCAATCCGGTCAGGGTATTGCTAACGCCAGGACCGGAAGTCACCAATACCACGCCGAGTTTGCCGGTCGAGCGCGCGTAGCCCTGCGCCGCATGCACAGCGGCTTGCTCATGGCGCACCAGTACGTGACGAATACGCTGCTCCGCGTGGAGGGCATCGTAGACCGGCAACACGGCGCCGCCGGGATAGCCGAAAATCGTATCGACGCCCAGTGCCGCCAGCGTGTCAAGCAACGCCTGCGCGCCGCTGCGCAGCGCGAGTGCGGGCGTGACGGTCGCAGGCAGGGTATGGAGGACGGCGAGATTGCTCATGAGGGTTATCGTACGTGGCGGATAGCAGAAAAGGCATCTCATTTTCTGCCACAATGCCGTACTATTAGAAAAATATTCTTCGAATGTCGTTAAAGAAAGAATGAGCGTCGATAAATTCGATCTGGCGATCCTGAAAGTCTTGCAAGAGGATGCGCGCGCCAGCCTGCAGGTTATCAGCGAGCGGGTGGGCTTGTCTTCGACGCCGTGCTGGGCGCGCATCAAGCGCATGGAAACCGAAGGCGTCATCCAGGGATACACGGTCCGCGTGGATCCGCCTTCGATCGGGCTGTCCGAAACGGTCATCGTGCAGGTGACGCTGGAGAGCCATACCGACGAAACCCTGTACGACTTTGGCAAGACCCTGGAGCAGATTCCCGAGGTCATGGAGGCCTACCTGGTATCCGGCGACTACGATTACTACATCCGCATCGCCGTAAAGGATACCCGCGACTATGAGCGGTTGCTGCGTGAACGCCTTTACCGCATCCCGGGCATCCGGCATAGCAAGTCGAGCTTCGTGTTGCGCACACTCAAGGAGAGCCTGATTCCGTTGTCTGCCGCGCCGGCCGCGCATCCGCAGATGCCGTCCAAGACGCGCAAAAGCCGGGCGGTCAAGCGCAAGTCATGACCGGAGCGCCTGGGTCCCGCCCCACCCGCGCGATGCGCTCGCGGCCCGCATGAAACAACAGTGCGCCCGCTTGCTAGATGCCATCGGGCGTGCGCATGCACGCGCCCGGACCGATGCCCGCATTGTTTGTCTCGTCCCCAGCGTGACCGAGCTGCTGTTCGAACTCGGCGCGGGCGACCGGCTGGTAGGCCGCACCGGCTTCTGCGTGCATCCGAAACAGCAGATTCGGACCGTGCCGAAGGTCGGCGGCACCAAGACCGTGAATGTCGATGCGATCCGGCAACTCGCGCCGACGCATCTGATCGTAAACATCGACGAGAATGAAAAAACCACGGTCGACCGGCTGGCAGAATTCGTGCCCAACGTGGTGGTGACGCATCCGCTGGGTCCGCTCGACAATCCGCCGCTGTATCGCCTGCTGGGCGCGATTTTCAGTTGCGAGGACAAAGCGGAGCAGCTCTGCCGGGCATTCGAGAACGCCTATGGCGCTGCCGAGGCCGCCTGTGCCACGCTGCCGCGCGAGCGCGTGCTGTATGTGATCTGGAAATCGCCCTGGATGACCGTGTCACGCGACACCTATGTTGCGCGAACCCTGGCCGCGGTGGGCTGGGATACAGTCGAAATCGAATCCGCGGCGCGCTATCCGGAATTCCAACTCAGGCCGGACTTAACCTCGCGCCTGGATCGGGTGTTGCTCGCTTCAGAACCTTACGCGTTTCGCGATCGTCATGTCGCGGAAGTCAGGCAGGCGCTCGCGGCGGACGACAGTTTTTTTCGTGCCCACGGCGCGTGAAGAATCCCGACCGAGCGTCGCGGTATCGCTGATCGACGGCGAGATGACCTCGTGGTATGGCAGCCGCGCTATCGAGGGAATGAAATATCTGGCGCGGCTGCGCGGGCTGAAAGCGGGCCTCAGTCCAGCGTGATGAACAAGGATTTACGCGGTTTGCCCGCCACAGCACGGCTGATATGCCCCTGGCCCGTCGTGTCCTCTGCCAGCAGGATGTCGCCGCTGCGCAGGATGCGCTTGCTGCCGTCGCCGACTTCGATTTCCACTTCGCCCTCGAGGTTCACCACGTACTGGCGCCTCGGTGCGGTATGAAAGTCGTAGTTGTAGTCCCCGCCCGTTTCCCGGAATACGATTCCCGTAGCGCTCATCAGTTCCGACATGAAACCGATCTTGCCCGAACTCTTGAGCGGAATTTCCAGGTCCTCGAAGTGCGACCGGTTGTCAGCGCCCGTATAAATGCGAACGATGGTCATGCTTCGGTTCTCGGGGTCGGCTGCCGCGGCTGATTGCATGGGGAACACGCTCCAGAGGCCTGTCAGAGCCAGTATTGTGATCGCGATTGCGCGCGCGGACTTGGGATTTCTGGTGCCCATGGCACTCCTCCAGGATTGACCGAATGTTTAAACGAAGCGGTGCTTGAAGCGGCATCAGGGTTCAGGCGTCCTGCGGCAAATGCTCATGACGATAGCGTTCTACCAGGAACAGCGAGGCGATCAATCCCACCACGGCGCCGAACATCACGTAGTACGCCGGTGCGAGCGGTGAGCCTGTTACGCGAATCAGCCAGGTGACGATGAACTGCGCGAACCCGCCGAACAGCATCACGGCAAAATTGTAGGCGATGGCAAGGCCGGTGGAGCGCACGCCGGTCGGGAACTGTTCCGCAATGGCCGTGGAAATCGGGCCGAAGAACACGCCCACGAGACTGCAAAGCACGGCTTGCATGATGGCGAGCCGGGTAAAGCTCGGCTGGTCGAGCACCCATGCGAACAGCGGATAGAGCAGCAGGAAATAGGCAATGGTGGCGGCGATCAGAATGGGGCGGCGGCCGATCCGGTCCGACAGCGCTCCGCACAGCGGTATGACGGCGGTCAGGCACAGCAGGCCGATGACCTGCGCCGTGAAGGCATCGGTCAGGGGCATGCCGAGTTGGGTCTTGGCGAACGTCGGCATGTAAACCAGCACCACGTAATAGGAAATGGTGCCGCAGATGACGAGACCGAACGTGACCCCCAGGCCGCGCCAGTGTTGCGAGAGCACTTTCTGCAACGGATGGTGTGCGGGCCGGGCCGCGCGGTAGGCCAGAAACACTTCCGTTTCTTCGAGGTAACGGCGGATGTACAGCCCGACCGGCCCGATCAGCAGCCCGAACAGAAACGGCAGCCGCCAACCCCACGAGTCAATTTGCTCGGGCGCCAGCATGCGCGTGACGAGGGCGCCGGCCAGGGCGCCGGTGAGGGCCGCCACACTTTGTCCGACCATCTGCAAGGACCCGTAGAAACCGCGTTTTCGCGCCGGCGCGCTTTCGACCAGGAACGCCGTGGCGCTGGCGAATTCCCCGCCGGTGGCGAACCCCTGCAGCAGCCGCGCGAGCACGATCAGCAGCGGGGCGGCGATGCCGATGGCCGCGTACGGGGGTGCGAAGGCAATCATGGCCATGGACAGCGTCATCAGCGCGATGATCAGTTGCAGGGCCGCCTTGCGGCCCTTGCGATCGGCATACAGGCCGAGCACGATCGCGCCCACGGGGCGCATGAAGAAACCCACGCCGAATGTCGCCATGGTCAGCAGCAGGGCCGTGTATTCGCTTTCGCCGGGGAAAAAAAGCCGCGAGATGATGACGGTCAGGAAGCCGTACACGACGAAGTCATACCATTCGAGCGCGTTGCCGATCACGGCGGCGATGATCTGCTTGATGCGGGGTTTGCTTTGAGCCATGCGGGTCTTTCGCCGGACAGTTTTGCTGTTGGATGGGTTTGCCCGGACAGCCCGGACAAGGAACCGTAGCACAGGAAGGCGGCAAGGCGGGCCGGGACTCGCAAAGTGTTTTCGGTATATGCCGCGCCGCGGGAACAGGCGGGGCCGCGCCCACGCAAAAAAGGGCCGCGATGGCGGCCCCGCAGGCTTATACGCGAGCGGAATTTCCGGCCTAATGCACCGGCTCGGGCTGCACGGCCGGGGCAAACAGTTTTTCCATCTCGCGGCGCAACTTGACCGCACTGCTGGATTCGTCAACTGCCACATCGGTCCAGCGCACCGGCTGCCCCGCTGCGACCGGCTTGAGCATTTTCACGCCGTGTGCGAGCCCCAGGGACAAGGCGCCGATCTTGAGCGACGTTTCCGCCGGCATGAGCTTTCCCACCACCGTGTAGCCGCCTTCGCCGTCCAGAATTTCGCCCGCCTTCAAATCGCGTTTTGCCGCGGCAACCACGTCCGCGCGGAAACCCGTCGGGCAACCCGTGGGTTCGCCGCGCAAGCCAACCGAAGCGACCGAAATACCGACCTCCAGTCCGATCAGGTGCCAGCGCTTGTACAGGCAGGCATAACGGCCGGATGCGTCGGTGCGCACCATGTATTCCTTGAAGCAGTTGCGGATGTATTCGGTCTCGCCTTCGAACACGACGAACACGCCAAAGCGGATGTCGTAGGGAATCACGCGGCCATCGGTTTCCAGCGACGAAATCACCTCGACCTGACCTTTGTGATGCAGGTGTCCGCCTTCGGCAATCGGACGCATCACGTTGGGAATATCATCAACGCTCGCCGGCGGAAACAGCAATCCGTGCGGCGCTGGCGTCAGTCCGGTCGCATTGCACACCGCGGTGCTCTCGATGGCCGGTTTCGAGCCATCGAGAAAGGAATTGAACATTTTCGGATTCAGGCCGCCGGTGTGGGCCTGCTCCGGGGTCAGCCCGTAGTGTCCCCATACGGTTTCCGGCGTGGACTGCGCGAAATGCGGCAGCCACTTGTGGCCGCGACCGGCTGCGACCACGTTGAAGCCCGACGCGCGCGCCCAATCCACCAGATCGCAAATCAGCGCGGGTTGGTCGCCGTAGGCCAGGCTGTAGATCACGCCGGCCTCCTGCGCGCGTCGCGCGAGCAGCGGGCCGCACATCGCGTCGGCTTCGACCGTGACCATGACGACGTGTTTACCGTGCTTGAAGGCCGCGAGCGCATGCTCCACCGCGGCAATCGGGTGGCCGGTGGCTTCGACCACGATGTCGATCAGCGGGTGCGCGACAAGCGCCTGCCAGTCGTCCCCGACATGCGTCAGACCGGAGGCCAGGGCCGCGTCCAGCGACGCCGCGGCGTACCGCTCGGGATTCCAGCCCACGCGTTGCAGGTTGGTCCGCGCATTCGCCGGCGCGAGATCGGCGATGCCGGCCAGATGCAGTCCCGGTGTCTTCGGCACTTGCGCAAGATACATGGCGCCGAACTTGCCAGCGCCGACCAGCCCGACGCGCAGCGGCTTGCCCTGCGCTTCGCGTTCGCGCAACTTCGCGTAAAGATTCATGGCGGCCTGCGATTCAGGCGGCCAGCGGCTTGAGGGCGTCCTCGGGTGTGCCGTCCTTCCAGGGCAGGGCTACGTCGTAATCCTTGACCAGGCAATCATCGGGCAGGCAGGCAATCGGCGTGAAATCGCGGTGCGCGATGTACTCGGGGCGCTTGAAGCGCCGGATGTGGTTGGACACCGTGCACAGGCTCAGATAGACGTTGATGCGATCCCACGGCGAAAGATTGCAGTTCGACGCATGCACGAGGCAGGAGTGGAACAGGATCATTGAACCGGCGGGACCTTTCGGCGCGACAATGCCGCCACGTTCGACCAGCTTGCGGATCGAATCGTGATTGATGGTCCATAACGGATAACTGGTGGTGGACGTGTCGTGCTGGGCGTCGAGTACGCCAAGCTTGTGGCTGCCGGGAATGAACATCAGCGGGCCATTGAATTCGTTGACATCGCCCAGAAAGATCGCCACGTTCATGGCGCGGGGCTCGGGCATCTGATCGTCGTTCTTCCAGGTGCCGTAATCCTGGTGCCACTGCCAGACATCGCCGTCGAAGGCCATTTTGCCGTTGACCTTGAACTGATGCATGTAGACGGCCTCGCCGAACAGTTGCCGGATCGGCTCGACCATGCGCGGATGGCGCGCGAGTTTTGCGAAGTGCCGGTTGTACATGTGCGCGGCGAAGTTGGTGCGCACCGCATCGCTGCCTTTCTCGCGCACATTCTCGGCGCGGCGCTCGGCGTAGAGCGCGGGCACCTCGTTGAGCAGTATTTTGACTTCCTCAGGCGTGAACAGGCTGGGGAAAAACAGATAGCCATCGCGGTCGAACTGCTCGGTTTGCTCTTTGGTCAGTTTCATGCACCAACTCCTCGATAGGGGATGTAATAAGGTAGTTTCGTTCCACGCAAGCTTGGCTCAGGATGCCTCGCGCGCGTGCCGGCCGAGTTCCTGCACCAGATGATGTCCGGCCGCATCGCCATGGCCGCGCGCCAGCCGTTCGGCGCGATCCGCATCGCCGCGATTGATGGCTTTCAAAATCGCGTCATGCTCATCCCAGACGGCCTCGCGCACGCCGGCTTGCTGCAGAACCACGCCCATGGCACGCCGGATGTGCCACCAGTGTTGGCTTGCGCTCTCGGCGATCAGCGGGTTGCCCGACGCGCCATAGATGAGGTTATGAAACCGCATGTCGGCATCGATCATGGCGCCGAGCCTGGAGCCCTTCGCGGCCTTGCGGCCTTCGGCAATGATGCTCGCATCTATTTTGGCGCCGGCCGATGCGGCCAGGCGGGCGGCGAGCGCATCCAGTACCGAGCGCACTTCATAAATATGCGCGATGGTTTGGGTGCCGAGGGGTAATACCATCAGGCCGCGGCGGCCCGCATCGATCACGAAGCCGTCCTTCTTGAGCATGCGCAGTGCCTGCAGCACTGGCTGGCGCGAAACGTCGAGCATCGCCGCCAGCTCCTCCTGTGTCAGGCGTGCCCCGGGTGCGAGTTCCCCCTCGCATATCGCATTAAGCAGGCGCTGATAGACCTGGTCGGTCAGATCGGGAACGACGCGGATGGGGCTGATCGAGGTCATAAGCGCAAGCCGGGCGAGGACTTCTGAAGTCTGAATATTGTATACAGAATTCAACGCCAGGCAAACTTCTGGCCTGTTCCTCTTGTAGCAAACGACGTCGGGCAGCCGAAAAGACGTCCGATCCGGGCGGCTTGAGGTCGGGTCATCGAGCCGAAAGGGCTCGCGCCGCCGAGGCGGATACGGGTCAGCGGTTGGTCTTGCGTGTCACCGCGCGCGGCTTGGCGCCGGTTGACTTCTGCGGTAGCGCATCGAGGCGCAGGCTCGCATAGCTGCCCGGAGCATCTTCGATGACCTTGAGCCCTTGCCCGGGCGCGCGCGCCGGAATCTTTTCACCGCCAAAACCGGCCACCCATGCGCTCCAGTCGGTCCACCACGATCCGGGATGTTTTTCGGCGGTGGCGAGCCACTCGTCGGCAGAGTCACGCAGCTTCTCGTTGGTCCAGTACCAGTACTTGTTGGCCGCGGGCGGATTGACGATGCCGGCGATGTGGCCGGAGCCGCCGAGCGTGAAGCGGGTGGGTCCTTTGAGCAGGCGGGCGCCGAGGTAAGTGGTCTTCCAGGGCGCAATATGGTCTTCGATGGTCGAGATGAAGTAGGCCGGGATATCGACTTTGGACAGATCGATGGGTTCGCCCGCCAGGGAGATCCCGCAGGGCTCGCGCAAGCTGTTCTTGATGTACATGTTGCGCAAATAGAACGTGTGCATTTTCGCCGGCATGCGCGTCGCATCCGAATTCCAGTACAGCAAATCGAACGGGAACGGCTCTTTGCCCAACAGATAGTTATTGACGACAAACGACCAGATCAGGTCGTTGGCGCGCAGCATGTTGAAGGTCGATGCCATGTCGGCGCCTTCCAGGTAGCCGCGCTCTGCCATTTTCTTCTCGAGGCTGTCCACCACGGTCCTCATCGACGAAGACCCCGAGTTCGCCAGGTTCCGAAAAATCGAGCAGGGTGGTGAAAAACGTCACACTCTTTGCGCGGCGCTCGCCTCTGGCCGCCATCCAGGCCAGCAGGGATGCGGTCAGCGTGCCGCCCAGACAATAGCCGATCAGGTTGACTTCGTGCTCGCCCGTGGCCTGTTCGATGGCATCGAGCGCCGCCCTTGGGCCCTCGAGCAGATAGTCGTCGAACGTCTTGCCGGCATGGCGCTCATCCGGATTCACCCAGGAAATCACGAATACCGTGATGCCCTGGTTGAGCGCAAAACGAATAAAGGAATTCTTCTCGCGCAGATCGAGGATGTAGTACTTGTTGATCCACGGCGGCACGATCAGCAGCGGCGTCTTGCACACCTCGGCGGTAGTCGGCTCATACTGGATCAGTTGCATCAAATCATTCTGGAACACCACCTTGCCCGGCGTGCTGGCGACGTTCTCGCCCATCTTGAACGCCTTGGGGTCGGTCATGCTGATGGCCAGTTTGCCGTCGCCGCGGTCGATGTCCTGCAGCAAATGGTTCAGTCCATCGAGCAGGTTCTTGCCGCCGGTGTCGAGAGTGGTCTGCAGTACCTCGGGATTGGTCAGCACGAAGTTGGTCGGGGCGAGCGCGTCGATGTATTGCCGGGTGAAAAATTTGACCTTGCGCGCCGTTTGCTGATCGAGGCCTTCCACTTCTGATACGGATTTCTGGATGTTCTGCGCGGCGATCAGATAGGACTGCTTGATGTAATCGAACACCAGGTTGTTTTGCCACAATTCGCCCTTGAAGCGGCTGTCGGATTTGGCGGGTTCGGCCACCGCTTTCGCCTGCGCCCCGGATGCCTTGAGGACCGTGTTCTGCCAGAGGTTGAAATAGTCCTGCCACATGCGCATCGACATTTCCGCAAGCTTCATCGGGTCGCTCATGAGCTTGCTGGCCAGTTCCGAGAAGGCCTTGCCCACCCCAAGTTCATCGGTCGGTTCTTCTCCCGCGTGCCGGGCCTGCTCGGCCAGTCTGGTTTCGACCAGGTGTTTGCTGCGCAGCGCAATTTCTGCGAACACCGTGGCGAATTCGGTGGATGCGTCGCTGGGGGGAGTGCGTTTTTGTTCTGTCATATGCCTAAACTAGATCGAAGTTGAAAACAGTGCAAGTCCGGCAATGTGTCAGCCGGCGTGCTTGTTGTAAGACTTGAATTTTTCGACCACGGTGGCCATCTCCTGCTCGGAGAGCAGCACGGGTTTGCCAAGTTGCAACGCACGCCAGTATTGCTCGCACAACGCCTCCACCTCCACAGCCAGTGCCAGTGCGGCCTTGAGATTCTGGCCGATCGCAATCATGCCGTGATTGGCGAGCAGACAGGCGGCGCGATCTTCCAATGCCGCCAGTGCGTGGTCGGAAAGCGACTGAGTGCCAAAGGTCGCGTATGGTGCGCAGGGAATGTTGTTGCCGCCGGCCATGGCCACCATATAGTGAAAAGCGGGCACTGCCATGCCCAGGCAGGACAGCGTCGTTGCAAAGCTCGCATGGGTATGCACTACTGCATTGACGTGGTTTTTGCGCCGATAGATATCGAAATGAAATCGCCACTCCGAGGACGGGTCGCGGCGGCCCACCGGCCGGCCCGGCGCATCCATGAACACGATGTCGGCGGGTTTGGTGTCCTCGTAGGGCAATCCCGAGGGCGTGATCAGAAAGCCGCTTCCCCAGCGCGCGCTTACATTGCCCGACTTGCCGCGATTAATGCCGAGCGCATTCATCTGCAGCGCAATCTGGATAAGCTGCTTGCGCAGTTGCAGTTCGGTCACGTCAGGCCACTTTGCGCGAATACAGTGCCGTGAGGCCGGTCGCACTGGCGGCGGCGATCCCGCGTTCGGTAATGATGCCCGTGACCAGGCGTGCGGGCGTAATGTCGAACGCTGGATTGGCGGCGCGCGTTGCATCCGCGGCGATCCGCACGGGCGCACTCACCCGGTTCTGGTCGATGGCGCGGATCGTCAACACTTCTTCCGCGCCGCGTTCCTCGATCGGTATCTCCCGTAAAGCGTCCGTGATGGTCCAGTCGATGGTGGGGGACGGGACCGCCGCATAAAAACCAACATTGCAATCCTTCGCAGCCAGCGCCTTGAGATAGGTGCCGATCTTGTTGCAGACATCCCCGGCTGCGGTGACACGATCGGCGCCCACGATCACCAGATCGATCTTGCCGTGCTGCATGAGGTGGCCGCCGGCATTGTCGGCAATGAGCGTGTTGGGCACGCCGTGCCCGGAAAGCTCCCACGCGGTGAGCACGCCCTGATTGCGCGGCCGCGTTTCATCGACCCAGACGTGCACCGGGATGCCCTCGTCGTGAGCCAGGTAAATGGGCGCGAGCGCGGTGCCACCATCGACTGTCGCAAGCCATCCCGCGTTGCAATGGGTCAGCACGTCCACCTGGCCTTTGCGGCGAGCGATATCCCGTAGCAATTCGAGTCCGTGGCGGCCGATTGCGCTGTTGCCGGCGACGTCTTCCCGCGCGATCTGCTCGGCTTCGTCCCAGGCCGCGTCAACGCGGTCCCCCGGCAAGACCGGTTGCAAACGCAGCCTCATGCGCGCCAGCGCCCAGCCCAGATTAACCGCGGTCGGTCTTGTGCGCTCGAGCATGTGCGCAGCCTGTTGCAGATTCGCATCGGAGGCATCCTCTGCCATCGCCAGCGCCAAGCCATAAGCGGCGCTGGCCCCGATCAGCGGCGCACCGCGCACCTGCATCGAGCGAATCGCGTGGGCGACCTGCTCGCAAGTCGACAGGTGCAGCGTCAGGAACTCAAACGGCAGGCGCGTCTGGTCGATGATGGCAACGCGATGCGCGTCGCGCCAGATGCTGCGGTAGGCAACGCCTGCAACGTTCATCGGCGCGGCGCAACGAAGCGCAAGATCTGATCCTCGTCGCGCGATCGCGCGAGCGTGCCGCGCAGCCACAGATAATTCAGGTGGGCGATCGATTCCCCCATCGCGAAAAACGTCTGGTGCGTATCGAGTTCCCGCCGGAACAATACAGGCAGCAGGTCTGCGGCGGTCCGGGGTTGTGCACACGCGTCGAGCACCTCGGCGAGGCGGTCGCGATGATGCTCGTGCAGCATCTGCACCCGCTCATGGGCGCCACGAAACGGCAGTCCATGCGACGGCAGCACCAGGGTATCGGCGGGTAATTCCAGAAACCGGTCGATCGATCGCAGGAACAGGCCCAGCGGATCGCTTTCGGGTTTGCTCGGCCAGACGCTGATGTTGGTGCTGATCTTGGGCAACAGCATGTCGCCGGAAATGAGCACGCCGAGCGCCTTGCAATACAGGGCGGCATGTTCAGGCGCGTGACCGTAGCCCATGATGACGCGCCAGAGGTGACCTCCGATGTCGATTTCGTCGCCATCGATCATGCGCATGAAACGCATGGGCGGATCTCCCACGATTCTGCGGTAGGAATTGCCGCGACCGGAAATGGCCGCTGCCCGGCCGGCATCCAGCCCGTGTTCCGTGAACAGGGCTGCGGTAGCCTCCGAACCGAATCCGGGCAAGGTCTGGTACTGCGCGTGCGCGGTCAGAAACTCCGATTCGCTCATCCACAGGGGGGCACCGAAACGCTGCGTCAGCCAACCTGCGTTGCCGAAGTGATCCGGATGAAAATGGGTGACCAGCACGCGTCGCAGGGGTGCGCCGCCCATGACGCCGGTGAAGATCTGCTCCCAATGCGCGCGCGTGTCGGCGAGATTGACGCCGCAATCCACCGCCGTCCACGCGTTGCCCTCGCGTAGCAGCCATAGGTTGATGTGATTGAGTGCGAACGGCAGCGGCATGCGCAGCCAGAAAATCCCGGGCGCCACCTCGCAGGCAGCGCCCCCGTCCGGCGGCGCCGAAAAAGGAAAACATAGTCGGGGCGCGGCGCGGTCGGCCGCCGCCAAAACGGATGTCTGCATGAACGGGTACCAGTCAAAGGAAGGGCCGCGCTATAGTCCGATTTTACTTGACGCACACGTAAACTGTCGCATGACGGAGCCCACCTATACGATCACGGAACTGGCGCGCGAGTTTGGGCTCACTACGCGTGCCATCCGCTTTTACGAAGATCATGGCCTGATCGCGCCGTCGCGCGCCGGTCGCAACCGGGTTTACGCGAATCGCGACCGGGTGCGCCTGAAACTGACCCTGCGGGGTAAGCGGCTGGGCCTATCCCTGACGGAAATTCGCGAGCTCATCGATTTGTATGACGCGGCCAAGGACGAACACGCGCAAGTCGAGCGTCTGCAGCAAGTGCTGCACAAACGGCGCAGCATCCTGGAGCAGCAACGCGAAGATATTGCGGCCATGTTGCAAGAGATTGCTGCGTTCGAAGCGCAATGCCGGCAGTTTCTGGAGGGCGGCCCGAAACCGCGGGCGCAAACCGCCGGACCTGCAGTTAAGCGCGCATAACATGCTGAAAAATCGATATTGTTGCGCAGCATTTTAAGGTGAACTGGGCCGATTGGCAGCAGACTAACGAGCCCTGCGGGGCGTTTGGACGGTTTCAGATTGACGTTAACGTAAACGTCAATTACAGTCACCCGCTGGAGAATTTGTGCATCTTTTCGAGCCCTGCAATCCTTGTTATGCGCAACGTGTGCGCTCGAGCTTTGACCGCCAGAAGGTCATGACACTGCTTGGGGCGCAGTTGACGCACCTAACGCCCGGCGAATGCGAGATCCAACTCCCGTTCAAACCCGAACTGACACAGCAGCACGGCTATTTTCACGGCGGCATCATCGGTACCATCGCAGATTCAGCGGGTGGCTATGCCGGCTACTCGCTCATGCCCGAACAGTCGAGTGTGCTGACCATCGAATACAAAATGAACCTGCTTGCGCCCGCTGAGGGAGAATTGTTGATTGCACGCGGGCGCGTGCTCAAGCCGGGGCGCACGCTGGTCGTCACACGAGTCGATGCGGTTGTCGTCAAGGACGGCCGCGAGACGCTGTGTGCAACGCTGCTGCAAACCCTGATGACCATGCACGGGAGGCCCGACCCATGAACAGTCCGGAAACACTGGCATCGCCATCGTTTCCCGCGTTCGATTTCGATCTCGGACCGGACCTGGCCATGCTGCGCGATACCGTGCACGCCTTCGCGTCGCGCGAGATTGCTCCGCGCGCGGCACAAACCGATCAGCACAACGAATTCCCCATGGATTTGTGGCGCAAGCTCGGCGAGCTGGGCTTGCTCGGCATCACGGTCCCCGAAGAATACGGCGGCAGCGGCATGGGTTATCTGGCGCATGTGGTCGCAATGGAAGAAGTTTCCCGGGCGTCCGCATCGGTCGGCTTGTCCTATGGCGCGCATTCCAATCTGTGCGTGAATCAGATCAGTCGCAATGGCACGGCGGCGCAGAAGCAACGCTATTTGCCACGGCTGATTTCCGGCGAGCATGTGGGTGCGCTCGCGATGAGCGAGCCCAATGCGGGGTCGGACGTGGTCAGCATGCGTTTGCGCGCGGAGCTGCGCGGTGAGCGCTATGTGCTCAACGGCAACAAGATGTGGATCACCAACGGGCCGGACGCCGACGTGCTGGTGGTGTACGCGAAAACAGACAGCGCGGCGGGCGCCAATGGCATCACGGCCTTCCTGATCGAGAAATCGTTCAGCGGGTTCTCCACGGCGCAGAAGCTCGACAAGCTCGGCATGCGAGGCTCGAATACCTGCGAGCTGGTATTTCGCGATTGCGAAGTGCCGGCGGAGAATGTGCTGGGCGAAGTCAACCGCGGCGTGCGGGTTCTGATGAGCGGCCTGGACTACGAACGCGCCGTGCTGGCGGGTGGGCCGTTAGGCATCATGCAGGCGTGCATGGACGTCGTCATGCCTTACCTGCACCAGCGCGAGCAGTTCGGACAGGCCATCGGCGAGTTCCAGCTCATGCAGGGCAAAATCGCCGACATGTACACCACCATGAACGCCTGCAAAGCCTATGTCTATGCTGTGGCAAAGGCCTGCGATCGCGGTCAGACCACGCGCAAGGATGCGGCCGGCGCCATACTGTATGCAGCGGAAAAGGCCACGTGGATGGCCGGTGAAGCAATCCAGGCATTGGGCGGCAACGGTTACATCAACGACTACGCCGCAGGCCGGCTGTGGCGCGATGCCAAGCTGTATGAGATCGGTGCCGGAACATCCGAAATCAGGCGCATGTTGATCGGTCGCGAGTTGTTCAATGAAACCCGATGACCTTGAGCGCATGAATGACGTCGCCGCCGGTCAGGCCCATCAGGAACTTTCCTTCCTGATCGCGCAGGGCATGCTCGATGGCTTCAACCGCCATTACCGATTGTTCCGCGAAACCAGCCGGTACGCAAAATCCCTGTTCGAGGCCGGCCAATGGGCGGAAATCCAGCGCATTTCACGCGAGCGCATTCAGTTTTACGACCGGCGCATCACTGAATCGGTCGACTATCTGCGCCGGCGCTTCAATACCGATCAGCTGCCGGACGCCATCTGGGCGCAGGTAAAGCTTCATTACATCGGCCTGCTGACCAACCATAAGCAACCGGAACTGGCGGAGAGCTTTTTCAATTCCGTGAGCTGCCGAATCCTGCACCGCAATTATTTCCGCAACGATTTCCTGTTCGTGCGCCCCGCGTTGTCGACCGAACATATCGATTCCGACCCCCCCACTTATCGCAGCTACTATCCGTCGCGGGACGGACTGCGCTCCACCATTACGCGCATCCTCAAGGACTTCGGCCTGCGCAACCCGTTTCGCAATCTGCGCCGCGACGCGCGCTGGCTGTTGCGCGCGGTACGCGCGCATCTTGGCCGTCCGTTCGTGCCGGAAGCCAATCACCAGATCCAGGTGCTCTCGGCCTTGTTCTTCCGTAACAAGGGCGCCTACGTAATCGGCAAGATCGTCAACGGCAGTCGCATTTATGCCTTTGCGATCCCGATTTTGCGCAATGCCGATGGCAGCCTTTATCTGGACACCATTCTGCTCGATGGCCAGTACCTGGCGATCCTGTTTGGTTTCAGCCGCGCCTACTTCATGGTGGATATGGAGGTGCCTTCCGGGTATGTGGAGTTTTTGAAGGGGTTGCTGCGCAACAAGCCGGCGGCGGAGATCTATACCGTGCTGGGTTTGCAGAAGCATGGCAAAACACTGTTTTATCGCGATTTCCTGCACCATCTCAAGCATTCCAGCGACAACTTCATTTCGGCGCCGGGCATCCGCGGGCTGGTCATGCTGGTTTTCACGCTGCCCTCGTATCCCTACGTGTTCAAGGTCATCAAGGATTTCATTTCGCCGCCCAAGGACACGACGCGCCAGAAGGTCAAAGACAAGTACCTGCTGGTCAAATACCACGATCGCGTGGGCCGCATGGCAGACACGCTGGAGTACGCCGAAGTAGCCTTCCCGAAGCAGCGTTTCGCCCCCGAGTTGCTGGAGGAGTTGCGCCGCCTGGCACCTTCGTTGATCGAGGAAGAAGGCGAAACGCTGATCGTGAAACACCTGTACATCGAGCGGCGGATGACGCCGCTGAACATTTATTTGGACAATGCCGACGCTGGCCAGCTCAGGCATGCCGTACACGAGTATGGCGATGCGATTCGCCAGCTCGCCGCGGCAAATATATTTCCGGGGGACATGCTGTTCAAGAATTTTGGCGTGACGCGGTTTGGCCGCGTCGTGTTTTACGATTACGATGAAATCGCCTACATGACGGACTGCAAGTTCCGTCGCATGCCGGAATCGCGCACGCCGGAAGACGAAATGGCCGCCGAACCCTGGTACCCGGTCGGTCCGGACGATATTTTCCCCGAAGAGTTTGCGACCTTCCTGCTGGGCGATCCGCGTGTGCGTGCCGCGTTTCTCGAGCGTCATGCCGAGCTGCTGGACACCGACTTTTGGGCTGCCACCCAGCAACGCATCGCGGCAGGCAAGGTAGAAGATGTATTTCCGTATCCCGAGGCCCTGCGCTTTCAGCGCCGGTTTGGCCCCGAGGCCTTTCTGCAATAAGGAGAT
Organism: uncultured beta proteobacterium; assembly: GCA_963846655.1. Classification (GTDB taxonomy): domain Bacteria; phylum Pseudomonadota; class Gammaproteobacteria; order Burkholderiales; family JACQAP01; genus JACQAP01. Next base: position 134,105 of record CAWJWT010000005.1, on the reverse strand, counting down.
TCACCATGAACACCGACCCGATCGTCATCGTTTCCGCCGCGCGTACGCCGATGGCTGCGCTGCAGGGCGAACTCAAGGACTTCACGGCCGCCCAGTTGGGAGCGGCCGCGATTCGCGCGGCGCTCGAGCGTGCCGGCGGCCTGCAGCCCGAGCGCGTCCAGGAAGTCATCATGGGGTGCGTGCTGCCGGCCGGTCAGGGCCAGGCGCCGGCGCGGCAGGCCGCGCTCGGCGCCGGACTGCCCTTGTCGGCAGGCTGCACCACCGTCAACAAGATGTGCGGGTCCGGCATGAAGGCCGCGATGCTGGCGCACGATCTGCTCGTGGCCGGGACCAACGACATCATGGTGGCTGGAGGCATGGAAAGCATGAGTAACGCGCCGTACCTGCTGCCCAAGGCGCGCAGCGGCTACCGCATGGGTCACCAGCAGGTCCTCGACCACATGTTCCTGGATGGACTTGAGGATGCGTACGATAAAGGCCGGCTGATGGGCACGTTCGCAGAGGACTGCGCCGCGAAGTATGGCTTTGCCCGCGAAGAGCAGGATCGCTTTGCCATCACCTCGCTGCAGCGCGCGCAAAAAGCGAATCAGGACGGCACCTTCGCATGGGAGACCGTGCCGATGGCCATCAAGGCCGGCAAGGACGAGCGCTTCATCGAGCATGACGAGCAGCCTTTCAAGGCCAACTTCGACAAGATTCCGCTACTCAAACCCGCTTTTCGCAAGGACGGCACCGTGACCGCGGCGAACTCCAGTTCGATTTCGGACGGCGCTGCGGCGCTGGTCATGATGCGCGGCTCGTTGGCCGACCAACTGGGGCTGAAGCCGCTCGCACAGGTGGTCGGCCACGCGACGCACGCGCAGGAACCCGGGTTGTTTACCACTGCACCCGTCGGCGCCATCCAGAAACTGTTCGAGCGGACCGGCTGGTCTGCCGGCAACGTCGACCTTTTCGAGATCAACGAGGCATTCGCCGTGGTGACCATGGCCGCCATGCGCGAACACAAGCTGCCGCACGAAAAGGTCAATGTGCACGGCGGCGCGTGCGCCCTCGGCCACCCCATCGGCGCATCCGGGGCGCGCCTGCTGGTCACGCTGATCGGCGCGCTCAGAAAGCAAGGTGCCAAGCGCGGGGTGGCAAGTCTGTGCATCGGCGGCGGCGAAGCCACCGCCATGGCCCTTGAGCTCATCTGAACCCGATGACCATGGCGACTCCGATCCAGTTCTATTTCGACTTCGCTTCCCCATATGGCTACATGGCGGCCACGCAGATCTCCGCCCTTGCGGGCAAGCACGGACGCACGGTGGAATGGAAACCGATTCTGCTCGGCGTCGTTTTCCAGGTGACGGGAGGTGTGCCGTTGCCGAGCGCGCCGCTGAAAGGCGATTACAGCCGACGCGACATGGAACGCTGCGCGCGACTTGCCAACATCGCGTTCAGCATGCCCAGCAAATTTCCGATCGCCTCGCAGTCGCCCTCCCGTGTGGTCTATTGGCTGCAAGCGCAGGGCGCCCCGCGGCAGGAGGAAGCGGCGTTGGCGCTGTATCGCGCCTACATGGTGGACGACCGCGATATCTCCAGTCCCGAAACAACCGCAGACATTGCCGCGGGGATCGGCCTTGACCGGCAGCAGATCCTCGAGGTCATCGCCGATCCGGCCATGAAAGAAAAACTCAAGACCGAAACCCAGGCCGCCATTGCGGCCGGCGTGTTCGGTTCGCCCTACATCGTCGTCGATGGCGAACCGTTCTGGGGCTTCGATCGCCTCAATCAGATCGACCGCTGGTTGAAGACCGGGGGTTGGTGAGGAGATGGTCGAATACCTGTACGGATTCGCGCAGTCGGACACTGCCTGCAACCCCGCGCCCTACCCGGAACTGGCCGTCGCCAACAGGCCGCCGCACCTGGTCGATGTGTGCAACGGCGCAACCAGAACGCTTGCATATCGCAACGTCGACTGGGACCAGTACCCGCGCTGCAAGCGTCCCTTTGAATTGCGGCCGGGTCATCCCGGATCGAAGCGAGCGTGAACATGAGTGCAATCGAGACAAAACTCAATCCGCGCTCGCCCGACTTCAAAGCCGGGCAGGAGGCCATGGCGGCGCTGGTGGCGGATTTGCGCGAAAAGATCGGCATGATCGGCAAAGGCGGCGGCGAGGCCGCGCGCGACAAGCACACGGCACGGGGCAAACTGCTGCCGCGCGAACGCGTGCGCCGGCTGCTCGATCCCGGCTCCCCGTTTCTCGAGCTATCGCAGCTGGCGGCCTGGGACATGTACGACAACCAGGTTCCCGCCGCGGGCATTGTTACGGGCGTGGGGCGCGTGGCCGGCCGCGAATGCGTCGTAATCGCCAATGACGCCACGGTCAAGGGCGGCACGTATTTTCCGATGACGGTGAAGAAGCATCTGCGCGCGCAGGAGATTGCGCAGCAGAATCACTTGCCCTGCATTTACATGGTGGATTCCGGCGGCGCGAACCTGCCCACCTGGGATGAGGTATTTCCCGACCGCGATCACTTTGGGCGCATTTTCTACAACCAGGCCAACATGTCGGCGCTGGGCATTGCGCAGATCGCCTGCGTAATGGGCTCGTGCACAGCGGGCGGCGCGTATGTGCCGGCCATGGCCGACGAGGCGGTCATTGTCAAAAATCAGGGCACGATTTTCCTGGCCGGGCCACCGCTCGTGAAAGCTGCGACTGGCGAAATCGTCAGCGCCGAGGATCTTGGCGGAGCCGATGTGCACGCGCGTGTCTCGGGCGTGGCCGATCATTATGCAAACGACGACCCGCATGCGTTGGAACTGACACGTCGCATCGTGTCGCATCTGAACCGGCGCAAGACAATCGGGCTGGAACTGCGCGAACCGCGCGAACCGCTTTACGATGTTGGGGAACTGCACGGCGTGGTGCCCGCCGATACGCGCAAATCGTTCGACGTGCGCGAAGTCATCGCGCGCATTGTCGACGGCAGCGATCTCGACGAGTTCAAACCGCTTTATGGCGTCACGCTGGTGTGCGGCTTCGCGCACCTGTGCGGCTATCCGGTCGGCATCGTCGCCAACAACGGCATCCTGTATTCCGAATCGGCGCTCAAAGGCGCGCATTTCATCGAGCTGTGCGCACAGCGCGGCATCCCGCTGGTGTTCCTGCAGAACATCACCGGATTCATGGTCGGCAAGAAGTACGAGGCCGGCGGCATTGCCAAGGATGGCGCCAAGCTCGTCGCCGCCGTGTCTTGCGCGCGCGTGCCGAAGTTCACGGTGATCATCGGCGGCAGCTTCGGTGCCGGTAACTATGGCATGTGCGGCCGCGCCTTTTCCCCGCGTTTTCTGTGGATGTGGCCGAACGCGCGCATTTCGGTGATGGGGGGCGAGCAGGCCGCCGCCGTACTGGCCACGGTCCGGCGCGAAAACCTCGAGAAAGCGGGCAAGAGTTGGAGCGGCGAAGACGAAGAAGCATTCAAGGCGCCCATTCGCGCGCAATACGAACGCCAGGGCCACCCGTACTATGCCAGCGCCAGATTATGGGACGATGGGGTCATCGATCCGGCGGATACGCGCATGGTGCTGGGTCTTGGACTGTCGGCGGCGCTGAACGCACCGATTGAAAAAACCACTTTCGGCGTATTCAGGATGTAGCTTCATGAACGAGCGCGCCCCTCACCAGAACATGGAATCCATCTATCTGACCGAAGAACATCGCGCGTTGCGCGACCAGGTTGCGCGGTTCGTTGCCCGGGAAGTCGAGCCGCATGGCGCGGTCTGGGAAGAACAGGGCAGCGTGCCGCGCGAGGTGCTGCGCAAAATGGGCGAACTCGGTTTTTTCGGCATCACCTACCCCGCCGAATACGGCGGCTCCGAAGCCGATGCGCTAACCGCGCTGGTCTTCGCCGAGGCGCTGTCGCGCAGCACCTTCGGCGGATTCGTCGTAACTGCCCTGGTGCACTCGGACATGGCTTCGCCGCATCTGGTGAATGCCGGCTCGCGTGCTCAATTGCAGAAATACCTTCCAGGCATCATCCGCGGCGACTGCATTTGCGCAGTCGCGGTGACTGAGCCGGATGCGGGCTCGGATGTGGCCGGACTGCGCACGCGCGCGCAGCGCGAGGGCTCGCAATGGATATTGAACGGCGCCAAGATGTTCATTACCAACGGCGTGCACGCGAACCTTTATTTCGTGGCGGCGCGCACCGACGCGCAAGCCAAGGGCTCGCGCGGCCTATCCATGTTCATTGTCGAGAAGGGCACGCCGGGTTTCAGGGTCGGGCGGGCGTTGAACAAGACCGGCTGGTTGTGCTCGGACACCGCCGAACTGGTGTTCGAGGACTGTCGGGTGGGCGAGGAACATTTGCTCGGTGAAGAAAACGCGGGCTTCTACGCCGTCATGAAGAACTTCCAGCGCGAACGCATTGCCGCGGCGGCGATGGCGGTCGGCAATGCGTTGACGTCACTGCGCCTCACGATCGAGTACGTCAAGCAGCGCAAGGCGTTCGGCGGCGTATTGTTCGACAAACAGGTCATTCGCCAGCGCCTGGCCATGCTCGAGGCCAGAACGCACGCAGCCCGGCAATTCCTGTATCACTGCGCCTGGCTCGCTGCGCAGAATCGCGACTGTGTGCGCGAAGTGTCCATGCTCAAGGCGTTGACCGGGGAGCTCGCCAACGAGGTCGTGTACACCTGTCAGCAGTTTCACGGTGGCATGGGTTACATGCGCGAATCGGCCATCGAGCGGCAGGCGCGCGATGCGCGCGTGCTGGCAATCGGCGGGGGCGCAACCGAAGTCATGCTCGAAGAAGTCGCCAAGCGCTTTGCGCCCGACTGACCACCACGGGATCCTTCAATGACCGAACAGAGGCTGTCGACCGATATCAGGGACGGCGTCGCGACCCTCCGCATGAACCGGCCCGACGTGCATAACGCCTTCGACGATGCCTTGATTGCCGCACTGACCTCGGAGTTGCGTCGCCTGGACGCATCGCCCGAAGTGCGTGTGCTGGTGCTCGGGGCCAGCGGCAAGAGTTTTTCTTCCGGCGCCGATTTGAACTGGATGCGGCGCATGGCGGGGTACACGCGGGACGAAAACTATCGGGATGCAATGGCGCTTGCCGAGCTCATGCGCACGCTCGATGGCGTGCAAAAGCCCACGGTTGCGAGGGTGCAAGGTGCGGCATTCGGCGGCGGCGTGGGACTGGTGGCTTGTTGCGACATCGCCATTGCCAGCACCGCGGCGTCGTTTTCGCTGTCGGAAGTGCGCCTGGGCCTGATTCCGTCGGTCATCAGTCCTTACGTCATTGCGGCAATCGGCGAACGCCAGGCCCGGCGTTATTTCCTGACCGCAGAACGTTTCGACGCCCTGGAAGCCAGGCGCATCGGCCTGGTGCACGACGTGGTCGAGGGTGACAAGCTCGACGACGCAGTGGCGAGCGTTGTCGGACATCTGCGCCAGGGCGGACCGCAAGCGCTCGCCGCTGCCAAACGGCTCGTCGCGGACGTCAGCCGCCGACCCATGGATGACGCCTTGTCGGCTGAAACGGCCCGGCGCATCGCTGCCATTCGCGTCGAACCGGAAGGACAGGAAGGCCTGTCCGCGTTTTTCGAAAAACGCAAGCCGCACTGGCATTGACATGCAAGGGGCTCCCGAGGGGACAGCGGCCGTCAATGCGCAACGAGCGAAGTTGCTGGCGCTGTTCTGCGCGCTGGGTCTGGCGATGTTCTGCCTCGACCTGGGCGCCGGCGTCTGGCTGTGGCATTACACGGGCCAGTACCAGTTCAACTTGCCGGGTTTCGAAGAACTGCTGCGCCAGTTGCGCGCCAGCGACGGCGAGGCGTTGATCGACATTGCGCTGCGTAACCGCGAGGGCTGGGCGGCTTGCGAAGAGGCGCGCGGCGGCACGATCGAGACGCTGGTGCATATCGCGATGACCGCTAGTTTTTTCGGCCTGGCACTGTTCAGCGTCTGCTTTGTGCTGGCGCTGTTGCTGTATCGCGATCTGGTACGCCTGCCCGGCGGAACCATCGAGCCGCTGCCGCCGGATGATGTCGACGGCACCTGGCGATAGGTAGGCGAATACTTTTCACCCGGCCTGACTAGAAAAAAATGCGCAATGTTTGACAGAATACTGATAGCCAACCGCGGCGAGATTGCCTGCCGTGTCGCGCGCAGTGCCCGGCGGCTGGGCATTCGCACGGTCGCTGTTTATTCCGACGCCGACCGTCACGCGCTGCACGTCGCCCAGTGTGACGAGGCCTGGCGTATTGGCACGGCGCACCCGCGCGATTCCTATCTACGCGGCGATCGCATCCTGGAGGTCGCAGCGCAAAGCCGCGCACAGGCCATTCACCCGGGGTACGGTTTTCTGTCAGAGAACGCGGATTTCGCGCGCGCCTGCCACGCCGCCGGCCTGGTATTCATTGGCCCGCCAGCGGCCGCGATCGAGGCAATGGGCTCGAAATCGGCGGCGAAAACACTGATGGCCAAGGCGGGCGTGCCGCTGGTGCCGGGCTATCACGGTGCCGGCCAGGCGCCGGAAATGCTCGAACAGGAGGCTGCGCGGATCGGTTATCCCGTACTGATCAAGGCGAGCGCCGGGGGCGGCGGCAAGGGCATGCGCGTAGTGACGCGTGCAGGCGATTTCGCCGAAGCCCTGGCGGCTGCGAAGCGCGAGGCGGCTTCATCGTTCGGCGATGATCGGGTGCTGATCGAGAAGTACCTGACGCGCCCGCGTCACATCGAGGTGCAGGTGTTCGCCGACACGCACGGCACTTGTGTGCATCTGTTCGAACGCGATTGTTCGGTGCAGCGCCGCCACCAGAAGATTCTGGAGGAAGCGCCGGCGCCCGGCTTGAGCGCCGAGCGGCGCGCCGCGATGGGGGCGGCCGCCGTGGCGGCCGCGAGCGTGGTGGGCTATGTCGGGGCCGGCACGGTCGAGTTCATTGCTGAACCCGACGGCCGCTTCTATTTCATGGAAATGAACACCAGGCTGCAAGTCGAGCATCCGGTCACCGAGATGATCACCGGACTCGATCTGGTCGAATGGCAGTTGCGCGTTGCCGCGGGCGAGGCATTGCCGTTGCGCCAGGCGCAACTTTCGATCAGCGGTCATGCAATCGAGGCACGCATCTACGCCGAAGATCCCGCGCGCGAGTTCCTGCCGACGGCCGGGCGCGTGGCCTATCTGCGTCAGCCGCAGGTCACTGCGCACGTGCGCATCGACAGCGGCGTGAAAGCCGGTGACGAAGTCGGCGTGTATTACGACCCGATGATTGCCAAACTGGTCACCTGGGGCGAGGATCGGCCCGCCGCGTTGCAACGCATGCGTGCGGCACTGGGCGAATACCAGGTGGCGGGAATCACCACGAACCTGGCGTTCCTGTCTGCTGTGACCGCACATCCGGCATTCGCGCATGCCGACCGCGATCCGCAAGCCCTCGACACCGGGCTCATCGAGCGCCATCGCGCCGTGCTGTTGGTCGAGGCCGCGCCAGTCCCCGCGGAAATTCTGGCTATTGCGGTTCTAAGCGAATCCTTGCGCATGGATCGGGAGGCTGCGCTTGCGGCCAGCCGGTCGAAGGATCCCAATTCGCCGTGGCATCTGCGCCACGGCTGGCGCTTGAACGAAGACAATCATCACGTTAGCGTGTTCGTGGACCGTGGCGAGCGCAGGCAGATCGTGGCGCATTATCGTGGCGGCGGCTATTTGCTGGAGCTGCCCGATGGCCGGACTATCACGGCGTCGGCGAGCGATGCGGGCGAGGGCACCCTGGAGGTGGAACTCGACGGCACTTGCAGCCGTGCAACGGTCGTGCGCCTCGATCAGGTGCTGACGATATTCGCGCAAGGCGGCTATTACCGTCTGGAATTCGAACAGGCAGAGCGCGTCGAAGAAGAGGATCCCGCGGGACGCCTGGTCTCCCCGCTGCCGGGCACCGTGATCGAGGTGCTCGTCGGAAACGGCGCGACGGTCGCAAAGGGGCAAGCGCTGATGATCATCGAAGCCATGAAAATGGAACACACCATCGCCGCGCCCAAGCGCGGCACCGTCAGGCAGTTATACTTTTCCAAGGGCGAGCAGGTCGCCGAAGGCGCGAAGCTGCTCGAGTTCGAAGCGGACGAGGCACCCAAACCATGAATTTTCCAGCACGCGTAAAAATCGTCGAAGTCGGCCCGCGCGACGGCCTGCAGAATGAAAAGGGCTCGGTGCCCACCGAGGTCAAAGTCGAACTGGTCAACCGCCTGGCGGATGCCGGCCTGCAAGCCATCGAGGCGGGCAGTTTCGTCTCCCCCAAATGGGTGCCGCAGATGGCCGACTCGGCGCAAGTCATGGCGCGTATCAAGCGTAAAACCGGTGTCGCCTATCCGGTTCTGGTGCCGAACCTGCAAGGCCTGCAAGCCGCCATTGCTGCGCAGGCTACGGAAGTGGCGGGCTTTGCCGCCGCTACAGAGGCTTTTTCCAAGCGCAACACCAATTGCAGCATTGCCGAATCCCTGCAACGGCAGGCGCAAGTCTGCAAAGCTGCACTGGCCGCCGGCCTGCGCGTGCGAGGCTATATTTCGGTGGTGCTGGGCTGCCCCTACGAGGGCGAGGTGAGCCCGCAGGCCGTTGCCGATATTGCGCATCAGCTCTATGACATGGGGTGTTATGAAGTATCGCTGGGCGACACCATCGGCACCGGCACCCCGGTACGCGCGCAGCGCATGGTCGAGGCCGTGTCGAAGAAAGTGCCGCCGGAGCGGCTGGCGGGGCATTTTCACGACACGTACGGTCAGGCGCTGGCTAATATTCTGGCCGTGATGGAACTGGGCGTGGCCACGTTCGACAGTTCCGTGGCTGGACTCGGCGGTTGTCCCTACGCGAAAGGTGCCACCGGCAATGTCGCCACCGAAGACGTGTTGTATATGCTGGACGGCCTTGGCATTGCCACCGGGATCGACATGAACCGTCTGCTCGATGCTGCGCAGTTCATTTGCGATCATCTCGGCCGGCCGACCTTGTCGCGCGCCGGGCGCGCGCTGGCGGTCAAACGCGACAAGGCCGCAGCGTGAACGACTCCCTCAAGGAGATCCCTTCGCCTTGCGTGAACGTCTGCCAGATGAATCCCTACAACGGTCTGTGCCGCGGCTGCCTGCGCACGATCGATGAAATCGCAGGCTGGCTCGATCTGTCCGCCAGCGAAAAAATTGCGGTGCTCGAAAAAATCGAACAGCGCCGACGCACAAGGAAAAAACGTTGAATATCGGATTGACCGCACCCGTAGCACGCCAGCCCATGCACCGGCGCCAGGTTGAATGTATCGGCTACCGTCGCGATGACGGCCTCTGGGATATCGAAGGCCATTTGGTCGACACCAAGAGTTACGACCTGAAGGATCTTGATCGCGGCCCCGCGCCCGCCGGCCAGCCGCTGCACGAAATGTGGCTGCGACTGACCGTGGACGACGAGCTGTGCGTAGTCGCGGTGGAAGCCCGCACCGTATGGGGGCCTTACCATATGTGCGGCGACATCACGCCGAACTTCGAGGCGTTGAAGGGCCTGGCGATCAAAGGTGGCTGGACCCAGAAGACCCGCGAACTGCTGGGCGGAACCAAAGGCTGCACCCATCTGCTGGAGTTGCTCGGGCCCATGGCGACCACGGCATTCCAGACCATCTATCCGCTGCGGGCAAGGCGCGAACGCGAGCAGGGTGTGCGCAAGCGCCCCGGCCTGCTGGATTCCTGCCACGCGTGGGCGTCAGACAGTCCGGTCATCGCCAAGCGCTATCCGGAGTTTTATACCGGCCCCGCCAAAGTGTCGACCGGCTGACGATTCATGCGCGCCAAACCGCTTTCCGGCATCCGCGTTCTGGATCTGACCCGACTGCTGCCCGGCCCGGTGTGCACGTTGCATCTGGCTGATCTGGGTGCCGACGTCATCAAAATCGAAGACACCGGCGCCGGCGATTACGCGCGTACGCTCGGTGCGCAACCCGGCAAGGTCGCGCCGGTGTTCGCCGCGATCAACCGCAACAAGCGCGCGCTGCGGCTCGATCTGAAGCAACGCGAGGGCGTGGAAGTATTTCTGCGGCTGGTGCGCGATGCTGACGCGGTGGTGGAAGGTTTTCGACCGGGCGTGGTCGACCGCCTGGGCGTGGGTTACGACGCCTGCCGCGCGATCAATCCGCGCATCGTGTACTGCGCGATTTCGGGCTACGGCCAGACCGGACCGTATCGCGATCTGGCCGGCCATGACGTCAACTACTGCAGCTATGCCGGCCTCACGGATCAAATCGGCGCCGCACGCGGCGATCCGGTCCTGCCGAACCTGCAGATCGCCGACATCCTCGGCGGTGCGGTGGTGCCGGCCATGGGCATCCTCGCCGCATTGCTCGATGCGCAGCGCAGTGGCCAGGGCCGCTATGTCGATGTGTCCATGACCGAAGGCGTGCTCGTGCACAACCTGCAAGCGCTGGCGGCGGTCGCCTCCACCGGGAAGGCGCACCCGCGCGGCGCGGATTTCCTGTCGGGGCGCGAGCCCTGCTATGCCGTGTATGCCACGGCCGATGGCCGCCACATGGCGGTCGGCGCGCTCGAGTGGAAATTCTGGGAACGCGTGTGCGATGTGCTGGAGCGCCCGGATCTCAAGGCCTGCCACTGGGAAAAACGCAGCAAGGAGGCTGAATGGGGCCGGCAGCAGACCGCTGCGATCTTTGCGTCGCAACCGCAATCGTACTGGGTCGATAAATTTTCGGGCGAGGATTGCTGCGTGAGCCCGGTGCTGAGCTTGCAGGAAAGCTTCGACGATCCGCAGATCGTTGCGCGCGAGATGGTCAATCGTGCCAACGGCACGCTGCAGTTTGGGCCGCCGCTGAAGATGAGCGAATACAATTTCACGGTGGAACGACCCGCACCCGATGCGGGGCAACACAGCGCTGAAATCCTGCAGCAGGCGGGATACACGGCGGCGGAAGTCGAAACGCTGCGCGCGGCGCGCGTGATCTGAGCAGCGCTCGGGTGCCGCGGCGGCCGCATCGTGGCCGGTATTGGCGCGTGCTAGAGGGACTCGACGAATTTCACCAGTGCCGCGCGCTCCACTTTCGTCAGGGCGCCGAATGCTTCACGCGAAGCCTGTGCTTCGCCACCGTGCCACAAAATCGCCTCGGTCACATTGCGCGCGCGGCCGTCGTGCAGCAACGTGCTGTGCCCGTTTACGGTCGGAATGAGACCAATGCCCCAAAGCGGAGGCGTGCGCCAATCGCGCTCTCCGGCGCGAAAATCCGGCCGCCCGTCGGCCAGTGCTTCGCCCATGTCATGCAGCAGCAGATCCGTGTAAGCATGAATGACCTGATGGGCGCCCGCGGCGATGGCAGCATGGCTGCCGGTCTCGAGCCGCGGCACGTGACAGGCGCTGCAGCGGGCTTGCGCAAACAGCGCTTCGCCGCGTTGCACCTGCGCATCTGCCGGATTGCGCCGTGCGGGCACGGCCAGCGTTTGCAGATAAAAGCTGATGTTCTTGAGCCGGCTCGGCACGACCTCCGGCCGATAGTTGCCGGTGCAGCCGCCCTGGCCCCCGCATTTGCTGGCTGAGGGCAGGTCCAGGCACTGAAGCTGCGGGGCAGGACAATTCTCTTCGGGAAAAAAATGGGACGTCGCGCCGATATCCGTGAAAAACGCGGCGGCCGTCTGCTGGCGCAAATTCGGCTGATTGGCTTTCCAGCCAAAACGCCCGAGCACGGTCCTGCCGTTTTCGTAATCCCACACGTAATTGGGCCGGCCGCGCAGCCCCTGCTTCTGCTGATCGGCCGCCAGCGCCAGAATGGTTTCCTCGGGCACGGCTTCGAGCAAGCCAAGCCCGATCATGGCGGGCGCGATGCGCGCCGACATCATGGTAGCCGGGCCCAGTTCGCCAAACTGCAGATCGGCGAACTGCATCTGCGGTTCACGCAAGGCGACGATTTCGCCATCCTCCAGACGTACTTCACGCGTGCGATAGGTAAATACCAGACGACCTTCCGCCGGAACGCGGCCGGCAATGCCGCGATTCTGCAACTGATCGCCGTAGGCCGGATGCGGGTTCGGGGCGCCCTCCCTGGTCTGGCCCGGAATGCTCAAACGCACCAGCAGACCGCGTGCGCCTTCCTCGTCGTGCTCCGGTGCTTTGGCGCGCCCGTTGTTGACATGGCAATGCGCGCAGCGGTCCTCGTTGAACGTAGGCCCCAGACCCCAAACGCCGTCGGGCTCCGGCGCCACCACCCAGGCCTCGTTGAACTGCTCTCTGCCCTTGAGGTATTGCTCCATCTGCTCTTTGTCGAGCATGGCGACCGGGATGGAAAAAGCACTGGCACCCGATTCGGCGGTTGTGAAGCTGCCGGCAGACAGCGCGGCGGGCGCAAGCAATTCGGCGTTGCCGGCCGCTAGCAACGCCGCGCCTGACAGGCTGGAAACGGCGGTCAGTATGAGCACCCCGTGCACGACCCTTCGCGGCCGGCGCGCAGAGGACGCATCAATGTGCATGAAACTCCCGCGCGTCATTCAACTGCCGCCACCTCGCCTTGGAGCAGGACATGATCAATGGTTATGGTCCCACGGACTGTGCTTGACTTCAGGCGGCACCCAGATCGTCTCGTAGACTTTCTGCAGGTCCTTTTCCATGGCGATTTCGTCGCTATCGGACAGCTTCGAGTACTTCGCCGCCGTCGGACTGGAATGCCTCCCGGTGTTTAGCGAGGGCGCTGAAAGCACCTTGCGCAGCATGCTGGCACAGGCCGGGCAGTTGTCGAGCCCGGGATCGTTCATGCCGTGGCGGGTCTGGTAGATGATGCGGCAACCATCGCAGGCGTATTCGTAAGTTGGCATGCTGTACCCTCGATGCGCTGTGGATCAAAAAGGGGCCGGATCTCGCGAGTCCGGCCCCTGCAGGGAAGGGAGATCGGGGATCAGGCGAATTCAGTAGCCTTGATTTCAGCCTTGGCCTGCATGGCCGCCTTCTTGTCGATGCTCCAGAGGCGTGCCGCGTTCTCGCCGAATACCTTGCGGCGGATCTCGTCCGTAATCTTCGGGTAGCCGTAACCCTCGACCAACTGGTCCGGGATCTGGAACTTGCGGAAGGCTTCGATCTGCCACTGCGGATTGCCCCACAGCAGCGAGTCGGTTCCCCACAGCACGTAGTCCGGACCCATGTCGCGCAGCAGGGTGCCGATCACATGCGCGCATTCCATCGGCCGGCTGGTCACGGTCGCGGCAAACGTCGACCCGACCTCGCAGTACAGGTTCTTGCGATGCGGCTTGAAAGTCTTGAGCGCTGCAAGTTCTTCGTGATACGGCCAGGCCGAATGGTAGGCAATGAAGTTCAGGTCGGGGAAGTCGTCGGCCGCCCCATCGAAATCCTCCGCGTGCGCGTAGCGGGCATGGAACGCGCCGAAAGGGATGCCCTTGTGGCAACCGATGTTCTTGATGCCCAGCTTGCGGCATTCCTCCCACATCGGATAAGCCAGCTTCTCGTCGTCGAAATACCAGCCATGTTTGTCGGTCGCGTCGAACGTGTAGAGTTTCAGCCCCGAGATTTTGTACTTGTCGACGAACATGTTGAGCCGCTCGAGGGTTTCACCCAAGCCCTGGTTTGGCGTCAACCCGCCTGCAAGCATGACGGTGGACTTCGGCCACTTGTTGCGCACCCCGACCTGGTATTCCATTGGGATCATGTCTTTGCCGCCGTAGTGCTCGCGGAAGCCGAAGGGATTGAAGATGCCGACAGTGGTATCGCTTTCCTTGAGGATCAGCTTGCCGTAGTTCTCGACGTTCATGTCGCGCGTGCCGTTCACCATACCGAATGCCTTGCCGAGCTCATCGAGGAGCTGCACGAAGTACATGCCGCGCTCGGTCGTGTCGACGCCGAGGTTATAGTGGCCGGGCCGCGTACAGACGTGGGTGTGCACGTCGATGATGAAGTCGGTGCTGGCGCGCGCCACCTGGATGGCTTCATTCTTTGCCCCGACGTCGGCGGCCTCGGCGGCGCCCACTTCGAAGAACTTCATGCCTGTTACCTCGTTCGCCGCCAGCATCGCCGCGGAGAAACCAAGTGAAGATTTGATGAACTTACGTCGCGACACGCCCGCTTTTTGGGCGTAACCGTCCATTTTCTGCGAAATCTTTTCGCCCATGCCCCCGGTCAGGAACAATGAGGTGCCAACTTCATCGCCGTTGAATGGATCCTTGGGTAATTCGTCCAGACCCTTGAAGTGCTGCAGAATATTGAACTCCATGACTGCGCTCCCCCTTTTATGTTTGTTGATGTTCCAGGCGTCTGACGGGCAAGACCTGAAAATCCACTGGCGCCTGCAATGCGCTGACCCAACACAACCTCAGAGGCTGATTCGGACTGGCAGGATGACGCTACTCCTGCCAAAAAAGGGTGTCAATTGAATAGGCGGCGCGTCCCCGCCGGAACAGCCGAATGCTGCAGCGCATCTTGAGCGGGGTCGAGCTGGTCTGGGAGCGGCTCGCCCGGCGCACTACTTACTCTTCGTCCGGCTGCAGCCAGTAATTGACGGTATCCGGGTGCGCCGCCATCCAGTTGCGGGCGGCATACTGCGGCGTCAGCTTGTTGACGTTGACTTGATAATCCATTTCGGTGACCGCCTTGACCGACAGTGCCATGCGTTTGAGCGCGCTCCAGGTCTGCTTGTCGACTTTTGCGAAAAAATCCTTGTGCGCCACCAGATAGGCGGTGTCGGCTGAACCGAGCAATTGCCTGGGTTCATCGAGGATGCGCATCGCTGCCATGCGATTCAGGTAATTAGGCTGGGACAGCGGCATCACGAACCAGCGTTTGGCGGCTATGTTGTCACTGAAGTTGGTGACCCGTTCCGAAGGCTGGCTGGGCAGGAGTTCGTAGCCGGAGTCCTTGAGGCCGTAGGCCGCCATGATTTTCTGCGACCCCACCATGAGGCCCGAATCCGGTTTCGTGCCGCGGATCTGCTTCTGCATTTTTGCGGCGACCTCGGGTTTGCGCAGGTCGGCGACACTTGATACGTCAGCCGCCGGAACATATGCCGGCACCGCCCAGAACAGTTTTGCGTCGTCGAACAATGTCGTGACGATCATCGAGCGGTCCTTATACTGCTCCCAGTATGCCGCGTGGGCATTGGGCAACCAGACCGCCACAAACAGATCGACTTCGCCTTTGCCCAACAACGGATAGATTTCGGCGTGACTGCCTTTCTTCACGGCGACGTTATAGCCCAGGCGCTCAAGCACGCCCTGCACCACGCTTGCCGTAACTTCGTAGAACGACAAGTCGACATACCCAAGCGTTACATAACGCGACTGCGCCATGGCGCTCGGCGAAGCGCAAAAGACCAACGCGGCCAAGAGGCCGGCAAACCAGCGAGTCATTGCATGCATGAGGATTCCCGGGATGGTATCGGCGCACCGGAACTGTTCCGGCCGCCGCCAAGTCCTTGCATTGTACGTCCGGCGCTTTTGCGAAGACCAGCCCCCAATGCGCGGTACGCGCCCGTGCGGAATCGGGGTTTGGCCTGGAGCCCTCAGGTGAGCGGCAGCATGACCACTTTTTTGTAACCGGGGCGCTGGCCCAGGTTGTCGAACCAGCGCTGCACGTTGGCAAGCTCAGGGCGTTCGAACGGTAATCCCATCCAGCGCCACACGCTGCAGCCCAGGGGAATGTCGCCGATGGTCAGTGCATCGCCGCCGATATACGGGCGGTTCTTCAGATGCGCATCGAGATAGGCCATGATCTCTGCGGTTTTGAGCCGGGATTCTTCCATGGCATTCGCATCGCGCTGGTCGGGCGCAGTGCGTACCAGGTTCCAGAACAACGGCCGGAACGTGGGCCAGAACGTCGAGTTTTGCCAGTCCATCCATTTGTCAGCTTCGGCGCGGATATTCAGATCCTCGGGCCAGAGCTTCCCCGCGCTGTGCTTGGCGGCGAGGTAACGCACGATGGCATTTGATTCCCACAGCACGAAGCCGTCTTCCTCGATGGTTGGAACCAGGCCGTTAGGATTGAGATTGCGATATTGCTGCGTATTGACCACGCCGAAGCTGCCGCCCGCGTCGACACGCTCATGTGCGAGTCCGATCTCCTCGCAGCACCACATGACTTTCTGCACGTTCACGGAATTGCTGCGTCCCCAGATCCTGAGCATCTTGGTCTCCCGGGTTCATCGGTCGAATCAGCGCGAAGCACCTCAATTCCGCCAGCGTGGCATCGATCAGACGGCGCGAAATGCTGATCTTGCTGGGCAACGCCGGCGGCAACCGGTCGATCGTGAACCAGTCGGCCGCTTCGATCTCGCCTGGTTCAGGGCGTAATTTCACCGCCGGCGTAGTCCGCATTGAACGCGATCATCAGCGAGTGCGGAAACGGCCAGGGTTGGCTGGAGAAATAGCGCACATTGGAAACCTCGATGCCGACTTCTTCGCGCACTTCGCGCACCAGCGTCTGTTCCAGGGTCTCGCCGGGTTCGACAAAACCCGCCAGCGCACTGTACATGCCGGGGGCGAAATGAGGCGATCGCGCAAGCAAAAACTCGTGCCCGCGCCGTACCAGCGCCATGATCGCTGGCGCGATGCGCGGATAATGCACCTGCGCCGCAATTCGGGCATTCGCGCGCCCGTTCGTGCGCCCTGAGGTGTGTCGGCGTGCCGCAACGTCCGCAGAACTGGTGGGAGCGATCCCAGTCCACGATCTGGAAAGCGCGCCCGGCCAGCGCGAACAAGGAGTCGTCGATGGCGCCGAAGAGCGCGCGCAAGCCCGACCACTGCATTCCGTCGGGCGGTGCACAGCCCTCGTCGAGTTCGCAGGCGAAGCAATGCTGTGTGCCCAGAACACCCAGGTACTGGCTGCGCTTGGGGGACATGCCCAGGTCGCGCATGTCGCGTGCACTGGGCAGGCTGGCGCTTTGCGTATCGCGCAGCACCAGAATCTGCGCGCCCTGGAATGCGAACCACAGCGCAGGCCCGGATTGTTCCGCCGGCGGCGTGACCAGCGCAGTGAACTGCTCGGACCCCGGCGCCATGATTATTTCTTGGGCATGTACAGGTCGGTGATGCTGCCCTCGGCGATTTCAGCGGCGAACATGACCGTTTCCGACAGCGTCGGATGCGAATGGATGGTCAGCGCAAGATCGGCTGCGTCGGCCCCCATTTCCAGCGCGAGCACGGTCTCGGCGATCAGTTCGCCGGCGTTGGGGCCGACGATGCCGGCGCCCAGCACGCGGCGCGTTTTCTTGTCGAGAATCAGTTTGGTCATGCCTTCGTCGCGCGCCATCGCGCGGGCGCGGCCGCTCGCCGCCCAGGGAAAACTCGCCTTCTCGATGTCGATGCCCTGTGCCTTGGCCTGCGTTTCGGTCAGGCCCATCCAGGACAACTTCGGGATCGGTGTAGGCGACCGACGGAATCGTGCGCGCATCGAACGCCGCTTTATGCCCGGCGATGACTTCGGCGGCGATCTTGCCTTCATAGCTTGCCTTGTGCGCCAGCATGGGATCGCCGACGATGTCGCCGATGGCAAAGATGTGCGGCACGTTGGTGCGCAACTGCTTGTCCACGGGGATGAAGCCGCGCTCATTGACCGTAACCCCCGCGGCCTCCGCCGCGATGCGCCTTGCCATTGGGGCGCCGTCCGACGGCGAGCAGCACACGATCGTAAACTTGCGGCGCCGGCGCGTTTTCGCCCTCGAACGTCGCCTTGAGGCCGTCTTTCTGCGGCTCGAGTTTGGTCACCTTGGTTTTCAGGTAAATGCCTTCGTAGCGTTTCTCGATGCGCTTTTGCAGCGGCCGGATCAGGTCCCGGTCGGCGCCGGGAATCAGGCCGTCGAGCAATTCCACGACCGTGACCTTCGAGCCCAGGCCGTCATAGACGCAGGCCATCTCCAGACCGATGATGCCGCCGCCGATCACCAGCAGCCGCTTCGGTATATCTTTCATCTCCAGCGCCGACGTGGAATCCATCAGGCGCGCGTCATCGTAGGGCAGGCCGGGGATCTTCGCCGATTGCGAGCCCGCCGCGATGATGGCGTGATCGAAGGACACTTTCTTGACGCCATCCGGGGTCTGCACTTCGATCATGTGCGGCGACGTGAACTTGCCGACGCCTTGCACCACCGTTACCTTGCGCTGCTTGGCCAGTCCCGCCAGCCCTCGAATCGATTTCTCGACCACGCCGCCTTTCCAGGCGCGCAGTTTGTCCAGTTCGATTTTCGGTTTGCCGAACGCCAATCCGAAGTGCCCCATTTCTTCGGCCTCGGCAACGACGCGCGCCGCGTGCAGCAACGCTTTCGAAGGAATGCAGCCGACGTTCAGGCAGACCCCGCCCAATACCGGATAGCGCTCGATGAGCACGGTCTGCTTGCCCAGATCCGCGGCGCGGAATGCCGCCGTGTAACCGCCGGGCCCCGAGCCCAGCACGACGACTTCCGCGTGAATGTCGCCTTTGACCACGGGGGCGGACGCGCTCGACGCGGGCGCTTTGGCTGCGGATGCCGGAGGCGCTTTCGGCGATTCGGTTTTCTGCGCGGGGCTTGCTCGGCGCCGGCGCGCTGGCGCCAGCGCCTTCGAGCATCAGGATCAGGCTGCCTTCGGAGAGCTTGTCGCCGGGCTTGATTTTCAGTTCCTTGACGATGCCCGCGGCCGGCGACGGCACTTCCATGGTGGCCTTGTCGGATTCCAGCGTGATCAGCGAATCTTCCTTCTCGACCTTGTCGCCGGCTTTGACCAGCACTTCGATCACGGGAATGTTCTTGAAGTCGCCGATATCGGGGACTTTGACCTCGATCAGATTGCTCATGAGACTCCTCTTGTTCTTATGGGGGCGCTCGAAGCGCGCAACGCAGTAACGCCTATTCGCGGATGTGGCCGTCGCCCAGTACGACAAACTTCAATGACGTCAAACCATCGAGCCCGACGGGACCGCGCGCATGCAGCTTGTCCGTGGAGATGCCGATCTCGGCGCCGAGACCGAACTCGAAGCCGTCGGCAAATCGCGTCGACGCATTGACCATGACTGAAGCCGAATCCACTTCGCGCAAAAAGCGGCGCGCCCGCGTGATGTCCTCGGTCACGATCGCATCGGTGTGCTGCGAGCCGTAAACGGTGATGTGTTCGATGGCGTGATCGAGGTCCTCGACGATCCGGATCGACAGGATAGGCGCGAGATACTCGCTGTACCAATCTTCTTCCGTCGCGGGTTTCATCTGCGCAACCAAAGCCCGGGCGGCGTCGTCGCCGCGCAATTCGACCTGCTTGTCCTGGTAGATGGATGCCAGCCGCGGCAGCACGCGCGCCGCGATGCCGCGATGGATCAGCAGGGTTTCCATGGTGTTGCAGGTGCCATAGCGCTGCGTCTTGGCGTTGTCGGCGATGCGGATGGCCTTGTCGATGTCGGCCCTGTCGTCGATATAGACGTGGCATACGCCGTCCAGGTGCTTGAGGACCGGGATGCGCGATTCGGCGGAAATGCGCTCGATCAGTCCTTTGCCGCCGCGCGGCACGATGATATCGACGTAGTCTTTCATCGTGATCAATTCACCGACGGCCGCGCGGTCCGTGGTCTCGATGACCTGCACCGCGGCTTCGGGCAGGCCTGCCGCCTGCAGCCCTTCGTGCACGCAAGCACCAATCGCCTGGTTGGAACGGATCGCCTCGGAACCTCCACGCAGGATGGCGGCATTGCCGGATTTCAGGCACAGGCCTGCGGCATCCGCGGTCACATTCGGGCGCGCTTCGTAAATGATGCCGATCACGCCCAGCGGCACGCGCATCCTGCCGACCTGAATGCCGCTGGGCCGGTAGCTCATGCCGCTGATCTCGCCCACGGGATCGGGCAGTTGGGCAATCTGGCGCAAGCCCTCTGCCATCGCCGCGATGTTCTCTCGGCGTCAGGGTCAGGCGGTCGATCAGGGCCGGTTCGAGCGCTTTGGCGCGGGCAGCCTCGACATCCGTGCGATTGGCCGCAAGCAGCAGGGCGGTATCGCGCTCGACGGCCTGCGCCATGTGTTGCAGTGCTTCGTTCTTGGCGCCGGTTTCGGCTTTTGCCATGGCGCGCGAGGCGGCGCGCGCTGCACGGCCGATTGAATGCATATAGGACTGAATGTCCATAGGTTCTATTTCCGAAGACCGGCGACGATTTTACCCTTATTCGCCAGTCCCCGGCCCTGCGGCGGGGAAGCGGCCAATGCAAGTCCGAGTTGCAGCATCTCGTCCCAGATATCGCCGTGGCCAAGTCCCTTGATCATGCGGTCGATGTGCGCAGCCCGCTGCAAGGCCGCCGCCAGTTGCTTGCGCTCGAACCGGCGCAGCGCCGCAGGCATCAGGTCCTGGCGCGGTCCCCAGACCCGTGCATCCCGCAGCGCCTGCGCCAGCGGCTGGCCCGCAGCCATGGCGGTTTGGACTTTCAGCAGGGCACGTGCCTCTTCGGCGATCGCCCACAACACCAGCGGTGCGGCCGTGCCCTCCGCGCGCAACCCGTCGAGCATGCGGGCATAGTGGGCGCGGTCGGCCTTCAGTAAGGCGGCGCCGATCTCGAATACGTTGTAGCGCGCCACATCGACCACCGCGTTGCGCACTGCGTCGAACGCCAGCGCGCCGGCCGGAAACAACAAGGCGAGTTTCTGCACCTCCTGATGGGCCGCCATGAGGTTGCCTTCGACGCGATCGACCAGAAACTCGATGGTTTGCGCATCGGCCTGCTGGTTCTGTTGCGCGAGTCGCCCGCTCAGCCACGCGCCCAGGCGCTCGCGCTTGATCGGTGCGGCATGCACGGCCACGCCCGTGCTTTCCAGCGCCGCGAACCACTTGGAGGCTTGCGCCTGGCGATCGATGCCCGGCAGCGCGATCAGGATAATCGTATCGTCGGGGGGCGAGGCGGCCAGCCGCTGCAGCGCTTCGCTGCCCTCCTTGCCGGGCTTCCCGGATGTAATGCGCAGATCCAGCACGCGCCTGGGTGCGAACAGCGAGAGACTGTTGCTCAACATGGCGAGTTCGCCCCAATCGAAGCCGGCCTCGGCGATGAGCACGCGGCGCTCGTCGAACCCCTGCGCCAGGGCTGTGGCGCGGATGCGATCGGCCGCTTCCAGCGCGAGCAGCAATTCCTCGCCGAAGACGACGTACAGGCTTTTCAGTCCGCGAGACAGGCTCTGGGCAAGTTGTTCGGAGTCGATGCGCATGCCACGGGTTCAGCGGTTCATGCGCACCAGAAGCTGCTCCAGTTTGTCGGGGTCGTCGCTTCTGAGCATCTTCTGGGTGAACACCACGACTTCCTGCAGATCGGATTTGAGCACCTGCTGTTTCACCGACAGCAAGTGCGCCGGATGCATGGAGAACTGGCGCAATCCGAAACCCAGCAGCACGCGTGTGAGGCGCACATCGCCGGCCATTTCGCCGCAGACCGCGACCGGCACTTCGGCGCGATTGGCGCTGCGGATAATGTGAGCGACCAGGTTGAGCACCGCGGGATGCAGCGGATCGTACAGATGCGCAACGGTATCGTCGGCGCGGTCGATCGCGAGCATGTACTGGATCAGGTCGTTGGTGCCGATGGACAGGAAATCGAGCTTGCGCGTGAAAGTCGGCAATGAAAGCGCGGCGGCCGGAATTTCGATCATGCCGCCGACCGGGATGTTGCTGTCGTAGGCGATGCCCTCGCGGTCGAGGCTTTGCTTGGCTTCCTCGATATGATGCAGCGTCTGGTTGAGTTCGTTGGCCGACGAAAGCATCGGGATCAGGATGCGTACCTTGCCGTAATGCGACGTCTTCAGGATTGCGCGCAACTGGCGATGAAACATCTGCGGCTCCGCAAGGCTTAACCGGATCGCGCGCAGTCCCAGGGCCGGGTTGGGCGCGACCCGCTCGGCGGCGTCGACCTGCTTGTCGGCGCCCAGATCGAATGTGCGGATGGTCACCGGGCGCCCGTCCATATCCTGCACCACGCGGCGGTAGGCCTCGAACTGCTCGTCCTCGCTGGGCAAGTCGCCCCGGTTCAGGAATAGAAATTCGGTGCGGAACAGTCCGACGCCGTCCGCGCCGTTCTCCTTGGCATCGGCGACGTCGTCGGGCAGTTCGATGTTGGCATGCAACTCGACCGCTGTGCCATCGAGCGTCGTGGTCCTGGTGCGCTTGAGCCGCTTGAGCTTGAGGCGCTCGAGTTCCCATTGTTCCTGGCGCAGCTTGTATTCGCCCAGCACCGTCTTGTCCGGGTTGACGATGACCACGCCATTGTTGCCGTCGATGATCAGCACTTCGTTTTCGCGGATCAGCGTGCGCGCGTGATGCAGCGCCACCACCGAAGGAATGTTCAGACTGCGCGCAACGATCGCGGTATGCGAAGTAGCCCCGCCGAGATCGGTGATGAAGCTCGCAAAGCGGTGGCTCTTGAACTGGATGACGTCGGCGGGGGACAAGTCGTGCGCGACGAGAATGCTGTTCTCTTCGGGCGTGTTGCGCGCAAGGACCTGTCCGGGACGGCCCATCAGGACTTTAAGGATGCGTTCGACGACCTGGATGACGTCGGTCTTGCGGTCGCGCAGATAGCCGTCCTCGATACTTTCGAACTGCTCGATCAACGCGTCCATCTGCAGCTTGAGCGCCCATTCGGCGTTACACAGCAGGGATTCGATCAGATTCTTCGGCACCTCCGACAGCGTCGGATCATCGAGAATCATCAGGTGCACGTTCAGGAAGGCTTCGAACTCGGCCGGGGCGCCGACCGGAATGTGCTCGCCGAGGCTCGCCAGTTCCGTGCGCGCGGTGCGCACGGCCGCGTCGAATCGCGCCTTTTCCTCCGCGACCCGCGTCTTGGCGATATCGTAATGCGCCACTTCGAGCTGGGCATGCGAAACCAGTTGCGCATGACCAATGGCGATGCCGCCCGATACGCCGATGCCGTGGATGGTGAAACTCATCAGGAAGGCAGGGGCGAGGGTAGAGGAGCGAGGGGCGAGAGAGTGGCAGTTCCGAGCGAGATCTCGAGCCGCTTTACTCGTACGGGATTCACTCGCCCTCTCCGAATTTGTTGTTGATCAGGCCGACCAACGCCGTCATGGCCTCGCCTTCGTCGACCCCGTCGGTTTCGATCTGTACCACCGAACCCTTCGCCGCAGCGAGCATCATCACGCCCATGATGCTCTTGGCGTTGACCTTGCGACCGTCCCGCGAAATCCAGATTTCGGCCGCGAACTGTCCCGCCAGTTGCGTAAGCTTGGCCGAGGCCCGGGCATGCAGCCCGAGATTGTTGACGATCTCAATGTCCCGTTGCTGCATTTCTCACCTTTGGCGCGGGCATTTGCATGACGCCCTCGATGCCGCCGGACATGGCCTTGGCCACGACCGTTTTCAACGGCTCATTGCGATAAGTCAGTGCGCGCACCAGCATCGGCAGGTTCACGCCCGCGACACCTTCCACTTTGCCCGGGTCGAGCAGCCGGCAGGCGATGTTGCTGGGCGTGGCGCCGTAAACATCCGAGAGCACCAGCACGCCATCGCCCTGGTCGAGGCTGCGCAGGACGTTGAGCGCCTGCGGCAGCACGGCCTGGGGATCGTCGTGCATGCTCACGCCGATATGCGCCAATTGCGGCGGCCGCAATCCCACGACGTGACTGGCACTGTGGATCAGGCTTTCGCCCACCGTGCCATGCGTGATGATCAGGATGCCAACCATAGATTCCAGGAAACTCAACCGGGACCGGAGTCGGGCATTCTACCTTCGCGCAGGCCCGCGGACTGTGCCTGGATGCAAGGCGATGCCGTAGCGTTCACGTTGCGGCGCCGACCGCTTTTTCAAGCGCATCGATCATCATGGCTGCGACATTGAAACCGGTCTGGTCGGCGATCTCGCGCATGCACGTCGGGCTGGTCACGTTGACCTCCGTCAGATAGTCGCCGATCACGTCCAGGCCGACCAGCAGCAACCCCGCGGCCTTCAATTCAGGTCCGAGCGCGTGCGCAATTTCAAGATCACGTGCGGACAACGGCTGGGCGACCCCGGTGCCCCCGGCGGCCAGATTGCCGCGCGTCTCGCCTTGCTTCGGGATGCGGGCCAGGGAAAACGGCACCGGCGCGCCATCGATGACCAGCACGCGCTTGTCGCCTTTGGCGATTTCCGGAATGAATTTTTGCGCCATGACGGTGCGCCGACCGTAATGCGTGAGCGTTTCGATCACGACGCCGATGTTGTAGTCCTGGCGATGGATGCGGAACACCGACGTCCCGCCCATGCCGTCCAGCGGTTTCAGAATGATATCGCCATGTTCGGCGAGAAATTCGCGGATCAGCGCTTCGTCGCGCGTCACCAGGGACGGGGCGGTGAAGCGGGGGAAACGGGCAATGGCCAGCTTTTCATTATGGTCGCGCACTGCGCGCGGATCGTTGATGACGCGTGCGCCCTGGCGCTGCGCCAGCTCGAGCAGATACGTCGAGTAGACATACTCCATGTCGAACGGCGGGTCCTTGCGCATCATCACCGCGTCAAACTTCTCAAGGCCCACGGCGGCGCGGTCTCCGACTTCGTACCAGTCCTTGGGGTCCGATGTCAGCGCCAGGTCGCGCGCGTAGCCCAGCACCTGGCCATTGCGCAGCACGATATCTTCCTGTTGCAGGCAAGCCAGCCTGTGCCCGCGCGAAACGGCCTCCCGCATCATCGCGTACGAGGAGTCCTTGTAGGTCTTGATCGCGTCCAGAGGATCGAGGACGAAGGCAATTCTCATGGAGTCGTGTCCGGGTACTGCGGGCGCATAGTGTCTTTTTCTGTTCGGCGCACGCCCGGGAGCGATGCGCCCTGTCATGCTTCGCGGCGACCAGCGTGGGCTACCGCCTCAGCCCAACGCGCGAATACCGGAACGTTGAGATGCGTCAATAGGTTGGAGGCGCCCGATTGTAGCAGACGTTGTTGCAGCCCCGCGAGTCCGGTCCAGCAAGCGTCCCGCCCCGATGCGTGTTTCCTCACAAGAAAAAAAGCTTCCTGGAGCTATTGACGGACCGCTCGCATGGCGCGACTATCGACACCCCGAATCCACCTTGTTGGACGAGCACGTGCCGCTGCGCCTGCTGCGATTTGCCTTGAACTCACGCTACCCGGAGCCGCGCATGTTTCGCGCCCCCGAGCAGTTGCGCGCGCACTATGACGTGGTGATCATCGGTGCGGGCGGCCATGGGTTAGCGGCCGCTTACTATCTCGCCAGGGATCATGGAATAACCAACGTTGCCGTGCTGGAAAAAGGATATATCGGCGGCGGTAACACCGGTCGCAACACCACGATCGTGCGCTCGAACTACCTGACACCCGAAGGCGTGGCTTTCTATGACAAGTCCGTGCAACTGTGGCAGGACCTCGCCAGCGATTTCGACCTGAATCTTTTTTATTCGACGCGCGGCCACTTCACGCTGGCGCACACCGATTCGGCTGTGCGCACCATGCGCTGGCGCGCAGAAGTCAACAAGCACCTCGGGGTCGATAGCGAACTGGTGGGATGCAAGGAAATTGCCGAAGCCTGTCCGCAAATGGATCTGAGTTGCGGCGGTCACGCACCGATCCTGGGCGCGCTGTATCACGCGCCCGGTGCAATCGCGCGCCATGACGCCGTGGCCTGGGGCTATGGCCGCGGCGCCGACCGGCGTGGCGCCGAAATTCACCAAAAAACCGAAGTACTGGGCATTGAAACCAGAGGCGGCCGGGTGACGGGTGTGCGCACCAATCGCGGCGACATCGCGACGACCAAGGTGCTGTGTGCCGTGGCAGGCTCGACGCCGGCGCTCACGAACATGGTCGGCCTGCGCACGCCCATTTACATTCATCCGTTGCAGGCCATGGTGTCCGAACCGATGAAACCCTGGCTCGATCCGATTCTTGTTTCTGGCAGCCTGCACGTCTATGTCAGCCAGTCCGCGCGCGGGGAACTGGTCATGGGCGCCTCCCTCGACCCCTACGAGTTGCATTCCACGCGCTCGACGCTCGACTTCGTGGAAGGGCTTGCGGACCACATGCTGGACATGTTTCCGTTCCTGTCGCACGCCAACATCAATCGCCAGTGGGCAGGCATGGCGGACATGACCCCGGACTTTGCGCCCATCATGGGCAAGACGCCCGTCGAGGGCTTTTACATCGATTCCGGATGGGGCACCTGGGGATTCAAGGCCACGCCTGTCTCGGGAAAGACCATGGCTTACACCGTGGCCAACGATCGCGATCACGAACTGATTACCGGATTTCGCCTGTCGCGCTTCGCCGAATATGAACTGACCGGCGAGAAAGGAGCAGCGTCGGTTGGACACTGAAGCGTTCCGCGCCCGCCTTGGCCGCCTCCACGTGGGATCCAGACAATGAAGTTGATGCGTTGTCCGATCAACGGTTTGCGCCCGGTTTCCGAATTCCAGTACGCGGGCGAGATCCGGCCGATGCCGGATCCGGATACCTGTTCGGATGCCGATTGGGCGGATTACGTGTTCAATCGCAACGGCGCCTCAAGCGTCAAGAAAGAGTGGTGGTTGCACCTTGCGAGCGGCATCTGGTTCATTGCCGAGCGCAATACTGCGACCGACGAGGTGCTACGCACCTATTTGTCGGGTGAGGCGACGGCATGAGCGCGCGCCTGCCGCCGCGCGCCGGCGAGTGGATCGACCGCGCTGCGCCGGTCGAGTTCGAGTTCGAATCCGCCCGCTTCCAGGGGTTCGCGGGTGATACGGTGACGAGCGCGCTGGTTGCAGCCGGCGAGCACGTGCTGGGCCGCAGCTTCAAATATCATCGTCCTCGCGGCGTCTTGTCCATGGCGAACCATGATGCCAATGCGCTGCTGCAGGACGGGGCACGGCCGAATCTGCGCGCCGACGTTGCGCTGCTGCGCGCGGGCATGCGGCTCACGGCGGTCAACACCTTCGGCGGCCTCAAGCACGACCGCGCGCGCCTTCTGGACCGCATGTCGGCGCTGCTGCCGGTGGGGTTTTACTATAAGGCGTTCCACTCGCCGGCCGCACTGTTTCCATTCTGGGAGCGCATGTTCCGTCGTCTCACCGGGCTGGGCAGACTCGACTTCGCTGCGCCGCGCCTGCGCACGCCCAAGCGCTATGATTTCTGCGACGTGCTGGTGGTCGGCGCCGGCCCCGCCGGACTGTCCGCGGCGCTGGCTTGTGCCGATGCCGGCGCGCGGGTGTGCATCGTCGACGAGAATGCGCGCCTGGGCGGGAGCCTCACGTATCAGCGCGGTGGCAGCGATCGCGCGCTGGAAGTACTGAACGGGTTGCGCGAGCGCGTCGAGCGCCATGCCAACATCAGTGTTCGCGCCGGCACGCTTGCGGCGGGCTACTACGCCGATCACTGGGTGCCTCTGGTCGATGCGCAGCGCATGACCAAAATGCGCGCGCGCGCCGTGATCGTTGCCAGCGGGGCGTTCGAACAGCCCGCGGTATTCCACAACAACGATTTGCCCGGCGCGATGCTGGCTTCGGCAGCACAGCGCCTGATTTACCGCTACGCGGTGCGGCCGATGCGATCCGCGGTCGTACTGACCGCCAATGATGACGGTTACGCCGCCGCGCTCGACTTGCAGGCGAACGCTGTCCGGGTCGAGGCGGTCGTGGATTTGCGCATCACCTCCGATGGGAACTCACCGGCGGCCGCCAAGCTGGCGCAGACCGGCACGCGCGTATTCACCCGGCATGGCATCCACGAGTTGCGCAATAACGGAGGCAAGGTGGGCGCCGCGGTGGTGTGTCCGGTACTTGCCAGTGGCGAACTCGATGTTTCCCGGCAGCAGTCGATCGCATGCGATGGCGTGCTGATGAGTGTCGGCTACGCCCCGGCAGCCGCCCTGCTCTACCAGGCCGGCGCCAAAATGCGCTTCGATGACGCGGTCCAGCAGTTTGTGCCCGATACGCTGCCGCCGGGCGTCTTCGCAGCCGGTCGCGTAAACGGCGTATTCGCGCTCGACGATCGGCTGCGCGATGGTGCACGCGCGGGCGCGCAGGCGGCCCGCCATCTGGGATTCGACGTTCCAGGGATCGACGCGGTCGCCCGGACCGAAATGTCGCCCAACCACGCCTACCCGATTTTCTATCATCCGCTCGGCAAGAATTTCGTCGATTTCGATGAAGACCTGCAGTTGAAGGATTTCGTTAACGCAGCGCAAGAAGGCTTCGACAATATCGAGCTGCTCAAGCGCTACACCACCGTGGGTATGGGTCCCAGCCAGGGAAAGCATTCGAACATGAACGCGATCCGCATCCTGGCGAAGCTATTGGGCAAGACGCCGGGCGAAGTCGGCAGCACCACCGCACGTCCGTTCTTCCATCCAGTGCCGATGTCTCACC
Source organism: uncultured beta proteobacterium (assembly GCA_963846655.1). Taxonomy (GTDB): domain Bacteria; phylum Pseudomonadota; class Gammaproteobacteria; order Burkholderiales; family JACQAP01; genus JACQAP01. Next base: position 105,816 of record CAWJWT010000005.1, on the reverse strand, counting down.
TGGCCGGCCGCGGGTTTCACCCCGAACGGCGCACGCCCTTGCATGCCCGCCATGCAGCGGCCGGGGCCGTATTCATGCAGGCGGGCGTCTGGTTGCGTCCCGAATACTATGCCGTGAAGGGCCTGGCGAAGCGCGAAGCCGTGCGCGAAGAAGCTTCCGCGGTGCGCAGCCGCGTCGGGCTCATTGACGTGGGCACGCTCGGCAAAATGGAGATCACGGGCCCGGACGCGGCAGCATTCCTGGAGCGCCTGTATACCGGCCGTTTCGACACCCTGAAGATCGGCATGACCCGCTATGCGCTGATGCTCGACGAATCGGGCGTCATCATTGACGACGGCGTCGTGGCGCGGCTCGGCGCCGAACAGTTCTACTTCACCACGACGACCACCGGCTCGGCGACGGTCTACCGGGAAATGACACGGCTGAATCTGTTGTGGCAGATGCAGGTCGGCATCGTCAACGCGACGGGCGGGTATGCCGCGATCAACCTGGCCGGTCCGCGCTCGCGCGAAGTGCTGGCAAAGGTCACCAAGCTAGATCTGTCCGCGGCGGGCTTTGCCTATCTCGCGGTCCGTGAAGGCGACGTGGCCGGATCGCCGGCGCGTCTCATGCGCGTAGGATTCGTCGGCGAACTGGGTTACGAGATCCATGTTCCGTCCGATTGCGCGGGGCTGGTGTGGGATGCTCTGATGCGTGCGGGAGAGGACTGCGGCATCCGGCCTTTTGGCGTGGAGGCGCAGAGACTGCTGCGCCTGGAGAAAGGCCACCTCATCATCGGTCAGGATACCGATGGCCTGACGACACCGGTCGAGGCGGCGATGGATTGGGCCGTGAAAATGGAAAAGCCCTATTTCATCGGCCAACGCAGCCTCAGGATCATCGGACGCAAATCGCCCAAGACCCGCTTGATCGGATTCATGCTGGAGACCGACGACGAGCACGCAGCGCCCAGGGAATGTCATCTGGTGATCCGTGATGGCCAGATCGCCGGCCGCGTGACCAGTATCGCGTTCAGTCCTGCGCTCGAACGCCACGTCGGGCTTGCATTCGTTGCGCCCGATCTGGCCGCCGATGGCTCGCGTTTCTTCATTCGGGCGGACGCAGGACGCATGGTGCAGGCACGGGTGGTCCCTACACCTTTTTACGATCCTGCAGGCGCCCGCCAGAAAGCGGCCTCATGAACGCGATCCGGCGAAGCCCGGTCCACGAACAGTTGCTGGCGCTGCAGCCGCAGTGGGACGAGCGCTGCGGAATGCAGATGGCATCTCGCATCCGCGCCGATGAAGAGGCGCGACTCCAGTCCGTGGCACTGGCCGATCTGAGTTTCCTGCCCAAGGTCGGTCTGAAGGGGCCGGCGGCGGCACAGTGGCTTGAGGCGCGCAACGTCGTACCGCCCGCCGCGCCCAACAGCTGGCACGCGTTACCTGCGGGTGGCGTCATTGCGAGCCTGGGGCGCAGCGAATTTTTTATCGAAGACGACGCAGCCGCGCAAACGACCGTCACGCTGCGCGCGGCACTCGCTCTGGCATCGCCCGGCGTTTATCCGGTGATTCGCCAGGATGCGGGCTTTGCGCTGGCCGGTCCGCGAGTCAACGAGTTGCTCGTGCAGACGTGCAATGTGAATTTCGAACAGATCGGGCAAGCGCAGCAGACAGCCGTGATGACGCAGATGATCGGCGTGTCCGTGCTGGTGCTTCGCGTGCAAGTTAACCCGCTGCCGGTGTATCGCTTGTGGTGCGATCCCACCTTTGCGGCCTATTTCTGGGAAACAATCGCGGAGATTGCCGGAGAACTCGGCGGCGGCGTCGTCGGCGCGGACAGCCTGCAAAAAGCAACCCGGCACGCCGTTGACCAATAAATTCATTAACAGGGAGCCACGAGCGCATGTCACCCCAATCGGCAAGGAAGTACCTCAAGGACAACAAAGTCAAATACATCCTCGCGCAATTTGTCGATATTCACGGTGCGGCCAAGGCCAAAGCGGTACCGGTCGAACATCTGGACATGATGCTCAACGAGGGTGCGGGCTTTGCAGGTTTCGCATTGTGGGGCTTCGGCATGGGGCCGCACGGTCCCGACTACATGGCAATCGGGGATCCCTCCACGCTTTCGGTGATTCCGTGGATGCCGGGGTTCGCGCGCATGGCCTGTTACGGCCATGTCAATGGCAAGCCCTATCAATACTGCTCGCGCGTCGTGTTGAAGCGCCAACTGGATGCGCTCGCCAAACGCGGCATGACCCTTTACACCGGGATCGAGCCTGAATTCATGCTGCTCAAACGCACGGAAGCTGGAAAACTCGGACCGGCGGATGATACCGATCTGCTCGAGAAACCCTGCTACGACTACAAGGGCCTCGCGCGCTCGGTGCCGTTTCTCGAAGCGATGGTGGATGCCCTGCGCGGCGTCGGTGTCGATGTCTATCAGATCGACCACGAGGACGCCAACGGCCAGTTCGAAGTGAATTTCACTTATGGCGACGCGTTGAGTTCCGCCGATCGTCTGGTGATGGTCAAGATGGCCGCATCGGAGATTGCCCGTTCCATGGGCATGATCGCGACGTTCATGCCGAAACCATTCTCCAACCGCACCGGCAGCGGTGCGCATTTCCACATTTCCATGGGCAACAGCAAGGTCAAGAATCTGTTCCATGACGATAAGGACAAGAGCGGCATGGGCTTGTCGCAAATGGCCTATCACTTCATGGGCGGCGTGCTCGCGCACGCGAAAGCGCTGACCGCCATCGTGGCGCCGACCATCAATTCCTACAAGCGTCTGGTCGTCGGGCGTGCGCTGTCGGGTGCGACCTGGGCTCCGGCTTATATCACTTACGGGAACAATAACCGCACGGCGTGCGTGCGCGTTCCCTACGGGCGGCTCGAGTTGCGCCTTCCGGATGGCTCCTGCAACCCGTATCTGGCCAGTGCGGCCATCCTCGCGGCGGGCATGGACGGCGTTGACCGAAAAATAGATCCTGGCAAGCCGATCAACGAGAACTTGTACGAGTGGTCGCCGGAGAAGCTCAAGCGCGCCGGCATCGACGTGTTGCCACAGAGCCTCAGCGAAGCGCTCGACGCTTTCGAGAAGGACAAGGTATTGCGCGCGGCGCTGGGCGAGGACCTGGCGCAGGAGTTTCTGACGCTCAAGCGCATGGAATGGGTCGAGTACTCGCGGCATGTTTCCGAATGGGAACGCGAGCGTTACGTGGAATTTTTCTAGAAGCACGCGCAGGACTTTTCTTTCGAGGTAACTATCATGTGCGGAATCGTGGGATTGCTGCTGAAGACACCGCAACTGCGCGAGCAGTTGGGGAGGCTGGCGACGCCGATGCTGATCGGCATGACCGAGCGCGGACCGGATTCGGCGGGGTTGGCCGTCTTTACGGACGAGTTGCCGGACAACCGGCGCAAGTACAGCCTGCATGCACCGGATGCGGATTACGATTGGGCCGGATTCGAAGCGGCCTTCATCAAGCGCTTCGGCACCCAGGTGCAAATGGAGGTCAAGGGCAACCACGCGGTTCTGACCTGTGAAGAGCCGGTGGGAAAGGTGCGCCCCTGGGTCAAGCAGGCGTTTCCCCAGCTGCATTTGCTGGCAGCGGGACGGCTGATGGACATTTACAAGGACGTGGGAAGTCCTGCGGATGTGGCCGCGCGCTATGACTTCGAGCAGCTCGCCGGATCGCACCTGGTCGCCCACACGCGCATGGCGACCGAGTCGGCCGTGACGCCGGATCGTGCGCACCCCTTCACGGCCGGCGAGGATTTTTGCCTGGTGCACAATGGATCGCTGTCCAATCCTTACCAGATCCGGCGCAAGCTCGAGCCGCTGGGCATCGGCTTCGACACCGACAACGATACCGAGGCGGCTTGCCGCTATTTCGAATGGCGCATGCGGGAAGGCGACCGACTTGAAACCGCCATTCACAAGGGATTCGAAGAGTTGGATGGTTTTTATACTTTCCTGATGGGAACCGGAGATGAACTGGCGCTGGTGCGCGATGCCTTCGCCTGCAAACCGGCGATCGTCGCGGAGACCGATGACTATGTGGCGATCTCTTCGGAGTTTCGCTCACTCGCGCATTTGCCCGACGTAAAGAACGCCAACATCTTCGAACCCGTGCCGGAGGAGGTCTACGTATGGCGAGCGTAGCGACGACACCGCGCGCGACGGAAAGCGTGACGTTCGATCTCGCGAAGCAGTCGCTTCGCGAACTCAACCAGTTTTTGCACCGTAATCTCGGCGCGACGAAGTCCGTGCGCGTGCTTAATCCGGATGGCGCGCACAACATCGCCGCGGGCATGAACGCCGCGGTGCACATCGAAGTCGACGGCCATGCCGGCTATTACGCGGCCGGGATGAACCAGCTCGCGCGCGTGCTGATCCGCGGTAATGCCGGGCCGGGGGTGGCCGAAGGCATGACTTCGGGCGAGGTGCATGTAACGGGTTTCGCGTCGGTATCCGCGGGCGCCGCCGCGCACGGCGGATTGCTGATCATCGAAGGCGACGCCTCGCTGCGCTGTGGCATTTCCATGAAAGGCGTCGACATCGTCGTTGGCGGATCGGTGGGCGATTTTTCAGCATTCATGGCGCAGGCCGGACGGCTGGTGGTGTGCGGGGACGCGGGCGATGCGCTGGGCGATTCGCTGTACGAGGCGGTGATCTATGTGCGCGGCAAGGTCAAGTCCTTCGGCGCCGACGCGCATGAAGAACCCATGAGCGCGGCGGATTACCAGGCCGTTGGCGAGCTGCTGGCCCGGGCGGGGTTCAAGCATGACCCGAAGCATTTCCGGCGCATCGCGTCCAAGCGCGAGCTGTATCACTGGAATGCCGAGGCCAACCAGGAGTATTGAAAGACAGGGATGAGGAGCGAGGGACGAGGGGAGAGGGAAAGATCGGAAGGCAGGAATCACCCCTCCCGCTCGCTCCTTAACTCGCGCCGCTGCCAAAGGGACCAAACATGAACAAACCAATGGAAATGCAGCAACGCATGCAGCTCGAGGAAAGCGCGGGGTTCGATCGCACGATCATCGATTACGTGCATCGCGCTTCGGCGACCGGGCTTTACGAGATCCGCGGACTGGGCGCCAAGCGGCGCGTGCCGCACTTCGACGACCTGCTTTTCCTCGGCGCATCGTTGTCGCGCTACCCGCTGGAAGGTTATCGCGAGAAGTGCGTGACCAAAACCGTGCTGGGCACGCGCTTTGCCAGCAAGCCGGTGGAACTGGCCATCCCGATCACGATCGCGGGCATGAGCTTTGGTTCGCTCTCCGCGAACGTAAAGGAAGCGCTGGGCCGCGCCGCAACCGAGATGGGCACCTCCACGACGACCGGCGATGGCGGCATGACGGAAGAGGAGCGCCGCTCGTCCAAGACGCTGATCTACCAATGCCTGCCGTCGCGCTATGGTTTCAAGCCCGATGACGTGCGGCGCGCGGATGCGATCGAGGTCGTCATTGGCCAGGGCGCCAAGCCCGGGGGCGGCGGCATGCTGCTCGGTCAGAAGGTCAATCCGCGCGTGGCGAAGATGCGCGTGCTGCCCGCAAGGCGTCGACCAGCGATCGGCGTGCCGGCATCCGGACTGGACCGGCCCGGACGATCTCGCGATCAAGATCCGGGAACTGCGCGAGATCACCGATTGGGAAAAGCCGATCTACGTGAAAGTGGGCGCCACGCGGACCTTCCACGATGTCAAGCTCGCGGTCCACTCGGGCGCAGACGTGATCGTGGTGGACGGCATGCAAGGCGGCACGGCGGCGACGCAGACGGTGTTCATCGAGAACGTCGGCATTCCCACCCTCGCCGCCCTGCGCCAGGCCGTCGACGCCCTGGAAGATCTGAACATGACAGGCACGGTGCAGCTCATCGTGTCGGGCGGCATCCGCACCGGCGCGGACATCGCCAAGGCGCTGGCCATGGGCGCCGATGCCGTATCCATCGGCCAGGGCATCCTGCTTTCGCTCGGCTGCAACAGCGAAACCTATGTGCAAAACGGCGCGCATCATGCGGCGACGGGCGACTATGAGAAGCTGGGCACCGCGCCGGGTTTCTGCCATCACTGCCATACCGGACGCTGCCCGGTCGGCGTGACGACGCAGGATGCAGTGCTGGAGCAAAGACTCGAACCCCTGGTGGGCGCCAAACGCGTGCGCAACTATCTCAAGACGCTCAACATGGAACTGACCACCATCGCGCGCGCCTGCGGCAAGCAGAACGTGCATCACCTGGAGCGCGAAGACCTGGTGGCGCTGACGGTTGAAGCGGCTGCCATGGCGCGCGTTCCGTTGGCCGGCACCAGCTGGATTCCCGGAACCAGCGGCGCCTGATTCCCCGCCATGGAAGAGCGCATTCCCCCCGCAGCACCGGCCGAACAGCGACCCGGAGCGGTCGCCGCCGGGGGCAAATCGCTCGATCGCTTTATCGGCAATGTCATTCGCGAGCTGCGCCTCAAAGACCACCTGACCATTGCGGAGGTCGCGGCGCAGGCGGGCATTTCGCGCGGCATGGTGTCGAAGATCGAGAACGGGCAGGTGTCGACCAGCCTCGAGACGCTGTCGAAAATCGCGCAGGCGCTGGGCGTGTCGCTCGCGCACCTGTTCCGGCATTACAACATGCCCTCGGGCGGCGCCCAGCTGGTCAAGCGCGGTGCCGGCATGGAGGTCGTGCGCCGGGGCACCAAGCGCGGGCATACCTATCATCTGCTGGCCTACGACCAGGGGCCGCGCAAAGTGTTCGAGCCTTTCCTCATTACCATGGACGATGCCTCGGAGGTGTTTCCGACCTTCGAGCATCCCGGCACCGAATTCATCCATATGCTGCAAGGCAAGATCGAGTATCGCCATGGTCAGCAGACTTATCTGCTCGAGCCCGGCGATTCGCTGACTTTCCGCGGCGACATTCCGCATGGGCCGGAACGGTTGATCGAGTTGCCGATCCATTTTCTGTCCACCATCATCTACGGTAGCCAGGGCGACGAGTAGCGCGGCTCTTCGCGCACGCCTTCGGGAGATGCGAGCCGTGTCAAACGCCGCTGCAGTGCATGTCGAACCCGCCGGCTGCGCCGATATCCCGGCGCTGATCGATCTGCTCGCAGGTCTGTTCGCGCTGGAGAAAGATTTTGCCGTGGATGCGGCGAAACAGCGCCGCGGATTCGAACTGCTGCTCGCGCAGCAAGGCGATCGGGCGCTGTTGCTGGTGGCGCGTTCGCAGGCCGGCGAAGTTGTCGGCATGGCCAGTGCGCAATTGGTGATCTCAACCGCCGAAGGGGCCCCCTCGGCCTGGATCGAGGATGTCGTCGTTCGGCCGGATTCGCGCGGTCGGGGCATTGGCCGGGCGCTGCTCGAGGCGCTGCTGGCCTGGGCGCAATCCCAGGGGGCGACCCGCGCACAACTGCTCGCGGATGCCGGCAACACGCCGGCGCTGCAGTTCTACCGGCGCAGCGGCTGGCAATCGACCCGATTGGCGGCGTGGCGCCGCATGATTCCGAGCGGCTGAGCGCATCGGCGCCGTCGACTGCTTTCAAGCGGGCCAAAAAAAACGGGCGCCGCTGGCGCCCGTTGAAAGGTAAGCAAGCTTACCGGAGGAGATTACATGTGATACGCCTTCTCGCCATGCTCGGTCAATGTCGAGACCTTCGCGTTCCTGATCTTCCGATACGCGCAGGCCGATTGTGGCGTCGATGACTTTGTAAAGAATCAGGCTGATGACCGCCGACCACAGCAACGTTACGCCGACGGCGATCGCTTGCTTGACCAGTTGTCCACCCATCGTTACGCCTTCCGCGTAGCCGACGCCTCCCAGGCCAGGAGACATCAATATGCCGGTAGCGAGCGCGCCTAGAATGCCACCTATGCAGTGAACGCCGAACACGTCCAGCGAATCGTCATAACCGAACATGCCTTTCAGGCTGGTGACCGCCCAGAAGCACACCACACCGGCAGCTATTCCCAGCAGGATGGCGCCCATGGGTCCGATGAATCCGCAGGCAGGCGTGATCGCAACGAGTCCGGCTACCGCTCCCGACGCTGCGCCCAGCATGCTGGGCTTGCCCTTGACCATCCATTCGATGAACATCCAGCCCAACACGGCTGCCGCGGTGGCAAGTTGCGTATTCACCAGCACCATCGCCGCAATGCCATCGACGGCTAGCTCACTGCCGACATTGAAGCCGAACCAGCCCACCCACAGCAGGGACGCACCGATCATCGTCATCGTCAGGCTGTGCGGAGGCATGGCTTCCTTGCCGTAGCCGATGCGTTTGCCCAGGACCAGCGCGCCGACCAACGCAGCCATTCCGGCATTGATGTGCACCACGGTGCCGCCCGCGAAGTCCTTGGCGCCCAGGGTGGCAAGCCAGCCGCCGCCCCAAACCATGTGCGCAATCGGCGCATAGATGAATGTCAGCCATAACGCCATGAACCACAGGATGGCAGAGAACTTGATACGTTCCGCGAACCCGCCAATGATCAGCGCCGGCGTGATGGCCGCGAATGTGAGCTGGAAGGTCAGAAAGACGTATTCAGGAATAACCCCAATCAGCGAGTCAGGATTGATGCCCGCGAGGAACGCCTTGCTCATGCCGCCGATGATGGCGTTGCCTTCGGTAAAGGCCAGGCTGTACGCCCAAAGCGCCCAGATTATGGACAGCATCGAGAACGTCACGAAAACCTGCATCAGCACCGATAACATGTTCTTGGCGCGAACCAGGCCGCCGTAAAACAGAGCAAGTCCAGGAATGGTCATCAGAATGACCAGAACAGTGGCAGTGATCATCCATGCGGTGCTTCCGGTATCCATTTTTGGCGCCTCGGCAGCCGGCGCCGCAACAGGTGCGGCGGCTTCGGCGGCGGGTGCCGGCGCAGGTGCGTCGTCGGCAAAGCTCGGAACGGCAAGCCCCATCACTCCGCACAGAGCGATGAGTGAAAAAATCTTCTTGATCATGACATTCTCCCTATAACGCATCCGCGCCGGTTTCGCCGGTGCGGATGCGGACAACCTGTTCGAGCTCGAACACGAAAATTTTTCCATCACCTATTTTTCCGGTGTTGGCCGATTTTTCGATGGCTTCGATCACCTGATCAAGCAGTTCGGACTTGATCGCGGCTTCAATCTTTACCTTGGGCAGAAAATCCACTACGTATTCGGCGCCGCGGTAAAGCTCGGTATGCCCTTTCTGCCGGCCGAAGCCCTTGACCTCGGTCACGGTGATGCCTTGCACGCCGATGGCGGACAGGGCTTCACGCACCTCGTCAAGCTTGAACGGCTTGATGATTGCGGTAACTAGTTTCATGATTTCTCCAATTGGCTTTTGCTGTCAGTGGACCCGGCTTTGCGCCGGGTCCTTATTGGTGTGCCGGTTAAAAAGTCCTGCTGACCGATACAAGGATCTTGCCCTCGCCCAGGTCCACTTCTTTGCCGCTCGCCTTGGACAGGGTGTAGAGCGATGAGTCGGCGTCCGTGTCCTTGTAGGCCAGGCCGAAGTTGAAGCCGTTGTACAGGTAGTTCACGCCGATCTTGTAATCGGTGTAGTCCAGATCCACGGCCGTGCCTTCGATAGTCTGGTGGCCGACATGCGCGCTCAGCGAGAACGCGTCGTTGATCGGATAAGTCGCATTCAATTCGACGTAGGTCGATCCATCGCTGTCACCGTTGAACGCGGGACCGCAGGAACTGGCGTTGCAACCGAAATAATCGGTGAACGCGTATGAGGTCTTCAGGCTGATCCATTTCCACGACACGCCGGCATAACCTTCGAAGGTGTCGTAGCGATCGCCATTGGCCAGTTTTGCACCGGGATAGTAGTAATACAGGCCCCCCACATTGAGGCCCCAATCGCCCCAGGTCTTGGCCCACCCACCGTAGAAATCCGTCTCCAGGCTGCCGTCGGCGAACTGCGTGCCACTCACGTTGGAGCCCCAGACCCCCAGATAGACGCCGCTCGAATGGGCGTAATCGAATCCGCCCTGCAGCGCCGGATCGCCCATCGTCTGGCTGATCCCGCGGAACGCGTAGTCGGATACGAAGCCGACGTTGGACGTGAAGGTATGCGCGGATGCAGGCTCTTCTGCAAGCGCAAAGCCCGGCGCGGCCAGCGCGCTTGCCGTAGCAAGCGCCAAAAGTTTGTTCCTCAACATGGGATGTTCCTCAATGTGGTGATTCGGACGGGTAAACAAAAAACAGCGGCAACAGGCGTCAGCATTTTGTATGCCAAAACGAAATAATCTAACAATCAATAATATGCGGCGCTTTTTCGATTGGACGACCGAGGTTGCGCACCAAACAAAGGCGTCATGCTGCAAGCTTGCACTCCGGCAGTGCGAAGCACGGACGCCGGGCCTGCTTTGCTACACTGTGGTTCAGGAGGTCACCGAGGAAAGAGGTCACCGTGGAAAATCGATTGCTTGACGAGTTGCACCGAAAGATCAGCGAACTCGTCGCTGCCTCGCCCGCGCGCGACGTCGAGAAGAATCTTCGGGCGCTGTTATCGAGCACGTTTTCGCGGCTCGATCTGGTGACCCGCGAAGAGTTCGACGTCCAGCAGGAAGTTCTGCGCCGCACGCGCGAAAAATTGCAACAACTGGAGTTACAAATTCAGGCGCTCGAAACGCAGGTTGGTACTGCGAAGGATCCGGGCGGCAACGATGCGTGAGCAACCGGCCCGCGCCTCCGTGCCGGCAGGGCGCAGCGCTGGCCACGACTGCGGCGCCGCGCGTGCCGACTCGATCATGGCCCGGCCCTGCCCCTCGCGCATGATCCCGTTCGCGCCCTGACGTGTCGCTCGCGGTCCTCTACAGCCGGGCGCTCGCCGGCATGGAATCGCCGCCGGTCACCGTGGAGGTCCATCTGGCGAACGGCTTGCCCAGCTTTACCATCGTGGGCCTGCCGGAAATCGAAGTGAAGGAGAGCAAGGACCGGGTGCGCTCGGCCCTGCTCAATTGCAGATTCGAGTTTCCGGCGCGGCGCATCACGGTGAATCTGGCACCTGCCGATCTGCCCAAGGAAAGCGGGCGTTTCGATCTGCCGATCGCGCTGGGCATTCTGGCGGCTTCCGGTCAAATACCGGGCGAGAGCCTCGCGCAGTATGAGTTTGCGGGCGAACTGGCGCTGACGGGCGAACTGCGCCCGATTCGCGGCGCACTGGCCATGACTTACCGCGCACATCGCTCGGGGCGCGCCTTCGTGTTGCCCGTGGAAAGCGCGGCCGAGGCTGCGCTGGTGCGCGATGCACGCGTGCTGCCTGCCGCGTCGCTGCTTAAAGTCTGCGCCCATCTCAGCGGGCAGGAACCGCTGGTCCCCGCGCCTGCGGCACCGGTCATCGCACAGGCCGAGGCGGCCGATCTGGCCGAAGTGAAAGGCCAACAGCATGCCAAGCGCGCACTCGAAGTCGCCGCAGCCGGGAGCCACAGCATGCTGATGGTGGGGCCACCGGGCACCGGCAAGACCATGCTGGCCGAGCGCTTTGCGGGCATCCTGCCGCCGATGACCGAGGAAGAGGCCTTGACGTCCGCGGCCATGCAGTCGTTGGGCAGCGCGGGCTTCGACATTGCGCGCTGGAAGCGCCGCCCTTACCGTTCGCCCCATCATACGGCGTCGGCCGTGGCGCTGGTCGGTGGCGGCAGCAATCCGCGCCCGGGCGAGATTTCGATGGCGATGCACGGTGTGCTGTTTCTGGACGAATTACCCGAATTCAACCGGGATGTGCTCGAAGTGCTGCGCGAACCGCTGGAATCCGGAAAAATCAGCGTGTCGCGGGCTGCGCGCCAGGCGGAGTTTCCGGCGCGTTTCCAGTTGCTGGCCGCCATGAATCCGTGTCCGTGCGGCTTCCTTGGGCACTACTCCGGAAAATGCCGGTGCACGCCGGACCAGGTCACGCGTTATCGCAATCGAATTTCCGGCCCGCTGCTTGATCGCATCGATTTGCATATCGAGGTTCCGGCCGTCCCTGAGCGCGAGCTCGGCGCACGCCAGGCGGCGGAGTCCAGTGCGGCCATACGCGAGCGTGTTGCGGCCGCGCGCACCCGCCAGATTGCACGTCAGGGAAAGCCCAACGCGCACCTGACGGTCAAGGAAATCGGCGAGCATTGCACGGTCGAACCCGAGGCCGATCAGCTGGCGCGCAGGGCCATTGCAACGCTGGGATTGTCGGCGCGCGCATACCATCGCATCCTGAGAATCGCGCGCACGGTAGCGGATATGACTGCCGTTGCCGGGATTTCCACAACGCACGTGGCCGAAGCGGTGCAATACCGGCGCTATGAACGCCTTTGAATTCGCGGCGCCGCAGCGCTGCCCGGCGCATTGACTGGTGGCCCGGTTCGGGCTACCTTGTGGATGCGCCGATTTGACACCCAGCTTGCGGGCGCTTAATAAATGCCGCTAAAGCGAGACAAGCCCGTCCCGCTACCAGCGAACGGGTTTTTTATTTGACGACACGCATGACAGATTCCCGCTATCAATTGCTGACCGCCCAGTTGCGCGAGCGCATTCTCGTGCTCGACGGCGCGATGGGGACCATGATCCAGAGTCATGGACTCGACACCCACCACTACCATGGCGAGCGCTTTCACGAGCATGGTTGCGATCAGAAGGGCAACAACGATTTATTGACCCTGACCCAGCCGCAGGTGATCCGTGGCATCCACGCCGCCTACCTCGACGCCGGCGCCGATATCATCGAGACCAACACCTTCAACTCCAATGCGGTGTCGATGGCGGACTACGGCATGACGGAGCTGGTGTATGAACTCAACAGCGCCGGCGTGCGCCTCGCGCGCGCCGCTGCAGACGAATTCTCCGCGCGCACGCCGCATAAGCCCCGGTTCGTGGCCGGGGTGATCGGTCCCACGAGTCGCACCGCGTCGATTTCGCCGGAGGTCAACGATCCGGGGTATCGGAATGTCTCATTCGACGAACTGGTCGCTTGCTACACCGAATGCGTGCGTGGTCTGGTGGATGGCGGCGCCGACTTGCTGATGGTCGAAACGGTATTCGATACGCTGAACTGCAAGGCGGCCTTGTTTGCAATCGACGACTATCTGGGACGGCATGGATTGCACGTCCCGGTCATGGTGTCCGGCACGATAACCGACGCGAGTGGGCGTACGTTGTCCGGGCAAACGACCGAAGCGTTCTGGAACTCGATTTCCCATGCGCGCCCGATATCGGTCGGGTTGAATTGCGCCCTGGGCGCGCAGGAGCTGCGGCCCTACATCGAGGAGTTGGCAAAAGTCGCGGACGTCCATACCAGCCTTCATCCGAATGCAGGTCTGCCCAATGCATTCGGCGAGTACGACGAAACGCCGCAGTACACGGCTGCCATTCTGAAGGAGTTCGCGCAGGCCGGTTTTCTGAATATCGCCGGCGGCTGCTGCGGCACCACGCCCGCGCACATCAAGGCAGTTGTGGAAGCGTTGCAAGACATCACGCCGCGCCGGATTCCGGTTATCGACAAGCAGTTGCGGCTGTCCGGTCTGGAGCCCCTGAACGTGCGCGACGACTCGCTGTTCGTGAACGTGGGCGAGCGCACCAATGTCACCGGCTCCAAGGCGTTTGCGCGGCTGATCCTCGCGGGCAAGTATTCCGAGGCACTGGCCGTGGCCCGCAGCCAGGTGGAAAGCGGCGCCCAGATCATCGATGTCAACATGGACGAGGCAATGCTCGATTCGAAGAAGGCGATGACCACCTTCCTCAATCTGATCGGCGCCGAGCCGGACATTTCGCGTGTGCCGCTCATGATCGATTCGTCGAAGTGGGAAGTCATCGAAGCCGGGCTGAAGTGCGTGCAGGGTAAATGCGTGGTGAACTCCATCAGCATGAAAGAAGGCGAACAAGAGTTCCTGCGCCAGGCCCGGCTGGTGCGTCGCTACGGCGCGGCCGCGGTGGTCATGGCCTTCGACGAACAGGGCCAGGCCGATACGCTCGCCCGCCGCATTGAAATCTGCGGGCGCGCCTATGACCTGCTGGTGAACCAGGCCGCTTTCCCGCCCGAAGACATCATTTTCGATCCGAATATATTCGCGATCGCGACCGGCATCGAGGAGCACAGCAACTACGCCATCGACTATATCGCGGCCACCCGTTCCATCAAGCAGGCGCTGCCGCACGTGAAGATCAGCGGAGGTGTCTCGAACATCTCGTTTTCATTCCGCGGCAACGATCCGATTCGCGAGGCGATCCATACCGCCTTTCTGTATCACGCCGTACAGGCGGGCATGACCATGGGCATCGTCAATGCCGGGCAACTCGGCGTCTACGCGGAAATACCCAAGGACTTGCTGGAGCGCGTCGAGGACGTGCTGTTCAACCGGCGGCCTGACGCGACCGAGCGCATGGTCGAGTTTGCCGAAGGTTTCAAGGGCGAAGCCAGGGTGACGGCCGAAGACCTGTCCTGGCGCGAGGGCAGCGTGTCCGAACGCATCACGCATGCGCTGGTCCGCGGCATCACGACTTACATCGTCGAAGATACCGAGCAGGCGCGGTTGCAATACCCCTATCCGATCCAGGTCATCGAAGGGCCGTTGATGGACGGCATGAACGTGGTGGGTGACTTGTTCGGCGCGGGCAAGATGTTTTTGCCGCAGGTGGTGAAATCCGCTCGCGTCATGAAAGAGGCGGTCGCACACCTGATTCCCTTCATCGAAGCCGAAAAGCTCCGCTCGGGAACGGTCGGCCAGAGCAAGGGCAAGATCGTCATCGCGACCGTCAAAGGCGATGTGCACGATATCGGCAAGAATATCGTTTCGGTTGTGCTCCAGTGCAACAATTTCGACGTGGTCAATCTTGGCGTCATGGTGCCGGCGGAGAAAATACTGAAGACCGCGCGCGACGAAAACGCCGACATCATCGGCCTCTCGGGACTGATCACGCCCTCACTCGAGGAGATGGCGCATGTGGCGAAGGAGATGGAGCGCCAGGGGTTTCGCGTACCGCTGCTGATCGGCGGTGCGACGACTTCGCGCGTGCATACGGCCGTGAGAATCGAACCCCATTATTCGGGCCCGACCGTGTGGGTGCCGGATGCCTCGCGCAGCGTCGGTGTTTGCACCAGCCTGATGTCGCAGGAACTGCGCGAGGATTATTTGCGCAAGGTCAAAGCCGAGGCTGAGAAGACGCGCAGCCAGCACAAGGGCAAGAAAGGCCAGGGACCGCACTACCCGATTGCGGAAGCGCGCCGCCATGGCTTGCGAACCGACTGGACTGCGTATGTGCCGGCGACGCCGAGGCGCGCGGGCATCCAGGTGTTTCGCGACTATCCGCTGGGCGAGATCGCCAAGCTCATCGACTGGACGCCGTTTTTCCAGACCTGGGAACTGGCGGGGCGCTATCCCGCGATTCTGCAAGACAAGCTGGTGGGCGAGGCCGCGCGCAATCTGTTCGCCGATGCGCAGGCCATGCTGGCCCGCATCATCGAGGAGAAATGGCTTGGTGCGGCAAGTGTGATCGGTTTGTTTCCGGCCAATAGCGTCGGCGACGATATCGAGGTCTACCACGATGAATCCCGGCAAAACGTCGCCACGACTTTCCATTTCCTGCGCCAGCAAATGGTCAAGCCCCTGGACAAGCCCAACCAGTGTCTGGCGGATCTGATTGCGCCGAAGGAAACCGGAGTACGGGACTATCTGGGCGCTTTCGCGGTGACGGCGGGAATCGGCATCGACGAGCGGGTTGCAGCCTATGAGCGCCAACACGACGACTACAGCGCGATCCTGCTCAAGGCGCTGGCGGATCGCCTGGCCGAGGCATTTGCCGAGCACATGCATCAGCGCGTGCGCCGCGAGTTCTGGGGCTACGCACCCGACGAGGACTTCAACGTCGCGCAGTTGGTCGAGGAAAAATATCGCGGTATCCGTCCGGCGCCGGGCTATCCGGCTTGCCCCGACCATACCGAGAAGGCGTTGCTGTTTTCATTGTTGCGCGCGCCGGCCGAATGCGGCATTACGCTGACGGAATCTTTCGCGATGCTGCCGACCGCAGCCGTCAGCGGATTTTACTTCTCGCATCCCGACGCGCAGTATTTCGCGGTGGCTAAAATCGACCGTGACCAGGTCGAGGATTACGCAAAGCGCAAAGGCACGAGCCTGCAGGAGATCGAACGTTGGCTGGCCCCGAACCTTTCGTACGAACCTGGCGCAAAACTGGCGGCCTAAGCCGTAGGCCGGGCTCACGCAACGTCGCAGAGCCCCCACTCCATGCAGAGGGAAATGGTGTGTTCGACTGAAACAAGCTGGCGACGGATCGTTGCAACGGCTGCGGGCGTAGCAGGTCTGCTCGCGTCCGGCGCAACCGCCGCGGAGCGCGTGCACAAGTACGCAGTCAGCATCGACCCCGAGTTGTCCACACTGAGCGTTCGCGCCTGTTTTGCCGGCAGCGCTCCCGAAGCATTGATTGCCGAGTCGCTCGACGCGCCGCTGGCCCTGATCGACTTTCGCGCGGAGAACAGCCGCAAATCCATCGCGCCCAGCGGATCCATCAGCCTCAAGTCCGTTGCACCGGATAGTTGCGTCGTTTATCGCGTCGATGTTTCGCGTCCGATCAGGCAGCATGACCGCACCAGCGACAAGATTTATCGCATCGGCAAGGATCTGCTGACCTCCGTCGGGATCTGGTTGTGGCGCCCGGACAAACTCGAAACCGATGAGGATCTCGAAATCTCATTCGTGTTGCCCGACGGAATCGCGGTTTCAGCGCCGTGGGCGCCGGTTTTGCCGCCAGGCGGGCGCAACGTGTTCCGCATCGGTCGCGGCCCCGCCGACTGGCCCGCATCGGTGGCCTTCGGCCGTTTCAAGGAACGGGAGTTGCGCCTCGGCCAGGCGCGATTGCGCGTGGCGGTATTGGATGCAAACCCGCCGGCGGACGCGGCGCTGATGCAATCCTGGATTCGCGATTCCGCACAGTTGGTCGCGGACCTTTACGGCCGCTTTCCCGTGTCACAGGCGCAGATCCTGATCGTCCCCGGCGCGAGCGGCCCGGAACCCACACCGTGGGCCTACGTGGTGCGCGGGGGCAGTCCTGCCGTGCATTTTTTCATCAACCAGCGGCGGCCGATCGAGGAGTTCTATCAGGACTGGACGGCTGCCCATGAGTTCTCGCATCTGCTGCTGCCCTTTGTGAATCCGGACGACATCTGGTTGTCCGAAGGCGTAGCCACTTATTATCAGAACGTGTTGCGCGCCCGCAGCGGACAATTGAGCGCTCCGCAGGCCTGGCAGCGCCTACATGCAGGCTTCGCGCGCGGCCTCGAAAGCGGACGGGGCATGACGCTTGCGCAGGCCACCGAGAGCATGTACAGCAAGGACACGTACATGCGCGTGTACTGGGAGGGCGCGGCCATACTGCTGATCGCGGATGTGCGCCTGCGGCAGATGACGGCCGGTAAGCAATCCCTCGATACCGCGCTGGCGGCACTGAACGATTGCTGCGCCATGACGGATCGTGCCTGGAGTGCGCGCGATCTGCTTGCAAAACTAGACATGGTCACTGGAACCAGCATATTCAGCGAAGCTTATGATCAGCATGTCGCGTCCACGAGCTTCCCGGATTTGTCGAAGACTTACCGCGCACTCGGCATCACGATGAGCGCGGAGGGCATTGAACTTTCGACCCAGAGCGATGAAGTACGGTTGCGCAACGCAATCATGGAAGCAAGCGATTTGCGATGAAGGCGCGCTGAATGGCCGGTGCCCTGATCGCCTATGCGCACTATCTTTCGATGATCGGCATCGGGGTGCTGCTCGTTGTTGAATACATGCTTTGCGCCCCGGGGCTGGACGCGGGTCGCGTGCGGCTGCTGGGGCGTCTCGATTTTCTATACATCGCTGCCATGATCATCGTGCTGGGCAGTGGCATCGCGCGGGTGCTTTGGGTCGGCCAGGGCGCTGCGTTCTACCTGCATAATCCGGTTTTCTTCATCAAGCTCGCCTTGATCGCGGCGGTAGGCCTGATGTCGATTCCCCCGACATTGCAGTACCGTCGCTGGGTACATGGCCTTGCCACCGGGTACCCGCCGGCCGCCCCCGACTATCAGCTGATCAGGATACGTCGCTACATTGTCGCGCAGCTGATCCTGTTTGCGTTTATTCCGCTGATGGCTGCATTGATGGCGCGCGGCATCGGTGTGCAAGCACTGCGATGACATCGCGCCTGGCCCGTGACTTTTCGAGGGCGTGTCGGCGCATGTGCGCCGGGACGTTACTGGCGCTGGCCGGGACCGCCGTGCAAGGCGCCGCACCCATCCAGTATGAGGTCAAGGTTGATGCATCGCTTGAGCGCTTTGCGGTGCACGCGTGTTTTGACGGTCCGATGCCGCCCGCGCTGGTCGCGGAGACGGACGGCGCGCGGCTTTATCTCGAATCCATGCGCATCGGCCAACGGGTGCTCGAGCCGATCGGCGATCGCGTGAGTCTCGAGGGGGGCGCAACCGAGCGCTGTGTGGACTATCAGGTCAAGCTGCAACCGGCCCTTAGCCGTGCCCAGACCGGCGGGCCGGAAACCCGCCGCATGGGCCGCAACATGCTCACCTCGATCGGCGACTGGTTATGGCGCCCCGAAGCAACGCAGTCCGAGACCGTACTGCATTTCGAGTTGCCAGCCGGCATGGAAGTTTCCGCGCCCTGGCAGCGCGAGGTCTCGGGCACCGGACAAGCGCAATTCGTCCTCGGCGCCACGCCCTACGATTGGTCGGGCGTGGTGGCGATCGGCCGCTTTACGCCGCGGGCCATCGAGGTGCCGGGCGCAGTGCTGAATGTGGCCATATTCAACGCGTCGCAATCGCGTGTGGCCCCGCTGGAACAATGGATCGAAAGCGCCGCGCGCAATGTCGCTCGGCTCTACGGCCGTTTTCCGGTCCCGGCGGTGCAAATCGTCGTTGTGCCTTCCCCGGGCGGGAGCAGCAGCCCGGTGCGTTGGGCCTACGTGTCACGCGGTGGCGGCCCGGCAATCCATTTATTTGTCGACATGACCGCTGCGCTGGACGAGTTGCAACGCGACTGGAGCCTCACGCACGAAATGTCGCATCTGTTCCTGCCCTACGTCGCTTCGCGCGATGCGTGGCTGTTCGAGGGCATGCCGACTTATCTGCAGAACGTTGTGATGGCGCGCGGCGGTGCCATCGACGTGGCGCTCGCGTGGCGACGCATGCGCTCTGGTTTCCAGGTCGGTGCGCGCACGCGGCCGGACTTGAGTCTTGCCGAGGCCAATGAGCGTGTTGCGCACGGAAGCTACTTGCGGGTGTATTGGGGAGGCGCCGCCCTGATGTTGCGTGCGGATCTCATGCTGCGCGAGCAAACCGGGGGCAAACAGTCTCTCGATGTGGCGCTGGCGCAACTTGCGCGCTGTTGCGTATTGCAGCCGCGCCGCTGGAGCGCGCAGGAGATCATCGACCGGCTCGACGCCCTGACGGGGACAACGATCTTCAGCAGTCTGATGCGCGAGCAGTTAGCGGCCGAAGGTTTTCCCGACTACGCCGACACGCTGGCGCGTGCCGGTGTCGCGTTCGAAGGCGAGCGGGTGATGTTCGACGAGGCCGCCCCGTGGGCGCCCGCGCGCAAGGCGTTGATGCGTGCCGCGCCCTGACCGGGCGTCGATCCCCGTGCCGTACGATTCGGCTACCATGGGCGCCTTTTGCTGACTGATCGTCATGATTCCCGAAGACATCTGTTTTCTGCCAGCCTGCGAACTGGTCCGCCTGGTGCGTTCACGCGAACTCTGCGCGCTCGACGTCATGGATGCGCACATCGCGCAGATCGAGCGCGTCAATCCGGCGGTCAATGCCATCGTGACGTTTCTGCCCGAGCGGGCGCGGGAGCACGCGAGGGCAATCGATGCCGCGTTCGCGCGCGGCGAGGATCCCGGCCCGCTGGCCGGCTTGCCGGTGGCGCACAAGGATCTGACCCCGACCAAAGGCATCCGCACCACATTCGGCTCGCCGATATTCAAGGACTTCGTGCCGGAGGCGGACGCCGTCATCGTCGAGCGCCTGCGCCAAGCCGGCGCGATCACGGTGGGCAAGACCAATACGCCGGAATTCGGCGCCGGCTCGCAGACTTTCAATACGGTGTTTGGCGCGACCCGTAATCCCTATGACCTGACCCGTACCTGCGGCGGCAGCAGCGGCGGCGCGGCGGCTGCGCTGGCATGCGGCCTGTTGCCCATCGCCGACGGTTCCGACATGGGCGGAAGCCTGCGCAATCCGGCCAGTTTTTGCAATGTCGTCGGCTTGCGGCCATCGGCCGGGCGCGTCCCGAATTGGCCCAGCGTGGCGGCGTGGTTCCCGATGCTGGTCGCGGGTCCCATGGCGCGCACGGTCGCAGACGTGACGCTGATGATGTCCGCAATTGCCGGACCGGATGCGCGCGCGCCGATATCGCTGCAGGATCCCGGGGCGTTGTTCGCGCGGCCGCTGGAGCGCAATTTCAAGGGGGTTCGCATCGCCTGGAGCGCGAACCTGGGCGGGCTGCCGGTTGAACCGGAAGTCGCTCGGGTCATGCAATCCCGGCGCGCCGTGTTTACCGACCTGGGCTGCGTCGTCGAAGAGGCGACCCCGGATTTGCGCGATGCGCATGAAATCTTCAGCGTGCTGCGCGCATGGAACTTCGAACTGTCATTCGGAGAACTGCTGAAAACCAAGCGCGCGCTCATGAAAGACACCGTGGTATGGAATATCGAGCAAGGCGCGAGTCTGACCGGTCCGCAAGTCGGCGCGGCGGAACGCAGCCGCACGCAGCTATTCCATCGCATGCGCGAGTTCATGCAAGAGTATGATTTCCTCGTTGCACCGGTCGTGCAAGTGCTGCCCTTCGATGTCGATGTGCCCTACCCTACCCGGATAAACGGCATCGAGCTTGGTTCTTATATCGACTGGATGCGCTCTTGCTATTACATTACGGTCACCGGCGCGCCGGCCCTGAGCGTCCCGTGCGGATTCAGCGCCGGGTTGCCGGTGGGGCTGCAGATCATCGGGCGCTTTCAGGATGATTTCGGGGTACTGCAGATGGCGCATGCTTTCGAGCAGGCCACCGGATTCTGGAAGCAGCGCCCGGCCGTCGTTCAGAACAATCATGATTTACGGGCTATTAACCATGCGCTTGGCAAATGAACTGGTATTGCGTTTCGCGACTGCCCTGATTATTGCGACTCTGGCCGGACCGGCGTCCGCTCAGACTACGTCCCCTGCGGCGCGCAAGGATCGCGTGTTTTTGAAGGATGTGGAAGGCATCTGGATCAACGAGGCTTATCTGAGCGTGCTCTCGGCACTGAAAAGTCCGCACACGGCCGCCAAAAAAACTCCACCGCTGGTCATCGCGATCCGGCGCGAAGGCCGCTCTTATCCGATCGTGGTCACGGATTTCAACAAGGCCTCGCTGCAATCCGTGCTCGATATCGAACCCGACGGCAAACCGGGCGCCTATCGGTTGGTGGTCGGCGCCGAAGACAAGCCAATGTCGAGCAGCGAGGTCAAATACATCCGGCTCCAGGGTGAAAAAGACGCGCAAGGAAAGTTCGACCGGCTGCGCATCGCCGAACCGGACTTCATGAAGGGAAAATGGGCCAACTATGTGCCCTTGACCGGCGAATTGAGCCCGCGGTTGAACCGGTTCGTCATTGCGGGTGATTACCGCGATGAAAAGGGGCAAACGTGGACGTTCACCGAATCCGGCGAGGCACGCTGGCCGGAGCAGAAATTCAACTACGAACTCTCGCTCAATGATCCTAGCTCCAATTGCGACTACCTGCACAGCGAAAGCGCATCATCCACGAGCGAAGTCGGCAAGAGGCACTATGGGTACGGCTGGAAGGGCGGCAAGCTCTCGCTGTTCGGGGCTCGCCTGTCGGGCAAGAAAGTGATCTGCGATAAAAAACCGATGGCAGTGCTCACGCCGCAGTAACGCGGCCGGACCGAAACGCGGTGTTCTTCTCGAATAACGATCTTACAGGGAGACAAGCATGAAACGGCTTTGTGGTCTGCTCTTGGGTATTGCCTTGCTGGGTGCCGGCGCCCGCGCGGGGCTCGCGCAAGACTGTAGCGGCGAGGCGACCGCGGACGAGGTGCTGGCCGCGGAAGATGCGCGTTATGCGGCCCAGACTGCGAATGATTTTGCCGCGCTGCAGAAGCTCATCGGCAATGATCTCGTCTACATCCACTCCTCGTCGCAGGTGGACGACAAGGACAGCTACCTGGCGTCCATGCAAAGCGGCACGGTACGGTATCGGGTCATGCGGCGCAGCGATGTAAAAGTGCGCATTTACGGCTGTGTGGCCCTCCTGACCGGACTGGGCAATTTCGATGTCACCGTCAAGGGACAGGACCTCGCCGTGGAACTGCGCTTTCACAGCATCTGGGCCAAGCGCGAGCGCGGGCTCGAGTTCATCTCCTGGCAAGCTACACGCACGCCGCCAAAACCCTAGCGGCATGGTGCGGGACGCCGGTCACGTAACAGCTGCGGGGCTTGGAATCCAAGCCCCGTTTGCATTGACGCGGTCACCTGAGAGCGTGCCAACATGCAGTATCCTTTGCCCGATGTCTGCAGCGGATCTGAATGATGGCCAAGGTCGCGAGCAGGAAAAAACGCACGGAAAGCGTGCAGGAGTCCCTGGAACAGATCAGGGCGACTGCTGCACAAGCATCGCATCGTGGAGCACATCGTCCACGAACAGGACATGCCGCGCCATGCGCTGGTGGAATCGCTCGTCCACAAGCAGAACCTCGCCGAGCTGCAGAACCGGCTCGACAAGCTCCATCCTGCCGATGTCGCCTATGTTCTCGAGGCGCTGCCGCTGGACGAGCGGCTGGTCGTCTGGGACCTGGTCAAGGCCGAGCGCGACGGCGAAATCCTGCTCGAGGTCTCCGATTCGGTGCGAGAGACGCTCATCGAGAACATGGACGCCCATGAGCTGGTCGCGGCCGCCGAGCAGCTCGACACCGATGAGATCGCGGATCTGGTGCCTGACTTGCCGCAGCACGTTGTGGACGACGTGCTGCATTCGCTCTCTGTCGAGGAGCGCGAGCAGTTGCGCGCGGCAATGTCCTATCCGGAAGATGCGGTGGGCGCGCTGATGGACTTCGATATGGTGTCGGTGCGCGACGATGTCACGCTGGAAGTCGTTCTGCGCTACCTGCGGCGCATGGATGAACTGCCCGATCACACCGATCAGGTGTTCGTCGTAGACCGCGATGAAGTCATCAAGGGCGTATTGCCCATTAACCGCCTGATCGTGACCGATCCGGAAGTGCTGGTAGGCAGCGTCATGAACACGGAGTTCATCACGCTCACGCCGGATGAAAAGGCGCAGCAAGCGGCGCAATCCTTCGAGCGTTACGATCTGGTGTCCGCGCCAGTCGTCGATTACGCCAGCCGGGTCATCGGGCGCGTCACGGTGGATGTAGTCGTCGACTTCATTCGCGAGCGCAACGAAGCCGAGCAACTCAGCCATGCCGGCTTGCTCGAGGAAGAGGACATCTTTGCGTCGGTATGGAAAAGCGCGAAGAACCGCTGGTTGTGGCTCGCGGTCAATCTGGGCACCGCGTTCTTCGCTTCCAGAGTCATTGGCGCGTTCGAAGGCACGATCGAAAAACTCGTGGCACTGGCCACCCTGATGCCCATCGTAGCCGGCATCGCCGGCAACTCGGGCAATCAGACGACCACCCTGATCATCCGCGCCCTGGCGCTTAACCAGGTCACGCCCGAGAATGCCCGCCGTCTGATTGGCAAGGAACTCGCGATCAGTTTGCTCAACGGCGTGGTTTGGGGGGGCGTGGCGGGAATTTTTGCCTATTTGCTGTATCGAAACCTGTTGCTTGGCCTGGTCATGATGAGCGCAATGCTGCTGAATCTGCTGGTCGGCGCATCGGTCGGCATGGTCGTGCCGCTGGTCATGCAGAAAATGGGCCGCGATCCCGCGATCGGCTCGAGTGTCCTGCTGACCTTCACGACCGACAGCATGGGGTTTTTCATTTTTCTCGGCCTTGCGACCATCTTCCTGATCTGACGCATCTGGCGCAGGGGCACGATGCGTATAGATGCCGGTCACTACTTTATCTGGGAGATCGAATGCTTGTTCGAATAGCCGGGTTTTTGATGTCAATCGCCGTGTACATGGCGCTCGCGGGCTGTTCTCCATTCGTGCTCCTGAATGCCACGGCGCCCGGCAATGGTTTTTCGACCCAGCGCGATATCGCTTACGGCGGCCTGCCGCGGCAGAACCTCGACGTATATGTGCCGGATACCGCTGCTGCACAACCTTTTCCCGTGGTTGTATTCTTCTATGGCGGCGGCTGGGAAGAGGGGGCACGCGCGGATTACCACTTCGTCGGCGCGGCGCTGGCCGCGCGCGGCGTGCTGACCGTGATCGCCGATTATCGGCTCTATCCCGCCGTAGTGTTTCCCGCGTTCCTGGACGATGCGGCGCTGGCCGTCAAATGGACACAGCGTCATGCGGCCGATTACGGAGGCGCGCCGCAGCGGCTTTTTCTGATGGGTCATTCCGCCGGCGCACATATCGCGGCCATGCTGGCCATGAACAAACAGTACCTGCGCAATGCCGGCGCCGAGTCGCAAGCCATCGCGGGGTTGATCGGACTATCCGGTCCTTACGATTTTCTGCCCCTGAAAAGTCCCGCGCTGAAGAAAATCTTCGGCGATCCGGCGCCGCGGGCAACGCAGCCAATCGATTTCGTAACCCGGGACGCGCCGCCCGCGTTGCTGATCACTGGAGACGACGACGAGACAGTCAGTCCGGGCAACAGCCGGCGCCTGGCCACGGCCCTCGAAGCGGTAGGGCGTCCGGTGCAGCAACAGGTGTATGCCGGCGTCGGCCATGGGCGCGTGATCGCAGCATTTGCACCGCCGCTCTCGCACGGCGTGCCCGTTACGCAGGATGTATTGCGCTTCATAATGCGCACGCATCACGGCGATACTACGACGCCGCCGCGCTCTTGATGCTGTCCGTGACCCGTACCGTGCTCACGCAGTTCAATCATGCTGATCAGATGTTGCGCCCCCTGATATATGGGCTAGTAGCACTGACGGTGGCTCAGTTCTGGTGGCTTGTAAATGTCGCCGAGCCCCTTGCGGTCGCCGTGCTGCTCGCGTCGCTGTTGATCACGCGGCGTTTGTTGCTGGTCAGGAGACCGCGTTCGCTATCCGCGGCGGCGGCGGTTTCCCGGGCGGCCTGAGCGGGCCACGCAGGGTCTTGTCGCAAAGGAGTCTGGCATGCTGGTGGGTGTACCAAAGGAAATCAAGGATCATGAGTATCGTGTCGGCCTCACGCCGGCGAGCGTGCATGCATTGGTCGAACACGGCCATCAGGTGCTCGTCGAGACCGGGGCGGGCGCCCGCGTCGGCTTCGCGGATGCCGATTATGTGGCAGCCGGCGCGCGCATCGCCGCGGGCGTTGCGGACGTGTTTGCCGCGCAACTGGTGGTGAAAGTCAAGGAACTGCAACCCCCGGAGTACGATCTGCCGCGCCGCGGCCAGATTCTGTTCGCCTATTTGCACCTCGCGCCGGATCCGGAGTTGCTCGAAGTGCTGCTGCGATCCGGCGTCAGCGGCATTGCCTATGAGACGGTGTCGGATAGCCATGGCCGATTGCCCCTGCTGGCGCCGATGTCGCGTATCGCCGGCAGGCTTGCGGTACAAGCGGGGGCCTGGGCGCTGCAGATGGCCAATGGCGGCAGCGGGGTGCTGCTGGGGGGCGTGCCCGGCGTGCCGCCCGCGCGCGTCACTGTCATTGGTGCGGGCGCTTCCGGCTCCAATGCCGTGCAGGTCGCTGCCGGCATGGGCGCCGACACCACGGTGCTGGATGTCGATCTGGAGCGCCTCGCATCGCTGGACGCGGTTTATCAAGGTCGCGTGAAAACCTGCTTTTCCGAGACCCTGGCGATCGCGGAGCACGTCCGTAACGCCGATCTGGTGATTGGCGCCTTGCTCGTACCCGGAAAGCTCGCGCCCAGACTGATTTCACGCAAGCTGTTGCAACGCATGCGCCCGGGTTCGGTGCTGGTGGACATCGCGATCGATCAAGGCGGCATCGCAGAGACCTCACGTCCGACTTCGCACTCCCAGCCGTTGTTTCTCGAGGAGGGCGTGGTGCACTACTGCGTGCCCAACATGCCCGCTGCCTGCGCGCGTACAGCAACGCTGGCACTCACGCAGGCCACATTGCCTTACATTATGCGTCTGGCGTCCGACGGACTCGGCGCGCTTGCGGCAGACGCGGGCTTGAGCAGTGGTTTGCAGGTGCACGCCGGGCAGGTGACGCACCGAGGGCTGGCGGACGACGCAAAGCGGCGTTATCGATCGTATGCCGAGATCGAAGCAGGCGCGCACCCGGTTTGACGGCAAAACTTGCTGCAAAAACACTCCGTATATAAGGAAAAGGAAACGACATGTTCGAATGGCTGGCAAGCCCGGAGGCGTGGATAGCGTTAGCGACGTTGACGGCACTGGAGATCGTGCTGGGCATCGACAACATCATTTTCATCTCGATCCTGGTCGGGAGATTGCCTGCGCATCAACGCGCTTTCGCCCGAAAAATGGGGCTTGGACTGGCCATGCTGGCCCGCCTTGCCTTGCTGTTCTCCATTTCCTGGGTGATGGGTTTGACCGAGCCGTGGTTCACCCTCCTGAACCAGGAAATTTCAGGGCGCGATATCGTGCTGATCGGCGGCGGGTTGTTTCTGCTGTTCAAGTCGACGCACGAGATTCATAACAGTCTCGAAGGCGTGGACGAACACGGACCCAAGGTCGTTGCTGCGGGGCTGGGAATGGTGCTCGTGCAGATTGCGATACTGGACATTGTCTTCTCGCTGGATTCGGTCATCACAGCGGTAGGATTGGTCGACCAGGTGTCGATCATGGCGATTGCGATCATTCTGGCCGTCGCAGTCATGTTGCTCGCCGCCAAGTCTATCGGTGACTTTGTCGATAAGCATCCAACGATCAAGATGCTTGCGCTTTCGTTCCTGATCCTGGTCGGCGTCACATTGATGATCGAAGGTTTCGACGTGCATGTGCCCAAGGGGTACATCTATTTCGCCATGGCATTTTCGGTTGCCGTGGAGGCGCTCAACATTCGCATACGCAAAAAAGAGACTGACCCTGTCAAACTGCACAAGCAATTGCGCGATGCGAAGTAAGGACGCCGCTGCGGATCGCACGACAGGTTGGACTGGCTAATCGCGCGCTGCCACGAAAATGCCCGTCAGCAACAGTGTGAAGCCGGCGAACTGCGCGGCGCTGAACTGCTCGCCAAGGATCAACCAGGCGAGCAATGCAGACCCGACGGGTTCACCCAGAATCGCCACGGCCACGAAGGTCGCGCTCAGGCGTCGTAACGCCCAGTTGAACGAGGTGTGTCCGATCAGTTGGGGCCCAAGCGCCAGGGCCACCATGAACAGCCATGCCGCCGCGGGCAGGGCCAGGAAGGAAACGCCGCTTGCCCCCGCCGCAACCAGCAGCACCAGCGCCGCGGCGGAGTAGGCGAGCCAGATGTAAACGGTGAGCGAGACGCTTGCGCGCAATCGCGCGTCCGATCAACAAATAGCCCGAGGCCGCGATCGCGCCGAGCAAGGCCAGTGCATTGCCGAACAATGGTGAGGCTGCGGAATCCGATGGGCGGCCGGAGGCATCGGCAGCAAATATCAGCACGCTACCGGCCAGTGTCAGCAGGATGCCAACCATTGCCGCGCGCCCCGGCCGCTCGCGCAAGAAAACAGCCGAGGCCAGAGCGACCCACAACGGGTTGGTCGTGACCAGCGCGGTGCTGCTCGCAACCGAGGTATGCTCCAGGGAGGTGATCCAGGCCCAGAAATGCAAGGCCAGCATGACGCCGGAAACGATACAGAGCGCGAATTGGCGGCGCCCAATGCGCAGTAGTTCGCGGTCCGCGCGCAGCAAAGCGAACGGCGCCAGCACCAGGGAGGCAACGCTCAGGCGCACGGCGGCAATGGCTACCGATGACGCGCCTTCCGCATGCGCGAAACGGATCAGCACGGAGGCGAACGAAACCACCACGACGCCGACGCCGAGAACGAAAAAAGGCAAAGCACGGGAATGCATGGCGCGTTATATCACGCGCGCCGACGTGGCCGGTCTCAGTGCAGCTTTTCCGGCGGCGCCAACCCGGCGGGTAAGGCCAGCACGTCGATGCCTTCTTCCCTCAACGCGCTGACCTCCTGACCCGAAGCGGTGCCGCGGATCGCCCGCTCCGGCGATTCCTTGTAGAAAATCCTGCGGGCTTCCTCGGCGAAGCGTTGCCCGACATCTTCGGTGTGGTTCAAGACCTGCTCGAGGAACTTCTTCCTGAGTTCCCGAGCGTCGTTGGCCACCGGCACCACGCGTGATGCAGCGTCTGGCGCGCCGGCGGAGCGCGCCTTGACGACGTACGGCGCGGATACCTGGCGTGTGATATCCACCGATCCGCATACCGGACAGGCGATTCCGCCGGCTTTCGCCTGCACGGCGAAATCGTCAGAGGAACCAAACCACCCTTCGAACGGATGGCTGTTGTCACATGCGAGATCGAGAACGATCATGTTGTCTTCCCCGGGCCGGCCAACGTGCGGCGGACATACACGCGGCAACCGCCGCACAAAATAGGAGCCCGCAGGTGCCCGATTAGTTCCGGCGGTAGCGGCGAATGGGTGCGGGCGGCGCCGCTCTTATTAACGATTGGCCGCGAACACGGATGACCGGCGTCCACAGCGCTTCAGGCGAGCAGTTGTTCGCCTGCGAACAACTGGTCCAATCGCTCACGCTCGCGGATCAGATGCACCTTGTCCCCGTCAACCATCACCTCCGCGGCGCGCCCCCGGCTGTTGTAATTGGAACTCATGCTCATGCCATAGGCCCCTGCGGACATGACGGCCAGCAGATCGCCCTCGCTTAACGCAAGTTCGCGACCGTGCGCCAAAAAATCCCCCGTTTCGCAAACCGGGCCGACAATCTCGTAGCACACCGGCGCGCCCGGCGCGGGCCGGATCGGCTGGATCTCGTGGTAAGCGTCATACAGGGCTGGCCGGATCAAGTCGTTCATGGCCGCGTCAACCACGGCAAAGTTGCGCGTCTCGCCATGCTTGAGATACTCCACGCGTGTCAGCAGTAAACCTGCATTGCCGACCAGCGACCGGCCCGGCTCGAGCAGGATCGTCTGCGGGCGCTCGCCGATGCACGCGAGCAGAGCCTTGACATACGCGTCGGGCGCAGGCGGCGTTTCACTGCAATAGCGTATGCCAAGGCCGCCTCCCAGATCCAGGTGTTCGAGTTCGATGCCCTCTGCGGCGAGCTTGTCCACCAGGTTCAATACCTTGTCAAAGGCATCCAGGAATGGCGCGAGTTCGGTCAGTTGCGATCCGATGTGGCAGTCAATCCCCACCACTCGCACGTTCTCCAACGCGTGTGCCTTGCGGTAGATGCGCAGCGCATCTCCAAAGGCAATGCCGAACTTGTTTTCCTTGAGTCCCGTCGAGATATACGGGTGGGTCCGGGCGTCGACGTCGGGATTCACCCGCAGGCTTACCGGCGCGCGCCGGGACATTTCGCGTGCGACGCCATTCAAGCGTTCCAGTTCGCTTTCCGACTCGACGTTGAAACACAACACGCCGGCAGCAAGCGCCTGGCGCATGTCCTCGCGCGACTTGCCCACACCGGAAAAGACAATCTTGCCCGGATCGCCGCCGGCGGCCAGCACGCGCGCGAGTTCGCCCCCCGAAACGATGTCAAAGCCGCTGCCCAGGCGCGCGAACAAATCGAGAATGGCCAGGTTCGAATTGGCTTTCATCGCATAGCAGATCAGATGCGCGCGCGCGCCGAAGGCGCGGTCATAACTGCCAAAGGCCTGCTCCAGCGCCGCGCGCGAATAGACAAAGCAGGGCGTGCCGAAGTGCGCGCCGATCTGCGACAGCGCAACATTCTCCGCAAAGAGCTGGCCATCGCGCAGGGAAAAAACGCTCACTTCTCGATGGTCCCTTCTTCGGTTTTACGCGGCTGGGTTTTCTTGGGCTTGTCGCCGTCCTTGGGTAAATAAAGCGCGCCCTTCTGGCCGCAGGCGGTGACGAAAAAAGCGAACACGATCAGGGTGCAAAGTCGGCGCATGAAAATCCCCGCAAAGAGGCGCGAGTCTAGCATAGGGTTTTGCTGCGCCCGGCACCGCGCTTCAGATATCCAGGTAGTAAAGTCCCATGCGATTGAGTTCAGCGCAGCCTTCCCGATAATGCGGGCAAACCGACTCGACCAGGGTCCAGAACCGACGCGAGTGGTTCATCTCGATCAGATGTGCCAGCTCGTGCGCGACCACGTAATCGATGGTCGGCTGCGTGGCCTGGATCAACCGCCAGTTCAGGCGGACTTCGCGTTGGGCATTGCAGCTGCCCCAGCGCGTTCGCGCATTGGACAGAAACAGCCGCGGCAATGCCACGCCCAGCCTGGACGCGAACTCGCTCACGCGGGTGGTGAAATTGGATTGCGCATGGCGCCGGTACCAGGAGATTACGGCAGCGCGCACCGCATCGCGGTCCGACGGATCGGGCAATGCGATCGAAAGGCGTTCCTGATCCTGCAGTGTTACCAGCGTTGCAAGGTTGCAGGCGCCCAGTTCAAGCGTCAGGTCGCGCCCGAGATACTTGATCCGGTCGCCGTGCGCCCAGGACTGGTTGCGTGCCGGCAGCGCGCTCCAGATTTCCAGTTTTCGCAACACCCAGGCTTCTGCATCGCGAATGACCGCCATGATGCGCCGTTCC
Source organism: uncultured beta proteobacterium (assembly GCA_963846655.1). Taxonomy (GTDB): domain Bacteria; phylum Pseudomonadota; class Gammaproteobacteria; order Burkholderiales; family JACQAP01; genus JACQAP01. The sequence goes on along the minus strand of CAWJWT010000005.1, from coordinate 75,086 downwards.
GAACTGCGCCACGGCGCGCTCACGGTCAGGCCGTGCTCGTCGACGCTGAGCATGATCCTGCGGCGCTGCTGGCTGCGCTTGAGAAGATAGGCGACGTCGCGGTCCCGCAGCCGGATGCTCTTCGGCTCGGAAACCGCAGTGACCGGAAACAGATCGCTCAGGAGCGAGCGTTGCCGAGGCGGGTTACTTCGTTTTCTATCCAGTCTTCGGCCTTTCGGTTCAAGGCATCCGGATCCAGGCCGGCCGGATGGATAACCGGTCCGATGCTCACGGTGATGGTACCGGGGTACTTGATGAACGCATTCCTGCCCCAGATGCTGCCCGCATTATGCGCAATCGGAAGCACCGGCGTGCCGGTCTTGCAGGCCAGCCATGCGCCGCCGAGATGATAACGTCCGCGCTGGCCCGGTGCGGTGCGCGTGCCCTCCGGGAAAATAACGATCCACCATCCGTCGGCCAGCCGCGCCTTGCCCTGCTCGAGCGTTTGTTTGAGCGCGCGCGTGGCCGAGCCACGGTCGATGGCGATCGGACTCATCATGGCCAGTCCCCAGCCGAAGAAAGGCACGCGCAAGAGTTCGCGCTTGAGCACCCATACCTGAGGCGGCAGAATGACCTGGTAAGCCAGTGTTTCCCAAGCCGATTGGTGTTTCGACAAGACGATGCAGGGTCCCGCAGGCAGATTATTGCTGCCGATCACGCGGTAGCGCACGCCACAGATGACGGCGGCCAGGCCGATGACCAGGTGCGACCACGCCGTGATGATGCGATAACGCGTTATCGGCTTGAAGGCGAACGTGAGTAGCGAGATCAAGGCAAAAATGACCGTCACCACCAGGCGCAGGACTTCATATACGACGGAACGCGCCAACGCCGCGAACGCCCTCATGCAACGATGTTTCGCACGGCCTCGGCGAGATCCGCAAAGACCGGCGTGCCGTCGGGCAATCCTCCGGCGGCTTCGGTCTTGGCGCCCTTGCCGGTGCGCACGAGCATGGGTTGTGCGCCCGCCTTGGCCGCCGCCTCCAGATCGCGCAGGGAATCGCCAATGCTGGGTACGCCGCCCGCGAGGTCGACATTGAATCGCTGGGCGATATCGAGAAACATGCCGGGCTTGGGTTTGCGGCAGTCGCAGTTTGCTTCCGCGGCGTGAGGACAGTAGAACAGGGCGTCTATGCGCCCGCCCACTTGCGCCAACGCGCGATACATGCGGTCGTTGATCGCATTCAGGGCGCCCATGTCGAGCAACCCGCGTCCGATGCCGGACTGGTTGGATGCGACGACCACCCGGTAACCGGTATGGTTGAGACGGGCGATCGCCTCCAGACTGCCGGCAATGGGCTTCCATTCAGTGGTGTTCTTGATGAACTGGTCACTGTCCTCGTTGATGACGCCGTCGCGATCGAGAATGACGAGCTTCATGGACAAGTGAATGGTGAACGGTAAACAGGGAACGGAATAACCGAAGCAAGTTGTTTCATGGTATGTACCGTTCGCCATTCGCTGATCACCGTTCATGCCTCATCATGCAGCCAGTTTGGAGAGGTCCGCAACCTGGTTCATCAGGCCATGCAGTTCGCGCAACAAGGCCACGCGATTGGCGCGTACCCTGGGGTCGTCCGCCATGACCATCACATCGTTGAAAAAAGCATCGACCGGCTCGCGCGCCTGCGCCAGCACCCTCAAGCTGCCAGCATAGTCGTTCAACGCGAATCGCGCCGCGACATCGGGACGGACTTTGTCAACCACGCCCGCCAGCGCCTTTTCCGCGGGTTCTGCCAACAGACTGTCATCGACCGCGACCTGCGCATCGTCCGCCTTTTTCAGGATATTGCCGATGCGCTTGTTGGCGGCCGCCAATGAGGCGGCTTCGGGAAGCGCACCGAAGTCCATGACTGCATTGATGCGGGCGACGATCTGATCGAGCGGCGGCTGCAATGCGATGACGGCTTCCACGGCGTTGCGCTCGTGGGTGCCGAACAACTGATTGCGATAGCGTTCGTAAATAAAATCGGCAATCGGCTGGACGATGTCCTTGCCCAGCGCACCGGGGGAGAACAACCGGGTGGCTTCTTCGAGCAGCGCCGGCAATTGCAGGGCGACGGTTTTACCCGAGGCAGTGGACGCCCTGCCCAGCATTTCGAATGCACTGATGAGCCCGAGCGCGGCACGGCGCAATCCGAACGGATCCTTGTCGCCGGTAGGCTGCAGACCGATGCCCCAGATTCCCACCAGGGTCTCCGCGCGGTCGGCGATGAACAGGCACAGGCCGACCCGGTTGGAAGCATCGCACTGTTCGTCCAGTCGAATGCGGTACTGGTCGCCGATCGCGTCGGCCACCTGGGCGTCCTCGCCGTCGGCCAGCGCGTAGTAGCGCCCCATGACGCCTTGCAGTTCCGGGAATTCGCCGACCATGTTACTGACCAGATCCGCCTTGGCGAGCAGCGCGGCCCGATCGGCCAACTGCGGATCGGCGCCGATTGCGAGGGCGACGGTTCTGGCCAGTGCACGAACGCGTGCAATGCGCTCGAGCTGGCTGCCGAGCTTGTTGTGATAGACGACATTGCCCAGCTGCGACACCCTGTCGCGCAAGTTTTATTTTTTTGTCCGTCTCGAAAAAAAATCGAGCATCGGCCAGCCGGGGCCGAACCACGCGCTGATTGCCCTCGACGATATTCTTCGCGTCGGCGAGCCGCATGTTCGAAACGATCAGGAAGTTATTGGTCAGTTTTCCGCCGGCGTCGAATAGCGGAAAATACTTTTGGTTCTGGCGCATGGTCAGGATCAGGCATTGCGGCGGAACGCTCAGGAAAGCGGCTTCGAACTCGCCGATGTAGACCGTCGGATACTCGATCAACGCCGTGACTTCATCGAGCAGGGGCGCGTAGTCGGCCTGCGCACCGAGCGATGCGCCGAGTGCTTCGGCCTTCACGGCAAGCTGTCTTTGAACCTCCATGCGGCGCTTGTCAAAGGCCGCAATGACCCGGCCCTCGCTTTCGAGTCTGGCTTCATACTCTTCGGCGCGCTGCAAATCGATATTCGCCTGACCCTGGAACCGATGGCCGTGCGTCCTGCGCCCCGCCGTCAGCCCGAGCGCGCTCACCCCTATGATCTTGTCGCCATGCAAAGCGACCAGGCCGTGGGCGGGCCGCACGAACTTGACTGTTGTCGTGCCGTCCGCCAACTGGTAGTTCATGACTTTGGGAATCGGCAGCTTCGCGATCGTCGCCTCGAGCGCACTCTGAAGCGCTTGCGAAATCGTCTGGCCGGGCGCGACACTACGCAGAAATACGCTTTCGGACTTGCCATCCGGCTTGAGCGCAAGAGAGTCGGTGCCTATTCGCGTATTCGCGGGCGCGTCGGCGAGCTGCTCGCGGCCCATGCCCGCCAGTTTCTTGCGCAGCGCGTCGCTCCAGCCGCCGCCTTCCTGGCGCGCGATTGCGGCCGGCATGAGTTTTTGTTCGACCGGACGGTCGCTCGCACGCGCGAGCACCGAGGTCAGATAAACCGCAAGGCGGCGCGGCGTGGCAAACGCCCGGGCCGTGGAGGTCGCATCGAGCAGGCCGTTGCCCTTGAGGCCTTCGACCACACCGGCTGCAAAGGCCTCGCCCAGACGCTGCAGCGCTTTCGGCGGCAGTTCCTCGGTGAACAGCTCCACCAGCAGATGGGCGCTCATGACGCCGTTTCTTTCTCGAGCAGCGCGGCCTTCAGACTCGCAACGTCAACGCCGAGCTTTTGCAACTGATCGGATTGGCTCATCGGAAAGCCGCTGCGCAGTCGCGAATCGAAATAGGCCTGGGAGACGCTTCGCGCCAGGTTGCGAATGCGGCCGATATACGCCGCCCGCTCGGTAACCGAAATCGCGCCGCGCGCGTCCAGCAGATTGAAGGTGTGCGCGCATTTCAGCACCATTTCGTACGCCGGCAACGCGAGCCGCGCTTGCATCAGCCGCCGGGCTTCGGCTTCGTAATCATTGAAGTGCTGGAACAACATGGCGGCATTGGTCTGCTCGAAGTTGTACGTTGATTGCTCGACTTCGTTCTGATGAAAGACGTCGCGATAGGTCAGTCCCGGCGTCCATAACAGGTCGAACACGTTCTCCACACCCTGCAGATACATGGCCAGGCGCTCGATGCCGTAGGTGATCTCGCCCGTGATCGGCACGCAGTCGAGTCCGCCGACTTGCTGGAAATAAGTGAATTGGGTGACTTCCATGCCATCGAGCCAGACCTCCCAGCCCAGCCCCCATGCCCCGAGCGTCGGATTCTCCCAGTCGTCCTCGACGAAGCGGATGTCGTGCGCCTGCGGATCGATGCCCAGCGCACGCAATGAGTCCAGATATAGATCGATGATGTCGAGGGGCGAGGGTTTGAGCACGACCTGGAATTGATAGTAGTGCTGCATGCGATTCGGATTCTCGCCATAGCGGCCATCCTTGGGACGGCGCGACGGCTGCACGTAAGCTGCGCGCCAGGGTTCCGGGCCGATGGCGCGCAGAAACGTCGCCGTATGCGACGTGCCCGCACCGACCTCCATGTCGTAGGGCTGCAGAATTGCGCAGCCGCGCTCACCCCAGTAGCGCTGCAGCGTTAGAATGACTTCCTGGAAATTCAACATCGATGAATTGTGCAATGAATTCAGGACTCGACCGTCCCGAAGAAAAGCCTGAATTGTACTCAAAACCGCCTGCTTTAACGAGGATGAAGCGATGACGTTGCGACTGTTCGGTGTGCTGTTGGTGCTGTGCTTGCAAGCGGCGGGAGCGCGGGCAGAAAACGATGCGCCGTGGGGCCGTGCGCAGGTTACGCAAAAAACCTATAGCCAGCAGAAGGTCGTCTACGACGTCGCGGTCAAGACGGTCGAGCAACTTGAAAACGTGCTGGACCGTGCCAGTTTTCTTTCCATCCTGAACGATGCCGATCCGTTCGACAGCAAGATCGTCATTGTGCTGCACGGTGACGAGATCGGTTTTTTCGCCGTGCGCAATTACGCGAAATACCGCGAACTGATGGCGCGCGCGCAAAGCCTCACGGTGGGCGGCATCATCGACATCCGCATGTGCCGCGTAGCGGCCCGCCGCCGCGGATTCGAAGCGCAGGACATTCACGGCTTCGTGAACATCGTGCCGATGGCGGATGCGGAAATCATCGACCTGCAAAAGCAGGGCTTCGCCTACATGCAGTAACGGCGCTAAGCGCCAAGCCTGGCCCGCCAGGCACGCCAGGGGCGGGCGAGCAGCAGCGCGATCAGCAGCATTGCGGCCGCAAGCCCGAGCACGCCCGCATTGCCAATGACGATGTAAGGCGTGCTGCCCTGATAACCGCGTACCTCGCCCCGCAATATCGTTGTTTCGAACTCCGGCGCTGCCGCGACGATGCGCCCTGCCGGATCGATGATGGCGGTGACGCCGGTATTGGTCGCGCGCAGCATCGGCCTGCCTGTCTCCAGCGCGCGCATTTGCGCGATCTGCAGATGCTGCCGGGAAGCCACGGTATCGCCCCACCAGGCATCGTTGGTGAAATTGGCCAGCACAGTGGCCTCGGGCAGTTGCCGGATCAGTTCCTCGCCGAACGCGTCTTCGTAGCAAATATTCACGGCCACTTTCTGGCCGGCCGCCTGGATGGGCTTCTGCACCGCCGCACCGTGCGAGAAACTCGACATCGGGATATCCATGAGCTTCATGATCCAGCCCAGCACCGGGCGCAGCGGAAAATAATCACCGAATGGAACCAGGTGATGTTTGCGATAAGTTTGAACAGGTTGCGTGCCCGCGCTCATGACGCTGTTGTAATAGCGGCCGCTCGGTGCGTACTCCGGCACGCCGTAGAGCAGATCGCCGCCGTTGTGCACCGCCTGGTCGGCCAGGGCCTGCAGATAATCCGGTGGAATATCGACATTGAGCATGGGCAGCGCGGTTTCCGGCAGCAAGATCAGCTTGCTGTCTGATGCGCGCGCGAGTTCCAGATAGCTCTGCAGGGTTGCCTGTGCGCGCTCGCGACGCCATTTCAATTCCTGGGGGATGTTCCCCTGCAGCAGGCTCACGCTGGTTGGCGCGCCGGCGAGCGGCTGCGTCCATGGGTGCGTTTTGAGCGCGGCGCCGGCGACCACGAGCCCAACTGCCACGCCTACGCCTGTAACGATCGCGACACGCCGTGCGCGCGGATCAGGCAAGTCGCTGCGGTGCAAGAAGGCCTGCAGCACGCTTGCCGTGGCGCCGGCGATCACCGCGGCAACCAGCGACACGCCAAACACGCCCAGCACCGGCGCGTAGCCAGCCAGCGGACTCGAGGGAACATGCGCGTAGCCAACCGACAGCCAGGGAAATCCGGATAGCACCCAGCCCCGCAGCCATTCCGAGATGGCCCAAAGCGCCGGGAACAGCAGCATCAGCCGCACGGCCGCGGGGGCGCGCCAACGCAGAAGCACTGCCCCGACCAACGCGGGATAACACGCCTGGATCAGGCAAAACAGCAGCGTTGCAAAAGCCGCCACCGGCACCGCCATGCCGCCGTAATCATGCAGGCTGACATAGACCCAGCTGGTGCCGGCGAGGAATTTTCCCGCGCCAAAAGAAAAGCCGATCGCGGCAGCGCTGCGGGCGCGACGACAGCGTTGCCAGAGCAGCAGCAAAGCCGTCAGCGAAATGACGGGAACGGCATAAAACCCGAAGGGCGCGAAACCGAGCACGGCCGCGGCGCCAACCAGGAAAGGGACGCCGAAAAAACGCAGGAAAGTCAGCAGACGATTCGTGCGGCGGTCTGCGGGCAACTCAGGTCGCACTCTCCGTCCTGACTTTCTCCACCAGCAGCGAATGCAACCGGCGGCTGTCGGCGCGCACGACCTTGACGTTCAGATCGCCAATGCGCATCTGCTCGCCGCGCTTGGGCAGCGCTGCCCAGATGCGACAGCACCAGCCCGCCGACGGTGTCGAAATCCTCGTCGCTGAAATCGGTGCCGAAGTTCTCGTTGAAGTCGTCGATCTCGGTCTGCGCCTTGACGCGAAACTGGCCGTTGCGGTCGTGAATGATGTTGTCTTCGGTCTCGTCGAAATCGTACTCGTCCTCGATCTCGCCGACGATCTGCTCGAGCACGTCCTCGATGGTGACCAGGCCCGCAACCCCGCCGTATTCGTCGACGACGATCGCGATGTGATTGCGGTTATTGCGAAACTCCTTGAGCAGCACGTTGAGCCGCTTCGACTCCGGGATGAACACCGCCGGGCGCAGCATGTCGCGCACGATGAACTCCTCCTCGCCGGCGTAATAGCGCAGCAGATCCTTGGCGAGCAGAATGCCGATGACGTCGTCCTTGTTCTCGCCGATCACCGGAAAGCGCGAGTGTGCGGTCTCGATGACGAAGGGGATGAACTTGTCGGGCGACTCGCTGATGTCGATCACGTCCATCTGCGAGCGCGGGATCATGATGTCGCGCGCCTGCAGCTCGGAGACCTGCAGCACGCCCTTCGATCATCGCGAGCGCGTCGGCATCGAGCAGGTTGCGCTCGTAAGACCGACTGCAGCAGCTCGATGAGCTGCTCGCGGTCTTCCGGCTCGCGCATGAGGAACGCGCCGAGAGCGTTCGAGCAGTGAGGGTTTACTGTGGTGTCGTCTTCCATGCCTTGAGAGTGGTAACAGTGAACGGTGAACAGTAGATCGCGGCGGCAGGCGCCGTGTTCACTGTTCGCTGTTCACCATTCACCGTTCAACGTATTTCATAGGGATCAGCATACCCGAGCTTGACCACAATTTCCGCCTCCAGCGTCTCCATGGCCGTCGCATCCTGCTGTTTTCGTGGTCGTGGCCCTGCAGGTGCAGCATGCCGTGCACCGTCAGGTGCGCGTAGTGTGCGGTCACGGTCTTGCGCTGCTCGCGCGCTTCGCGTGCGACGACCGGCGCGCACAGCGCGAGGTCGCCGTCAAGCGGCATGCTGTCGCGGATAGGCGAATGTCAGCACGTTGGTCGCGTAATCCTTGCCGCGATAATTCGCGATTGAGCGCGCGACCCTCCTTCGTGCCCACCAGCCGGACCGTGACCTGCGCATCGGTCAGCAACGCAGCCGTGCGCCCACGCGCGGATGCGCTGCCGCGATGGCAAGCGTTCGCATCGTCGACGGCATATTGAACGGCGACGCGCAGCACGGCGGGCGCCTTGCTCGCCAGCGGACCGCTCCGGCGTGCCATGCGGATCACTCGCGCCTGGCGGGCTTGCTGTTTTCATAGGCTTGAACGATGCGCTGGACCAGCGGATGGCGCACCACGTCCTCGGTGCCGAAACGCGTGAAGGCGATGCCGCGCACGTTGCTTCAGCATGCTCGACGCGTCGACCAGACCGCTCTTCTGGCCGTCGCGCGAGATCGATCTGGGTCACGTCGCCGGTGACGACCGCCTTGCTGCCGAAGCCGATGCGCGTCAGAAACATCTTCATCTGCTCGGGCGTCGTGTTCTGCGCTTCGTCGAGGATGACGAACGAATGATTGAGCGTGCGCCCGCGCATGAACGCGAGCGGCGCGATTTCGATCGCGGCGCGCTCGAACAGTCTTCGCGACCTTGTCGTAGCCCATCAGGTCGTAGAGCGCATCGTAGAGCGGCCGCAGATACGGATCGACTTTCTGCGCCAGGTCGCCGGGCAGAAATCCCAGGCGCTCGCCGGCTTCGACCGCGGGGCGCACCAGCACGATGCGCTTGACCGCGTCGCGCTCGAGCGCGTCGACGGCGCAGGCGACCGCGAGATAGGTCTTGCCGGTTCCCGCCGGTCCGATGCCGAACGTGATGTCGTGTTCGCGGATGTTGCCGAAGGTACTGCACCTGGTGCGGCGTGCGGCCGTGCAGGTCGCGGCGCCGCGTCATGCAGCACCAGCGTTTCGTCGCGCAGGCGGTCGCCGCGGCTCGGCGCCGGCCTCGATCAGCCCGAGCTGCACGTCCTCGAGCGTCAGATCGTCGCCCGGCCTGCTGGTAGAAACGCTGCAGCGCTTCGGCGGCGAGCCGCGCCTGGCTCTGCCGGGCCGGTGATCGCAGAAGCTGCTCGCCGCGGCGCGCGATGTTCACGTCGAGCGCGGTCTCGATCTGGCGCAGGTTTTCGTCGAGCGCGCCGCACAGATTGGCGAGCCGCTGGTTGTCGACCGGGGTGAAGCTGATTTCCACGGGATTCAAGCGGGCTCGGCTATGCGACTTCGCCGCGCAAGCGAGTGCGCGAGGGCTGCGGTGATGCGTAACGTCGACGAATTTGCCGATCAGTCGAGTCGGGCCGGTGAAATTGACGATGCGGTTGTTGTCGGTGCGGCCGGCGAGCTCGTCGCTCGTTCTTGCGGGCGGACCCTCGACGAGCACGCGCTGGCGCGTCCCGACCATGCTGTCGCTGATCGCCTGGCGCTGCGCGTCGACTTCTGCCTGCAGTCGCGTGCAGGCGCGCGTGCTTGATTTCCTGCGGCGTCTCGTCGGCGAAGCGCGGCCGCGGGCGTGCCGGGACGCGGGCTGTAGATGAAGCTGAAGCTCGCGTCGAAACCGACCTCGTCGATCAGGTCGCAGGGTCTGCGCGAAATCGTCCTCGGTCTCGCCCGGGAAACCGACGATGAAATCGGATGAGATCGAAATGTCGGGCCGGGCTGCGCGCAGGCGCCGGATGATCGATTTGTATTCGAGCGACGGTGTAGCCGCGCTTCATCGCGGCGAGCACGCGGTCGGAGCCCGACTGCACCGGCAGGTGCACGTGGCTCGACGAGCTGCGGGCAGCTGTGCGATACGCGTCGATCAGGCGCTGGCGTGAACTCGCGCGGATGCGAGGTCGTGTAGCGGAGGCGCTCGATGCCCGGAATCTCGGCCACGTATTCGAGCAGCAGCGCGAAATCGGCGATCTCGCCGTCTTCATCGCGCCGCGGTAGGCATTCACGTTCTGGCCGAGCAGCGTCACTCTCCCTGACGCCCTGCGCCGCGAGCTCGGCGACTTCGGTGAGCACGTCATCGAAACGGCCGCGACACCTCCTCGCCGCGCGTGTAAGGCACCACGCAGAAGGTGCAGTACTTGCTGCAGCCTTCCATGATCGAGACGAAAGCGGTGCAGCCATCGACTCGCGCTGGCGGCAGGCGTCGAACTTTTCGATTTCGGGAAAGGAGATGTCGACCTGCGGCTTGCCCGCTGCGCCGCTTCGCCTCGATCAGCTGCGGCAAGCGGTGCAGCGTCTGCGGCCCGAACACGACATCGACGTAAGGCGCGCGCTCGACGATCGCCGCGCCTTCCTGGCTGGCGACGCAACCGCCGACGCCGATGATCATGTCCGGGCCGCGCCTGCTTCAACGGGCTCGACCGGCCGAGAGTCGTGGAAGACCTTCTCCTGCGCCTTTTCGCGCACCGAGCAGGTGTTGAACAGAATGATGTCGGCTTTCGCCGGGTCGTCGGTCGGCTCGATGCGCTTGCGGCGGCGCGGAGCACGTCGGCCATCTTGGCCGAGTCGTACTCGTTCATCTGGCAGCCGAAGGTGCGGATATATAACTTCTTCATGCGGCCTATTTTGGCAACGGACGTTGCCGGGCTTCATCGCCGGTCAGCAGCCATACGCGCGAAAGATCGCCGCTGGTATCGAACTGATACATGATGGGTGCGTTCCGAACGTTCAGCGTTGCCGGCATGACGATCAGATTTTGCTCGTTGTAGATGCGGCTTCCCGCGGCAAGCCGGTACACCTTCTTGCCGATCGCCATGGTCGGGTATTGAAAGCCCTTCAGTTCGCCGCGCTGTGCCTGCGGCGGAAAATTGCGCTCGGCCGCGCTCGGGAGCGAAAAACCCAGGGCGAGCATCGCGGCAAGTGCAGTCAACAAGATCGTGTGCATGATCATTACTCCGGGCAACGCCTGCAGCTTCACCACGTCGGGGCCGTACGATGCGCGAAGGGTCTGTGCCGGCATTGTATCGCGCCGTCAAAAAGAGGGCCTGCATCGCTGCAAAGCCCTCTTTCTTGCGGCGTTTGCGTGGTGGTGATAGGTGGACTTGAACCACCGACCCCAGCATTATGAGTGCTGTGCTCTAACCAACTGAGCTATATCACCGGAAGCTGAATGTTCTTTCCCTGCGTAGTGCGCTTTGCCCGGCAAATCCACCCGGAGGCGTGCCGAAGCGGGAAGACCGGAGCGCAAGAAAACGCTGGCGCTCGGCGTGCTGCCGCCGCGAGTGACTGCACGGTTTGCAGGGTGCGGAAGATTACTGACGCCCCCCAGCGTTGTCAAGGCGAGGGCGCCGCCGGGAATGCGTTGCCTGCAAGCTGTAAACTTTGCTGATGAATGTCGACGTTGCAATCGTGGGCGGCGGGCCGGCAGGGGCCAGTGTGGCGCGCGCGCTGGCGCCAGCCCGTCTGCGCGTGGCGCTGGTCGAGGCCCGGCCGCCAGCGCCCTGGCCGGCCTCCGGATTCGATCAGCGCGTGTATGCCCTGAACGGCCACAGCCGGCGCTTTCTCGAGCGCTGCGGGGTCTGGCAACACCTGTCGTTGCCGCGCATTGCGCCGATCCTGGAGATGCGGATATTCGGCGACGCCGGCTCACACCTGCAATTCAGCGCCTATCGCAACGGGGTTCCGGAGCTGGCCGTCATCGTGGAAGAAGCCAATCTCCAGCAGGCATTGCGCGCTGCGCTGTCGGCCCAAGCCGACCTGACGGTGCTGTCCGGCATCAGTTGTGTCGGCACGCAATGGCGCAGCGATGGCGCCACGCTCGCGTTGTCGGACGGAAACCAGATCGACGCGCAGTTGGTCGTGGCCGCGGATGGGGCAGATTCGGCATTGCGCACGGCAGCCGGCATTGAAGTACAGATGCACGAGTATGGACAAACGGGCGTCGTGGCAACTTTCCGCACGGGACAGGCGCATCGCGATACGGCATACCAGTGGTTTCTGGAGAACGGCGTGCTGGCGCTGTTGCCGTTGCCGGGCCATCACGTGTCCATGGTCTGGTCGGTACCCAATGCGCAGGCCAACGAAATGCTCGCAGCCGATGCCACGGCACTGTCCCGCATGGTTGACGAGGCCAGCGCCGGCGTGCTGGGCGGCCTCCAACTCCTGGGCGCTGCAGCCGGATTTCCGCTACGTCGGATGAGAGCGGAGCGCCTCATCGCACCGCGCCTTGCCCTCGTCGGGGACACTGCTCATAATGTGCATCCCTTGGCAGGGCAGGGGCTGAACCTTGGCTTCGGCGACGTTTCGGCTCTGGCCGAAGCGCTGGCTGCGCGCGGGATGCAAACTGACTGCGGCGCCCTTCCGGTGTTGCGGCGCTTCGAGCGCGGCAGGCGCGAAGATATTCTTGTCATTGAGGCGCTAACGGACGGTCTGCATGCGCTGTTCGACAGCAAACTGCCGGGAATGAAGCGGTTACGCAATACCGGCCTGCGTCTGGTCGACCGCAGCACGCTGCTGAAACGAATACTCGTGAAACGCGCGCTCGGCTAGGCGGTCCAACGAAGCCAATCAACAGCCACCATAATTTTCCTGTGAAATCATGCCAATTCGCCTATTGAATCCAGTTTTTGCGGTGTTCGCCTTGCTCGCTGGCGTGGCTTGTGCGGACGAAGCGACCATTCGCGCGGAGTTCTCCAAAAAATACCCCCAGGCCAACGTCGAGAGCGTCACCAAGACTCCCCATCTGGGGCTGTACGAAATGCTGGTGGACGGAGAAGTTATTTATACGGATGCCGATTTCACGTATCTGATCGTTGGCAGCATTATCGACACCAAAACCAAGACTAACGTCACGGACGCCCGGCAACGCGAGATCGAGGAAAAGAAACTCAAGAGCCTGGCCTTCCCCTTCGAGCAGCTCCCCTTCGACCTGGCGCTCAAGAAAGTCAAGGGTGACGGCAGCCGCAAGGTAGCGGTGTTTTCCGACCCGGATTGCCCCTTCTGTCGCCGGCTGGAGAAGGACCTGGAGAAAGTCACCAACGTGACCATCTACACGTTCCTGTTTCCGATCGAGCAGTTGCATCCCAAGGCGCCGGAAATATCGCGCGCGATCTGGTGCTCCGCGGATCGCCAGAAAGCCTGGGACGATTACATGCTCAGGAACGTGATGCCGAAAGCCACCAAGTGCGACAACCCGGTCGACAAGATCGTGGCCTTCGGCCAGTCGAAGAAAATACACGGCACACCGACGATCTTCTTTTCCGACGGCAAGCGGGTGCCTGGCGCGATTCCGGCCGAGCGTCTTGAAGAGTTGCTCAAGCAGGCCAGCGGGTCAGGCAAATCCTAGAACAGCCTTGCGCGCCGCCGCCCTCGTTCTAGAATGAGAGCGTCTGCATAGCCTGCCGGGAGCGTGGCGGTGCGCAGGATTCGGCAAACTTCTGCAGGTCTTTCGCAGGCGCGGCTGAGCCGGCCAGCCGCGGCCATGGCCCTTTCCGCCGCGTTTCACGTGTTGCTGATCCATGGCATCGCCTTGCCCTCCGGCTCCGGTTCGAAAGCACTGGCCACGGTCATGCAGGTGCGCCTGGAACCCGCGCCGCCGCATCGGCGCCGCCAGGAAATTCTCACGCCCATTGCCCCCGCACCCGCTGCGCCAGCGGTCGGTCTCGCGGTTGCCGCGACGCCCCCGGCCCGACCCCAGCCAGCCTTGATGAACCCAGGCTTGGCGCCGCCCGCCATAGCGCAGCCGTTGCCGACTCCGGCGTTGCCAAGCATGTCTGCTGCGCAAGCGGATTCGATTTCTGTGGACCCACCGGAAGCATCCCTCGCTTCGCCTGCGGATCCCGTTCATTACGCGGCCAGGGACCTCGACATCTTTCCGCACACGAAGACACCGCTCACACCGGCTTACCCGCATGCGGCGATCGCCGCGCGCAGCACCGGTTTTGTTACGTTGGAGGTATTGATCGACGAAGCCGGGCGTGTCGTGGACACGGCGGTCGTCGATGCCGCGCCCGACGGCGTGTTCGAAGACGCTGCGCAGCAAACGATCGCGGCGGCGGCCTTCTATCCCGCACAGAAAGACGGCCGCGTCGTGCGCAGCCGCGTCCTGGTCCGGATCGAGTTTGATCCCGCCGGCCTGAACGCCCTGCGCTGATCAGGGCGGTCTGGGCTGCGATCCCCGAGGATAGAGCAACCACATCCTGCCGGATTGACGCATGCGTCCCGCAGATTGGCCGGCCACATCGCCGAAACCCCAGAAATAGTCGGCGCGTACCGCGCCCTTGATGGCGGTGCCAGTATCCTGTGCCAGAACGAGACGATTCAACGGGCGCCTGGAAAGTGGCAGGGTGGTTGACAGGAATACCGGGGCACCCAGCGGCGTCGTCATGGGATCGACCGCGATGCTGCGCTCCGGCGTCAGCGGCACGCCCAGCGCGCCAATCGGTCCTAGTGGCGAGTCCGGCAACTCCCGGAAGAACACGTAAGCCGGATTCTGTTGCAGCAGTGGCGCGAGTTTTTCGGGATTGAGCGCGGCCCATTGCTTGATCCCTTGCATGGAGGCCTTGTCAGCGGACAATTCCCCGCGCTCGACCAGGATTTTGCCGATCGATACATAAGGGTGGCCGTTGTGCTCCGCGAATCCCACGCGCAGCGTTTCCCCGCCGGGCAATCTGACACGTCCCGAGCCCTGCACGTGCAGAAAAAACAGCTCGACGGCATCGTCGACCCATGCGATTTCGCGTCCACGCACCGGAGCCTGGCCCCCCTCGATCTGTGCGCGCGTGTAATACGGCACGATTTTGCGGTCCTGCATGCGGCCGCGCAAACGCATGCCCTTTAGCGCGGGGTTGGTCTCGGCCAGATCGATGGAGACAATATCGGGCGGTACACCGTAAACGGGATAACGATAGGTGCGGCCGGGAATGCGGCTGCCGCGCAGCAGCGGCTCGTAATAGCCGGTGACCAGCCCGTCGACGCTCCGGTCCGCGTTATGCAGCAGCCAGGGTGCGAAGGCGGATTCAAAAAAATCGCGCGCGGCTGCAGGGTCGTTCTTGCGTACCTGGCCCGCTGCGCTGCATGCGGCTGCCCAGTCGGCAGCATTTTTCAGGGCATTGCAGGACAGCAGGAAGGCAGGAAGGGCTTCGGCAAGATTGTCGCTGGCCCACTCGGGTAACGCCGACCAGTCCTGTAACACGTAGGCAGACGCCGTTAAGGGGGGCGTCGGTGCCGTCACAATCCCCGGTTCCGGCGGCGCGGCCGGCACTGGTTGCGGCTGGGGTGGCGAACCAGGCGGCTCTATGGGCTGCGGCAATGCGGGTGCTGGTGGGGCAGTGCGGGGATTGGTTACACTCGCGCATCCGCTGGCGAGCGCCACGCATAATGCGAGTGCCAGCCATTTTGCTCTGATCATGCGGTTACGGTCGTGAACTCTCGGCGCGTGGAGTATAACAAAGCGGTAACGGTTTATTTTTTGGACTCCGGGAGCTTGCTGCGATGATCTGGCTGATTCTTGAAGCCGTGCTGTCCCTTGTGCTGTTCCTGCTGATCATCTGGTGGACGCTGCCGCGCAAACGGGATCGTGCGCAGGACAGCAGGTCTGATCAGGACCAGCAGCCGTGATCGATTTTTCGATCCCGGTTGCTCGGCCGGATCCTAGTGCAGCACGCGCGGCGCGCTCAGCGTGAACTCCGGAATCGGTGCATCGAACGCTACCCCGTCTTCCGAAACCATCTGGTAACTGCCCCGCATGGTGCCCACCGGGGTTGGGATCGCGGTTGAACTGGTGTATTCGTAACGTTGCTGCGGTTTGAGCAGCGGTTGCTCGCCAACCACGCCCAGCCCGCGCACTTCCTGAACCCGGTTCTCGGCATCCGTAATGATCCAGTGGCGCGAGACCAGCCGCGCTGCGACACTGCCCGAATTGACGATCGTGATGGTGTAGGCGAACACATAGCGTCCGTTGGCCTCGTCGGATTGCCCGGGAATATGGGTCGTCCTCGCGGTTACCGTTATCGCATATTTATCTTGAGCGGCCACGGGCGCATTTGACCCGATTCCCCGCCAGGCGGCAAGGCCGAAAACGGTACAATGCCGTCCTTCCGCCCCGGTCCAACTCATGTATCGCATCGCGCCGAGCATTCTTTCCGCCGACTTCGCCAGACTCGGAGAAGAAGTGAAGTCCGTCATTGCTGCCGGCGCGGACGTGATCCATTTCGATGTAATGGATAATCACTACGTGCCGAATCTCACCATCGGACCGATGGTATGCGAGGCGATCCGGCCACTGACGCAGGCGGTGATCGACGTGCATCTCATGGTGCGGCCGGTCGATCGGATCATTCCGGATTTCGCCAAGGCCGGCGCGAACATCATCAGTTTTCATCCGGAAGCGAGCGAGCACATTGATCGCACGATCGGGCTGATCCAGGAATCCGGTTGCAAGGCGGGCCTGGTATTTAACCCTGCCACGCCGCTCTCCTGGCTGGATTTCACGCTGGACAAACTCGATCTGGTTTTGATCATGTCCGTCAATCCCGGATTCGGCGGGCAGCAATTCATTCCGGCCGCGCTCGATAAACTTCGCGCGGTGCGCGAGCGCATTCGCGCATCAGGGCGCGACATCTGGCTTGAGATCGACGGCGGCGTCAAAGTCGACAACATCGCTAAGATCGCGCGCGCCGGCGCGGATACCTTCGTAGCCGGGTCGGCCATCTTCAACAGCCCGGACTATTCCCGCACGATTGCAGCGATGCGGGCCGAACTTGAAGAAGGCTGATGACATGCCGGTGCATGCCAAGGATGTGCGCCGCGCAATCCCTCCTTCGAGGGGGTTCAGCGACATCAGGGCGGTGGCTTTCGATCTCGACGGCACGCTGGTGGAGACCTTGCCCGACCTGCATGAATCGGCCGTGCGCATGCTTGCGCACATCGGCCGGCCGGCGGTTTCTCTGGCGACCGTCAGGACGTATATCGGTGATGGCGTCGATCGCCTGGTCAAACGGCTTCTGACCGGCTCGGTACAGGGCGAACCCGATGCCGCCTTGTTCGAACGGGCTGCCGAGAACTTTCGCACCCATTATGCAAGCGTGCTGACCCGTGCTTCCCACCCGTTTCCTGGCGCAGTCGCCACGCTCGCAACGTTGCGCAGGCACGGACTGAAGCTCGCGTGCGTGACCAACAAGCCGGCGCGCTTTACGCAGCCGCTGCTGCAGCGGTTGGGGCTCACGGAACATCTTGACCTGATTCTCAGCGGGGATAGCCTGCCTCGCAAGAAGCCCGATGGGTTGCCGCTTGCGCATGCGGCCGGTATTTTTGGCATTACGCCTGCGCAGTTGCTGATGGTGGGCGACTCCCCGATCGATATCGGCGCGGCGCGGGCGGCGGGTTGTCCGGTGGTCTGCGTTCCCTACGGGTATCGGGGGAGCCTGACGCTGCAAGAGCTCGATTGCGATGCTATAGTACCGACGCTTCCTGAGTTACTGGATCTGATCAGAATCCCGCATTCATGAACCCTTCGAAACTGCGAAATCTGGGGCTGGAAATCAAGGCCGCATGGCGCTGGTGGCGCCAATCCGCGTCCTGGCATCGCGTCTGATCAACGACGCGTCGTTGTCCCGTTTCAGCAGTTTCAGGAGTTCATCATGACCGAGCAGGAATTCACGCAACTTGCAGCGCAGGGGTTCAATCGCATTCCGATTGTGCTCGAAACCTTCGCCGATCTCGATACCCCGCTATCCGTTTACATCAAGCTCGCCAACAGACCCTACTCCTATCTACTCGAGTCGGTGCAGGGTGGCGAACGCTTCGGACGCTATTCTTTCATCGGCTTGCCGGCCGAGACGCGTTTCGAGGTGCGCGGCAACACCTGCAGCGAATACCGGCAGGGCGAACTGGTCGCCCGGATCGATCACCCGGACCCGCTCGAATTCATCTCAGCTTGCCACCTGCGCATCAAGGCGGCCCCCATGCCAGGATTGCCGCGTTTTCTGGGCGGACTGGTGGGCTGCTTCGGCTACGACACCGTGCGCTACGTGGAGAAGAAACTCGCCCGCGCCGACAAGCCGGACTCGCTTCGCACGCCTGACATCCTGCTGCTGCTGTCCGAGCAACTGGTGGTGCTGGACAATCTGTCCGGCAAGCTGTACCTGGTGGTCTATGCGAATCCGGGGGTTGCCAATGCCTACGCTCGGGCACAACAGCGATTGCAGGAACTGTTGTGGATGCTGCGCCAGCCGGTCGTCGTCCCGCCCGAAGCACCGGCCTCGGCTGCGCAGCCGGAGTCCGAATTCAGCCGCGCCGCATTCATGAGCGCCGTGGAGCGCGCCAAGCGCTATATCTTCGACGGCGACGTCATGCAGGTCGTTTTGTCGCAGCGCATGAGCCTGCCGTTCAGCGCTTCGCCGTTATCGCTGTACCGGGCACTGCGCGCGCTCAATCCTTCGCCGTACATGTTCTATTTCGACATGGCGGACTTTCATGTGGTTGGCGCTTCGCCGGAAATACTGGTCCGGCTGGAAAGCGGCATGGTGACCGTGCGTCCGATTGCGGGCACGCGTCCGCGCGGCTCGTCCAGAGAACACGATGTGGCGCTGGAGCAGGAATTGCTGGCGGATCCCAAGGAGCGTGCCGAGCATGTGATGTTGATGGATCTGGGGCGCAACGATATCGGCCGCGTCGCGCAGACAGGAAGCGTGCGGGTGACCGAAAACATGACCATCGAACGCTATTCGCATGTGATGCATATCGTATCCAACGTCGAGGCCACGCTGAAACCAGCGCTCGATGCCATGGCGGTATTGAAAGCAACTTTTCCGGCGGGTACGGTCAGTGGCGCGCCCAAGGTGCGGGCCATGGAAATAATCGATGAGCTCGAACCGAGCAAGCGCGGTATTTATGCCGGCGCGGTTGGCTACCTCGGATTCAACGGCGACATGGATCTGGCCATCGCGATCCGCACCGCGGTCGTCAAGGACGGCAGGCTGTATGTGCAGGCCGGCGCTGGCATCGTTGCCGACTCGGTGCCCGAGAACGAATGGATCGAGACCCAGAACAAAGCGCGCGCGCTCCTTCGGGCAGCGGAAATGGCGCAAGCCGGCTTGAACAGCGGGCTGCGCTAGGAGAATGGCATGCTGCTGATGATCGATAACTATGATTCGTTCACTTATAACCTGGTGCAGTATTTCGGCGAACTGGGCGAGGACGTCAACGTCGTTCGCAACGACGAGACCACCGTCGAGGAAATTGCCGCGATGAATCCGGAGCGCATCGTGATTTCACCGGGCCCATGCACGCCGAATGAAGCCGGGGTGTCCGTCCCGGTGATCCGGCATTTCGCCGGCAAAATCCCCTTGCTTGGCGTGTGCCTCGGCCACCAGAGCATCGGCCAGGCATTTGGCGGCAAGATCGTGCATGCCAGACAGCTCATGCATGGCAAGGTGTCCAGCATCAGTCATGAGAATGCCGGCGTGTTCAAGGCCTTGCCCAATCCACTGACGGCGACGCGTTACCATTCCCTGGTCATTCAGCGGGAGTCTTTGCCGGACTGCCTCGAAGTCACTGCATGGACCGATGATGGTGAGATCATGGGCGTGCGCCACAAGCACTATCATATCGAAGGCGTCCAGTTCCACCCCGAATCGATCCTGACCGAGCGCGGCCATGACCTGCTTGCGAATTTTTTGAGGGAGACGCGCGCATGACGCCTCAGGAAGCGCTGGTTCGTGTCATCGAGCACCGCGAAATATTCCATGATGAAATGCTCTCGCTCATGCGCCAGATCATGCGCGGCGAAATGTCGCCGACGCTGATTGCCGCCATCATCACCGGCCTGCGGGTCAAGAAAGAGACCATCGGCGAAATTACGGCCGCGGCCCAGGTCATGCGCGAGTTTTCCACGAAGGTCGAAGTCGGCGACCATGCCCACCTGCTCGATACCTGCGGCACTGGCGGCGACAGCGCCCATACTTTCAACATCTCCACGGCAACGGTATTCGTTGCCGCTGCGGCTGGCGCGAAAGTCGCCAAACATGGCGGGCGCTCGGTTTCCAGCAAATCCGGCAGCGCCGACATTCTCGAGGCACTCGGCGTCAATCTCAGTCTCACGCCGGCCCAGGTGGCGCAATGCATCGAACGCACCGGCGTCGGGTTCATGTTCGCGCCCAATCACCACAGCGCGATGAAACATGCAGCCCCCGTGCGCCGCGAACTCGGCGTGCGCACCTTGTTCAATATCCTCGGGCCGCTGACCAATCCGGCGCAAGCCGGCAACCAGCTGATCGGCGTTTTTCATCGGGATCTGGTGGGCATTCTCGCGCGCGTGCTGCAGCGCCTGGGCAGCCGCCACGTCATGGTGGTGCACGGCATGGAGGGGCTCGACGAGATCTCCTTGGCCGGCGACACGTTGATCGGCGAACTGCGCAACGATGAAGTGCGCGAATATGTGATCCATCCGAATCAGTTCGGCATGGCGAGCAGTGCGCTCTCGACAATTCAGGTCGGCGACCCCGGCGCTTCGAAGGACATGCTGCTGGCGGCGCTTGCCAATCATCCCGGCCCGGCGCGGGACATTGTGGCGCTGAATGCGGGGGCGGCCATTTACGTGGCGGGCCTCGCCGAGAGCCACCAGGCGGGCGTGCAGAACGCACTGGCCGTGCTGGCCAGCGGCGCTGCCAAGGCCAAGCTCGACCAGTTCGTCGCGTTCACGCGTCAGTTGCAACCGGCCTGACGCCTGTGTCCGACATTCTGGAAAAAATTCTCGCGGTCAAACGCGCCGAGATCGTCGCCGCAATCAAAAGCCAGCCGCAGGAGGCGCTGCAACGAGCTATCGAAAACGCCGGGGCTCCGCGCGACTTCGTGGGCGCGCTCCGAGCAAAGCTCGCGGCCGGCCTGCCTGCGGTGATTGCGGAGATCAAGAAAGCCAGCCCGAGCAAGGGCGTGCTGCGCTCCGATTTTGATCCCGTGGCGATTGCCCGATCGTATGCCGAGCATGGCGCGGCCTGCCTGTCGGTGCTGACGGATGTGCAGTTTTTTCAGGGTAGCCGCGAGTATCTCGTCCAGGCGCGCGCGTCCAGCGGGCTGCCGGTGCTGAGGAAAGATTTCATCGTCGATCCCTATCAGGTCTTTGAGGCGCGGGCCATGGGGGCCGATTGCATTTTGCTCATCGTCGCGGCGCTGGACGACAGCACAATGGCGGCACTCGAGCGCCTCGCACATGATCTGCACATGGCCGTGCTCGTGGAAGCGCATGATCAGCACGAATTTGAGCGTGCGCTCGCGCTCCGCACGCCCATGATTGGCATCAACAATCGCAACTTGCGCACGTTCGAGACGCGCCTGGAGACGACCCTCGATCTGATCGAGAAGCTTCCGCGGGACAAACTGCTTGTCACCGAAAGCGGGATTTTGTCTGCAAACGATGTTCAGCGCTTGCGCGCCGCAGGCGTGGAGGCGTTCCTGGTAGGCGAGGCATTCATGCGCGCGTCCGACCCCGGGCGGGCGCTCGCCCAGTTGTTCGATCTTCCCTCCGCATAACCCACATTTAGAGAAACGTCTTTAGTAGTTCCGCCTAACATCCTGTTACGGCTCGAAAAGCAGCGTATACAGTGAAAACCTTATTTTTGTGCACTGCGGTGTTGTAAAGGCGCTACAAAACCAAAGGAAAAGGGCTCATCCTCTGGTGAAATTGCTTGCTCCCGCCTGTTGCGTTTTGGCAGAATCCCGGCAACTTCTTTCTTTCCCGGGAGAGGTTAAATCCCGGCGCCCTCGTGGCGCCGCAAGGAACGGCGAGTTAACGCGCCCGACCGGCAAGCAGTCAACTAAAAAGGAGATCGCATGAAGAAGAGTCTAATTGCAGTGGCGGTGGCGAGCGCATTTATCGCGCCGGCCGCGCTGGCGGAAGTCACGCTGAGCGGCGCAATCAATCTCGGTATCGAAGTAGCGAAGTCCAGCTCCAGCGGCGCAACCGAAGGCGTGACCAGAACCCTGCTGAATTCCAACTATTCGCACGTTGACCTGGAATCGGTCGACGATATCGGCGGCGGCAACAAGATCATTTTCCATTATCAGTTGTACGCTACGCCGCAAAACGTAACGGGCGTCAATGACGCCAACCGTAACAGCTTCCTGGGCGTCGCCGGTAGCTGGGGTGCCTTCAAGATGGGCTCCAACGAAAACGTGTACGAGCGCTTCATGTATACCGCCGATCCGCTGGACGGCGCACTCGGACCCGGCGGCAACCTGATGATTCTGGGTACGCCCGGCCTGAATACCGCGTTTGACGTGGGCCAGGCGGGCGGCGGCGTCGGCTTCTATCGCCGTACCGACCACACCATCTGGTACGAAAGCCCGAACTTCAGCGGTATCACGTTCGAAGTCGATTACACCTTGAGCGCGTTCAAGACGAGTACGTCCGATCCGCAAGTAATCTCAGCCGGCGTCAAGTTCCAGCCGGAAGGTGCGCCGTTCTATGTCGACTTTGCGTATGAGCGGCACGAGGATATGTCCGATTCCCTCCTCGGCGGCACGGGCTCCAAAGACACCGGCATGCAAATCGGCGGTGGCTGGATGTTTGGCGATCTGGGCCTGCACCTGCGTTATGAGCGGTTGAAGTATGAGACCGAGGGCGGCGGTATTGGCGAGTTGGAGCGTGATGCATACTGGGTTGGCGTCAAGTACAACCTGCCGTCCGGCTATGTGGGCGCTGAACTCGGTATCGCAGACGATTGGGACGTGACTGGTGCTGGAGCGGCCAACACGGGCGCCAAGATGTTCGGCATCGGCTACTTCCACAATCTGTCGAAGCAGTCGCAACTGCAATTCATCTACGCCCGTACCGACAACGAAAGCGCTGCTTCCTATACCCAGGCAGGCGCTCCCGGCGCTACCGCAGGCCAGGACCATCAAGTGTTCCACGTCGGCATCAAGCACACCTACTAATCCGGCTGATCGGACCAGTAAATGTGATTCAAACGGGCGCCTTCGGGCGCCTGTTTTTTTGCCGCAAAAACCCGCATCAGCGGTCCGGATGCTGAAGCTCGAGTCCGATAGCCGGCTGCCTGCGCGCCAGGATCAGGGTCCCCAACAAACACAGCGCGCCGTTGATCATGGCCGTGCCGGGCGCGCCGACGTGGCTTGCCATCGTTCCGGCAAGCAGACCCCCCACGGGTGCCAGACCCAGAAACGCCATGGCGTAGAAACTCACGATACGTCCGCGTTTGTCGTCGTCCACCAGTGTCTGCAGCATCATGTTCACGGACGCCGCCGTGACGATGATGCCGAATCCGAGGATGGCCATGAAAGCCAGCGTTAACGCATAGCTTTGCGACAGGCCAACCGCGATCAGTGCGACGCCGGCAGCCCCTGCGGTAAACGGCACCAGTCTGCTCAGAGCAAGTACGTTCGGACGGGTAGTCAGAAAAGCAGTGCCGATCACGGCGCCCAAGCCGGCGCTGCCCACCAGTAACCCCAAGGTATGCGCATCGCCGCCGAACACATCGCGCGCGAAGATGGGCATCAGCACCGTATACGGGGAGGCGGTCATGCTGATCAGCGCTACCAGCGCCAGGAACAACCGGATCGGCCGGGTCTGCCAGGCATAGCGCGCGGCGACGCCGAAGTCGTGCAGCAGCGAACGGCTTCTTATGGGGGCGGCCCGCGGCGCCAAGCGCATGCTTAACACCGAGATCACAATGGCAATGAAGCTTGCGGCGTTAAGCAGAAAACACCAGCCTTCGCTGATAAACACGAGGAGCAAGCCGGCAATCGAGGGACCGATCAGGCGGCCGCTGTTCATCAGTACCGAATTCAGGGCGATGGCGTTGGGCAGGTCGTCGCGCGAGGCCACCATCTGGCTGATGAGCGATTGGCGCGCGGGCGTTTCAAAAGCCATGACGACGCCATACAAAAATCCCAGCAGCAGGATGTGCCAGACGCGTATTGCGCCCGACAGCGTGAGCGCACCAAGCGCTACTGCCTGCAGCGCAGCCAACGCGTAAGCGGTGAGCATGATCCGGCGCCGGTCAAGGCGATCGCTCAACAGGCCCGCAAGGGGCAGAAAGATCAGCATCGGAATCTGGGAACAAAACGTCACCAGTCCCAGCAGGAACGCAGAACCCGTGGTGCGATATACGAACCAGGACAGCGCAATCTGCTGGATCCAGGTGCCGGTCAGCGAGATCGCCTGGCCGCTGTAAAACAACCGGAAATTACGGTGCCGGAATGCCCGCAGCGCGGGCCATGCGGACAAGCGCCGCGGCACGCGCGTCAGGCCGCCTTTCGCTTCAATTTCGCGAGTTGATCGTGCAATTTCTCCGCCGTGGCTTCGAACGCCTTTTGCCGTTCCTGTTCCTGTGCCACCACGGCGGCAGGTGCGCGCTGAACGAATCCGGCGTTGGAAAGCTTGGTCCGGGCTTTGGCAATTTCTCCTTCCAGCCTGGCCACTTCCTTTTCGATTCGACTGATTTCGGCTGCGATGTCGATCTTGATCTCGAGCATCAGGCGTGTTTCGCCGACGATGGCGGTAGGTGACTCGGTATCCGGCAATGTTGCGACGACCGAAGTCTGCGAAAGCTTGCCCAGCGCTTGCATGTACGGAAAGTAGGCATTCAACGTTGCCGCATCCCCGGCTGCCAGCAGTGGAACCCGCTGTGCCGGGGAGATGCCCATTTCGCCTCGCAGGGTGCGACACGCCTCGACCAGCGCCTTGAGCTGCCCGACCCAGCTTTCTGCCTGCGCGTCGATGCGGGAAGGTTGCGATACCGGATAGGGCTGCACCATGATCGATGCGTCACCGCCCGGATGGCGCGCTGGCGAGCGGGGCGACTTTCTGCCACAGCTCTTCGGTGATGAACGGAATGATCGGATGCGCCAGGCGCAACGTCGCTTCGAGCACGCGCAGCAGCGTGCGCCGTGTTGCGCGCTGCTGTGCTTCGGTGCCGAGCTGCAACTGCACCTTGGCAATCTCGACGTACCAGTCGCAATACTCATCCCAGACGAACTGGTAGATGGCACTCGCAGCGTTGTCGAACCGGTATTCGGCGAAGCCCTTTTCGACGTCAGCCTCGGTTCTTTGCAGCAGGCTCACGATCCAGCGGTCGGCCTGCGAAAACTCCAGGTAGCCGCCTGGCCCGCATTGCTCTGCCGTGTGTTCCTCGAGTCCGCAGTCCTTTGCCTTCGCAATTCATCAGAACGAAGCGGCTGGCGTTCCACAGCTTGTTGCAGAAATTGCGATAACCCTCGCAGCGGTTCAGATCGAAATTCAGCGTGCGCGCAAACGTGGCGAGCGAAGCGAATGTGAATCGCATGCGCATCGACGCCGAACGCCGGAATGCCCTCGGGATAGTTCTTGCGAATGTACTTTCTCGATCTTCTGCTTGTGCTCCGCGCGCAGCAGGCCGACGGTCGATTTGGCGACCAGCTCATCGAGCGCCGATGCCGTCGATCAGGTCCAGCGGGTCGAGCGTGTTGCCCTTCGACTTCGACATCTTCTGGCCGTCGGCGTCGCGCACGAGCGCGTTGATGTAGACGTCGCGGAAAGGCACCTTGCCGGTGAAATGCAGGGTCATCATGATCATCCGCGCGACCCAGAAGAAGATGATGTCGAAGCCGGTGACCAGGACCGAGGACGGCAGGAAGCGTTCGAGGTCGCGCGTCTTCTCCGGCCAGCCGAGCGACGTGAACGGCACCAGGGCGGAGGAGAACCAGGTGTCGAGCACGTCTTCATCGCGCCGGAGCGCGCCGGTATAGCCCTTTGCGGCGGCCTGCTTGCGGGCTTCCTGCTTCATCGCGTCCGACATAGACGTTGCCATCGTCGTCGTACCACGCCGGAATCTGGTGTCCCCACCACAACTGCCGCGAAATGCACCAGTCCTGGATATTCTCCAGCCAGTGGTTGTAGGTGGTCGTCCAGTGTTCGCGGATAGAACTTCACGTCGCCGCTTGGCGACCGCCTCCAGCGCGCGTTGTGCCAGCCCTTCCATTTTCACGAACCACTGATCGGTCAGCATCGGTTCGACGATCACGCCGGTGCGCCCCGACCGCGGCACCTTCAGCTTGTGCGGCTTCTCCGACACGACCAGATCCGAGCGCCACGCAAATCGGCGAGAACGCGCTTGCGCGCCTCGAAACGATCCAGGCCGCGGTACGCGAGCGGCGCCTCGTCGTTGATTTTGGCATCCAGCGTCATGACGTTGATCAGCGGCAGCCCGTGCCGCTGACCGACCGCGTAGTCGTTGAAGTCGTGCGCCGGCGTGATCTTCACGCAGCCGGTGCCGAACACCGGATCGACATAGGTGTCGGCGATGACCGGAATGCTGCGCCCGCCGAGCGGCAGGTGGAGATGTTTGCCGATCAGCGCGCGGTAGCGCTCGTCGTCGGGATGAACGGCGACCGCAACGTCGCCGAGCATGGTCTCGGGCCGCGTCGTTGCGACGATCAGACTGCCTTCGCCTTGTGCAAACGGATAGCGAATCTCCCAGATGCGCCCATCTTCTTCCTCGCTGTCCACCTCCAGGTCCGATACGGCAGTGCCGAGCACCGGATCCCAGTTCACCAGCCGCTTGCCGCGATAGATCAGCCCTTCTTCGTGCAGGCGCACGAAAACTTCGACCACGGCGCGCGACATCCTGGCATCCATCGTGAAGTAGCCGCTTTGCTGGCCCTCCGTGTCGGCAAAGGTCCAGTTGCCCGAAGCGCCCAGTCGGCGCATCTGGCGCGTGATGGTCGAACCCGACTGCTGTTTCCATTCCCAGACGCGCTCGACAAAGCGCTCGCGCCCGAAGTCGTGCCGGGTCTTGCCTTCGAGTTCGAGCTGACGCTCGACGACGATCTGCGTGGCGATGCCGGCATGATCGGTGCCGATGACCCAATTGGTGGCGAATCCGCGCATGCGGTGATAGCGCACCAGCGCATCCATCAGGGTCTGCTGGAACGCATGCCCCATATGCAAAGTGCCGGTTACGTTCGGCGGCGGCAGTTGAATGCAAAACGGCGGTTGGCTCTCACCGCGCACCGCGAAATAGCCCCGTGACTCCCAGGTCGGATACCAGCGTTGCTCGATGTCCTTCGGTTCGAAGCTTTTTGCGAGTTCCATGGCTTGGCAGGAAAATGGTTCAGCAGAAAAGACGATTCAATGGTTGAAAAATCAGGCGCGAAATTATAGCCGACCGTCGTCGGCGGACTGCGGCGAATCGGGGTTCTGTGTGCCGGTTGCGCCACGCACGGCAGCAGGCAGCACGCGCTTGAGCTCGGCGACGAGCCGATCGAGCAGTTCCATGCGAGCCGTGTCACCGCTGAACTGTGCCGCTAATCGCGCGTGTTCATCATCGAGAGCGAGGCCGAGCCTGCGCACCAGCATCGCGCTGCTCAGTGTGCCAGCGCGGCTCGATGCAGAAGATCGCACAGCCGAACTCCCAGGTCCCGCCACGATATCCGTCAGCACCGGAATGCCGTCGCCAATGGGCACGGCATCCGGCGTCGATGTTGCCAATGGCGCCGTGTTCGCGCCAGCGGCGGGCGATCTCGGCCGATGCCTGTTGAGCAACTGGTCGATTTTTCCGAGGACGTCATCACCTGGAGTGGCGTCCGGTTCGCGTTCCCGCGGAAGGTCTTCTGCCATCAGGCCTCCGGTGCGCCCAGTTGATGCGTGCGAATCTCGTAGCCACGATCGCGATAAAACCGAAATCGCGCACGCGCCGCCGTCCGATCGCCGTCCTCGCGACCGACGATTTCCACCAACCGATGGAATCGGCTGAAAAACGCCGGCAGGTCATCGCACAGATTCACCAGAACCTGATCATGAATCAGCGGCTCGGCACTATGATCGATGATGACGGGCGTCACCGGCGCCAACGGGTCGTCGCGGCGGCAGTGAGGGGTAAACCCGGTCGACGGTACGCTCCAAAGCAGCTTACCCAGTTGTTCCGTGGCAGCTGCGTCCGGTGTCAACAACATCACGCGCATGCCTCGGACCAGCGCCTTGCTGGTAAGCTGACATGCCGTCTGCAGCTTGTTGTCAGCGTTGGTATAGAACAGGACTTCCGTCACCAGCCGGCTCGCGCCATCAGAAACTGCGTGAGCAGCGGCACGGGGCGTCCCGTCGAACCTTTTTCACGGCCGGATTTCCAGGCCGTGCCGGCAATATCCAGATGCGCCCATTTGAACTTCTTGGCGAAACGCGCCAGAAAGCAGGCAGCAGTCACGCTGCCGGCGGGCCGGCCACCGATGTTCGCCATGTCCGCAAAATTGCTTTTGAGCTGCTCCTGGTAATCGTCCCAAACCGGCATGTGCCAAACCCTGTCCCACGACGTCTGTCCCGCCGCTTTCAGTTCGTCGGCGAGTGGATCGTCGTTGCTGAACAGGCCCGAGGCCACATGGCCCAACGCGATAACGCAAGCGCCCGTAAGGGTCGCGATGTCGATGATCGCAGCGGGCTCGAAGCGCTCCGCGTAAGTCAACGCATCGCACAGGATCAGCCGGCCTTCGGCATCGGTATTCAGTATCTCTATGGTCTGGCCCGACATGCTGGTGACGATGTCGCCGGGGCGCGTCGCCTGGCCGCCCGGCATATTCTCCGTGGCCGGCATGATTCCAACCACGTTCAGTGGCAACCCCATGGCGGCGATGGCTCTCATGGTGCCCAGTACGCTGCCCGCGCCCGACATGTCGTACTTCATCTCGTCCATCTCGGCGCTCGGTTTCAGTGAAATGCCGCCAGTGTCGAAGGTAACGCCTTTACCGACCAGCACGACCGGGTTTTGTTTTTTCGCTGCGCCGTAATACTCGATGGTGATGAGCTTGGGGGGCTGTCGGCTGCCCTCGGCCACCGACAGCAGCGAGCCCATGTTCAATTTCTCCATGTCCTTGCGCTCGAGCACGCTTACCTTGACATCGTGCGTTTTAGCCAGCGCGCGCGCTTGCTCGGCCAGATAAGCCGGCGTGCAAATGTTCGGGGGAAGATTACCCAGGTCGCGCGCAAAGTTGACCCCTTCGCCGATGGCGATGCCTCGCTCGAGTGCCGCGTTAGCGCCTTTGGCCTCACGCAGAAATCCCAGCACCAGCCGCTTCATCGCCTTGCGCGGCGTGCGCGGCTTGCTTTTCAGGCGGTCGAAGCGGTAGGTGCTCTCAAGCGTCGCGATTGCTGCCTGCATGGTAATCCAGCCGTTATCCCGGCCCTCGATGGCCAGGTCCGCCAGGTACAACGCGGCGTCGTCGAGGCCGGCCTCCTGCATCGAGCGAATCGCGCCGCGCACGCCATCGCGGAACTGCGGGGTGGCCAATTCGCCCTGCGCGCCGAATCCGACCAACAGTACACGCTTGCTGGTAATCCCGGCCACGTCATACAGCATGAGCGTCGAACCGGCCTTTGCGTCGAAATCGCCTTGCTTGAGCAGTGCGGAAATCTTGCCTTTGGAGGCGCGATCAAGGGCTTGTGCGGCAGCGGAGAGCTTCGCCGCCGCGAATACGCCGACAGCGACGCAATCGGCTTTCAATTTTTCCGGTGCTGCGGCTTTTATGCTAAATTCCACTGCGGGCTCCTCAAAGATGATGTTTTTCATTCAATTACTTAGGATTATCCCTTTCACGTCGAGCAAAAGTCAAAGTAGCGCATGATTTTCCAACGCTCCCTGCTCCGGGAGTTTACTGCCACCGGAATCGCCGCCTTCTTTGTCCTGCTGGCGATTACGATCACGACTCAGCTCATCCGGTTCCTCGGCTTTGCCGCGCGCGGAAACATTTCGTCGGACGCTGTACTGACGTTCCTCGGCTTTGCGAGCCTGAGATACCTGCCCTACCTGCTGTCCATTACGCTGTTCATTTCGGTGCTGATGACGCTCACGCGCAGCTATCGGGATTCCGAGATGGTGGTCTGGTTTACCTCCGGACGCGGACTCAACGACTGGATCAGGCCGGTATTGCTGTATGCCGCCCCCGTGACGCTCGTCATCGCAACGCTGAGTTTTTTCCTGGCGCCCTGGGCCATCTCCAAGGCGGAGCAATACCGGCGCCAACTCGAGAGCCAGGACGATATCGCGGCGATCTCGCCCGGCGTATTCAAGGAGTCGCGCAGCGGTGATCGGGTTTTCTTCGTCGAAAAGCTGGCTGCGAACCTGTCCAGCGTATCGAATATCTTTGTGCACTCCGATGAGAGAGGCGAGATCGGCACGACCGTGGCGAAGCGCGGTTATCAGGAAACGGCGGCCAATGGCGATCGGTTTCTGGTGCTGCTCAATGGCAGGCGCTATATCGGCCCCCCCGGCTCTGCGGAGTACCGCATCATCGAGTTTGAGAAATACTCCGTACGTATCGAAGAGGGTGAAGTCAAGGAGGCGCTGCCCTCCGTCAGGGCACTGCCGATGCTGGATCTGCTGGCGAACAAGACGCCCGAGGGCCGCGCAGAACTGGTATGGCGTATCGGACTGCCGATCAGCGCGCTGGTGTTGAGCTTGCTGGCCATTCCGATGAGTTTCGTCAATCCCCGCGCGGGGCGTTCCCTCAATCTCATGCTTGCGGCACTGCTCTACATGGTCTATACGAACTTGCTGTCTATTTTCCAGGCGTGGGTCGCACAACAGAAGATCGGTGTGATGCTTGGCATGTGGAGCGTGCACGTGGCGATGCTGTTGCTGGTGGCGGTGATGTTCTACTTCAGGCTCTCGGTGCGTCCGTTGCGGTTGCGGCGATGAAGACCATTCGCCGCTATGTGGCAGTGCAGATCTTCTGGAGCACCGGGCTGGTCTTTGCTGCGTTGCTGCTGCTGTTCGGATTCTTCGACTTCATTCAGGAACTGGGTGACATCGGCCGCGGCGGCTACCGGTTGTCGCTAGCGGCACTCTATGTCCTGTTAAGCCTGCCGGGCAGGGCGTATGAAATTCTGCCGGTCGCGGCACTGATCGGCACCTTGTCCGCGCTGGCCCAGATGGTTTCGCATTCGGAATACACGGTCATGCGGGTATCCGGCGTGTCCATTAAAAGCATGGCGATTGCGCTGGTACAAATCGGCGTATCGCTTTCCGTGTTGACGTTCCTGATTGGCGAGTTTGTAGCGCCCGCCAGCGAACAGGCCGCGCAAAGTTTGCGGATCAAGGCGACGTCAAGCACCGTCGTTGCCCAGGCATTTCGCTCAGGGTTGTGGGTCAAGGATGACACCAACTTCGTGAATGTGCAGCGCGTGATGCCCGAAACGGTCATTCACCAGGTCAAGATCTACGAGTTCGACGCCGATTACCGATTGCGTGCCATCAGCCACGCGCAATCGGGTGAATTTCAGCGCGAGAACCTCTGGCGACTCAAGGATGTGGTGCAAACCCGCTTCGAGGAACAGCGCACGACGGTTAGCCATATACCAGAGGCCTATTGGCGCTCGGTGCTCAATCCCTCGATTCTGAACGTCCTGATGGTGGTGCCCGAACAAATGTCGCTGCTCGAACTCATTTCCTACATCGAGCACCTGAAAGAAAATCGTCAGGAGTCGTCACGCTATGAGATCGTGCTTTGGCAGAAAGTAATCTACCCCTTTGCCGTGCTGGTCATGATGACTCTTGCCCTGCCCTTTGCCTATTTCCAGGTGCGCGAGGGCGGCGTGAGCAGCAAGATCTTCACCGGCATCATGCTGGGACTGGGATTCCATTTATCCAATCGGCTGTTCGGCCATCTGGGCCTGCTCAATGCATGGCCGCCGCTGTTCAGCGCGATCATTCCCACGCTGGCTTTCATGGTCGCTGCCGTGACCATGATGTGGAAGGTCGAAAAGCGCTGAGTGGGGGGTGATCTGTGATCGGTGAACGGTGCAGCCGTTCTATCGCTGTTCACTGTTCACTGTTTTTCAATGCGCACGATGCGCGTGCCAGCCAGACGGTCGTGCAGAAATTGCCTTTCCTTGTCCACCAGCGCCCACACCACGCTCACGCCGCAGAGCATTCCGGGCACCGCGAACAGATAGCGGCGAAGCGCCCGTATCGGCGTGACGCCCTCGCCGGTCCGCGTGACAAGACGCAGGTGCCAGGTTTTCATCGGCAGCGTCTGTCCGGAGCGCGTCCAGCAAAACACAAAATAAGCGCCGCACACGCAAAGCAAAAACAGCTGAAAAATGGTGCGCGACCAGCCGGCTTGCGCGTCGCGTGCCAGGCTCAAAAACAAATATGAGGAAAGGAACAGCACGGCAATCAGCAATACGCCCTCATAAATCAAGCCCAGCAACCTGATGCGAAGCGAGGCCAACCGCAGAACGGGCGCGCAAGTATCCTGGCTATCCTGTTGCAAGGACGGGTCAGGCGAGCTGGTCACCGCTTGTTAGTCCGAGACGCCGGGCTTATCGCGCAGTTTGCGCCGCTGTTCCTCGGGCAAGTCCTGATACTCGCGCCAGCGCTGATGCAACTGCTCGTGTTTCTCCGGGGGAAGTTTTTTCATGCGATTGTAGCGTTCGATGGCTTGCGCGCGTTGGTCGGGGGTCAACGATACCCATTCGCGCATGCGTTTCTGGATGCGCTGCTGACGATCCGGGGGCAGGGTCGGATAGCGCGCGGCGAGGCCGATCCAGCGCTTGCGCCGGTCTGGCTCGAGGTTGTCCCACTCGCTGCGCAGGGGCGCCAGAATGGACTGCTGATCCGGCGTCAACTGTGCCCATGCGGGTTCCTGCGTCTGTGCGTAGCCAATGCGCGCGGCCATCGCCAAGGCGAGGGCCACCAGCAACCCCAGGATTACTATCGCGACGGCTCGTGATTCGAGTGCTTTAACCAAGTTTCGAAGCCCGGATCGGTGTAGGCATGAATAGGCAATTCGCCGGCCAGCAGGCCGGTGTCGAGTTCCTCGTCAGGATGACTGGACATCTGCCAATAAATCAACCCGGTAAGGCTGGCGATCACAATTACGGCCGGCACCACCAAGCGGGTACTCAGCCCGAATCCCCATCTGCCGGTGCTTTCCCGCTTCGGGCGTCCCATGCGCGCGTGAGCGGAGCGCTGCCCGGCAAGGGCCGCCATTCTGGCAACCTGCAGTTTGTGTACAACCGGCTTCGGCAGATCGGCCAAATCCCGATCGAGATGCGCAACAATCCGGCTGGCAAGTTCGTCGTCTTTCACAAATCAATTCCTTTGTCTTTCAGGAATGCAGCCAGCGCATGCGTGGCCCGCGAGCAGTGAGTCTTTACGCTGCCCTGCGAACAGCCCATCGCCTGCGCGGTCTCTGCTACGTCCAATTCCTCCCAATAACGCAGTATAAAGGCCTCGCGTTGACGGGGCGGCAGCCGCTCGAGGCCCTCGCCGATGGCCTCGGCGATCTGCGAGCGTTCCATACGGTCGGCCGGACTGTCTCCTTTTCCCCCGGGGCCGTCGGTTTGCAGGGTCTCCAGCGGATCATAGTCCTCACTTTCCTCCCGCGGGTGCAACGAGGAAAATAACGTCGTCCACAGCGAACGGACTTTCTGACGCCGGTAAAAATCGCGAATCGTGTTCTGCAGGATGCGCTGGAACAACAGGGGAAGCTCCGCGGCCGGTCTTGCCGCGTATTTGTCCGTCAGCTTGAGCATGGCGTCCTGAACGATATCAAGCGCCACGTGCTGGTCGCGCACGCCGAACATCGCCTGCTTGAATGCGCGCCGTTCGACCTCCGCAAGGAAAGCGGCCAATTCTTGTTGGGTAGCCAGAAAATCCTCTTTGAATCTCAATCGCCCCCGTGACCGCCATGGCCGGACGGGAAACGGGGATGGGGGGCGCACCTGGTCATGGCGAACCAATGCCAGCCAGCGGCAGATTATACGGGTCGGCACGCGGGGTTTGTGGCGCCCCCGCCTGGACAGGTAAAATAGGCGAGGCGAATCTCCATGCAAAGCGTCAATCTCACCAATCACTTCCTGATCGCCATGCCCAACATGGCGGACCCGCACTTTGCCAAGTCCCTGACGTTCATTTGCGAACACAATGAACAAGGCGCCTTGGGCGTCGTGGTTAACCGGCCCACGGACATGACGCTCGAAACGCTGTTCGAGCAGATTGAAATTCCGCTCGAGAACCAGGCGATCAGAAAGATTCCCGTGTATTTCGGCGGCCCGGTCCAGGTCGACCGCGGCTTCGTGTTGCATCGGCCCATCGGCGGCTGGCAGTCCACCCTTTCGATCAACGGCGAGCTCGGCCTGACGACTTCAAAAGATATTTTGCAGGCATTGAGCCAGGGCGAAGGTCCCGGGTTGGACAATGTGCTGGTTTCGCTGGGCTATGCCGGCTGGGCACCAGGCCAGCTGGAGCAGGAACTGGGTCAGAACGCGTGGCTGACGGTTGAAGCGCAACCCGCCGTTATTTTTGAGCGTCCGTCCAACGAGCGTTTCCTCGCGGCCATGGAGTTGCTTGGTTTCGATCCGGCCAGCCTGTCGGACGACGCGGGCCATGCCTGAGCTGATCCGGATGACGCAAACGGCGAATGCCGCAAAGGCGCGCATCGATGCCTGAAGAGGCTGCCGCCCGTGCCCGGAATCTCCGGACGGGAACGGTTCTGGCCTTTGACTTTGGCGAGCGGCGCATCGGCGTTGCCGTGGGCGAGGCGCAAGTCGGCGTTGCGCATCCGCTCGACACCATCGACGCCCCGTCCAACGATGTGCGTTTCACCCGTATCGAAGCGCTGATTCGGGAATGGCAGCCCGTCGTGCTGTTGGTAGGCTTACCGCTGGCGCTCGACGGCAGCGAGCATGCGTTGACCGCCCTGGCACGCCGGTTCGCGTCGCGTCTCCAGGGACGATTCGGGATCGATACGCGCCTCGTCGATGAGCGCCTGACCTCGGTGGAGGCAGAGCAACAGGCGCGCGAGCTCGGCTTGGATATTCGCAAGTCCCGCTCGAAAATCGATCAACTGGCGGCCAAGATCATTCTGGAAAATTTTTTCTCCCAATGAGCACACCCCTGCCCGATGCAGAACAGTTGCTGGCTCGTCTGGCCGAGCGTATGCGCGCGGCCGTCACCCCGGAGACCGCGTTGATCGGCATCCACACCGGGGGTGTGTGGCTGGCCCAAAGACTGCACAAGGCCCTGGGGCTCACGCAGCCGCTCGGCACCATCGATGTGTCGTTTTATCGTGACGACTATGGCAGCCGCGGTTTGCATCCGAAAGTCAAGCCATCGAATATTCCCTTCGAAGTCGTCGATGCCGATATCGTGCTGGTTGACGATGTCCTGTACACCGGGCGCACGATTCGCGCGGCCATGAACGAATTGTTCGACTATGGCCGCCCGCAAAGCATCCGGTTGGCAGCGCTGATCGACCGGGGAGGGCGGCAATTGCCGATTGCGGCCCAATTCATCGGTGCTGAAATAACGGTCGCCGGGGGTGAGCAGGTCGAATTGGTCAAAGACGACAAGGATCGGCTCAGCCTGGTCCTGACGCAGCAGGCCGCCCCATGACGGGCGGTAATCCGCAACTCGATGCGAACGGACAGCTGCGTCATCTGTTGACTATCGAAGGTTTGCCGCGTGAGATCATTCTGCACGTGCTGGATACCGCGCTTTCGTTTCTGTCGGTGGGCGAGCGCGAGATCAAGAAAGTCCCGCTGTTGCGCGGCAAGGCGATTTTCAATCTTTTTTTCGAGCCCTCCACGCGCACGCGCACGACCTTCGAAATTGCCGCCAAACGCTTGTCCGCGGATGTGATCAATTTGAACGTCGGCACGTCGTCGCAGAGCAAGGGCGAAACCCTGCTCGACACGGTGGCCAACCTGTCCGCGATGCACGCCGACATGTTCGTCGTCAGGCACGCCCAAAGCGGCGCCGCACATCTGATCGCGCGGCATGTGGCGCCTTACATTCACGTGATCAATGCAGGCGACGGCCGCCACGCGCATCCGACGCAAGGCCTGCTCGACATGTTCACGATCCGCCATTACAAAACGGAATTCTCGGCGTTGCGGGTGGCCATCGTGGGCGATGTGCTGCACTCGCGGGTCGCCCGTTCGCAGATTCATGCCCTCACCACGCTCGGCGTTCCTGAAGTGCGCGTCATCGGTCCGCGCACATTGATTCCGACCAACGTCGCAGAACTCGGCGTGCGCGTTTATCACGACATGGCGCAGGGCCTTCAGGATGCGGACGTTGTCATCATGTTGCGATTGCAGAACGAACGCATGAACGGCAGCTTGCTGCCCTCGGCTCAGGAGTTCTTCAAGTCCTATGGACTTACCCCCGAGAAACTCGCTCGCGCGAAACCCGATGCCATCGTGATGCATCCCGGGCCAATGAACCGCGGCATCGAAATTGATTCCAGTGTGGCAGACGGGCGCCAGTCGGTCATTTTGCCGCAGGTGACGTTCGGCATCGCGGTGCGCATGGCGGTGATGGCCATACTGGCGGGCAACGCATGAAAATACACATCAAAGGGGGGCGCACTGTCGACCCGGCCAGCGGTGTGGACCGGGTGCAGGATGTATTCATTGCCGCCGGCAAGGTCGTGGCGCTGGGCGCGGCAGCGCCGGTCGGGTTTCATGCCAATCGCGTGATCGACGCCGCCGGGCTGGTTGTATGCCCGGGTCTGGTCGACCTTTCCGTCAGATTGCGCGAGCCTGGATACGAGTATAAGGCTACGCTCGAAAGTGAAATGTCCGCCGCCGTCGCCGGCGGCGTGACCTCGCTCGTGTGTCCTCCGGACACGGACCCGCCGCTGGACGAGCCCGGACTGGTAGAGATGCTCAAGCACCGCGCGCGCAATCTGAACCAGGCGCATGTCTATCCGTTGGGCGCACTCACGCAGGGACTCAAAGGTGAACGCATTACGGAAATGGCGGAACTCCTGGATGCGGGTTGCATTGCTTTTTCCCAGGCAGATGTGCCGGTGAACGACAATCAGGTGCTGTTGCGCGCGATGCAATATGCTGCCACCTTCGCCTATCCGGTCTGGTTGCGACCGCGCGATGGTACGCTCGCCCGGGATGGTGTCGCGCACGATGGCCAGGTTGCC
This sequence comes from uncultured beta proteobacterium, assembly GCA_963846655.1. Lineage (GTDB taxonomy): Bacteria > Pseudomonadota > Gammaproteobacteria > Burkholderiales > JACQAP01 > JACQAP01. The sequence continues at coordinate 38,288 of CAWJWT010000005.1, read as the reverse complement.
ACCCGACTCGGCCTTGCGCCCATACCGGCGCTCACCGAGACCGTCGCCCTGTCCACTATCCTGTTGCTGGTGCGTGAAACCGGCGCCAGAGTGCATCTGTGCAGGCTGTCCACGGCGGACGGCATCGACATGGTCCGCCAGGCCAAGACCTTGGGGTTGGCCGTCACGTGCGACGTGTCGGCCAATCAGGTACACCTGAGCGAAATGGACATTGGCTACTTCGATTCGAATTGCCACCTGGTTCCCCCGTTGCGCGGGCTGCGCGATCGCGATGCGGTCCGACGTGGTATTCAGGACGGAACCATCGACGCCGTGTGTTCCGACCATACGCCCGTGGATGAAGACGCCAAACAACTGCCCTTTGGCGAATCCGAACCGGGCGCCACGGGCTTGGAGCTGTTGTTGTCGCTTATTTTAAAGTGGGCGGAGGAGGCAAATATCCCGCTGGCCTTGGCACTGGGCAAGGTCACCAGCGAGCCCGCGCGCATCCTGGGCATCGAGGCTGGTGTGCTGGCGCCGGGGGCGCCGGCTGATGTTTGCGTGTTCGATCCCGCTGCGCGCTGGAAGGTCGAACCGGCCATGTTAAGGAGCCAAGGCAAAAATACGCCTTTTACCGGATGCGAGATGACCGGCAAGGTCCGCATTACCCTGGTCGACGGACATATCGTCTACGAAGGGTAGCAATTTGCTTCAGCGGGCAAATGCGAACGTCCGGCTTGAAAGCGCGCCGGGCCGCCACAATGTGTTATGTCCCCCAACACGTGTTCCATTACCTGGATGAACCCATTACTCGATTTTTCCGGCCTTCCGCGTTTTGCCGATTTCAAGGCCGAATGCGTGACGCCTGCCGTGGATCAACTGCTCTCGGAGAACCGCGCGGTGATCGAACGCGTCAAGCGGCCTGACAGCCCGGCGGGCTGGGACGATTTCGTTGTGCCACTGGACGACGCGAACGAACGTTTGCGTCGCGCATGGGGTCAGGTTGCGCACCTGAATGCGGTAATGAACAGCCCGCAATTGCGCGATGTCTACAATTCAAATCTGCCTCGAATTACGCAATACTTCAGCGAGCTCGCGCAGGACGAGGCGCTTTACGCGAAGTACAAGGCACTGCGCGCATCGGAAGCGTTCGCACACCTGACGGTCGCGCAACGCAAAGTCATCGACAACGAATTGCGGGACTTCCGGTTGGGCGGGGCGGAGTTGCCGGTGGCGGACAAAATCCGATTCAAGCAGAACAGCGAACGGCTCGCCGGATTGTCATCGAAGTTCAATGACAATGTGCTTGACGCGACGAATGCTTTCGAACTGGTCGAGACCGACCGCGAACGGCTAGCGGGTATTCCGGACGACGTACTGGATGCCGCCGCCGATGCTGCCCGCCAGTCCGGCAAGAAGGGCTGGAAATTCACCTTGCACATGCCCTCGTATCTGCCGGTCATGCAGTATGCGGACAACCGCGCGTTGCGCGAGCAGATGTATCGCGCACACGTGACGCGCGCAGCCGAATTCGGCGATCCGTCCTGGGACAACACCACGCTTATCGCCGATATTCTGCGACTGCGCCGCCAGCAAGCGCAGATGCTCGGATTCGCCAATTTCGCGGAGTTGTCGTTGCAGCCGAAAATGGCGGACTCGCCGCGGCAGGTGCTCGACTTTCTCGAAGAACTCGCCCAGCGCGCGAGGCCTTATGCGAAGCGTGATCTGGCCGAACTGACGGAATTTGCCGCCAGCCAACTGGGGCTGGAGGATCTGCAGCCGTGGGATGTGTCATACGCATCCGAAAAACTGCGCGTTGCACGTTACGTTTTCTCCGATCAGGAAGTAAAACAGTACTTTCCCGAGCAGCAGGTGCTTGAAGGCATGTTCCGCGTGGTCACATCGCTCTACGGTTTGCGGATCACGCCGGACGAGGCGCCGAAATGGCATGAAGACGTGCGCTTTTTCAGTATCAGGAACAATGCCGGCGCATTGATTGGACAGTTTTATCTGGATCTGTATGCAAGACCCACCAAGCGCGGGGGCGCCTGGATGGACGATGCGGTCACGCGCCGACGCAAACCATCCGGTGTGCAAACGCCGGTCGCCTATTTGAATTGCAACTTCTCTGCGCCACTGAATGGCAAGCAGGCCTTGTTCACGCATGACGAACTCATCACGCTGTTTCATGAGTTCGGTCATGGCCTGCATCACTTGCTTACGCAAGTGGATGTGCTGGGCGTTTCGGGAATCAACGGCGTCGAATGGGACGCAGTCGAACTGCCGAGCCAGTTCATGGAGAATTTCTGCTGGGAGTGGGAAGTGCTGCAGGACATGACCCGTCATGTGGACTCCGCAGCGAGCCTGCCGCGCACGCTGTTCGACAAGATGGTGGCGGCCAAGAATTTTCAGAGCGGCATGCAGACCGTCCGACAACTCGAGTTTGCGATTTTCGACATGCGTCTGCATTCCGATTTCGATCCAAGTGGCCAGATGACCCCGTTGCAACTGATCGACGATGTGCGCCATGGCGTGGCGGTGCTGTTTCCGCCTGAGTACAATCGCTTTCCAAACGGTTTTTCGCACATTTTCGGCGGCGGATATGCTGCGGGGTATTACAGTTACAAATGGGCGGAAGTGCTGGCCGCGGATGCCTACAGTTTGTTCGAGGAAAATGGCGTGCTCAACGCGTCCGTGGGCAGGCGTTTTCGCGAGGAGATTCTCGGTTCCGGCGGCAGCCGGCCTGCGCTGGAATCGTTTGTTGCGTTTCGTGGCCGCCAACCATCCATGGACGCGCTGTTGCGGCACAATGGCATGGCGCAGGCGGCGTAACGCTTTTGGCAGGACGCCCGCGCATCAAAAGGAGCCTTTAATGAACTTTTGGCGGGCGTTTCCGATTCTGATCATGGCGTGTGTGAGTTCGTCGCACGCAGATTACTATCGCTGGATGGACGATGACGGAACGGTGCACTACAGCGATCAGCCGCCGCCGCCGCATGTCAGAAAAGTCGAAACCGTAAAGGCGGCGGGCGGCAAGCCCAGCGAGGCCCCGTTGCCCTATGTGCTGCAGCAGGCAGTCACCAACTTTCCGGTTATATTGTTTTCAGCCGAGTGCGGTGATGCGTGCCAGCGTGCCGGCGAGTTTTTGGCAAAGCGTGGCATCCCTTACACCGAACTGGACGCAACGACGATAGAAGTCCAGGAGGAGCTCAAAAAGTTGACGGGTGGGCCGCTCGAAGTGCCGGTCCTGAAGGTGGGCAACGATGCGTTGCGAGGGTTCGAAGAAGGACGATGGAACATCGCCCTGGATGCGGCAGGCTATCCGCAGACACCCGTGATCCCGCCGCGTCCACCGATCAGACCCGTGAAGCTCACCCCACCGGCGGCAGCGACCACGCCGCCCGACGCGCCGGCTGCATCCGAAACCGTGCCGGCCGATACACCCCGATAATCGCTTGAAGCTCGCTGCGTGGAATGTCAACTCGCTGAAAATAAGGCTGCCCCAGTTGCTGGACTGGTTGGCGCGCGAGCAGCCCGATGCCGTCTGCCTTCAGGAAACAAAACTCGAGGATCATCATTTTCCGGTGCCGGCGTTGCAGCAGGCCGGGTACAACGCAATTTTTTGCGGGCAGAAGACCTATAACGGCGTTGCCATCCTGACCAAAGAGCGATGCGACGCGATCGAGCCTGGCATTGGTGGTTTCAACGACGCGCAAAAGCGGGTGCTGTCGGCGACAGTAAACGGCGTTCGCCTGGTTTGCGCCTACGTGCCCAACGGACAGAGCCTCGATTCCGAGAAATACCAATACAAGCTGGGCTGGTTGCAGGCCTTCGCTACCTGGCTGGCGGGGGAAGCGAAGAAGCATCCCCGCATGGCCGTGCTCGGCGATTTCAACATCGCGCCACACGATCAGGACGTACACGACCCGCTGGCGTGGCAAGGTCAGGTTCTGTGCAGTCCCGCGGAGCGATCCGCTTTTCAGGCGCTGCTAGCAATCGGCTTTCACGACAGCTTCAGGCTGTTCGAACAGCCTGAGAAATCGTTCTCGTGGTGGGATTACCGCATGAACGCATTTCGACGCAAGATGGGCTTGCGCATCGACCATATCCTCGTATCGGACGCGCTCGCGCGCGACTGCACATCCAGCCGGATCGATGTCGAAATGCGGCGCAACGAACGACCCTCCGACCACGCGCCTGTGATTGCAGCATTCTAGGCGAGGCGGTTATTTCTCGCGGCCGGACTCCTCGGCCAGTCCCAATTCCTGAATCTTGCGTGTCAGTGTGTTGCGCCCCATGCCGAGCAGCACGGAGGCTTCTATGCGCCGCCCGCCCGTATGGGCCAGCGCGCGCAATATCAAGGCACGTTCGAACTGGCGGGTCATTTCGGTCAGGATCGCACTGTCGCCCCGCTTCAACGAGGCTTCCGCTTCGCGCTCGAGCGCTGCAACCCAGTTCTCGGCGGAAACCGCCCGGGCTTCTTCGCGTAACTCGGGCGGAAGGTCCTTGACGTCGATGTTCATGCCGGGCGCCATTACCGTAAGCCAATGGCAGAGATTCTCCAGCTGGCGAACGTTGCCTGGCAGTTCCAGCGCGCTCAGATACTGCATAGCCGTCTCCGAAAGCTTCTTGGGCTCAACGCCGAGTTCGCGCGCGCTTTTCTGCAGGAAATGGCGCGCGAGCAGCGGAACATCATCGCGGCGTTCGCGCAATGCGGGCAAACGCAGGCGGATGACGTTCAGGCGGTGAAACAGGTCTTCGCGAAACAGGCCATTCTTGACGCGATTCTCGAGGTCCTGGTGGGTTGCGGCGATGATGCGCACGTTTGCCTTGATGGGTTGATGCCCGCCGACACGATAGAATTGTCCGTCCGAGAGCACGCGTAACAGGCGCGTCTGCAGATCCGGTGGCATGTCGCCGATCTCGTCCAGGAACAGTGTCCCCCCCTCGGCCTGTTCGAAACGTCCCCGGCGCATCGCCTGCGCGCCGGTAAAGGAGCCACGCTCATGGCCGAATAATTCCGACTCCAGCAGATCCTTCGGAATCGCCGCGGTATTGATCGCGATGAAAGGCTTGCTGGCCCTGGGGCTGTGTCGATGCAAGGCGCGCGCGACCAGTTCCTTGCCGGTGCCCGACTCGCCATTGATGAGGACCGTGGCATGGGACTGCGTCAGCCGGCCGATGGCGCGGAATACTTCCTGCATCGAGGCGCCCTGGCCGAGAATCTCGGGCGAAGCTTCAGGCACTTCGGCGACGTCGTCCTGGCGCAGGCTTTCCTCCATCGCACGTCGGATCAGATCGATGGCGTTGTCCACATCGAAAGGCTTGGGCAGATATTCGAACGCCCCTCCTTGAAACGCTGCCACCGCGCTTTCGAGATCGGAGTAAGCCGTCATGATGATGACGGGCAGCGCCGGATGCTTTTCCTTCATCTTCTGCAGCAACTCGAGCCCGGATCCTCCCGGCATGCGGATGTCGCTGACCACGACCTGTGGTGAGGACGAGTCGAGCGCATGAAGGGCTTCCTGCGATGAGGCAAATACCTTGAACGCGATATCTTCGCGTGCGAGCGCTTTTTCAAACACCCAGCGAATCGAGCGATCATCGTCGATGATCCAGACAGGTTTCATAAATTGATGGACCAGATGGTTGGTGACGAATGTAAAAGGGGGCGAGGCATTACTTGTTCGCCCCGTCGGCCTCGTTAGAGATCGGAAACAGGATGCTGAAGCGCGTCTCGCCAGGCCTGCTTTCCACTTCTATGGTGCCGTGGTGCTGGCTGACGAAATTCTGGGCGATGGTCAATCCTATGCCGTGACCACCCTCCCGGCCGGATACCAGCGGGAAGAATATCTTGCCTTTCAAATCTTCAGGAATGCCCGGCCCGTTGTCGATGATGTTCACCATCAGCGCGAGCCTGTGCATCTTCCTGGCCAGCGTGACCCGTCGGGCGATGCGTGTGCGCAGGATGATTTTTCCACGACCTTGCAGCGCCTGCGCGCCGTTGCGGGCAATGTTCAACAACGCCTGGATGATCTGTTCGCGATCGGCGGCGAGCGAAGGCAGACTTACATCGTAATCGGGCTGCACGCTTATGCCGTCAGGGAATTCCGCCAGCAGTAGACTGCGTACGCGTTCCAGAGCCTCATGAATGTTGAAGTGCGTGACTTGCGGCAGGCGATGCGGGGTCAGCAGCCGGTCCATCAAGGACCTCAGCCGGTCTGCTTCCTTCATGATGACTTGCGTGTACTCGTGCAGCTCAGGACGCTCCAGTTCCCGGTCCAGCAACTGCGCTGCACCGCGCAGCGCGCCCAGAGGATTCTTGATCTCGTGCGCCAGATTGCGAATCAACTCCCGTGTCTGCGTGCTCTGATCGATGAGCCGCTCTTCACGCGCAATGCGAAGCTGTTGGTGCAGCGGATTCAATTCGATCAGAAAGCCGGTCAGTTGCGGAATCTCCGTCGGCGTCACGGTGCAGGATACTTCGATGCGGGCATGTCCCAAGGTCGTCAAGGGCAGTTCATGCTGGGTATAGCTGCAATTGTTTTTCGCTGCATAGTTCACGGCCGCCAGGATCAATTCAGGATCCGTTATCACCTTGTCGAGCCGCATTCCGACGATGCTCTTGCTGCTGATCGCCAGCAGGTTTTCAGCCGCCGGGTTCACGTAGCGCACCGCGCGCGTCAAGTCGAGCATGACGACCGCCGTCGCCAGCGCATCGAGTCCGGTGAACGTCAGCGGCGCCATGGTTCTGCGCGCCGCAACAGAAGGGCTTGCGCAGCAAAAATTGCGCCATGAGGCACATACGATTTTTCTGGCTGTGCGCAGCGGCAAAGGATGCAAAACCGAACGCCGTCGTGCGCGGCGTAAAGGGCGCGCAGGCTTACTTCAGATTGGAGATCTCGCGCTTGAGCGCATCGATGTTGCGCTCGTGGGTGGAGACTGCATCCCGATATGGCTGTACGCGCTCGAGAAAGCGTTCGTAGTTGCGCTCGTTGCCGCTGCGCACGGCTTCCTGTGAGGCAAGCTGCTCCCGGGCTTGCGCGAGTTGCTTGTTCTCGTCTTCGAGTTCCTGTTCGAGAATGCGGCGCCGTTCGTCGTCCCGTGCTTTTTGGGTGTCTTCGCTCACGCGCGGCATTTTCGGCCGGCCATCCGAATTCGATGGGCGCGCATCGGAGTTCCTGGGCGTCGCGGGTGCTGCCTTGGGGGCCGGGTCGTCGAAACACTTGACCTTGGTTGCCCCCTTGGGGGGCGCGTTCGGCGTATTCGAGTAAATCACGCGGCCTTCGGCGTCCACGAACTTGCAGGTCTCCGCCCAGGCAGAAGCGGACTGCAACAACAGCATTGTGAGCAAAACCACCGGACGACGAAATTGCATCGAGATCACCTGCGACAGAAGCGACGAAAAAATGCGCGTTGCCACTTCGCGCGAACGAGTGGCAGAGTCTAAGACAGGTATTTTCGATTATCAATCCGCGACTTCCCGGAAATTTTCCACGACACCAAACAAAACGGGGCGGGAATTCCCGCCCCGTTGCCCGTGAGACGGCAATAAACTACATGCTGTAATACATATCGAACTCGACCGGGTGAGTCGTCATCCGGAATCGCGTGACTTCTTCCATCTTGAGTTCAATGTAGGCGCTGATCATGTCCTCGGAAAACACGCCGCCCTTGGTCAGGAAAGCGTGGTCCGCTTCGAGGCTCTCCAGCGCCTGATCGAGCGAATGGCAGGGATGCGGGACCTTGGCAGCTTCCTCAGGGGGCAAGTCATACAGGTTCTTGTCGATCGGGTCGCCAGGATGGATCTTGTTCTGTACGCCATCCAGGCCCGCCATGAGCAATGCTGCAAACGCCAGGTAAGGGTTGGCTGTCGGGTCCGGAAATCGCACTTCAACGCGGCGTCCCTTCGGGCTCGCCACATGCGGGATGCGGCAGGAGGCAGAGCGATTCTTGGCGGAATAGGCCAGATTGATGGGCGCTTCGAAGCCAGGCACAAGACGTTTGTAGGAGTTCGTGCCGGGGTTCGTAATCGCGTTCAGTGCCCGGGCGTGCTTGATGATGCCGCCGATGTAATACAGCGCAAAATCGGACAAGCCGGCGTAGCCATTGCCGGCGAACAGGTTCTGTCCCCCTTTCCAGACGGATTGGTGCACGTGCATACCCGATCCGTTGTCGCCGACGATAGGCTTGGGCATGAAGGTCGCAGTCTTTCCGTAGGAATGCGCGACATTCCAGACCGTATATTTAAGAATCTGCAGCCAATCGGCGCGCTTGACGAGAGAATTGAACTTGGTGCCGATCTCGCACTGTCCCGGCGCTGCGACTTCGTGGTGATGCACTTCGACCTCCACACCTTGCTGCTCGAGCGCGAGGCACATCGCATTGCGGATGTCTTGCAGGGAATCCACGGGCGGAACGGGAAAATAACCGCCTTTGACCGGCGGACGGTGGCCCATATTGCCGCCTTCGAAATCCTTCCCGGTGGACCAGGGCGCTTCCTCGGAGGAAATCTTGACGAAACAACCCGACATATCCACATTCCAGGTGACGCTATCGAATATGAAAAACTCCGGTTCCGGACCGAAATAGGCGACATCGCCAATACCGCTGGACTTCAGATAAGCCTCGGCACGCTTGGCGATCGAGCGCGGATCGCGGTCGTAGCCCTTGCCGTCGGCAGGCTCGATCACGTCGCAGGTGATGTTCAACGTGACTTCGTCGGAAAACGGGTCCAGGCGCGCTGAATCGGCGTCCGGCATCAACAGCATGTCGGAGGCTTGAATGCCCTTCCAGCCAGCGATCGATGAGCCGTCGAAAGCGTGCCCATCATCGAACTTGTCTTGACCGAACGCGTGAGCGGGGACGGTGACATGCTGCTCCTTGCCGCGGGTGTCGGTAAACCGCAGGTCAACGAACTTCACGTCATTTTCTTTGATTGTTTTAAGTACGTCTTCTACCGCCATTTTGCTCTCCTGAGTTGGGATGTGATGCGTGGGATTTTCAGCGAGCCACAGTTTCAGCAGGAACCGTGCCCATCTGTAGTTGCTTGTAATTGGTTGATCTATAGATGCTTAGCGAGCGGAGACCGGAGGTTGCGCACCAAACCAATGCGTCAGATTCCGAGGGGCACGAAATTAGTGCATCAAGTAAACCTTGGCAAGTGAAATCTCGCCGCTTGATCGCCGCCAGGACGAGTCTGTTACGCTACGCAGTGTCCGGGAAGGTACGGCGTCGGGGGCGTAAGGCTCAAGTTAACTTATTGGTGGAAAGTGATTTATGGACAAAACATCAGATATTTTGAATAAGGCTGCCCAGCGCGCCCAAGAAATGGGTTTGCCCTACGCTGGTGCATTATTGCCCCAGGAAGCCTACGCGGTGATGCAAGAGGTTCCCGATGCCAAGCTGATCGACGTGCGCACCCGGGCGGAATGGGATTTCGTTGGCCGAATTCCAGGCAGTGTCATGATCGAATGGCAGAATTATCCGGCGGCGCAGCCCAATCCGCACTTTCTCGAAGAACTGAAAGCGCAAACGCAGCCGGAGGCTATCGTGATGTTCCTGTGCCGAAGCGGTGCCCGCTCTCATGCGGCCGCGGCAGCCGCTCAGCGAATCGGTTACGGGCGCAGTTACAACGTGCTGCAGGGTTTCGAGGGCGACAAGGATGCACGAGGTCACCGGGCCTCGGTCGGGGGATGGCAGTTTGCCGGCTTGCCATGGGCGCAGGGTTGAAGCGCGAGCCACCCGTAATGAGCCGCTATTGCACCGTCCAGTTCACCAGCCCCGAATAAGCCGTGGCGAGCACGATGATTCCAAACGCGATGCGATACCACGCGAAAATCGTGAAGTCGTGATGAATGATGAATCGAAGTAACCAGCGGACACAGACGAAGGCAGATGCAAACGCTGCGGCAAGTCCAACGGCCAAGAGACCGAGGTCTTCAGCGGAGAGCGCGTCGCGATGCCTGAATAGTTCATAGGCAGACGCTGCAAACAACACCGGGATTGCCAGAAAAAAAGAAAACTCGGTGGCGGCGCGGCGCGACAGGCCGAAGAACAGACCGCCAATAATGGTAGCGCCCGCGCGCGAGGTGCCCGGAATGAGGGCAAAGGTCTGCGCCACGCCGATTTTCAACGCATCGGTCCAGGTCATCTCTTCGACGCTGGCGACGCTGACTTCGTGTTTGCGGCGTTCGGCCCACAGGATGATCAGGCCGCCCACAATGAAGGCAATGGCGACGGGTACGGGTTTGAACAATACCTCCTTGATGACCTTGCCAAAAAGCAGCCCGAGCACCGCCAGCGGCATGAATGCAATCGCGAGATTCATCACGAATTGCCGTGCCTGTGGATCGGTCGGCAGGCGCCGGATGACCGAACCCAGTCTTGCGCGGAACTCCCAGACGATCGCCAGAATTGCGCCGCACTGGATCACGATCTCGAAAAGCTTGCCTTTCTCGGTATTGAAATCAAGGAGGTCGCCCACCAGAATCAGATGACCGGTGCTCGAAATGGGCAGAAATTCGGTAACGCCCTCGACTACCCCGAGTATGAGGGCCTTCACCAACAGCGGGAGATCCATTGACCCTCACAAAAGTAAAACGGCCGGTTGCAGGCCCTGGCCGGCCGTGCCGCTGCGGTCAAGCCTTGCGATAGATTTCAGCCCCACCGGCGACGAACTCCGCTGCTTTCTCACTCATGCCCTTTTGCAGCGCCTCACCTTCGGATAAGCCGGAGCTGGCCGCATAGTCGCGCACATCCTGCGTGATTTTCATCGAGCAGAAATGCGGGCCGCACATCGAGCAGAAGTGCGCCAACTTCGCGCCATCCTGGGGCAACGTTTCGTCATGGAACTGCTTTGCCTTGTCCGGATCCAGGCCGAGATTGAACTGGTCGTCCCAGCGGAATTCAAACCGCGCCTTGGACAGCGCGTTGTCGCGCATCTGTGCGCCGGGATGCCCTTTCGCCAGATCCGCCGCATGCGCGGCAATCTTGTAGGCGATGATGCCGTCCTTCACGTCATCCTTGTCGGGCAGGCCGAGGTGCTCCTTCGGCGTCACGTAACACAGCATGGCGGTGCCATACCAGCCGATCATGGCCGCGCCGATCGCCGAGGTGATGTGATCGTAGCCCGGCGCGATGTCCGTCGTGAGCGGCCCCAGCGTGTAGAACGGCGCTTCGTGACACAGCTTGAGCTGCAGGTCCATATTCTCCTTGATGAGGTGCATCGGGACGTGGCCCGGCCCTTCGATCATCACCTGCACGTCGTGTTTCCAGGCGATCTGGGTCAGTTCGCCGAGCGTGCGCAACTCGCCGAGTTGGGCTTCATCGTTGGCATCGTGAATGGACCCCGGCCGCAAGCCATCTCCGAGCGAGAATGAAACGTCATACGCTTTCATGATCTCGCAGATCTCTTCGAAATGCGTATACAGAAAGTTTTCCTTGTGATGCGCCAGGCACCATTTGGCGAGGATGGAACCGCCGCGCGAAACGATGCCGGTCATGCGTTTGGCGGTCAGCGGAACGTAGGCCAGGCGAACGCCGGCATGGATCGTAAAGTAATCGACTCCCTGTTCAGCCTGCTCGATCAACGTGTCTTTGAAGATGTCCCAGTTAAGTTCTTCGGCGCGCCCGTCGACTTTCTCCAGTGCCTGATAGATCGGCACGGTGCCGATGGGGACCGGTGAATTGCGCACGATCCACTCGCGCGTTTCGTGGATGTGCTTGCCCGTCGAAAGATCCATGACCGTGTCACCGCCCCAGCGGATCGCCCAGGTCATTTTCTCGACTTCTTCCTGGATGCTGGAACCCAGGGCGGAGTTGCCGATGTTGGCGTTGATTTTCACCAGGAAGTTGCGGCCGATGATCATCGGTTCGGATTCGGGGTGATTGATGTTCGCGGGAATGATCGCCCGCCCGCGAGCCACTTCCTGGCGCACGAATTCCGGGGTGATCTCCCGTGGAAGCGCCGCGCCGAACGACTCGCCTGCGTGCTGCCGCGTGATCAGCTCCGGCATGGCGTCGCGCCGCTGGGTTTCGCGAATCGCGATGAACTCCATCTCCGGCGTGATGATTCCCTGGCGCGCGTAGTGCATCTGGCTCACGTTCATGCCGGTCCTTGCACGGCGCGGCGTGCGTTGCAGATTGAAGCGCATCTGCGCCAGCTTCGTATCCTCGAGACGCGTGCGCCCGAAAATGGAAGTCGGCCCGGCCAGCTTTTCGGTATCGGCGCGGCCTTCGATCCACTGCTCGCGCAGCGCAGCGAGTCCATTGCGAATATCGATGGCGGCGCGCGGGTCGGTATAGGGTCCGGAAGTATCGTAGACGAACAGCGGAGCATTCGGCTCGGCTCCGAAACTCGCTGGCGTGTCGCTTTGCGAGATCTCCCGCATCGGCACCTGGATGTCGTCACGCGAGCCCTGCACATAGACCTTGCGTGAACGCGGCAAGGCTTTCACCGCCGCCTCATCGACATGAGCGGTGGCACTTAAGAACTTGGGATTGGCATTCATGAAGCGCTCCTCGAAAGCTGGGAGTGACCGGAGAAGCGCGAGAAAGGAAGATTCGACGCGCTTCCCTGCATCGGCATTATCCGTACAGGTTCAAAGGGTTTGTCTCACCCGCGCCATACGCGCGCAGGACCCCCAACGCAGTCATGACGCTAAATGAATTATGTGATAATTGCAAGCTTCCGCCCTCGTCGCATAGCTCGTTATACCAATGAATCTGGAACAGGCGCGCCTCAACATGGTCGAGAGCCAGGTACGCACCTGGGAAGTGCTCGACCAGACGATATTGGATCTGTTGATGAAAGTCCGGCGCGAGGAATTCGTACCGGAAAAGTATCGCAACCTTGCATTCGCGGACCTGGAAATTCCGCTCGGGCATGGCGAAGTGATGCTCGCGCCGAAAATGGAAGCACGCATGATCCAGGAACTCGACGTGCGCAAAACCGACAAGATTCTCGAGATCGGAACCGGCAGCGGCTATGTCACGGCGCTTCTGGGAAATCTGGGGGGGCAGGTCGTTTCCGTTGAACGAATCCAGGAGTTCAGCCACTCCGCTGCACGCCGCCTCGCAGGCCATGCGCTGCAGAACGTGCAATTGGAAATCGGCGACGCCTCGGAGGGATGGCCCGCGCAGGCGCCCTACGATGTGATACTGCTGACCGGTTCGGTGCCGGTATTATCCGAACGCTTTCAGGAGCAACTCGCCGTAGGGGGACGGCTGCTGGGTGTTATCGGCGAGCCCCCGGTAATGACCGCTCAACTCGTCAGACGCGTCTCCGCACGGGGCTTCAGTGCGGTCGGGCTGTTCGAAACATCGATACCGCCTTTGCGCAATGTCAGGCAGCCCGAGCGCTTCGAGTTCTAAAAAAATAAATAATGTGCGCGGCGGTCCCCGCGTACTTGCGGCGATGTCCGACCGGAATCAGGGAAACAACAGATGAATGGATTGTCCACAAGAATGCTGGCGGTGGCCATGCTGGCAGGCGCCAATGCATCCGCGCTCGCCACCGACCTGTTAAACATCTACCGCGAAGCCCAGGTGCAGGATTCGACCTATGCGGGGGCCAAGGCGCAATACATCGGCGCGCAGGAGAAACTGCCACAGGCGCGCGCGCTGCTGCTGCCGAGCATCAATTTTGGCGCCGGCGCGCACTACAACTGGGTCGACAGCACCTACAAGAACAGCACCTTCCCCTCCGGCCAGCGCGACTTCTTCGACTATAACTACGGGCTCAATCTGACCCAGCCGCTGTACCGCCGGCAGAACAGTGCCACCTACGAACAGGCCAAGGTGCAAGTGCGCCAGGCCGAGAACCAGCTCTCCGCCTCCGCCCAGGACCTGATGATCCGGGTGGCGCAAGGCTACTTTGACGTGCTGCTCGCGCGCGCGAACCTGAACACCATCGGCTCCCAGAAAACCGCGGTGGCCGAACAACTCGAGCAGGCCAAGCGCAACTTCGTCGTGGGTACGGCCACCATCACCGACTCGCGCGAAGCCCAGGCGCGCTACGACCTGGTGGTCGCGCAGGAGCTGGTGGCGCAAAACGACCTGGAAGTCAAAAGCCGCGCCCTGGAGCAGATCGTGGGCAAGCCCGTGGGGCGCCTGGCGGGGCTCACCTCGCCGGTGACGCTCAACCCGCCGCAGCCCGCGGACATGAACGCCTGGGTCGACCAGGCCTACCAATCGAGCCTGCAAGTCGCCCTGGCGCGGCAAAACGTCGAGATTGCCGCCCAGGAAATCAAGAAAGCCGACGCCGGACACTATCCCACCGTCGATGCCGTGGGCTCGCTCACCAACAACTACGCCAACTCCTCCGCGCAGGGCATCGGCAGCGACATCAACGCGATCGTGGTGGGGGTACAGCTCAACGTGCCGCTCTACCAGGGCGGGGGCATCAGCTCGCGCGTGCGCGAAGCGGTGGCGGGGCAGGAGCGTGCGCGCCAGGACCTGGAAAGCGCGCGGCGCTCGGTGGCGCAGCAAACGCGCGAAGCCTTCCTGGGGGTGACCTCGGGGCTGGGGCAAGTCAAGGCGCTCGAGCAGGCGGTCAGTTCCACGCGCCTGCAACTCGAATCGACCAAGCTCGGCCAGGAAGTGGGGGTGAGAACGGCGGTGGACGTGCTCAATGCCGAGCAGCAACTGGCGGCCGCCCAGCGCGACCTGGCGCAGGCGCTGTACAACACCATCGTGAACCAGTTGCGCCTCAAGGCCGCACTGGGCAAACTGGCCGAAGCCGACCTGGCCGACGTCAATGCCCTGCTCAAGGAAGACGTGCAGTAATCCGCGTGCCCCCATGACTGGTCGCGACGTTGACGCTGCGCAGGCACTCAAGCAAGCCAAGGCCGCTTTGCGCAAAACGATCCTTGCGCGCCGCGACGCCGCGGGGGACGCCCTGCGGGCGCGAGCGTCCAGCCTCATCTCGCACAAGTTACTGGCCTTGCCGGCTTATCGGGACGCGCGATGCGTCGCAGCCTATGCATCGTTCGGCAGCGAGCTGGACACCGCCGTGTTTCTCGCGCACACGCTCGCCGACGGCAAGCAGTTGCTGCTGCCCCGCATAAACCGCGCCGAGCATGCCCTGGAGTTGAGGCAGGTGACGAATCTCGATACTGAACTCGTGGCCGGTGTCTGGGGCATCCGCGAACCCTCGCAACACTGTCCGCTGTTGCCGCCTGCGCAAGCCGATTTCATGTTGGTGCCGGGCGTCGCGTTCGCCGTGACCGGTGCGAGACTGGGTTACGGCGGCGGTTTCTACGATCGTCTGATGGCCCTGCTCGACTCGCATGCTGCACGCATTGCTGGCGCCTTCGAGTTGCAAATCGTGGATCAACTCCCCGAAGGACCGCGCGACCGGCGCGTGCAGCAAGTGGTTACGGAACACGCCGCGTGAGTGTTACCACCGAATAAGATCCAGGGTTCGCGCCGTCGCGCCGCGGTGCGCGTCGGTAAATTGTTTGCCTGCTTCCGACATGGCGCGGCGCCGGCCCGGATCTCGCAGCAATGCCTCGGTTCTCTCGATCAATTCCGAAGCCCCGGCAACGCGGATCGCAGCATCCGCTTCGATCGCCTGCAAGGTCGCGTCCTCGAAGTTGAACGTGTGCGGGCCGACAATGACCGGGCGCCCAACCACGCAAGCTTCCAGCAGGTTCTGCCCGCCCAGCGGCAGCAGGCTGCCTCCGACGAACGCGATATCGCAGGCCGCGTAGTACGCGAACATCTCGCCCATGGAATCGCCCAGGACGATGCGGGTATCCGCCTCGACGGGCCGATTCTCGCTACGACGCTGCAATTTGAAGCCGCGCCTCCTGATCATTTCCTCCACTTCGCCGAAACGCTGCGGGTGGCGCGGAACAATGATTGTCAGCAAGCCGCGAATGTCAGCGAGGAAAAGCGCATCCAGGATCAGGGCCTCCTCGCCCTCGCGCGTGCTCGCGGCCAGTAACACGGGTCTGTGCGCACCGAACTGCGTGCGCAGCGCGCCGCCAAGCGCGAGCATCTCGGGGGGGGCGCGGCGATCGAACTTGATGTTTCCGGCAACGGATACATTGCGTGCGCCCAGCTCCCGCAGGCGCTGCGCATCCCGGTCCGTTTGCGCGACGGTGCAGGCGAAATTCGCCATCGCTTCTTTTACCAAGGCGCCGGCGCGCCGGTAGCCACGCGCGGATTTCTGCGACATGCGCGCATTCACCAGATAGAGCGGGACGTCGGCGTCGGAACAGACCTGGATCAGGTTAGGCCAAATCTCCGTCTCCATGAAAATTCCCACCACCGGGCGAAATCGGTTCAGAAAACGGCGTGCAGCCCAATTGAAATCGTAGGGCAGATAACATCGCTCGACGCGCTCGCCATAGAGTTCGATCCCGGTCTGGCGACCGGTGGGGGTGCCGTGCGACAGCAGAATGCGATGCTCGGGATGCCTCGCCTGCAGCGCGTTGATGAGCGGCTCCGCCGCACGCGTCTCGCCCACCGAAACCGCGTGAATCCAGATGACGCCCGAGGACGCCGTCTTCGGGAATAGGCCGAAGCGCTCCCCTACCTGCGCCAGATAGGCGGGTTGCCGGCGCGCGCGCAGCACGAGATGCAACAGCGCCCAAGGCAGCAGCAGATACAGGGCCAACGAATAGAGCGCGCGAATCAAGGCACGTCCACCAGTCGGTTGATCGCCGTGACGACTTCGTCGGGGCCGGGCGTGGTGCCCACGGAGCCGAGGTTCACCGCGCGTGTCGATCCGTAAAGGCCCGTCGCCGCCGGATCGGTCGCGCGATAGAGGCCGATTGTCGGCCGGCCCAGCGCCACGGCCAGATGCGTCAGTCCAGTGTCCACGCCGACGACAATCCGCGCGTTGCGCAGGAGCTCCGCCAGTGGCTGCAACCCCAGCGCTGCGGGCACCTGCGCCCCACGGATACGCGCGGCCAGCCGTTCGCTGCGCCGGCGCTCATTGGCGTTGCCATAGGGCAGCACGCTGCGCAGATTGTGCGCGTTGAGTTCGGCGCCGAGTTCCACCCAGTTATCTTCCGGCCATTCCTTGTTTGCGGCGCTGGTGGCATGCAAGAGCACGGCGAACGCTTGCGTGCCGGCTGCGGGAAAGCCGTCAGCGGTTGCGCTGCTGTCGGATTGCCTCGCGAGGCCGTAATCCGGTGCGCCGGATACGGCATACCCCAGCGCGCTGGCGGCGAGACGGCGATTGCGTTCGACCGCGTGTATTGACCAGGGAACCTCGTAAACCTTGTCATAGAAGAGTTGCAGGGGCTCGCGCGAACTTTTCCAATCGAAACCATGACGGCGTCCCCGTGCCATCCACGTCAGCAGCGCGCTCTTGAGCAGTCCCTGGGTGTCGATGACGTCGTCGTAAAGTGTCTGGCGCAAATGATTCCTGAGTCCGGCAATCTGCCGCCGCGTCGTCGGAGCGAAGGGATGTTTGCGCCAATGCCGGATCGAGACGGGGAGGATCCGGTCGACGCCCGGATGCAGGCCGGGAATGGCGCTGAACGCCTCTTCCACCATCCAGTCGATCCGGCAATCAGGGATGCTGGCGCGCAGATCGGCTACGACCGGAAGATTGTGGACGAGGTCGCCCATGGACGACGTCTTGACGAGAAGGATGTGGGGCACGCGCGGCGATTAGGTGGCGGTTCGACTGGATGCGCGATTATCCCTAGAATGGCGACCTTTAGACAGACGCAGCGCGCCCATGACGCACCCCAGTATCCTCGTCACCGGCGGAGCCGGCTTTATCGGCGCCAATTTCGTCCAGCAATGGATCGCCGGTGAATCCGCGCATGTAGTCAATCTGGACAAGCTGACCTACGCGGGGAATCTGGCCAGTTTGCAAGGTGTGGAATCCAGTCCCAAGTATGCCTTCGCACGCGGCGACATCGGCGATTTCGACGCCGTTGGCGCGTTGCTTGCACAACGCAGACCGGTTGCCGTGGTCAACTTTGCCGCGGAGAGCCACGTGGATCGCTCGATTCACGGCCCGGGCGAGTTCGTGCAAACCAATCTGGTCGGGACGTTCCAGTTGCTCGAAGCCGTGCGCGCATATTGGTCCGGGCTCAGCGGCGACGCGAAGCAGAACTTTCGTTTCCTGCATGTCTCCACCGACGAAGTCTACGGCTCGCTGCAGCCAGGCGATGCGCCTTTTACCGAACGCACGGCCTACGCGCCCAACAGCCCCTATTCGGCCTCCAAAGCAGGTTCGGATCATCTGGTGCGGGCGTACCACCATACCTACGGCCTGCCCACCATTACCACGAACTGTTCCAACAACTATGGGCCTTACCAGTTTCCGGAAAAACTGGTACCGCTGATCATCCTCAATGCGCTGGGTGGGAAGCCCCTGCCGGTCTATGGCGATGGAACGAACGTGCGCGACTGGCTGTACGTCAACGATCATTGCACGGCCATCCGCCTGGCACTGGCCAAGGGGCGGATCGGCGAAACCTATAACATTGGCGGCAATAACGAATGCAAGAACATCGAGGTCGTGCAAACGATTTGCCGGATTCTCGATGAATTGCGTCCTGCAGCCCGTGGCGTCCGCTACGAATCCCTGATCACCTTCGTCAAGGACCGTCCCGGACACGACCGGCGCTATGCCATTGACGCCACGAAAACGACAGCCGAACTCGGCTGGAAGCCGGTTGAAACGTTCGACTCCGGCATCCGCAAAACCGTGCGCTGGTATCTGGATAATCCGGACTGGGTGCAAGGTGTCGTCAGCGGCGACTATCGCAACTGGATGCAGAAAAATTACGGCAAGCGGGAGGTCCATTGAAGGGAATACTGCTGGCAGGCGGATCGGGCACGAGGCTGCATCCGGTCACCAAGGTACTCTCCAAACAGCTTTTGCCCGTGTACGACAAGCCGATGGTGTACTACCCGCTCTCGACGCTGATGCTGGCAGGAATCCGCGACATACTGGTGATTTCCACGCCGCACGACCTGTCGCGCTTCGAAGAGCTGCTGGGTGACGGGACGAAGTGGGGCATCAAGCTTTCTTACAAGGAGCAGGCGCGTCCGGAGGGGCTGGCCCAGGCGTTTCTGATCGGCCGCGAATTCGTCGGCGGCGACGCCTGCGCGTTGGTGCTGGGCGACAACATTTTTTACGGGCATGACCTGTCGAATCGTCTGAAGGATGCGGTCGAAAATCTCGGCGGCGCGACGGTATTCGCCTATCCGGTTAACGATGCGCAGCGCTATGGTGTCGTGGAGTTCGACGGCCTGGGCCGTGCCGTCAGCATCGAAGAAAAGCCAAAGCAGCCAAAGTCCCGCTATGCGGTGACCGGACTTTATTTCTACGACAATGACGTGCTCGACATTGCGGCGGCGTTGAAGCCTTCCGCACGCGGAGAACTGGAAATCACCGACGTAAACCGGTGCTACCTGGCGGGCGGCCGCCTGCGGGTGGAAATGCTCGGCCGGGGCGATGCCTGGCTCGACACGGGCACGCACGAAAGCCTGCTGGAGGCGTCGCAGTTCATTTCGACCATCGAGCACCGGCAAGGGCTGAAGGTGGCTTGCCCCGAAGAAATAGCTTTTCGGGCCGGCTACATTGACAAGCAACAATTGCAGGAGCTGGCACGTCCCATGGGCAGCAGCGCCTATGGGCGCTATCTGCTGGAGATATTGGAAGACCGGGTTTTTTGATGAAAGTCACGCCGGGCACACTGCCGGAAGTTCTTTTGCTCGAACCGCGGATATTCGGCGACGAGCGGGGTTTCTTTCTGGAGAGCTACAACAAGCGCATGTTCCGTGAACTCACCGGCGTCGAGGCGGACTTCGTGCAGGACAATCATTCTCGCTCCGCGCGCAACGTGCTGCGCGGTCTGCACTATCAGTTGCAGCAACCGCAAGGAAAGCTGGTCAGGGTCGTAGCGGGCGAGATATTCGATGTTGCAGTGGATTTGCGCAGATCGTCTCCGCGATTTGGCCAGTGGATGGGGGCGAATCTCTCGGCGGAAAACAAGCGCATGTTATGGATCCCTGCCGGGTTCGCGCACGGCTTTCTGGCGCTTTCCGAGGTCACCGAAGTGCTCTACAAGACCACGGACTACTACGCGCCGGTGCATGAGCGCTGCGTGTTGTGGAGCGATCCCGATGTCGGCGTCGAATGGCAACTGACTGGCGAACCCGTGGTATCCGAGAAGGACCGGCGGGGCACTGCGCTGAAGGCGGCAGAGACTTTTCCTTGATGCGCATACTCGTTACCGGAGGGGCCGGGCAGGTGGGATGGGAATTGCGCCGTGCGCTTGCCATCTTCGGAGAAGTTGTGGCCCCCTCCCGCGACATTCTCGATCTCTCTTCGGCTGATTCCATCGTCGCCGCCGTGCGTGGCGTGCGACCGGGTCTGATCGTCAATGCCGGCGCCTACACTGCAGTGGACCAGGCGGAATCGGATAGAAATTTGGCCATGAAAATCAATGGCGACGCCCCGCGACTTCTCGCCGAACAGGCTGCCGAGCGCCACATTGCCATGATTCACTATTCGACCGACTATGTGTTCGATGGCCGCAAGGCGGAACCTTATCGGGAGGACGATGACCCTGCGCCGCTCAATGTCTACGGTCGGACCAAACTGGCCGGCGAGCAGGGGGTGGCGGGTACTGACGCGCCACACATCATCTTCAGAACCAGTTGGGTGTACGGCTCGCGGGGCCGGAATTTTCTGCTGACCATGCTCAGATTGGGTCGCGAAAGAAAGGAGCTGAAAATTGTTGACGATCAGTATGGGGCACCCACATCGGCGCGCTTGATCGCCCAGGCAACCGCGAGCGTTGTTGCAAGGAATTTTTCCAGCGGCGGGCTCGATTTGCCTGCCTTCCGCGAGGCAAGCGGCCTCTACCATTTGACCGCGGCAGGACGCACGACCTGGTACGGATTCGCCCAGGCAATCTTGTCCGGCAGGACAGGCGTGGCAAAGGTGCTGCCGATACCGACTTCCGGGTATCCCACGCCGGCGCAACGACCGCAGAATTCAGTGCTGGACAACGACAAACTGGAAAAGAAATTCGGCTTCCGCCTGCCTGATTGGCAGGTTGGTATGCGGCTTTGCCTGGAGGAGCTTGAGGGTAATGCAGCGATTCAGTATGGCGATTAGGTAATCGGCGATTAGGTAATCCGGTAAATCAGCGATTCAATTTCTGCCAATCGCCCAATCGCCCAATCGCCCAATCGCCCAATCGCCGCATCTCAAGTTCGCTTGTAATCGTCATCGAGGCGCACGATGTCGTCCTCGCCCAGATAGCTGCCCGATTGCACCTCGATCATGTGCAGGGGCATTTTCCCGACATTCTCCAGCCGGTGCTTGGCGCCCAGCGGAATGTAAGTCGATTGATTCTCCGATAGCAGCAGGGTTTCATCTCCGCGGATGACTCTCGCGGTCCCCGTCACGACAACCCAATGCTCGGCCCGGTGATGATGCATCTGCAACGAGAGTTTGCAGCCGGGTTTGACCATGATGCGTTTGACCTGGAAGCGCTCGCTGCTGTCGAGGCCTTCGTAATAACCCCAGGGACGATAAACGCGCTTGTGAACCAGATACTCATCGCGCTGCTTGGCCTTGAGCGCCTCCACGACTTTCTTGACGTCCTGCGATCGATCCTTATGGGTGACCAGTACGGCATCGGACGTTTCGATGATGATAAGGTCTTTGACGCCGACAGCTGCAACCAGCCGGTGTTCTGCGCGCACGTAGGAGTTGTGGACATCGTCCGTGTGGATGTCTCCCACGGTGACATTGCCGTTGGCGTCAGGCTTGACCGGCTTGCCACAAGGCGGTCCATGAACCGATGTCGCTCCAGCCGATGTCCGCTTCCACTACAACCGCGTCATCGGTCTTTTCCATGACAGCGTAGTCAATGGATTCGGAAGGCGATGCCAGAAAGGCTTTTTCATCCAGACGCACGAAATCGAGGTCGCGCGTGGCCGCCGCCCAGGCAGCCTTGGCTGCCTCGAGAATGTCCTTGCGGTACTTGCCGAGTTCCTCCAGATAGCGCGAGGCCTTGAATACGAACATCCCGCTGTTCCAGTAAAAGCGGCCGGATGCCATGAACTCGCGCGCCCGCGCTTCATCGGGTTTCTCGACGAATCGCGCGACGCGATAGCAGTCTTCGGACTTTTCGAGAGGTTCTCCACGCTCGATGTAGCCGTACCCGGTTTCCGGTTCGTGCCCCACGATACCGAAGGTCACCAACCGGCCAGCGGCTGCTGCCGCAGCCGCTTTTGCCACGACAGCCTGGAATCGCGCGACATCGCGAATCAGGTGATCCGCCGGCAGAACCAGCATGATGCCGTCAGGATCCGTGGACACCACGTGCAGCGCGGCCACGGCCACAGCCGGCGCGGTGTTGCGGCCAGCGGGTTCGAGTATCTGCGCCCCGGCCACCACCTTGATCTCGCGCAACTGTTCTGCGGCCAGAAAACGGTGGTCATTGCTGCAAACCAGGATCGGCTCCTTGAGCGCTGGGATACCCGTGAGGCGCAGCAGCGTTTCCTGCAGCATGGTCTTGTTGCTGACCAGCGGCAGAAACTGCTTGGGGAGCAGGGTGCGCGACAACGGCCATAACCTGCTGCCGCTTCCGCCGGAAAGTACAACCGGGTAAATCATGCGTTGCCTCGTGTCAGTGGCGATTGCCTGTCGGCTTTATCTTTGCTCGGAAATACAAATCGCTTAAACTCCGGCCTGTATTTCACAGGCTGTTTGCCGAGCTTCGCGGCGGAGTGCGCCATGCCATCGATCTATCGTCGAGCGGTCCCTGGAGTATACAGAACCATTTCCGGCCCAGAATGATGAGCAAAGTAGCACTGATCACCGGTGTAACCGGCCAGGATGGCGCCTTCCTCGCGGAGTTGTTGCTGCGCAAAGGTTATCAGGTTCACGGCATCAAGCGCCGCACCTCCCTGTTCAATACCGATCGCATCGATCACCTCTATCAGGATCCGCATATCGCCCATCGGGACTTCATCCTCCACTATGGGGACATGACGGATTCCAGCAGTCTGGTGCATGTCATCCAGAAGACGCAGCCAGACGAAATCTATAATCTCGCGGCGCAAAGCCATGTCGCCGTCTCCTTCGAAGAGCCGGAATACACTGCCAATTCCGATGCACTCGGCACCCTTCGCATCCTGGAAGCAATACGCATCCTGGGCCTGGGCAGCAGAACGCGCTTCTATCAGGCCTCGACGTCCGAACTATACGGCCTGGTTCGTGAAACTCCGCAGAAGGAAACTACGCCGTTCTACCCACGGTCGCCTTACGGGGTCGTCGAAACTCTACGCCTACTGGATCACCGTGAACTACCGCGAAGCCTATGGCATGTTCGCCTGCAATGGCATCCTGTTCAACCACGAATCTCCACTGCGCGGCGAAACTTTCGTAACCCGCAAGATCACGCGCGCACTGTCGCGCATCAAGCTCGGTCTGCAGGATTGCCTGTATCTCGGCAACCTCGACGCGCGGCGCGATTGGGGCCATGCGCGGGACTACGTCGAAGCCATGTGGCTGATGCTGCAACAACCACAGCCCGAGGACTTTGTCATCGCCACGGGCAAACAGCACAGCGTGCGCGAGTTTGTCGAGCTGGCCGCACGTAAACTCGACCTCAACGCTGCAGTGGGAGGGCAAAGGCGCGGACGAGAAAGCGGTCGACGAGCAGGGCCAAACGCGCGTCGCCATCGATCCGCGCTACTTCCGGGCGGCCGAGGTCGATACTTTGCTCGGCGATCCGTCCAAGGCCAAAGCAAAACTCGGGTGGTCCGCGAAAGTCAGTTTCGAGCAACTCGTCGAAGAAATGGCGTTGGAAGACCTGAAGTCAGCGGAGCGCGACGAACTGGTCAAACGGCACGGACACCGTCCTTACGATTTCCATGAGTGAATCGGTGAACTGGCGATTAGGCTATTAGGCGATTGGGGGATTGTGTGGAATCAAACACCAAATCTATTCGTCCCCATTATCGGCTTGATGCCTGGAAAGAAGCCATGGCGCTGGTAAAGCAAGTGTACCAATTGACCGGTGTCTTCCCCGCGTCCGAGACATATGGCCTCACGGCGCAGATGCGGCGGGCGGCAATCTCCATACCCAGCAATTTGGCGGAGGGTGCGGCCCGTGCCGGAACCAGGGAGTTCGCGCAGTTTTTGAACATTGCCAAAGGCTCCTTAAGCGAATTGGAAACGCAAATTTTGATTGCGAAGGACTTGGGGTTTACCGGTGACGTTGAGGGAGTGCTGAATCATGCGGAAAAAGTATCACGATTGCTCGCCGGGCTACACAGGAAAGTGATTGCGGGCTGAGGAGGAGACCGGCTCGGATCACTCAATTACCTAATCGCTGAATCGCCAAATCGCAACGTGAAACGAGACTCAAAAATCTACGTCGCCGGTCACCGCGGGCTGGTTGGATCGGCAATCGTTCGCTGCGCCTTACGATTTCCACGAGTGAAAGCCAGGGAACGGTGATCCGTGAACGGAGAACAGGGAGTATTTCTTCGATTGCAACAGAGTGTCGCAATGAACGACTTACTCACCCCGTGCGCGCCCGGCAAGACCCTGACATGATCCCGGGTTCCTGTTTACCAATTACACAGTGCAGTTCGCAGCTTATGTCCGTTCACAGTTCACCGTTCACTGTTTACCGGTCCATCGAGCGATGAAGCTCGACGCCAGGATCTACGTCGCCGGTCACCGCGGGCTGGTTGGATCGGCAATCGTTCGCTGCCTTCATGCCGCGGGCTACACCAATATTCTGAGCCGCGCGCATGCCGACCTCGACTTGATGGACGCGTCGGCGGTGAAAGCTTTCTTTGAGCAAGAGCGACCCGAGTACGTGTTTCATGCCGCTGCGAAAGTGGGCGGCATACTCGCAAACGACACCTACCCGGCGGACTTTATTTACCAGAATCTGGAAATTCAAAGCAACGTCATCCACGAAGCGTGGCGCACCGGCGTCAAGCGGCTGCTTTTTCTGGGATCCTCCTGCATCTATCCGCGCGACTGTCCGCAACCAATCAAGGAAGAATATCTTCTTACCGGACCGCTCGAGCCCACCAATCGGGCCTATGCAATCGCCAAAATCGCAGGCATCGAGATGTGCTGGTCCTACAACCGCCAGTACGGCACGCGGTTTCTGGCCGTGATGCCGACCAATCTCTATGGGCCCGACGACCACTATGATCTGCAGAACTCCCATGTTCTGCCCGCGCTGATCCGGAAAATGAATGAAGCCATGGAGCGCGGTGATGCGGAAGTGATCATCTGGGGGACCGGCGCGCCCCGCCGGGAATTTCTTTACAGCGATGACATGGCGGCAGCCTGCGTGAAGCTGTTCTTGCTGCCGGATAAGGAATTCGACGGGGCCATTGCAAGCTTTCCCCCCTTGATCAATATCGGATGCGGCGAGGATTTGTCGATCCGCGAACTTGCCGAAGAAGTCGCGCGGGTCGTCGGTTTTGCGGGGAAGCTCCGGTTCGATACTTCGAAGCCGGACGGCACTCCGCGCAAGCTGCTCGACGTATCGCGCATGTTCGCCTTGGGATGGCGGCCCTCCACGCAGCTTTCGCGCGGCATCAAGCAGGCCAATGCGGATTTCCTCGCGCGCCGGGTTGGTGATGCCATTTCCTGAAGCGAGATGCCGAATCCTTTCCGATCGGCACACGGATAAGCCTTCTGCTCTTTGCGATGTAACGGCGGCCGCCAGGGCTGACACTCGGTATATGAGAACGTGCGCCTCCTGCATGCGCTGAGCGCGCGCCCCGAAGTGCGGCGCGCACTCGCCAACATCGCCTGGCTGTCGGGCGAAAATATCCTGCGTCTCGTCGTCGGATTCTTCCTGGGCATCTGGATTGCCCGCTACCTCGGGCCGCAAGCATTTGGACAGTTCAGCTTTGCGTTAGCGCTCGTGGCGCTGTTCGGCGTATTCGCTCGGCTAGGGATGGACAACGTGCTGGTGCAGCAGATCGTGCGCACCCCCGCGTTGCGCCACGAACTGCTGGGCACGGCGTTCGCGCTGAAATTCTTCGCAGGGCTGGCTGCATTGGCAGCCGCCATCGGCTGTACGTTGATTCTGCGCCCTGCGGATCCCCTTGCGCTGGCCTTGGTCGCAATCATCGGGGCAGGGCTGGTCGTCCAGTCGATCGACGTGATCAATCTCTGGTTTCAGTCCCAGTTGCAAAGCCGGCGAGCCGTGGTGGCGCGGAACATTGCCCTTGTTGCAACATCCGTGCTCAAAGTGGGCTTGATCCTCGGAGGCGCCGCGGTCACGGCATTTGCCTCCGCTTCGTTGCTGGAACTGGTGCTAGGCGGGATCGGCATGGCGGTGGTCTATGGTTTGTCTGGAGAAAAGCTTTCCGTCTGGCGTGCGCGGTGGTCACATGCGAAGGCATTGCTGGCGCCGAGCTTGCCGCTGATTTTCGCGGGTATCGCGGTATCACTGTATATGCGCATTGATCAGGTCATGATTTCATCGATGCTCGGGGATTCCGCGCTGGGCGCGTATTCGGCTGCGATCCGGTTGACCGAATCCGCGTATTTCATACCCACCGTGGTCTCCGCATCGACGCTGCCGGCTATCGTAGCGCTGCGAACCTCCGATCCGGAGAAGTTCCGAGACCGGATGCAATGGCTGTTCGACATCATGGTCGTGCTGGCGGTAGGGGTTGCGCTGCCCCTCAGCATCTTCGCGGGACCGCTCACAAGTTTCCTGTATGGCGAGGCTTATGCGGCCGCCGCCCCGGTACTGGCTATCCACGTCTGGAGCACTGTGTTTGTCTTTTTGGGTGTGACCAGCAGCAGTTGGCTGCTGGTCGAAAATCTGACCGCGGTGTCGTTTTACCGTACGGCTCTCGGCGCGGCGGCCAATATTGCGTTGAATCTCCTGCTCATACCAACGTTCGGTCTGATTGGCGCGGCGTGGGCGACGCTGCTGTCCATGGCCATCGCCACGTTTGGCGTGTTCATCGACTCGCGTTCCCGTTCAGTCGGGGCGATGATGTTGCGGGCGTTTTTTCCGCTGCGTTTATTGCGCGCGCGATTCTAGCGATGAACTTCTGGCAGAAAGCGATCTACCGGATCAGCCCGATGCTCCATATGGCCGGCCAGAATGTGCACACTCTGCTGTTCAAGCACGGGCAATGGCGCAGCATGCGCGAACGCCGGCCGGTCCGCGCGGACGGGAGCTGGCTGCCCTGGTATACCTATCCCGCAGTCGAGTACCTGATGCAGTTCGACTGGTCAGACAGTGACGTTTTCGAGTATGGCGCCGGGGGCTCTTCTCTGTTCTGGGCTGCGAGAGCGCGCAGCGTGATTTCGGTCGAACGCGATGCAGCCTGGGTGCGCGACCTCGAAACCCAGGCGAGCCCGAATTTGCGCCTGCTATCGCGCGCCACGCGGAAGGACTATGTCGATGCCATACGGGAAAGCGGCACGACCTTCGACCTTGTCATCATCGACGGGCACTGGCGACACGACTGCGTGCAGCGCAGCGTTGATCAACTGAACTCCCGCGGGCTTATCCTGCTTGATAACAGCGACAAGTTTCCGCTCGCGGCAGCACGCCTTCGCGATAAAGGCCTGTTTCAGGTCGATTTCCATGGCTTCGGCCCGATCAACAACTACGCCTGGACCACATCGCTGTTCATTCGTGCCGATGCCGGGCCGCAGCGACGCGTCGACCCTCATCCCATCGCGGGCCTCGATGTGACCATCGGGCCGGAGGCCGAGACATGAACCTGCGCGAAACCGTGAACATGCTTCGCGACCTGCGCGCGGGCTTTTTCGACCGTCACGCATTGCGCTCTTATTCGCAGGAAGGCGAGGACATGATCCTTCGCCGGTTCTTCGACGGTCGTCGCGACGGCTTTTATATCGACGTGGGTGCGCACCATCCGATGCGATTCTCAAACACTTATTTCTTCTACCGGCAGGGCTGGCGGGGCATCAACATCGAACCCAATCCGGATGCCGCGCGCGGCTTCAGGCTGTTCCGGCGAAGGGATATTCATGTGACCGCCGGTGTTCACACGACGGCAGGCGAGATGCGCTATTGGTGTTTCAACGAACCGGCGCTGAATACGTTTGACGAGGCGTTGATGCGCGAGCGCATCGACCAGACCCCGTACCGGGTGGTTAACACCCGGATGGTGGCGGTCAGCCGGCTGGACGGGATTCTGGACGAGTACTTGCCAGGGAATCAGCGCATCGATTTCATGTCCATCGACGCCGAAGGGGCTGATTTTCAGGTGTTGCAATCGAACGACTGGGCGCGCTACCGGCCGACGCTCGTTCTGGTGGAGGCACTGGGATGGCGGCTGGAACTCGCGCACAATCACCCCATCGATCGATTCATGCGCGGGGTTGGCTACGCGATGATTGCAAAAACACACAACACGCTGTTCTATGGTGTGAGCGCATGATCTTTGCCAAAGTGAAGTCTGACCATCGTGAGATCCGCGCTCGGGCAATGCGCAGCGCCCCGGGCACTGGACTGGATTGCAAATGACCCACAGGCGTTCTTGCCCGCCTGTGCTGGTTGTGGGATTCAATCGTCCGCACACGACCCGGCGGGTGCTGGAAGCGCTGCGCATTGTTGAACCAGCCAGGGTTTTCCTCGCTGTCGACGGACCCCGGCCGAGCCACCCGGACGATGCGCAACGGGTGGCGCAGGTCCGCGACCTCGTCTCGATGCTTGACTGGGATTGTGAGGTCCAGACGCTGTTCAGGCCGGAGAATCTTGGCTGCAAGCTCGGCGTGAGCGGGGCGATAACCTGGTTTTTCGAGAATGTCGAGGCAGGCATCATCCTGGAAGATGACTGCGTCGCTCATCGCAGTTTTTTCCCCTATGCCGCTGAGCTGCTGGAGCGTTATCGGAACGACGAGCGCGTTTTGATGGTGTCGGGAGACAATTTTCAGCAAGGCCGACGCAAAACAGAATACAGCTACTATTTTTCCCGCTACACCCACATCTGGGGTTGGGCAACCTGGCGCCGCGCCTGGTTGCACTACGATCATGAAATGAAATCATGGCCGGCGTCGCGCGATCGCGGGTGGCTTGCCGGCCTGCTCGGGAATCGGAAAGCCGCGCGATACTGGTCGAACATTTTCGAGGAGACCTACCAGAATCGGAACTCGTCATGGGCCTACCGCTGGCAATTTTGCGTATGGGCACGGAATGGATTGTCGATATTGCCGTACTGTAATTTAGTGTCGAATATCGGTTTTGATGAATTTGCCACCCACACAGTACAGCCAACTAATCCATGGGCAAGCCTTGCGGTCGAACCCATGACGGTGTCATTACGTCACCCGCCACTTTTCGCGCGACGAAGCGCGCGCGCGGACCCAAACAGCCGTCTTTGCCTCCCCCCCGGTCTGGAGGCGTTTGCTCGGCAAGTGCCGTCAAATGGCCACCAGCGTGGGCGGGGAGCGGAATTCTGAAGATGCTATCGAATGTGATTCCATGCGAAACATGATCGCCAGCGGTGTGCGGGGAGGATACCGTATTTGGGATTTGACGTGGTGCGTCACCCAACGGGCCCTAAACCGCGCTTCCGGTCGACCTAGACGTAAAGGCGGCTCAAATCATTCGGGAGGTTAGATCCCACGATGACGTCGGTGGAAAGGCTGTTCGCCCTGATCCAGGCGGTGCGCTATGTGGCGAAGGCCGGTATTGCCGGAGAGATCGTCGAATGCGGCGTATGGCGGGGCGGGAGCATGATGGCGGCAGCCCTGACATTGCTGGAAAGTGCCGACGCCACGCGCCAACTTTATCTATTCGACACCTTTGCAGGCATGAGCGCGCCCACCGACAGGGATATCGCCCCGAACGGGCAATCCGCACGCGAGCTCCTCAGCAGCCAGCGCAAGGACGATCCCGCTTCTGCCTGGTGTTATGCAACGATCGACGATGTGACGGCGAACATGGCAAGCACTGATTATGACCCTGCCCGCGTGTTTTTTGTGAAAGGCAAGGTGGAAGACACTATTCCCGCGCATGCGCCCGCGCGCATCGCCATTCTCAGGCTCGATACGGATTGGTACGAATCGACCCGGCACGAAATGGAACATTTGTTTCCTCGCCTGGTAAGCGGCGGTGTGCTCATCGTGGACGATTACGGCCACTGGGCCGGCTGCCGCCAGGCCATCGACGAATATCTGCAAAAGCACGACATACAGATACTTTTAAACCGGGTTGACTATACGGGCCGTATGGCAGTGAAAGTCGCATGACAACCGCGCGTGGTTCCGACCCGTCCTCCACAGCGCCGCGGCTGCTGAACCTCGGCTGTGGCGCGTCGTTTCACGCGGCATGGATCAACGTTGATACCGTCCCGGCGGCTCCAGGCATCCTTCGCCAGGATCTGGCAAGGGGCCTGCCCTACTCCGCCGGCTCCATCGACGCGATTTACAGTTCCCATGTGCTGGAGCACTTTGCGCCACTTGTCGCGCAGAATCTGATCAATGAATGCGCTCGTGTTTTGAGGCCGGGTGGCATTGCGAGAATTGTCGTGCCTGACCTGGAAGCGATCGCACGGCTGTATCTGAAAAGCATGGAGGGCGCGATCGCCGGCGACGCCGCGGCGGCCAAGCGCTATGACTGGCTCATGTTGGAGCTCTACGATCAAACCGTACGGTCCGCTTCGGGAGGAGAGATGCTCGCCTACCTGCGCAGCCCGATGGATGAAGACCAGAAAGATTTCGTGGCGAACCGTATCGGCGTTGAGGCAATGCGGGATTCACCCCTCGCGCCCGTTTCGCTTCCGAAACCGTGGCTTATGGCGCAACGCTTGCGCAGCGGATTGTTGACGGCTCGACGCTTTATCGCAAGCAGCCTGGCTTTCCTGGTTCTGGGACGCGAGGGCAGTCGGGCCCTAAGCGAAGGGATATTCCGGCGTAGCGGCGAAGTTCATCAGTGGATGTATGACCGTTATTCGCTGGGCCGAATGCTGAAACGCGCCGGCTTCACCGGCATCCGAACCTGCGGCGCGGACGACAGTGCGATTCCGGGATTTACCGGTTACGGGCTGGAAGCCATCTCAGGCGTGGCGCGCAAACCGGACTCGCTCTACATGGAAGCACGCAAACCCGATTTGGCCAATCGGAGCGCCGAGGATGCCTGAGGCAGCTTCGCACAGCCGTTACTACTGCACGCTGTTTGACTGCAATTACCTCTCGCGCGGACTGGCGCTGCACGAATCCCTCGTGGCACGAGACCGGCATCTGCGCCTGATCATCCTTTGTCTGGATCAGGCAACCTATGATCTGCTTTCGCGTATGCACCTGGCCCAGGTGACCCTCGTTTCGCTGGAGCAACTGCACGACTACGATCCGGGCCTTGCGCAGGCACGGCAGAACAGAACCACCGGTGGAGTACTATTTCACCAGCAAATCCGTGCTGATGAATTATGTCCTCGAACATTTCGAGGGGGCTGCGCGTATCACCTACCTCGACGCGGATCTTTATTACTTCGACGATCCGGGTTTGCTGGAAAAGGAAATCGAAGGCAGTTCAGTCGCGCTGACACCCCATGCATTTCCCCGCAAGCTGGCCGAGCGCGAGCGATACGGTAAATTCAACGCCGGCTGGCTAAGCGCAAGTGCCGATGGCGCGAGGGGCGCGAATTCCTGCAATGGTGGCGGCGTGCGTGCCTGGAATGGTGCAAGGTGACCGTGGAGGCGCACCGGTTTGCCGATCAGAAATATCTCGACCAGGTCCCCGGCCTGTTTCCCCGTTGCCATGTGTTGGATTCGTGCGGGGCGAACGTCGCACCCTGGAACCTGGGGGGCCGTGAGCTCGACTTGCTCGGCGAATTCGTTGCGCATCGATGGCGGGCCCCTTATTTTTTACCACTTTCACGGCGTGCGCCGCGTGATATGGCGATTCTATGATTCGGGCTTATTGGCTTACGGCGTGCCGCTCACGCCGGCCATACGTCGCTACCTGTATCTTCCTTATCTGGGTGCCATTGCCCGGCAGGAAAAGAAGGCCCGGCAAATGAATGCTTCGAGGAACCCCCCCGCGATGCCCATTTTCGACCGTGGATCCCCCGCGTTGGCGCGGGTCGTCTGGGGGCTGGTGCGATCCGGGACCGGCGTCTTGAGGGTATGAGGTACGCTGCGCCGTGATCGATACGAAATGAATCCATGCGCATAACGATAGTGACCCCGTGCCGGAACGCGGCGAACTATATACGCGAAACGGCCGTATCGGTGTTGCAGCAAAGCGTATTCAAGTCGGGCCGGGCGGAGCTTGAATATATTGTGTGTGACGGCGCCTCGACCGATGCCACGGTTTCGATCATCCGCGAACTCGGGACGCAGCCGCTCGAAATCATCTCCGAACCCGATGCGACGATGTACGACGCGCTGGCCAAAGGCTTGTCCCGTGCGTCCGGGGATGTGGTGGGGTATTTGAATGCCGGCGACTATTACCATCCCGTACGCGTTCGAGGTCCTGGTCGATATTTTCCAGAACCGGCGCGTGTCCTGGGTCACGGGTTTCGCCACGATTTACAACGAAACCGGCGCCATCGTCGAAGCGGTCCTGCCGTATCGCTACCGCAGAAGGTTGTTCCGCTGCGGTGCCTACGGCCAGATGTTGCCATTCATCGAGCAGGAGTCCACATTCTGGCGGCGCGCGCTGCATCAGAACCTGAACTATGCGGAGCTCGCCCGAATGCGCTACGCCGGGGATTACTATTCTTTGGAAACATTTCTCGGCTAACGCAGACCTCTGCGTGGTCGAGGCGGTTCTGGGTGGTTTCCGCAAGCATGCGGGACAGCTTTCCGAGAATCTGGATGCTTACTTGGCGGAGATGCGGCAGATCACCCGGAAGGCGACTCTGATCGACGGTTTGCTGGCCCGCTGGGACAGGCTGCTGTGGAATGCGCCCGTGCCTATCAAGAAGCGGTTCAATGCCGACCAGTTATTCCGCTATGACCACGCGACGCGCGCCTGGGCATGAACGCCTCTGCGCTTACCGCACCGCTTGCCCGGGCGGGTTCGCTACTCCTTCGGGTTAGTCCAGAATGATCGTCGGCAGCGGCATGATGGCCACGGCGTTTTCCGCGTTTCGGCCGGATTCCGAGGTGGTGATATTTGCGTCCGGGGTTTCGGACTCCCTCGAAGTGCGCCCGGAAGCCTTCGACCGCGAAAGGCGCCTGCTAGTGCGCACGCGAGCCGAGCATCCGGGGAAGTTGATGGTCTACTTCGGAACGTGCAGTGCCGTGGACCCCGACAGGCGCGACACGCCGTACGTGCAGCACAAGCTGGAGATGGAATCGCTGCTTGAACAATCCGGCGAGCCCTGGATGATACTGAGAGTCGCCCTTGCAATCGGCCCGATTCATCGAACGCAAACATTGGCGCAGTTTCTGTATGAGAAAATCTCCCACGACCAATCTTTTGAGGTGTGGACCCACGCCACGCGCTATCCGATCGACGTGGTCGACACGTTTCGCATTGCCAGCCACTTCATTTGCGAGCAGTCAATGTGGAATCGACGCCTCAACGTAGCGCTGCGGGCGTACAGCGTAGTGGATTTTGTTCACGCGATGGAGCGGATCGTGGGCAAGCGCGCGCGCTACGAACCGGTCGAAAAAGGACAGCACTATGTGCTGTCTTGTCCCGAGGTCCAGGCCATTGCGAACCAGCTGGATCTGGATTTTGGCGAACCTTACTTGCACCGGGTTCTGAGCAAATACTATCGCGGCGCATCGGGTCTCACGGGAACTTAAGGTATAGATCCTGTCATGCAAGTGCTGATCGTCCAGCCCTGGTTTACCGCGATCGGTCATCCGGCGCAATCCGTGCTCAACACCGCCAGGCTGCTGGGCGCGCGGCCGGATGTCGGCTATCTTATTTCGGATCCGGGTGCGGGAATGTTCGCCGAAACAGCGGCCGAGCTCGAGCGTTTCGGGCGGGTCATGCGCTTCAATTCGCGCGGCGGGTCGCTTCGGACCGGAACCCTGTTGAGCATGCTGGCTGTGCGTCACGTGTTGCGGCAACAGCCGGCATTGCGGCACGTATTTTTTCTGGATGCCCACCTGGTGGCGCTGGCAGCCGGATGGCCGCTGGTGTCGCGCAGGGGTCGTCGCGTCGGTCTGGTCAGTTGCGTATATCTGGGTGGTCCGGAACGCATTGCGTCGCATTTCCTGGCACGGGCGCTTGTTTCCCGATTTCTTTCGACGCCGGGTCGGCGTCTGTTTTTGCGCACAGACGAATTGCAGCGTGCCTGGAGCGAAGCCTTTGCCGAGGTTCCCGGAGGGCGCATCGCCACACTGCCCTCGCTCGAACTCGTGGACGCCGGTCCCGTTGTCTTCGCCTGCGCGCCAGACCGGCGCGCTGCGATTCGGCGTCGTCGGCCAGGTGCGGCCCGGCAAAAGCCTGGAGTGGCTGGTGCCCCTGTTTATGGCGCATCCGGAAATTGGCGTGTTGCAGATTGCCGGCACGTTCACCAATCCGGCGCATGGGGAGCGCTTGTCGTTTTTGACGAACTATCCGCAGTTCCAGAATCGGTTTCTCACCGAAGAAGATTTGCTGCGGACCGCGGCGCAGCAAGACTATATGCTTGCACTGTATGACGACTGGGATGCCAGGATGGAGGCCGCGACCGTGCATCTTGCCGCGCGCGTTGGAAAACCAGTGATCGTGTACGATGAAGGATGGCCTGGACGCATGATTCGAGAGTTCGGCTGCGGGCTGGCCGTTGCCCGCAACAAGCGGCCGAACGCGCATTTTTTCTCCACCCTTCCGCGCCCGGGCCAGGGCCAGTATCAAGCCTTGATCGACGGAGTCGAGCGGTTCCGGGCTGCGCACGGCCGCGGCCCCAGCCGCGATCTTCTTGTCAAAAAGCTGTTCGATGAGTAGGGCAATGTCTCTCCCTGATCTCAGGTCAGCCGCACGCTGCATCCCAATGGCTCCTGCCCAGGACTTTCATGGCTGATCGCATCAGAAACCTGCTCAGAAAAGCCGGCATCGAGGCTTATAGGTATAACGTCCAGACCTCGACCGGCGCGCAGCTTCAGCGCCTGCTGCAGTCGTGCAGGATCGATCTGGTTCTCGATGTGGGGGCCAATCGTGGGCATTACGCACGCGAACTGCGCGCAAACGGGTACGCCGGAAGAATCGTTTCGTTCGAGCCGTTGGCCGCGGCCCATGCGGAACTGGAACAAGAGGCTCGCGGCGATGCGCGCTGGCAAGTTGCTCCGCGCATGGCGCTGGGGGAATCGAACTGCGAAATCGCCCTGCATGTTGCCGGCAATTCACTCAGCAGTTCCGTGCTCGACATGTTGCCCGAGCATGTGCGAGCGGCGCCCGGATCGGGATTCGTGGCAAACGAAACCGTGCCTCTGAAGCGCCTCGACCATGTTGCGCCCGATCTTCTGAACGGGGCTGGCCGTGTGCTGCTCAAGATCGATACCCAGGGCTATGAAGATCGAGTGTTGGCGGGCGCGCAGGGAATGCTCCCGAGGATCGTGGCGATCCAGAGCGAACTTTCGTTCGTGCCGCTTTACGCCGGGCAGGTACTGTTCGATGAAATGCGATCCCGCATCGAGGCGATGGGGTTTGTGCTGTACGCCGTCTTTCCGGGGTATGTGCACGAACGAACCGGACAGACGCTGCAGATCGATGGATTCTTCGTGCGCCAGAATCTCACTGCAGGCGATGCCTGATGGACTCGCGCACGCCTTTGCCTTCTGCACCAACGCTTGAAGATTACTTGTCTTTGCCGGATCCGTCAGTCCGACAGGGCGGACGGCGGGTGGGCAAACCTTCGGGCGCCGCAGGCGGGCCTGTGCCCCAGGTCAGCATCGTCACCATTGTGCGTAACGGCCTCAAGACCTTACCGCGCACACTGGAAAGTGTGACCGGTCAGGATGTTTCCGGTATCGAGTACGTGATTGTCGATGGAGGCTCCACGGACGGCACCCTTGATTTGTTGCAAGCGAATGAGCATCGAATCGATCTGTGGATCAGCGCGACCGATGACGGTATCAGCGACGCATTCAACAAGGGCATCAGCCTCTGTCGTGGAGCAATTATCGGATTGCTCAACAGCGACGACTGGTACGAACCCGGGGCGCTTGCCGCAGCCTTGCAACAAATGCAGCAGACCGGAGCGGACATCGCATGCGGCCGCCTGCAACACTGGGACGGCGATCGGCGGACTTATCTGGCAAGCAGCGATCCGACGCATTTGGCACAAGGCATGACGGTGGCGCATCCGACGATGTTCGTTCGGCGGGAGGCCTATCGCAAGCTGGGTCTTTATCGGCTCGATTTCCGATTGGCCATGGACTACGAATGGTTGCTGCGCGCAGTCACCGCGGGTGCCCGGGTCGCGGTAGTCGAGCAGTGTCTGGCCAATATGCAGGGTGGGGGTGTCGGCGACCGACGCTGGCGCGACTCGCAGCGCGAAGTGGCCAGGGCACGCGCGCTGCATATCCCGGGCGCCCGGACTGCCTTTGCCTATCACAGCTTCGTCGTGCGCCGCATAGCGATGGGCTACGTTCGCCGGGTGCTGGATGCGACAGGGCTCAGCGTCTTGCGCCGCGCGTATCATCGCTGGGTCGCGCCCAACACAATAGTGTCCAGCCGCGATGACGGCTCACACTGATTCTGAACGCACCGGCCCGCCGGCTGTGCTGGTCGTTATCGTCAATTTTAACGGCGGCCATTTGCTGACGCGTGCAGTGGAATCTGTGAAAGGCCAGACATTCACCGACTACCGGTTGGTCGTAGTCGACAATGCCAGTACCGATAACTCACTGGCATTGATGAGCGCCAGCCATCCTGGCGTGGATGTCCTGCCTGCCGGATCGAATCTGGGATTCGCCGCGGCCAACAATCTTGCCGTGCGCCGCTATCCTGATTCGCGTTGGATTGCATTGTTGAATCCGGACGCTTCCGCCGAACCGGATTGGCTGCAGGTGCTGATGCACGTAGCGCATGATCGAGCCGATGCGGGAAGTTTCGCGTGCCGCACGTTGGACGCGACTGACAGCGCCCGGCTCGACGGGGCGGGCGACGCCTGCCATCTCAGCGGCCGCTACTGGCGTCGCGGGCACGGGTGTCCCGCCGCCGGGCATTATTTGCAACAACAGGAAATTTTCTCGGCCTGTGCCGCAGCCGCCCTGTATTCGCGCGCCGCGTGGGAGCAGGTCCGGCGGACTGGACGAAGATTTTTTCTGCTATGGCGAGGACGTGGATCTGGGATTCAGGCTGCAGCTATTCGGCTACAAGTGCGTGTACGTTGCCGACGCGGTGGCCCACCACCATGGTTCTGCCGTGACAGGCGATCGCAGCGACTTTTCCACCTATCACGGCCAACGCAATCTGGTCTGGGTCTATGTGAAGAACATGCCGCCGCTGTTGTTCTGGCCGCTGCTGCCTTATCACCTGGTGTTGAACCTCGTCGCGCTGTTCGCCTGCGCGCTCAGAGGACAGGGGCGCATGGTCCTCAAGGCAAAATTCGATGCACTGCGCGGACTACCGCGCATCTGGCAAAAGCGCCGCGCAATCCAAGGGAAGCCGTCGGGTTCCTGCCCGCAGAGTATGGAGCCTGCTGGAGCGCGGCTGGCCCGGCCCGCGCTGTTAACGCGACAAAAAGTATCGCAGGATGCTGGATAAATGCCAGCGCAGGTGACGCAGATTTCGGCGGCTTTGGCGACGTGCATCGTGAACGGCGCTTACCGACGGCAGCATGCGCACGTCGTACCCGCGCTTGCGCAGCCGTCGGCACAAATCCACGTCTTCGTAGTAGAGAAAGTAGCGCTCGTCGAAGCCCTGCACTTCAGCGAATACGCGCGCGCGGCATAACATGAACATTCCCGCAACCCAATCGGGAGAGATGACCGTCGGCGTGACAGTATAGTCAGGCCCCCCGGCAAGGCCGAACAATTTGCGCACAAGAAAGCCGGGTTTCGGGAAATGGCGCGCGCTGTCTTCAACATTTCCGGCGGGATTCAGTATCCTCGGCGCGACCACGCCGACGTGCGGGTCGGCCAGTTCTGCGATGAGTTTTGGAAACGGGTTTTCGTCGATCCGGATGTCTGGATTGAGGACGCAAAAATAATCACTTTTGCACTGCTCGAACGCGGCATTGTGATTCGCACCGAAACCGTTCGGCAATTGCATTGCGAATCAGCGTTAGTGGAAACGGCAGCGTCGGCATCGCCAATTGCGGGCGACTCGGGTATGTTGAGGGTCAGGATTACGCTGATTCCAGAACTGCAGTGCGCCGCAAGGTCCCGAAGCAGCGAAGTCACCATGGCGCCATGGCCATGACTGACAATCGAGATCGTCACGCGG
>CAWJWT010000004.1:0-390407 GCA_963846655.1 uncultured beta proteobacterium | reverse complement strand
GATCAACATTGCGGACATGCAGAACCACGCCAATGTCGGCGCGGGCGCGACGGTCACAGCCGACGGCGTCAGCACGCAGGCGTTGATGAGGGAATTGGATAGTGGCAAGGACAAGACGCACACGTTCGCGGCCAAGGCCACATCCGGCGCCAGCGGCGGGGACACCGGCGTTGCGGGTTCGTTTGCGCTGAACTACTCCAGGGCGAACACCGATGCGGGACTGCAAACGGCATTGACGGTGGATGCGGGTACCGGCGATGTGACCATCGCCGCCGCGAACAGCACGGATGCGCAAGTCGAGGCCAAGGCCAAAACCGGCAAAGCGGGCGACACCGGCGTAGGCGTCTCGATCGGCATCAACATCGCCGTGGACAATGACACGCGGGCGCTGATTGCGGACGGCACGACGCTGACCGGCGGCAAGAACGTTGCGCTCACGGCGACAGGCAGCCACGTGGTCAACACGACCGCAGAGGGCGGCGGGCAGTCTACCGGCGCCACGGGTGTGGGTGGCGCGCTGGCGCTGACGGTGGCGGATAACGAGACCGAAGCGCGCATCGGCACGGGCAAGGGGCTCGATGTCACGGGCAACGTGAGCGCGACCGCCAATCACCATGGCTCGAGTGTGACCACGGCCAAGGGCGATGGCACCGGTTCGTCCACTGCGGTGGGGGTGGCGCTGGCGCTGGGATTTGTGGACGACAGTGCGGTGGCCACGACGAATCGCGACATCACGGCCGGCAAGGCAGTGAGCTTTACCGCGAGCGCGGACGGTTCCTCGAAGTCCGAGGCGTCGGCTTCGGCGGCGGGAGCGGACAAGAAGGCCGAAGGGGACAAAGGCAAGAGCTCGGCTGACGACCAGAGCAAGAGTGCGTCAGGTTTGGCAAGCAAGCAGTCCGGGGAGACCAAGAAGGCCGACGGCAAGAAAGCCTCGACCGACGATGGGGATTCGAACTCGAAGGGAGACGGATCGGTAGGTGTGGGGGCGGCGCTGGCGCTAAACATTGCCTCGAGTGTTGCGAACGCTTCACTTGGCAACGTGAGCATAACGGCGGGCGAAGCGCTGAGTCTGAAGGCTCAAAACAACATGGACGCCTTGGCGATTGCGGATGCTTCGGCGGCGCAAGGCAAGACCGGGACCAGTGTTGGTATCGGCATCGCGATCAACATCGCCGATATGCAGAACCAGGCCAACGTCGGCGCGGGCACGAGTGTGACGGCGCAAGGCGTAAGCGCCCAGGCGCTGATGAAAGATTTGGATGGTGGCAAGGACAAGACCCACACGTTTGCGGCGAAGGCAACCTCCGGAGCGAGTGGCGGCGACACGGGAGTGGCAGGCTCGTTTGCACTGAACTTCTCGAAGGCCAACACCGACGCGGGGCTGAGCACCGGTCTGGAAGTGAAGGCGGGAACGGGCAATGTCACCATCGCCGCGACCAGCAGCACGGACGCGCAAGTCGAAGCCAAGGCCAAGGCGGGCAAGGCGGGCGAAACCGGAGTGGGCGTTTCGGTGGGCATCAACATCGCGGTGGACAACGACACGCGTGCGCTGATTGAGGACGGCGCCACGCTCGCGGCTGGAGGCGAGGACGTCACGCTGACGGCCACCGGCAGCCACGTCGGTCAACACCACGGCCCAGGGCGGCGGTACGTCGGCAAAGGGGCACCGGCGTGGGCGGCGCGCTGGCGCTGACCGTCGCGGACAACCGCACCGAGGCGCGCATCGGCACGGGAGCGGCGGAAGCTGGGCGATGTTACGGGCAATGTAAGCGTGACGGCGGATCACCATGGATCGAGTGAAACCACAGCGAAAGGCGATGGCACTGGATCGTCGACCGCCGTGGGTGTAGCGCTGGCGCTGGGTTTTGTCGACGATACCGCGACCGCGACCACGAACCGCAACATTACCGCCGACGCAGCAGTGAGCTTCAAAGCGAGTGCGGACGCATCGAGCAGGTCCGGAGGCAATTGCTTCGGCCACGGGGGCGGACAAGAAGGCAGAAGGCGACAAGGGCAAGACCAAGGCCGACGACCAGAGCAAGAGCGCGGCGGGTCTGGCGAGCAAGCAGTCGGGCGAAACGAAGAAACGGACGAGCAAGAAAGCTTCGACCGATGACGGCAAAGGCGGTGGCGATTCAGTCGGCGTCGGCGCGGCGCTGGCGCTGAACATCGCATCGAGCAAGGCGAACGCCTCGATCGAAGGCGTGACCATTGTTGCGGGCGGGGCGCTGAAACTGAACGCTCCGAGAACAACATGGACGCCTCGGCGATCGCGGATGCGTCGGCGGCGTATGGGGGGCGCGGGCGAGAAGATTTCATTCGATCCGACGGCCGCGCAACGTCGATACGGAGACGGACGAGTCCGCTCCTGCAGCCAACCGACGAATCCATCACGTTGGGTGCCGGGCATGGATTGATCGACCGGCGACAAGGTCGTTTATCACAAAGGCGCCAACTCGAATACCGCCATCGGCGGGTTGACCGAAGGCGGCAACTACTGGGTGCGCGTTGACGGCAACAAGGTCACGCTGTTCGATTCCAAGGCACACGCCGAGGACGGCACCGAATTGGCGGGGCGCATCGATCTGACGTCCGTCGGCACCGGCACCGGTCATAATTTCAGACCGCTTTCCACCTCGTCCGGCACGGCCGTAGGTATCGGCATCGCGATCAACATTGCCGACATGCAGAACCAGCCAACGTCGGTGCAGGCACCAGCGTGACAGCCGACGGCGTGAGCGCCCAGGCGCTGATGCGGGAACTGGATGGGCGCGGACGGACAAGACCCACACGTTTGCGGCCAAGGCGACCTCCGGCGCCAGCGGCGGCGACACCGGTGTTGCGGGTTCGTTTGCACTGAACTACTCGAAGGCCAACACCGATGCAGGATTGAACACCGGCGTCTGGACCGTGGAGCGCGGGTACGGGCGATGTGACCATCGCCGCGACCAACAGCACGGATGCGCAGGTCGAGGCGAAGGCGAAGGCGGGAGAAGCGGGCGACACCGGCGTCGGCGTTTCGGTGGCATCAACATCGCCGTGGACAACGACACGCGGGCGCTGATTGCGGACGGCACGACGCTGACGCGGCGGCAAGAACGTCGCGACTCACGGCGACGGGCAGCCATGTGGTGAACACCACCGCCGAAGGCGGCGGGCAGTCCACCGGGGCCACCGGTGTGGGCGGCGCGCTGGCGCTGACGGTGGCGGATAACGAGACCGAAGCGCGTATCGGCACGGGCGAGCGGGCTGGATGTCACGGGCAATGTGAGCGTGACGGCGAATCATCATGGGTCGAGCGTGACCACGGCCAAGGGCGATGGCACCGGTTCGTCCACCGCGGTGGGCGTGGCGCTGGCGCTGGGCTTTGTCGACGACAGCGCGGTTGCGACGACGCAGCGCGACATTACCGCCGGCAAGGCGGTGAGCTTCACCGCGAGCGCGGACGGATCGTCCAAGTCCGAGGCGTCGGCTTCGGCGGCGGGTGCGGACAAGAAGGCCGAAGCCGACAAAGGCGAGGAGCTCGGCTGACGACCAGAGCAGGAGTGCGGCAGGGTCTGGCAAGCAAGCAGGATCAGAGGGAGACCAAGAAGGCCGATCGACAAGAAAGCCTCGACCGACGATGGGGATTCGAACTCGAAGGGAGACGGATCGGTTGGTGTCGGAGCGGCGCTGGCGCTGAACATTGCCTCGAGTGTTGCGAACGCTTCGACTTGGCAACGTGACGCATCGCGGCGAGGCGAAGCGCTGAGTCTGAAGGCTCGAGAACAACATGGACGCCTTGGCGATTGCGGATGCTTCGGCGGCGCAAGGCAAGACCGGGACCAGTGTTGGTATCGGCATCGCGATCAACATCGCCGATATGCAGAACCAGGCCAACGTCGGCGCGGGCACGAGTGTGACGGCGCAAGGCGCGAGCGCCCAGGCGCTGATGAAGGACCTTGGATGGCGGTAAGGACAAGACCCACACGTTTGCGGCGAAGGCGACGTCCGGAGCGAGTGGTGGCGACACCGGAGTGGCAGGATCGTTTGCACTGAACTTCTCGAAGGCCAACACCGACGCGGGGCTGAGCACCGGTCTGGAAGTGAAGGCGGGAACGGGCGATGTCACCATCGCCGCGACCAGCAGCACGGATGCGCAAGTCGAAGCCAAGGCCAAGGCGGGCAAGGCGGGCGAAACCGGAGTGGGCGTTTCGGTGGGCATCAACATCGCGGTGGACAACGACACGCATGCGGTGATTGCGGACGGGACGACGCTCACGGGAGGCGATGACGTCACCCTGACGGCCACGGGCAGCCATGTGGTGAACACCAAGGCCGAAGGCGGCGGGCAGTCCACCGGGGCCACCGGCGTGGGCGGTGCGCTGGCGCTCACGGTTGCGGACAACGAGACCGAAGCAAGGATTGGCACGGGCACCAAATTGGGCGTGAGCGGCAACGTGAGCGCGACCGCCAATCACCATGGTTCGAGTGTGACCACGGCCAAGGGCGATGGCACCGGTTCGTCCACTGCGGTGGGTGTGGCGCTGGCGCTGGGATTTGTGGACGACAGTGCGGTGGCCACGACCAGTCGCGACATCACGGCGGGCAAGGCGGTGAGCTTTACGGCGAGTGCCGACGGATCGAGCAAATCAGAAGCTGAGGCTTCGGCAAAAGGCACAAGCAAGAGCGCGGAATCGGATAAGGGCAATACCAAGGCTGACGACCAGACCAAGAGCGCCAGCGGGACGGCGAGCAAGCAGTCGGGCGAGACCAAATCCGTAGATCAGCAGAAAGGCAGTGCCAGTACGGAGAGTGGCAGCGTCAGTGTCGCGGCATCGCTGGGCCTGAACGTCGCGAATAATTCCTCCATCGCAACGGTCGGAGATGGCTTGACCATTAAGGCGAGCAACCTGAACGTGCATTCGGCAAATCTGATGGCGGCCAGCGCAATTGGAGAAGGCGTCGCGGCAACCAAGGCGGAGGGCGACGCTATCGG
This sequence comes from uncultured beta proteobacterium, assembly GCA_963846655.1. Classification (GTDB taxonomy): domain Bacteria; phylum Pseudomonadota; class Gammaproteobacteria; order Burkholderiales; family JACQAP01; genus JACQAP01. The sequence continues at coordinate 385,429 of CAWJWT010000004.1, read as the reverse complement.
CATCGGCATCGCCATCAACATTGCGCACGAGACTAACGAAGCCTCGGTCGGGGCGGGCGCGATTGTGGAGGTGAATGGAGCCTCCATCGAAGCGACGATGGCGATGGAGGAAATCGACCTTGAGTCGTCCACCATTCCAATTGTCGACATTGCAAACGACACCATTTTCGTCGGCGCCAACTACGGCGGCCTGAAAACCGGCGACAAGGTTGCCTATCACAACGGCGGAGGTGGAAACAACGTCGGCGGCCTTACGAGTGATTTAACGGGTCTGACGGCCAAGTACTCTGTGCAAGTCGAAGACGGCGGCAAGATCAAGTTACGCGCAATGAGCGGAGATACGGTCGGTGATGTGGTCGATCTCACCGCAGGAGCGACTGGTACTGACCACAGGTTCATCCATGTCGTGGACACGACCTCCGTTGGGAGCGCAGCCAGCAGCCTGCTCAAGCCACACGTGCAGTTTGATCCGACCGCGGACCTCCGGATCGTGAATCTGGACGAAGGCCACGGCCTGAGAACAGGCGACGCGATCACGTACGAGAGTGGAGGAGGCGCCACGGGCGGGTTGGTCGATGGAGAAACCTACTACGCCATCTTGCTGGATGACAACACCGCGCAGCTCGCCTCGTCGGCGCAAGACGCCAATGCTGGCAAGGCCATCGTTCTGGGCAGCAGCGCAGGGTCCAGCCAGAAACTGATCGATCGCACCAGCACGTTCCGCGCGGAAGCGGTAGCCGGCGCCAGTGGTGGCGAGATCGGCGTGGCGGGTTCGGTCGCGATCAACTATTCCAAGACCAACACCCAAGCCGTGTTTGGCCTGGACCATGATGCCAAGAGCCAGCCGAATGGGCCTGCAAGGCTTACGCTGGGTGGGGATGACGTCAGCATCCGGGCACAGCACCTCACGGAGACCATGACCAGCGCCAAACCGGCAGGCATTGCCAGCGGCTCGGATACCGGTGTGGGCGCCTCCGTTGCCCTCAATATTGCCCTCAACAACACCTTTGCGGGTATCGAGAACGGTGAAACGATCAGCGGTTCAGCCGGGAGTTTCCTGGTGTCCGCCGAGTCCGGAAATACCGCCACCACGTATGCGGCGGCAGGCGCACAGGGCAAGACGGCCGTAGGCGGCGCGATTGCCCTTGCCTATATCGAGAACGACACCGTTGCACGCATCGGCAGCGACAGCGGCTTGGGCGGGACGATAACGCTGAATGGTGATCTGGGCGCGACCGCCACGCATTCCAATACCGCCACGACCATGGCCACGGGAGAGGCTGCGGGCGACGGCACCGGCGTGGGAATCGCGCTTTCCCTGAATATCATCCAGGACGATACGCGAGCCGAGTTGTCGCGCAATTTCAACGACGCCCACGATGTGGACGTCGCCGCGACCTCGCTGAACTTTACGATTGCGGAGTCCAGGGCGAGCGCTGCGGGCGCGTCATCGCAATCGACTAAAGACGAAAACAAGGACGGGAAAACAGACAGCAATGACAAGAGTCGGGATTCCGATCAGGAAACGGGGGCACAGTCCAAATTTGTCGGCGACCGGAGCGGTTCGTCCAACAAGACGGCTCCAACCCAGAGTTCGCAAAGCAGTATCAACAAAGGCAACGAGAGTACGGAGAAAGAGTCCGGTAACAAATCGGATTCCAACGGCGGCACCAGCGTTGCCGCGTCGATCGCCGTTAATTTCCTCGATACCGACAATACCGCGACCATTGCCAACAACGTGATCATCAACGCCATGGGCGATCTGGGCGTCGTGGCGACTGCGGAAGTCGACGCCAGCGCGCAGGCACTCTCCACCTCGACCAATACGGAAGCCGACAACGGCGTCGCAGCCGCAGTGGGGTCTGAACATCGTGCTGGCGACCAACACGGCTCAGGTTGGTGAGGGTGCGGCGTTGACCGCGGGCAGCGTGGCCGTTGAAGCCGTGATGCCGCAGGATGCCAGCAATACGTTCGAATCGCGCGCGCTTGCCGGTGCGATCGCCAAAGGCAACGGCATTGGCGGCTCCATATCCGTCAATTACCTCGACCTCGATACCAACGCCACGGTTGGTCCTAACGCCAGGCTGACTGCCAACGCCGGCAATATCGACGTAGCAGCGCAAAGCCATAACGATATCCAGAACATCGCCGGTGGTGCGGGCATCAGCACCGGCAGTGATACCGGTGTAGGCGTGGCGATCGCGGTCAACATCGTCAACGGGCTCGATACTAATGCCAGCATTGGTCATGACGCCGAAGCGACGGCCAGCGGCTCCATCAGCGTGACCGCGGACGCCAATCTGCTGCCGATGGAATTTGAAATACCAGTCGTAGGCCCCATTGCCGTCACCAGTTTCGCGGCGGGTATCGCGGCAAGCGGCAGCGGGTCCGCGGTGGGCGGGTCTTCGAGCGTGAATGTATTCTTCATCGACACGCATGCGTCCGTCGGCGACGATGCGACGCTTCTCGCGGGACAGAACATCACGGTCTCGGCGACCGATGAACTCACGGTGCTAAGCGCAGCGGGCGGCCTCGCCGTCAGCGGCGGCGGTTCGGGTGTAGGCATCGGGCTCGATGTCGGCGTGATCGAGCGCAGCACCACCGCATGGGTAGGAGAAGGCGCGGACCTCACGGCGACCGCGGGCGATATCACCATCAACGCCGATTCCGCAGACAACATCACGTCCATTGCCGCCACGTTTGGCGTGGGCGGCAGCTCGGTCGCAGTGGCGGCCTCCATCGGCGTGCAGGTGTTGTTGATGGAAACGCGCGCCTACACGGAAGACACTCCGACGGGCGCTGGCGGTACGCTCAAGTCAGGCGGCATACTGTCGGTCACAGCCAACGGCGACCTGGATGCGCTCCTGATCGCGGGCTCTGTCGGCGTGGGCAGCAGCGCGGGAATCGGCGTTGCGAGCACGGTTCTGTTCCATCGTGACAATGTCCAAGCGCGCGTGGGCGAGCGCGCAGTGGTCACCGCCGGCGGCAGTTCGGGTGTCGCAGTGACCGCGAAATCGACGGAGGAGATCATTGCCGTCACGGCAGCCGGGGCGGCCGCGGGGACTGCGGGCGTCGCGGTTGCACCCACGGTCAATGTGCTTGAAGAGACCACGCGGGCGTCCATCGGCCGCAATGCAGATATCACGGCGCAAAGCGCGCTGCCTCTGGCGCAGCCGGACCTGTCGGTGATCGCGTCCGATCACACCACGATCGTATCGGTCGCCGGCTCGATCGGGGTCGGCGGGACCGCCGGGGTCGGACTCGGCGTGGATGTGCTGACATTGACGAAGGACACGTCCGCATACATCGATTCAGGCGTCACCGCCGACGTGGAAGGCGACATCGACGTGGGCGCGGCGTCTTCCGAAGACGTCACCTCCGTCGCTGCCGGTGTTGCCATCGGTGGCAGTGCCGGCGTGGGCGTCAATGCCGGCGTGCATGTGCTCAATGTGACAACGCGCGCCTTCATCGGCGATGACCCATCGGACTCGATAATCTCGGCGGGTGCAGGCGACGTGCACGCGGGTGGCACAGTTCGCATTACTGCCGATGATTCCACCGAGATGGACAAGGTGGCGGCCACGGCGGCCGCCGGGACGGTCGGCGTCGGCGCGGCGGCCACGGTGACCGTGGTCAACAAAAAGACCCAGGCCTTCATCGGCGCGGGGGCGTCGGTGACTGGCGATGGAAATACGGGCGGCTTGAAGGCTGCCACGGGGGCGTTCGGCGTGAGTTTCGTTGCCGATGCGCCCACACCGACAGCGACGTTCAGCGCAGTAGGGCGCCGTGAATACCACAGCGACACCATCGATGTCGGTTCGACGCCCCGGCGCCTGCAAACCGGCGACCTCGTGACATACCGCAAAGGCCTTCCGGTCAGCGACTCCGAGCCTGCCAATATCGAAGTCGGTGGGCTTGACAGTAGCACTACCTACTACGTGCGTGTCGACGGTTCGCAAGCGAGTCTCTACCGCACCAAGGCCAACGCGATGGCCGGTGATGTCACATTCGATCCCGCCGGTGCAGTCGATACCACGAATGCTTCGATACGCTTGGCGGTCGGTCACGGACTGGCGACCGGCGACCAGATCACTTACCGGCGGGACGGGGCCGATACCGGCTTCGGTCTGGGCAACGGCAGTACCTACTACGTCAACGTCGACGGCGACGATGTGAAGTTCTACAACACCGCGGCAAATGCCAAGGCCGACGACGAACTCGATCGCGTCGCGTTGACGGGAAGCGCAACCGGAACGAGCCATAAACTGGTGACCCGCATCGACCTTACGGCGACCGGTAGCTGGCCCCACCCAGACCCTTGAGAAAGTCATGGTCCTGGACGCACAGGACGTCAAGGGCCAGAGCGCGAGCCAGCTCAAGACCTCAGGGGAGGTGGGTTCGCCCAACGTGGGGAGCGTGGATACCAACGGCTCCGATTACGGCGGCACGCAGGATCCGAAAGTCGGACAGCGTACGCTGACGGCACAACAGAGAACGGTACAGGGTGTGGCGATTGCCGCAACGAATCGCGACGATATCGAAACCTATTCCGCCGCAATCGCCGGCGGATCGGTCGGCGTCGCAGTGGCGGCGGCCGTCAATGTCATCAACACGGACACCCAGGCCTATATCGGCAATGGCGCCTCGGTCAACGGCGACCAGTCCGGAGCGAATGCCGCGCAATCGGTAACGGTCGCGGCGGTCAACGACTTCCATCACGTGGCGCTTGCCGCGGGTGCGGGATTCGGTGCGGTAGGCGTGGCGCCGGGAGTGGATGTCACCGTGCTCTCCGGCACGACTACCGCGAGCATCGGTTCCGGGGCGAGCGTCAAGGCGAAAGACGACGTCACCGTGGACGCGCATGCCTCCGAAGACATACTCCTGATCGGCATGGGCATCGCCGCAGGGACGGTGGGCGTCGGCGGCGGCGTGAGCGTGCTGAGCATCAGCAACACGACCACGGCGTCCATTCTCGGTTCGGTATCAGCAGGGGGCGATGCCGCTGTTCGCGCATCCGACGACACCAAGGTGCTGCTGATCAGCGGGGCACTCGGGGCCGGTTTCGTCGGTGTGGGCGCCTCGGTCGGCGTCATGGTCATCGGCAAGGAAACGTCGGCTTTCATTGGCAATGGCGCAAGCGTCGATGCCGCTGGCGGCGGTGTTGGCAGCACGCCGGACGTGCTGACCGGGACACTGCAGGACACCAACTCGGACGGTAACGACGCGGACGACTTCGCGCGCGGTTCGCGTAACGGCGTGATCGTCCAGGCCGAATCGGGCGAGCAGATCGTACATGTGTCGGTTGCAGCGGGCTTCGGCTTCGTCGGCGTTTCCGGTGCCGTAGGAGTCAGCATCATCGATTCCGACACCAAGGCCTTCATCGGCGATGCGGATGTCAACCAGACCGCCGGGATCACTGCAGATGCCGACCAGAGCGTGCACGTCGGCGCAGCCAATGAGGCACGCATGATTACGTTCTCCGGCGCGATTGCCGGAGGATTCGTCGGCGTGGGCGGCGCGGTCTATGTCGGTGTGCTGAAGAACGATGTCAACGCGCAGATTCTCGATGGCGCGCGCGTCTCGGCCAGAAACGACGTCGAAGTCAATGCGCTCGGCATCAAGGATATCGACGGGTTCGTCATCAGCGGCGCGGGCGGTTTCGTGGGTGTCGCCGCTTCGGTTTCGGTGTGGTCGATCGGCGAAGCGCTGAAACCGAGCTATTCGGACAACGGCGAGAATGCCGGCTCGACGGCCGACGACAAATCTGAGAACGCGCTCGAGAAGCAACGCGTCAGGTTCGACGCAAACGCGACCACAGTGGACACGTCCGCCAACAACATCGATGTTGGCGACCAGCGTGACCTCAGGACCGGTGAGAAGGTCAAATATCGCCAAGGTGCTTCCACAAATACATCCATTGGCGGACTGGTCGATGACGGCGAGACCGAATACTTCGTCAGAGTCGAGGGCGGCAGGATAGCGCTGTACGACACCAAGGAACACGCACTCACCGGCGGATCTACCGGGCGGGTGAACCTCACCGGCACGGGTTCGGGCAACAAACACAGCTTTACCCAAACCAGCGACGAGGATGCCGCGCAGCAAGGCGAAAACGCCTCCGGAATGGTGAGCGGCGAACTGTCCGGCTTCGAGAGCAACGTCGAAAACCGCGGCGACGGCAAGGCCACCACCAACGAACGGCTGGCGGACATCACCAACAAAGGCGCCAGCGAAATCGGCAAGAGCCCGACTGCTGCCGACATCAGTCTGAAGCTCGCGGATATTCCGCAACCACCGGTACGGCGGCGGTCATCGAAAGCGGCGCACGGGTCACGGCAGGCGATCAGATCACCGTCAACAGCAGCGAAGATCTGGAGTACGACCTCAAGATCGGCGGCATCGCCGGCGGGTTTCGTCGGCGTGGGCGCTGCGGTCAGTGTGGCCAGCGTCACGTCGAACTCGTCCGCAGTAGCCGGTGGCACGCTGGTCGCGGGCGGGGAACTGACCGTCGAAGCCGAACTCGACGAACACATGGATGCCCTGTCGATTGCAGGCGGCGCGGGGTTTGTGGGCATCGGCGCCTCGGTGGTGGTGATCGAGAACGGCAGTTCGACGACCGCGAAGCTCCTGTCGGGCACATCAGTGAATGACGCCAGCGCGGTGAACGTTCTGGCAACGTCAACGCAGAAGATTTCGGCGCTCACGATCGGTGCTGCTACCGGCGCTGGCGCCACGGGCGCGTCCTTTACGCGCACGGACATTCACGGAAAAACCGTCGCGGAGATCGGCAATAACGCGCAACTGGGTCAAGAGGACGCGATCGGCTCCATGACGGTTGCCGCCACGTCCACCATCGATGCGGACACCAGGGTCTTCGCGGCGGCAGTCGGCGGCGTGGCGGTGAGTTTCAACTTCGCCTTCATCGATGCGACGCCGGAAGTGCGCGCGTCGGTTGGTGCGGGGGTGCAGGTCGACGCAACCGGCGACGTGACCGTTGCTGCGGTGACCAGCCATGACGCCGACGGCAAGGTCTTTACGTTCACAGCCGGCGGCGGGCGCGACCGGCGTGAGCTGGACCGACGTCAACGTCGCGCCGAATGTCGAGGCTTCTATCGCCGGCGGCGGCACCACGATCGACACGACCGGAGGCGCGATTCGCGTGCTCGGCGTGCATAACCGCGACGCTGCGACTTATGTTCCGCTGACCACCACCTGGGAGGTATCCGTCGAGGGAAGCCTCGGTTTCGAGACCAAGAGCTTTGCGGTCAATCGAGGGGCCCGCGCCTACGCGGAGTCACCCGCCATCGGCGCATTCACGGCAGCAGGGACGATCGCGAAAGCGAAATCGGCGGCCAACGTGAACGCGCATGTGGATGCAGGCGCGAGGCTGTCCGCGGGCGATGCCGTCGACGTCGAGGCGCGCACGGTCAACGAAGCGCGCGTTCGCGCCCAGGCGCAGGCGTTTGCCGGAGTCAGTCTCGGCGCGACCGAGGCTTTTGCGGACGCGGACGGCACGACCACCGCCCGGCTCAATGGCAATGTCCAGACCGCAACTGGCGGCGCAGGGGCCGCGTCGGTCGGGGTAACGGCGCAATCGCTGGATATTGTTGAAGGCGAAGCACGAACCACCAACGGGGCGCTGGGCGCAGAGGCCTCCGATACCGGTGTGGATGCGGCCGTGGATTCCTTCGTTGAAGCTTCTGTAGGTGTGGGCGCGGTCGTCCGCGCGAGCGGTGATATCGTAGTTCGCGCACTGTCAGAGGCCGATGCCCACGCCACGGGACGCGGGACCGGCTTCGGTCTGGGCGGCTCATTCGGAACAGCACGCGCCACCGCCGAAATAGCATCCGACGTCGATGCCACCGTCGGCGCCAATGCCACGCTGAGCAGCACCTCCGGTGCAGTCAAAGTCGAGGGATTCCATAATTACACGACCGGCGGGAATGTCATCGCCGGCAGGACGGCGGAGGCCGACGCCTTCGCACCCGGTGGTGCGGTCATCGCCGTCAAGGTGTCGCCGGCAGAGGCGACCTCCAAAGCCGATGTGGAAGCTTCGATCGGCAATGACTCGAGCATTTCCGCAGGGGGAGCGGTCAGCGTGCGCGCATTGTCCAACAACGATGCCGATGCGAATTCGCGTGGCATTGCCGTTGGCGTAGGCGGATTCGGCGTGACGACCGCGACGGCCGAAGCAACCGGCACGACTCTGGCTAACATGGCGGGCCGCATCACATCGGCCAATGCCATGGTCGTCGAAAGCATTGGGCGCAACACGGCGCAGGCGATCGCCGAAACCACGGCTGGCGGCATCGCAGGCAGCGGCAGTGCAACCGTAGCAACGGCAACTGTGGATCCCACCATCCATGCCACGGTCAGCGACGGGGGCATCGCTACTGCGGCGCCGGATATACATCTGACCGGCGGTGCTTCCAAAGTGCGGGCGGAGTCGATCGCTGACGCGAATGCCGATGCCATCGGCATCACCATCGCGCTTGGCGCATCGGCCGGCGGTTCGGTCGCCGAGGCGAGTATCACGCCCGAAGTTCGTGCGTCGATCGGCAGCAACGTTGCCATCGACGGCAGCGGATCGCTGAGCGTGGAGGCGCGCCACAATTCCGGCGCAGAACACAGTGCCAGGCGCGCGGATGCCGACGCGCAATCCTCTTCGGGAGGCGTCATCACCGGCAGCGGTGCCGATGCCGATGCGAATTCGAGCGCGCGACGTCGGTGCGTCGGTCGGGACCGGATCGAGCATCAATCTGACGGGCGCGGTATCCGTGCTCGCTGATTCCCTGAACGTTGCCAACGCCAAATCGTCCGGTGTTTCGGGCGGCATCGTAGGGGTCGGCGTAAGCCTGGGTAAAGCCACGGTGAATGCACCGACCAGTGCAAGCCTGAATGGCCCGGTCACGACCAACGGCAATATCACCATCCAGGCCACCGGCAAGAACACCGCCGATGTCAAAACCTTTGCATTCTCTGTCGGCCTGGGTGCCGCGGGCGCGGGCGGCGGCGCGGTGGCGGAAATTACCGACAAGGCCAATGTCACTGCATCGGTCGGGTCGGGGGCAACGTTGACGACCAGCGGCGCGGTGCTGGTCAGAGCCACGGCCGACAACGATGCCATCGTGCAGTCCGACGCGGGTTCCGGCGGCTTTGGCGCTGCCATCACAGGTTCAGATCTGTCGGCCAAGATCGCGGGCAGCGTGCGCGCCCAACTGGACGGTGACGTCAACGGTGCGTCATCCGTGAAGGTCGAGGCAATCGGCAACAACAACGCGCAAGCGAAGGCACTGGCGATTTCCATTGGTATCGGGCTCGCCGGTGCAGGTGCGGATGCGTATGCCGAAGTCACCAACAAAGCAGATGTCGAGGCTCTGGTCGGGTCGACCGCCCAGATCACGGCGCCGGGAGCGCCGATCGACGTTCTGGCCACAGGCGACAACAGCGCTTTTGCGTCGGCTGAAGGTGGTTCAGGCGGAGTGGGAATCGCGATTTCGGCCATGCTTCCCGAAGCGCGCATTGGCGGAGCAGTAACTGCGCAATTCGATGGCGATCTCATCGACGGCGCGTTCGATGCCCTGTCGCTCAATGTCAAGGCGCTCGGCGAAAATACTGCCACGGCGGTTGCCAATGTGGCGTCTATTTCGCTGGGCAGCGGCGCGGGCTCCCAAGCGCTGGCGGTGATCGCCGCCGAAGCCGATGTCCAGGCGAGTATCGGCATGACCGCATCGATCGCGACGGCCGGGGCAGTCGTCGTGGACGCCCGGCTGCGCGGTGACAAGAACAAGGCTCGCGCAGAAGCAAATGGATTGGCCGGCGGAGTGCTCGCAGGTGTATCCATCATGCTTGCCAAATCGGTCGTTGAAGGTGCAGTCATCGCCGAACTCGATGGCGATATCACCGCCTCGTCAGGGGTGACCGTATCGGCGAGCGGCGCCAACCTTGCGGATGCGGATACACGGGTAGCGGGCTTCGGCCTGGCGTTCGGCGGTGCCGGCAGCGGCACGGTCGCCGAAGTGTCCTCCAATGCGGACGTGCAGGCGTTGGTTGGGTCGACCTCATCGATCGATACCAGCGGTGAAGTGCACATCGCGGCAACGTCGGATAACGATGCGCTGGTGGAGTCGGATGCAGGTTCAGGCGGCATCGCCGCCATTACCGGTTCCGCGCTCAGTGCAACGATCGCCGGCGGCACGAAGGCTGAACTGCGTGGTGACGTGGACGGCGCAACATCCATCGACGTACGCGCGGTGGGCAACAACGACGCGTTCGCCGACGCTCTGGCGATTTCCTTCGGCCTGTTCGCCGCGGCGGTGGTCGATCCGGATGCGGAAATTACCAGTTCTGCGGCCATTGAGGCCCTGATCGGATCGGGATCGGAAATCGACTCGCCCGAAGCCACAGTAAACGTGGATGCCCAAGGCACTCATCGCGCGACGGCGCAAAGTACCGGCGCCAGTGCGAGCATTGTCGGCATCCAGATCATGGATGTGGATGCCACGGTTCGCGGCGCGACCCGCGCCGCAATTCAATCCGGCGCGGATGTAACCGCGGGTACATTGAATATCGAGGCCTCGGCAACAACCACGCCGACGGTTAACGTACTGAGCACGGGGATCAGCCTGGTGGGCGGCGGCGCAGCGAGTGCAGTGGCGACCGATGCGCACGTAGTTGAAGCGCTCGGGGGCGGCATCATCAATGCCCAAGGTACGGGCAACATCACGCTGAATGCTTTGCTGAACAGCACGGTGCGCTCGAATGCCAGTATGCTCGGCCTGGGATTGTTCGGTTCGGGTTCATTCTCCACGTCTTCCGTCAGCGCGACGCCAACGGTCCGTGCGAATTTCAGCAGCGGCGCGCAGGTTGCGGCCGAAGGTGATATCAGCGCGAGCGCAACAGGCAATGTCGACGCACGCGCCACCGGCACGGGCACCAATTTGTCGATCGGCATCGGGTTCTCCGGCGCACGCACGACGGCGACGGTCAATCCCACCGTTCAGGCGCTCACCGTTGGCGGTGGAAGTCTTGAAGCCGACGACATCACGTTTATCGCAAGCTCGAATGCATTGGCTGATGCGCGCGTCAGCGTGGGCGCGGGAGGATTGCTGGCGGGTGTAGCCGGCGGCAGCGCTACGGCTACGTCGACGCCGAATCTGGATGCGGGAATCGGCGCGCTGACCGGCGTCGATGCGACCGGCAACGTGCGCGTCGATGCGCTTTCGACCAACGAAGCCGAAGCGCGCGCACGCGGTACGGGAGGCGGCCTGGTCGGCGTCGGTGCGTCCGTGGCAAACGCGACAGCGACGAGCAACGTCGAGGCCTACATGAAGGGCTCGATCGGTACATCCACGGGCGCTGGCGCGGCAGATCTGGATCTATCGGCCAGTGCGGCCGATTCGGCGATCGCCGATGCGCAGGCGGTAGCAGGCGGGTTGGTGGCCGGTACGCTGAATTCCTCCGATGCCACCGTCGATTCCACAGTGGCGGCCTACATCGGGGCCAACAGCTTCGTGAACGTGTCGGACGATATCTCGATTACCGCCCTGGCTGACCCCGAGGCTGACGCCTCGACCAAGGGCGTAACCGGCGGATTCATCGGCGTCGGCGGTTCCGATTCGGATGCAACGGTCACGCCGGACGTCTCGGCGTACGTCGACAGCGGCGCCGTGGTGATCGCCGGGGGCGGTATCAGCCTGGAGGCGACCAACACGCCGCTGGCTACGGGCGGGGCAGCTCCGAATTATTCGATCACAGGGGTGAGCAACAACGCGTTGACCGTCGCAAATCACGGACTGACGACCGGAGATACCGTCGAGTACGAGAATGGCAGCAACGCACCGATTGCGGGACTTACCGGCCGCACCAGCGAATCGGTGGATGGTGGCGAAACCATCATAGTGCGCCGCGAGTACAGCGTGCTGGCAAACGACGCGAATCATATCTCGTTCGGTGCCGGTTTCGACGGCAGCGACATCGACGCTGCCCGCGACACCATCACGTTTACCAACGCGCACAATTTCCGCAATGGCGACGCTGTGCGGTACGCGCCGGATTCCGGCGCAACCGCAGTCGGCGGCCTTAATTTGACCGACACGTATTACGTGGTCAGCGTCGACGACAAGACCGTGCGTCTGGTAGCGTCCGCGAGCGAAGTCGGGTTGCGGAGGATTTTCTCGCCATCGGCAGTGTCCGGCAGCGTAATCACGCTGGGCGGACACGGCTTCAGCAACGGCGACACCGTCACGTATGACGCCCCGGATGCGTTTACCTTCAACAGTATCAATGTCGATGTCGTCGTTGCCTCGACGACGCCAGAAGGCGCGCTGGTGTTCAACGACTCGGCCGGCGCCGACAACATCTATTTCATCGATAGCGAAGGCCGTCCGGTCAATCACGGATTTGTCAACGGCGACAGGATCGTCTATCAGTTGCAGGACGGTACGATCCAGATTGATCCCCTGGTGAACGGGCGCGAGTATCGCGTCACGAACGCGACCGCCAGTTCCATTCAGTTGAAGTTCAACGACGCCCTGCTCAACGAGCCGGTGAATTTTGTGCGTTCCGCAGGCGGCGACCAGATTATCCAGACAGACGGCGGAAGCTGGATCGACAGCGGATTCGGCGCCGGCCAGTCGATTCACATTTCCGGCAGCGGCATCAACAACGGCACGAGTTACACGATTGCCAGTGTCGGCGGGTTCAATAATTCGGTGTTGACGCTTGCGCAGGTGAACACGGTCACCGGAACACAGGTGGCGGCGACAGTGAACTGGGTGGCCGCGGTGGCTGGTGGCGATCCGGCGGATGATTTCGTCCGCATTCAGCGCGTCGGAGGCGACTGGGCGAATACCAACTTCACCGCCGGCCAGACAATCGACGTATCCGGCACCAATGGCGGTAACTACACGATTCGAAGCGTCAGTGGCAGCACCATCGAACTGCAGTTCACCGGTGCCATTACGGCCGCCAGCGGGGTTGCCGCAACCATCAGCAACCCGGTCAACAAGAACTTCGACGCACCGGTCATCGCCTTGACACCGGATAAAGGTCCTTCGCGCGCGGGCGATCCGCCTGCGCCGCGGCCCAATCCGGATCCGGGCGCTGTCGTGCACAGTTTTATCAAGGCGTCGGACCGGCCGATTGCGCTGTCCGGCGGCGGTGCGCTGCAGGACGGCGTGACGTACTACGTCAAGAACGCCACAGCAGGATCGTTTGAACTATCCGCCACGGACGGCGGTCCTTCGCTTGCTTTCAATGCCAGCGGTTTGTCCGGCGTGCATGCGTTCAGCCCGGTGGTCGATTTGTCGGCGGCTTCGGATGACCATTCGCTGCGCATCGCACTGCCGGGCGGGGCGTTCTCCGGCACGCATACGATCCTCGGCGCAGGCGGCATCCCGTTGAGCCTCGTGACCGCCGTGACCGGCGATGGCATCAGTTCGGCCAACGCGCGCGGGTCGGGTGGCGGCTTCGTTGGCGTCAACATCAACGACGCCACTGCCACGTTCAACACGACGACCAAGGCCTACATTGCGGCCGACATCGTTTCTGCGGAAGGGGCCGTGTCAATTGTTACCGACGCGAAAACCAATGCAACAGCCAGCAGCCGCAATGGCACCGGCGGATTTGTCGGCATCGGCGATGCGGACGCAAACAGCCGTCAGACCAGCGTGACCGAATCGTACATCGGCGAGAACGTCAATCTGCTTGCGGGCAGCCTGTCGATCATCGCGGATACGAACCAGAATTCCGACGTATCCACCCACTCGAATGCGGGCGGTTTCGTTGGTCTGGCGGACGCGACCAGCGACAGCAACATGTCTTACACGACGACCGCGACGGTCAAGGAAGGCGCCAATGTGGCCGTCGGCGGCCACGCGGATATCGATGCTGGCAGCCGTACCCGGGCGGACAGCTACTCGTACGCCAGCGGTATCGGCGCGGGCGGAGATGGAGAATCGCAAAACGACATCGACTACACCAGCGCACTGACGCAGGCGGAAGTCGCGCAAAACGCGATCGTCACGGCACGGACGTTGGCGATGAACGCGAACACCACCCGCATCAAACTGACGTCCGACGGGCAGGCCTACGGCGCCGGCATCTACAGCGAAGGCGAGGACGACTCCGACGTTTCGATTTCAGCGCAGAGCAACGTTGTCATCGGTGCCAATGCGGAACTGACCGGCATAGAAGGCGTGGACCTGATCGCCGGCTTCAGCGGCGTCGATACCCACGCGGAATCGTTTGCCCGGTCCACCGGCCTGTTCGGCTGGGTGAGTGCGGATGCCAACAACGATACGACCATCACTTCCCAGGTATCGGGAGCGGCCGGTGCCCGGGTAATCGCGGGGCCGCGAGACCCCTCGGATCCCAATCTCCAGGATTCCGGTGAATCAACCCACCTGGCCCTGTTTGCGAGTGTCGATAACGGTTCATCGGATGTCACGCGCAAGGCCAATACGAGCAAACGCTCGCTGGCGGGCGGCGGATCCCACGGCAACACGAACTTTGTCGACAACGAGGATATCGACTTCAGTTCCGATGTACTGATTCTTTCGGGACGGCAGCCTGAGTTGATCATCGATGCCGACGGCAATATCACGCGCGCGGTTGAGGCGAGCGTGCGTGACGGCGCCGTCACTGCGCGTACATCGGGGCACATCAATTCGACGGAGATCTTCGTCAACGACATCCAGAATCCCGGACCCGGCGATGTGGTTTTTGATGCCGACGGCACCATCTCCGGCAGTGGCGGCACCTGGGAGTTCCGCGACACCCTGCAGACGGTGAATGTCACGAATCTTTCCACCAAGAACCTGAAGATCAACGACATCAAGGTTCTCGGCAACCGCGATCCGCTGGTGTGGCTCGATCCGGACGATGCGTCGGTTTCCCTCACCTTCGCCATAGAGCGCGGTGTTGCACCCACGCTGGTGGATATCCGGAACGAAGGCGCCTCCACGTTGTTCCTGAATGGCACCATCGAAAATCCCATCGGCACGACCGTCATATTCAATGAATTGGGTGACGTGCGCGCCACGGACGATCGCGACATGGCGCATGTGGACTTCGGCAAGTCCCGCGTGTCGCTGGTGCGGTCCAATATCCTGAACGTGGATGCGGGCGGCGAGATCGGAATCTCGGTTTCGGAGCGCGTGAATATCGACATCGTCGATGCGCCAGGACTGCCGCAATCTTCGACCTTCGAGACACGGCGCGTGAGTCCGGTCAGCGGCCAGATTGCGATCGGTTTCGAAAACCAGTTCTTTACCGGGCAGCTTCTGCGCTATGACACCAGCGGTACGCCGATTGTCGGTCTGACGCCGGGTCATTACTACTATGCGATCGTCTCGCAGGACGGGTTGAGCCTCAAGTTGTCGAGCAGCGAGGCGCTGGTGCCGATCGCGCTCAGCCGCGGCAGTTCGCCGTTGTCGACCGTGCACACCCTCACCGCGGCCACGCGGTTCGATGTCGATGCAGGCACTGCGGGCAGTGACGATGTGTATCTTGACCTGAAAGCCCGGCAACGCGGCCTGGCCGGCGCCTATACCGTATCAATCGACAACATCAGTGCCGGCGGAAACGTCGATGTGCTGCTGCAGGCAAGCGTGCGCGAGCTGACGTCGACCACCACGTCAGGTGGCGTACTGGTCAAGCATCCGGGCGATACCGACGGTGATATCGAGTACGTATTCTTCGACGAAGCAGAATCAACCGTCCCGCCGCTGCGCGACACGGGCTTCTTTGCCTCAGGCACCGTCAGTATCGACAGCACCTACGATTTCAGGGCCGCCGACACCAACGGCGAACGCAAACTCCCTGGACTGGTCGCCGGCAAGAACATCATCGTCAACGCACAGGATCCCTCCCCGAGCGCGGCGAAGATCAATGTCATCGGCAATACCGATACTCTTGGCGTCGGTTTCAGCGAAGGTCCGTCCGACGAGCACCACGTCGATGTGCTGACAAACGGATTCATCACGCTAACCGAGATCAACGACGATCTGCGTGTCGGACGCATCAAGTCAACGGCCAGCGATGTCCTGCTTTACTCACCCGCTGCCATTGTCGATGCGCTGAACGATTTCGGCAGTAATGCAGAGGCAGACGTTTCAGGTGAAAACATCACGCTCGATCGCAGGTGTGGGCGTCGCCCATCTGCCGGGAACGGCAACCAGTCCGAATCCGATCGACGCGGGCAGGCCGAACGGCGGTATCGGACGCGCGGGCAACTTCCTCGAGATCGATGCCGACTTGCGGCCCGCTGTATCGCCGGTGGGAGTGCTGCGCGCGTTCGACAATACGGCCGACGCGAGCGGCGGCATCTACCTGGACGAAGTGTCCGGCGACATGCGCGTGCATACCGTCGACTCGATTTCGGATGTTTCGCTGCGCACGACGGCCGGTTCCATCGTGGACGCGAAACCCGGCGAGGAAGCCAACGTGCTTGGCCAGAGCATCGATCTGGATGCCAACGGCGGTTCGATCGGTGGTTCCAGCAACGATCTGGAGATCGATTCTTCACGCGGCTCATCGATCGACGATGTCGGCCTGGAAGCTTCAACCGGTATTTTCCTGACCGAAACCGACGCGAATCTGCGGCTGTTGCTGGCACACGCCTTTGCCGGCGATATCCGGATCACGGTGCGCGAATCGGCCGATACCGACGAACACCTGCAACTCGTGGCGTCCGGCTCGGCGCGTTTTGCGGAATCCGGCGCCAGTCTGCCCGGCGCTCAACCCGACGCGCCGCGCGCAGTCGCGCGCGGACAGATTTTCGCGGAAGCCGGATCCGTACTGTTGCAGGCCGGAGACGATGTCACCACGCATGCGAACAGTGAAATCCTCGCAGCCGGGTCCATCGATATTTATGGCGATTTCAGCAACGCCGACGTGGACCACGGTACCGAGATGATCTTGCGCGGGCGCATTATTGCGGGCGCCGTGGTGACGCCGGGCAGCGAATCGGGCGATTCTCCCGTAGGCAGTGCCGTGCCGACCTTTACCGCGCCGGTATTCATGACGCGGATCTGGGGACATACCGATGGCGACGTCTTCCAGTTCGGCGATTCCGGCGGGGCGGCCGGGGGCACTGGGCAGGGCGATGCCGGCTACATTTTCCTCGGCTCGAAGACGCGGGTGTTCGGCAGTCAGGACCTGGACGCATCGGGCAACGATGGCGAAGATCAGTTCCGCGTGTTCTATCTCCAGGACGCAGCGGTCACCACCGGGCCGGCCAATGTTTCCGCGGCCGAACACACGCTGACGCTCGACGGACAGGCAGACTCCGACTATTACGAAGTGCATACCCTGGGCAGCAACGGCATCGACGAGCGTAACTATGTCATCAATGCCCTCGACACTGGTGCGGCGAACGACGGCGTGGACGAACTGCTGATCCGCGGACGCGACTCGGCGCTCGACGGAATCGATCCTTCCACGGGCCAGAAGTACGCGGCTGACGACATTTTCCTGTTGCGCACGGCGTCTTTCCTGCCAAACGAATCGGCAGACCGGCCCGCCTACGTTGCCGTGTTGCATGGCGACGTTGCGACTTATCGCGATCGGGATCCGGACAACTCCACTTCCGATGAGGTCCAGCGCATCAACTATGACAGCGGGCTCAACGGCCGCGTCACGGTCGAGGGCCGCGGCGGCAACGATTTCTTTGCGTCGGACGATACCTCGGCGATCGTGACCCTGGACGGCGGCGCGGGTGCCGACAGCTTCCGGATCGGGCAGATCTTCGGCAACAAGCGCGACGCAGCCGAGGGCACACTGCTCGCCCAGGACGTGTTCCCGGATCTGGTCGCCACCACACGCGGCTGGCTGAGCCCCGGTACCAATGCGCCCATGGTGGTGCACGGCGGTACCGGCAACGACGAGTTCACGGTGTATTCGAACCAGGCCGAATTGCGCCTGGAGGGCGACGACGGCAACGATCTGTTCACGGTTCGCGCCTTCGCGATCGCGGCCGTATCGAGCAAAGACTGGAACGGGGACGGTGTCATAGATCCGGACGATCTCGATGCGGTCGATGTGGACTCCAATGGCGATGGCACCATCAACGCGGCCGACGCCGACGAAACACCGGGCGACTGGACCGATGACGTCCTGCTGACCGACGAGAATGGCGTCGCGATTCCCAGGATCGGTTCGCAGTTTTCCGTTGGCAAGGCGCCGGATATCCGCACGGGCGGCGGCGACGACGAGGTGCAGTACAACATCAATGCGCCGCTCTCGGTCGATGGCGGCACCGGCTTCGACAAGTTGCTGATCCTGGGCACCGAGTTTGCGGACGACTTCGTGATTACCGCCAAGGGCGTGTTCGGCGGCGGACTCAATGTGCGCTTCTCGGATGTCGAAGTGCTGGAAATCGACGGCCTGGAAGGCGACGACGAGTTCTTCGTGCAGTCCACCGCGTTCGGCATTTCCTACCGCGTAGTCGGCGGACTGGGCAGCGACACGATCAATGTCGCAAGCGATGTCAACGAGGATATCGTGACGCGGGAACTGGAAGGGCTCAGCGGTTCAGCCGACCACCTTGTCACTTCGGATGATGCGTTGTATGACGGGCTCGTCATCGACGGCATCGACCTGAATGTGGCGACCCCGGAGCAGGGCAACGTCGTCATTACCGAAACCGGCGGCTTCACCGCCGTGCGCGAAGGTGGACCCGTCAAGGCCGACAGTTACTTTATCCGGCTCGCGGTCATGCCCACGGCAAAGGTATATTTGACGGTTTCGGCCGCGCGCGCCTCTCAGGAAGAGGCCGACAATGCGTTTGCGAATCCCCTGCCGCTGCCGAGCGGCGCTGCGGACTCGATCTGGGTCAGCACTTCGGCCAATCTTGCCGATCCGCTGCCCGGCCAGTTCCAGCGCACGGTGTTGATCGACGGCAATCCCGCGCAGGTCGCAAGCAGGGCGGTGGTGCTGACGTTCGATGCGTTGAACTGGGAGGTCGATCAGGAGGTGTTCATTTTTGCTCCTGACGATACGCGCGCCGAGGGCGACAAGGTGGTGATGGTGCAGCACAGCGTGATTTCCGATGATGCAGACTTCGATGGCGTCGACGTGCGCAATGTCGAGGTGGCAGTCCGCGACAATGATACGCCGGGCATTCTGGTCACCGAGGTGGCGCTGGGAACGAACATCGAGGACGGGCGCACACTGGTGATCGAAGGCACCTCGCTGACAGGCCTGAGGGATGACATTCTGGTCCAGCTCAGCAAGGCGCCGGTTGCCGGCAGCATCGTGGTCTTGAAGCTCGATCTGGATGTGGACAGCGACGCGCAGATCCGACTGTTGTCCACCGATGCGCGGTTCGATGCGATCAATCGTACCGTCACGTTCGATTCGACCAACTGGAACGCACCAATACGGCTGACCATCGAAGCGCGCGATGACTTCCGCCGTGAGGATGTCGGCACCGCGGTGATTACCTTCGAGCGCGACAACGCAACGACGGACGCGAGTTTCGTGTTCCCGAACCTGCGCTCGGGCCCGGGCGTGCTCGATGTGGAAGTGATCGACAACGAGACCGCAGGCGCGGTGGTGCTGGAAAGCGGCGGTGCCACGCAGGTGGTCCGCGGTGGCGCGGGGGACGACTACACGATACGGCTCACGCAGCAACCGACCGACAGCGTGCAAATCGCGGTACTGACCGACGGGCTGACCGATGTGGCCAGCATTGGCGGCATTGCGGCCACATTGCAGGCCATTGGCGGCTATCAACCTTCGCAGCGCTTTACCGGCGGCATTGTATTTGCGGATGTGTCCGGCAAGGGCACCCTGACGCGCGGCAGTGCGAATGCGCTGGGAAGTTTCATCGACGAGGGTCTGCGCCCGGGGCAGTTGCTGCGTATCGGCGGGTCCGCGTTCGACGGGGATTACTACATCGAGTCCTTGAACGACGGGAAGATCACGCTGACGACGGCGCTTGGCGTCAGTGGATCGGTGGAAGACGCAACCGTTGTGCTGAGCGCCCTCGCCCGGCAAGGGCTGTGGGAAGGCGATGCAAGCTTCGACGGCTCACTGCGCCAGCTCATTCGCACGGACGATAGCAGTTGGCTCGCGGATGGTTTCCTGGAAGGGCAACGCGTGCGCGTGACGCACGACGCGAGCGGGCTATTCGTCGATCTGAAGATCGCGTTGATTCGCGGTGACAATGCAACCACGGACGAGAAACTGGAGTTTACGGCCGAGGGCGCGCTGCCCGCATGGTGGAGCGGCGATGCATCCGTCACGGTCACGCGGCTTGCCGCGGTTGCGAACTTCACGACGGCCAACTGGTTTGCCCAGCAGACTGTGGTGCTGCAGGCGGATGTCCACTACGACGTGCCGCCTACCCGCGACGGCGTCAAGGTGTTCCCCGTTCAGACCCATTTGCTGTCGAAGCTGCGTGGACCGTTGGCAGTTGAAGGCGGTGTTACAGGCGCGGACCGTTCGCTGCAGAATGGCTTGAAGCTGCCTGGCGAGACAGACGACTACCTGATCGCCATCGGCGCGCAGGCGCCGGAGTCGCAGCAGATCGACGTGCTGAACATCTACAACGACTCCAGCCAGGAGAACGGTTCCGGCACGATGACCTCGACCGGCCTCAGCGGATTCGGCATGGCCAGGGACCTGGAGTTCGAGAGCAGCGGCTTCGGCGAACCGACGGTGGTTGCGGGTGGCATCAACTTCGGCAGTATCAACTTCGGGAGCGGCGGTTTCGGCACCGATGCGGACGAAAGCACGATCGAAGTTGTCAATCTGATGCTGGGCGAAGGCAACGATCGTCTGACGATCGAGGGGACGCTCAATGCGGCGCCGTCCGTATCGGCATCCAACGTCTTCGTGCTGGAAGGTTCGGCGACCGGAGGCACGGTGGCGCGCGACGGGTTCGATTGGAAGGCGCAAGGCTTCCTGCCGGGCCAGTCTGTCACTATCGTTGGCCTGTCGGGGACGTGGACCGTTGCCGGTATCGACGGCGCGGATCCGGCAGATCCCAACGACAACAGCGTTCTCGTCCTGGAAGGTTTGCCGCTCGCCTCGCAGACCGGGGAATTGAGGCTTGTCGCGTCCGACCGGCTGGTGAACATTACGACTATGGTCAGCATTGCGGCCAGCGCCAACGGGGGCACCATTACCCGCAGTTCCGGGCAATGGCGTGACGACGGATTCATCGTGGGCCAGCTGGTGATGATCGACGGCAAGCAAGGCAACTGGCGCCTGGTCAATATCTCGAGCGACGGCCTCTCGATGACGGTGCGCGGCGAGCCGCTGGCTGCCCAGACCGGCGTCCAGAAGAACTTCTCGGTTGCCGGCCCGCACGGCGGTCTTACCGTGGTTCATGGCGGTGGCAATGCATTGCTCGAAAACGCCGGCCAGATGCATCGCGCCGGCCACACGTTCACCCGGTTGGACGGGTTGGACTGGTCCGCGGACGGTTATCAGGTCGGCCAGCATGTACAGCTCAGCGGTGAGGCGAACACGCGACTCATTGTGGCGATCGTCGACGCCGATCCCGCCCTGGCACCTGCCGACGCCTTCGGCACTTGGGGCGCCAAGGCAGGCCTGGTCCTCTCCGGACCGGCGTTCTCTACGGGGGTTTCGACACTGTCCGTGCACGTGTCCGAGGCGCGGCGTACCGAAGTCACCGAAGCGATCGACATCGGCTCCAACACACTGACCCGCTCCGGCGGCAATTGGTCCGATGCGGGTTTCTACGCGGGCCAGAAGATCTTCATCGACGGCATCGTCGGACCCTTCACGATCGCGAACCTCACCGGCAACCGCATGCAGCTTGCCGGCCCGGCGCTGATCCCGCACGCCGGGGTGGTGCTGAACGTCTTCGGCTTCGATGAAAGTCTCGACGGCGGTGCGCGCATCGGCGGCGACCATATCGTGATCACCGGCGGCGCCGGCCCGGATTCTCCACTGGTGGTCTACGGCGACACCTCTCAGGATGGCGTCTGGTACAGCGGGCATCCGTTCGATGTGCTCGGTTACGAGTTCGGCGAAAAGCCGTTCGATCCATTCCCCCTCCTGCCCGACGCCGACAACGAAGACGACGAGTGGGTGTTCCCGCTGGCCAATCCCTACACCTACGCCGGTAACGACGTGATCGATGCCAGCGCCTTGTTTGCCGGAGTGTCATCGGCAAACATGCCGAGCGTCGGCTTCACGGCTTACGGGGGCGCCGGGGACGACCTGATCATCGGCAGCCAGGCCGGCGATCATCTTGCCGGCGGATCGGGCAACGACACGATACGCGGGCAACGCGGCGAGGATCACATCTACGGCGATTCGGGCGTCAACGTGAATATCTTTACGCGAGGCCTGACCATTGACGTGGTCGACAACAGCCCGCGCCCCAGCATCGACAGCCGCCTGGATACGAATGGCACGACGATCGACCCTGCGCCTTCGCCGGTGCGCGATGATCTGAGCGCAGGCCGGGATACGCTCTACGGCGAAGAAGATTCGGACATCATCTTCGGTGACCACGGCGCGGTGATCCAAGACGTTGCGGATCCCCATTTGCCCGATCCACGGCTGCAGAAAATCCAGACGACCGTGCTGCGCTCGGTGTTGACGATCGAATCGCGCTCGTTCGAGAACGGCAACGACGACGTCATCTATGGCAATGATGCCGAGGATGTCATTCTCGGTGGCGCCGGAGCCGACTATATCGATGCCGGTGCGGACAACAGCAAGGATGTCGTCATCGGCGACAACGGCCGCGCGACATTCAGCGGTACCCAGCCGTTTGGCCCGGGCGAATCCGAAGCAATCCTGAGCTTCAATTTCAACAGCTCGCCCACGAATGCTGCGGTAACCGGCGTGGCCGGTGCGCCGGGTGCCGTGGCTGGCAACTGGAATAATCTCAGCAGCGATCAGCACCAGCACGGCGATGACGATGACGATGACGATCACGACAACAAGCACGCGCCGATAACTTACGGAGACGATTCAGGCGAACTGGTTTACTTCGACGACGGCCTGATCGTTCCGGGCGTCACCATCACCTGGGGCGAGAACCTCGACCGGCATGATCGGCAAGAGCCCGATACCGATACTCACAGCAACCTGACGCCGGGGACCGACCAAAACAAGCGCATATTCGAAGGCGCGCTCGTTTCGGATACCGACGACACCGTCGGCGTCACCATCGACGGCCTGTGGGGGCATTTCAGTTCCTACAGTCTGTTCGTCTATATCGACCTCGATGACAAACAGAGTGCGTCGTACTCGTCTGTTCGCAGCGTGACGGTCATCACCGAGGATGGCGCGCAGCACGTCAAGTATCTGAACGACCCGGACGGCCACACGTTCAATGGCAACTTCGACGGCTTCTACGTCCGCTTCGACAACCTCACGAGTGACAGTGTCAAGATCCGCGTTAACGATGCAAACCCGCCCTATTCGAAGTACAACAATCCGGGCATCAACGCCGTGCAGGTTGTGGGCCAGCGCCATCTCATCGACCGGCTGGAAACGCTGGCACCTACGGCCGGTGGCAGCGACCGCATCTTCACCGGCGGCGGCGAAGACATCGTTTTTGGCGGCAAGGATGGCGATTTCACCGACGCGCAAGGACAGCTAGTGCAGTTCGGTGATTACCTCAACACTTACGGCAATTCCATTTTCGGCGATATCGATGATGACGTTGCCGTGGGCGATGAGGCGCGTGCGACATTCGTGTTCCGCGGCTTTGCCGATGCGCCTGTCGAACCGGGCCCGATGTTCCTGCTCGGCGAACTGCGCGAACTGGAAACGCGCAACGAGGAAACCAGCGCCGCGAATCCGGTGCTCTCCGGCGACCAGATATTTACCGGCAATGGTCGCGACGTAGCCATCGGCGGCAATGGCGGGGACACCATCGACACCGGGGTACCCGGTGCGGATTCATATGATTACGGCAATGTCCGCGTGGTCAGCGTGAACTTCAACAGCGGCGCTGAAAAAGCGGTTGTAACCGGCGCTGCCGGGGCTGTAGCGGCCGATCGTTGGAATAATCTTCCTAGCCTGGGCATGGGTACGGTGGGCGGGCTGGTCGACGAAGACGGCGTAGCCACGGGTATCTCGGTTGCCTGGGGCAGCGAACATTACTCCGGCCTGACGAAATCCGCGGACCGCGAAACACACGCCGAGCTATATCCCGATACGCAGAACGAGCGCCTGTTCGAGGGATTCCTGTCCGAGGATGGCAACCGCAGGCTGGGGGTCAACCTCGCCGGCCTTGGCAGCCTGGGCACCTACGACGTCTACGTGTATCTGGACAACGACTTCGATCATCACGATGACGATGATGATGATGACGAGGACGATGGTTGGCACGATACCGGCGTGGTATCCATCAGTGCCGGTGGCATCGTCCACTACGTGGACGACCGCGGCACGTTCGATGGCAACTTCGTCGATGCAAGCTCGGTCAACCGGTCAGCTCCGGGACGCGGCAACTATGTCGTATTCCGTGACCTGACGCTCTCCCAGCTTTCCATACGTCTTGCAGAGGACGATTGGAAGTATAACCACGAAGGCGGCGAGGCTTCGATTGCCGGTATCCAGATTGTCTCCGGTGCCGATCGCAGCAAAGTGATCGACGTCGCGGCGGGCAAGATCGGCGGCGATTTCGATGAAGACCGTGCAATCGGAGACAATGCCCTGGTCAGGTTCTTCTTCGAAGGCGAAGCTTACGAGATCGTAACAACCGACCTTGTGCAGGCAGCGGCAAGCTCCCCGTTCCAGGCCGATACGATACGAACAGGCGAAGGTGCGGATATCGCCATCGGCGGCAATGGCAATGACCGGATCTCGGGAGAAGAGGGCCATGACCTGCTGCTGGGCGACAACGTTCATCTGATCCTGTTCGACGCGCAAGTCATCGGATTGGACGATTTTGGCGACTGGGACCACAAGCATGGTCATGATCACGACGACCACGATCACGATCACAAGCACCACTTCAATCCGTTCGATATCCAGGGCATCGAGTTGCTGGGTGATCGCATCGGTGGCAACGACACGATCGAAGGCGGCAAGGACGACGACCTGATGTACGGGCAGTTCGGCGACGACACCTACGTGTTCGCCGGGGGCGGACTCGGGCGCGACGCGGTGGTCGAGGCCGGCGGCGATCATCATCATCACGATCACGGTCATCACGATCACGATGGTGACGACGATGATGACGACCACCACCACCATCACCACGAGAATCACGGGCCGAACGATCTGCACGACCGTCTCGACTTCAGCCAGTTCATCGGTCCGGTCGACGTCGATCTGAGTAACGCGCACACGCAGACGGTGAACGGCTATCGGCACGAGGGCGACATCAATCTCACCTTGACGCTGTTCCACGGCGATGCCATCGAGGATGTCATCGGCAGCGAGTTCTCCGACCATATCGACGGCAATTCGCGCAATAACACGCTGATCGGTCTTGCCGGCAACGACGTGATCGAGGGCTTCGGCGGAAACGACGTGCTTCGGGGTAACGACGGCAACGACGAACTGAACGGCGGCGACGGTGACGATCTTCTGGACGGCGGCGCGGGTAACGACGTGCTGTACGGCGGACGTCGCGGTCATCACCATGACGACGATGATCACCATCACCATCACGGTCACGATGGCGATCATCACGGCGACGATGATGACGATCACGACGATCATGGGCATCACAGCCACGGTTCCGATGTTCTGCTTGGCGGCGACGGCGACGACTATCTGGAGGGCGGCGACGGCAGCGACTACCTCGACGGGGGCGCCGGAAACGATGTGCTGTATGGCGGCGGCAATCATGGCCATGATGACGATGATGACGACCATCATCCTGGTTATGGCGCCGATATCCTTTTGGGCGGATCTGGTAACGACCAGCTCTTCGGCAGCAAGGGGGACGACCTGCTGATCGGCGGTGCAGGGGATGATCGTCTGGAGGGCGAGGAGGGCAATGACATCCTGCTCGGGGAAGCGGGCAACGACTGGATCGATGGCGGCAAGGGGGCCGACTTTATCGATGGCGGGGATGGCAACGACACGATATATGGTGGCTACGATGACGACCTGATTCTGGGTGGCGCCGGTAACGATTACATCGACGCAGGCAAGGGCAACGACCTGGCCGACGGTGAGGCCGGAAACGACAACATCATGGGCGGATCGGACGATGACGTTCTGTTCGGTGGCTCTGGCGTGGATGTACTCTCGGGCGATAGCGGCCGCGATTCCCTGATTGGGGACGACTACGGCGCGCTCAATGAAGCCGACGTGATCAAGAAGGACTCGAAAGACCTCCTCGTAGAGCAGTTGGGGACCACCAAGGTGAGCGGAATTCGCGCCTACCTGACGCGATTTGATCTCGTGTTCCATACACGCGCGTTTACATTTGCGCCTGCAATTGGCAGCGTCGGGCAGGAGTTGCCAACCCGGGCGTGGATCGCGGCATGGCTCAATACCCTGCCTGGAATCGCCGGCGCGCATCCCCTGGTGGCGAGCAATGCGCCGCTGTTGCCATACACCGGATCTGACCTGGACGCCGCAACGCTGGCGCGTGCAGTCGATGCCGCGGTGTCGATTTGGAGCCGCACCTTGGGTGCGGCAGATCCCGGCATCGAGCTGCTGCAATTCCTGAGCTACGGGCTTGCGGATCTGGACGGCCTTGAGCTAGGACAGGTACGCAATGGCGGCATACTGATCGACCTGAATGCCGCCGGTCATGGATGGTATGTCGATGTCTCCGCAGCGAGCAGCAGGGAATTCAGCATCCGGCTGGATGACAACGTGGTCAAGGCCGCTGCAGGAAGCGCGGCAAGCGGCCGGATCGATCTGCTGAGCGTGATCCTGCATGAAATCGGGCACGTCCTCGGACTGGACCACGAAGATGCGGCCAGGTATCCGCTGATGAGTGATGAACTCGATCCGGGCGTGCGCTATCTGCTCGATGAACTCGGATTTGACGGCGATCCGGACGTGCCGGTCGACGATGCCGCGCTGTTGCGACTGGCAAGGCAGGCGGCGCAACGCGAGGCGGCGGGCAAGGTGACAGCCGCCAATCAGTTGCCGGCCTTCGAGTTCGATCAATCGCGCAAGAGTGAGTCCGCCGGCGTGCAAATCGACTGGAGCGAGCGCTTGCGCGGGGGCTGGGGCACGCTGTCGCCATTCGGGAGCGGCGCGATCAAATCGGCGCAGAACTTTGCGGACTTCCTGGCGAAGGTAGTCGGTGAGGACGACGATGAAAACGACGACGACGCAAGCCAGCCAGACGGCAACAAGGGCGCGAAGTTCGACAAGATGGGCAGCACGCTCAATTCGGGCAAGAACGTCAAACCCGGCAAAGGCGCATCGCGCTGATGCAGGAGTATCCCTGGCACGCGTTACCGGGGCTGGATTGTATTTTTTGAATGAAAGGGAGTGTGATGGCTTCGCAAATGCTCATCTACGAATCGGCGGTCGCGGTCTCCAGTAATCGGCACGGTGACTGGAGCGTGGAGGTCGGTGCCGATTACTCGTTCAGCCGCAACGTGAACTCGGTGCCGCTGATGGCGGTGGAGATCCAGAAAGCGGCGACTGAGTATGCAGTGGTATTCAGCGGTGCGGCCGAGGCCATGATGCCGGCGGTCATCCTTGGCATGCGCGGCAATGAGAATCTTTATCTCAGTCGGCAAGGCGGATGGCAGGCGAAATACATTCCGGCCTTCGTGCGCCGTTATCCGTTTGTATTTTCGCGCTCCGCCGACGGCAATACGTTCACGCTATGCATCGATGAATCGTTCCCGGGTTTCAATCAGCAGGGCCGTGGCGAGCGCTTGTTCAACGATCAGGCCAAGCCCACGCCCTATGTCGAGAACGTGCTGAAATTTCTGGAGCAATACCAGGCGGAGTTCCGTCGCACCCAGGCGTTCTGTGCGAAGTTGCGCGAACTGGATTTGCTCGAGCCCATGCGCGCCCAGGTCAACCTGGCGTCCGGAGAGCGGATGGCCTTGACGGGCTTCATGGCGGTGAACCGGGAGCGCCTGAAGGCGCTGAATGCCGAAGCGCTGGTGGGACTCGCCAAGACCGACGCGCTTGAATTGCTGTACCTGCACCTGCACTCAATGCAGCACTTTGCCGGGGTAATGGATCGGCTCGGGGCCGAACGCAGCGCCCAGACTGGCGAAGTCACGCAACCAGCAGCAACGTCA
The DNA here is from genome assembly GCA_963846655.1 of uncultured beta proteobacterium. GTDB lineage: Bacteria > Pseudomonadota > Gammaproteobacteria > Burkholderiales > JACQAP01 > JACQAP01. The sequence continues at coordinate 357,251 of CAWJWT010000004.1, read as the reverse complement.
GGAGCTACCCGGAACGAAACGGCCCGGTCCACCAGGGACAAGGTTATCGAGAAAAAACAACCGGCCAAGGCAGGGAAGTAGCAAAGCTGGCGCGGGTTTGATTTCCCGACAGGGCGCGTGCTGACTGAGACTCACGCAACCAGCAGCGCCCTTTTCGCCAGGTTCGCGAGCACCTTGTCGAGTGCGGGCTCCAGAATCCGGCGCATTTCAGCCTCCTCCGTAATGACGGTCTTGTCGTTCTCCCGGTGCAATAGCATTTCACCGCGTTTGACCGATGCGATCAGTGCGAGCGTGATCTGCGCCAGGTCGCGTGTCCCGTCCAGCTGCTTCAGGGTTTGTCGGTGGATTTCATCCAGCGTGACGGATTCCCCCCGAAGATTGGTGACCTTATAGCCTCGTTCAGCCTGCAGGCGCGCGAGTGGTGGTGTTGCCGGAGTGGTCGTAACGGCGGTGGTGAACCCTACCGGACTCAATCTCCATTCGATGACGCCGGCGGCCATGCCGGTCAGCATTTCGCCGGCGAGGAAGTCTTCCACGGTTGTGGCGTCCACTGGCATCCCCTTGCCGGCTGCTTCCGCACTGGCCTGGTCGAGCAACTTCGGAAAACTCACCGGCAGCGGCCATTCGCGCTGCAAGATGCCCAACGCCAGCTTCGTTACCGCAGCGCGGCAGGTGAGCTTGTAACCGACCGATGACTCGAAGGTGACGCTCTGCGTTGCATCCAATGACATTTCGGCCTTCTCGGGAACGGCGTTGGATGCGAGCAACAGGTCCTTGACGACGGTAGGTGCCAGCATGCGATTCAGCTTGATGCTGTTGCGGCAGATCAGGGTCTTGCGAAAATAGCGGCAGCGCACGAAATCCATGTACTGCTCCATCTGGATGATGTCGTGTGCGCCGAGTTCCTGCAGGGTCTTCGCCACTTCCGGCGAGAAATTGGACGATACCATCATGGAGAAATCCGCCTCGCCGAGGTATTGCAAGCCATTGACGGCGAGTTTGCGGGCCATCTCATGGAAATACACCGGGTGGTTGTTTTCCTCCAGATGGTCGTGATGCAAATAGTAATCCTCCATTTGCGACATCTGGTTGAGCTCGCCCTGTAGCAAGCGCTGATACGGCGTATCCGAGCCGCGTGTGGCCTGTGCGACAAATTCCACCAGAGATTTCGCCTGCTTCAGGCGCGCATCCGGTTCGGCGAACTGCCCGCCGCGGTAAAGCATCATGTCGCGCACGATGCCGCGGATGTGCCAGCCGGGGAAGGTGTTGTAACTGAGGTACGCGACGCCGTTCGGCGCCAGATGCCGCTGGAATATTTCAAGCATCTTGTTCTGGACCCGCGGGGGCACCCAGGAAAAAACGCCGTGGCTGATGATGTAATCGAACTGCGCCGAACTCCTCCCCGAAGTCCAGCATGTCCATGTGCTTGAGCTGGATGTTCTTCAAGCCGAGCATCTCGACGGTTTTCCAGCCTTCGGCGATTTGACGGGAAGACGCGTCGATGCCGATGAACTGCGACCGGGGATGATCCTGGGCCATCACCAGCAGATTGTTGCCCATCGAGCAGCCCAGTTCGAGAACGCGGCAATTATCCGGGGGCGGTGCATTCAGGCCGAACAGTTTCGCCACGGCGGCAAGTCGTTCGGGACGCGTTTCGCGGAAAGGATTGCTCTGGTACGGAATGGCGTCGTAAGCGGTCTGATGGTCGGGCATGATTGAATCCTGTCGTTGCGGGTATTGCACCGGACTCGCGGTCAGATGATTGAGCAGTGTGAGTATATTCTGCGCGGTGCTACTCATTCCACCTGATTAACCTTCGCGAAGCTGTCCGAGTTCATGGTTTGCAAGGGGCTTTAGTTTGGTCCGTACACCTCGATCACCCATATCCAGGCACGTTCGGCCCGGGAAATCAGCGTTTGCTGGTGTAAGATAGCGGCGTGCGTCGCAGCCTGGTTTTCTGACGCACTTTAACCGAAGGTTCAGGGAATAAAAGGGAGCTCAAAAAATGGCCAATCAGCCAGCGCAGAATAAGCAAGAAGCCGCCGAAGGCACTCGCATCAAGTGGGACGATTCGGGCATGAGAAGTTCCTACGCCAATGTCTGCAACGTAACCAGCACCCGCGAAGAGGTGGTCATGCTGTTCGGCATGAACCAGGCGTGGAACCGGGGGCAGAAGGAAGTCACCATTCAGCTGACCGACCGCATTGTCGTCAGCCCGTATGCGGCCAAGCGCCTGGCCATGCTGCTCGACGGCGTTATCAAGGAATACGAGAACCGCTTCGGAGCTCTCAATATCGACGCGGGCACGCCTCCCGCCAAATAGGGTAGTCGCGGGGCATAAGGCCCTACGGCAATGAGTGCGGTAAAACCCGAAGTTCACGAGCGCGCGGTCCTGCAGGTCACCGACCTGACGGGACGGCGCGCCCATGAAAATGCCTGGAAGCACTTTGCCAGCGCGCAAACGCCCGAGGAATTCTGCGGCAGCTGGCTGGTGATTCAATGCCAGATCATCGGTGGCGTATCCGATGGCGTGGTCGTGCTGCAAAAGCCCGGCACCAAGGCGTTTGCGCCCGTTGCCTTCTATCCCGAAAACACGCCGCATGACCGTACCCGGCTCGCCGAAGTCGGCGAGCGCGCCCTCAAGGAAGGGCGCGGCGTGGTGCAACCCGGTGAAAAGTCGGAAGATGCCGACGCGACCGCGCCGCGTTATCAGATGGCGTACCCCATCCGGCTCGAGGGGGAAGTCCGCGGGGTGGTTGCGGCGGATATCGAATGGCGGGCCGAAGCGCAACTGCAAGAGGCCATGCGCCAGTTGCAGTGGGGTTCGGGCTGGCTGGAGGTACTGCTGCGCCGCCATGCCGATCCCAAGGAAGCCGCCCGGCTGCAGCTCAAGCTGGCGCTGGATCTGGTCTCGCGGTTGCTCGAGCATCCCGGCCTGAAGGAAGGCGCGGCAGCTTTTACCACGGAACTGGCATCCCGGCTCGGCTGCGACCGGGTCGTGCTGGGCCTGCTCAAGGCGCGCCGCGTGAAGGTGTGCGCGGTGTCGCACTCGGCGCAGTTCGACCGCAAGGCCAATCTGTTGCGCGCGGTCGAAGGGGCCATGGAGGAGGCGATCGATCAGGCCGAAACCGTGGTATTTCCGCCCGAACGCGAGAATCGCGCCGTCGTGGTGCATGCGCACGAGGCGCTGCTGCGCGAATCCGAAGGCGGCAGTGCCGCCACGTTTCCGCTGATCAGCGGTGATGCGATCGTCGGCGCGCTGACACTGGAGCGCGCGCCGGGTTACCGCTTCGATGTGCCCTCGCTCGACATTTGCGAGGCGGTCGTGGCGATCGCAGGGCCGATCGTGGAACTCAAGAGGCAAAATGAAGAAGGTCTGCCGCTGCACGCCGCGAAGTCGGCCGAGGGCCTCTGGAAAAAACTGGCCGGGCCCGGCCATGCGGGACTGAAGCTCGGGGTCATTGGGCTGGCCGCGGTGGCGGCCTTCCTGGCGTTCGCGACCGGCGATTTCCGCGTGTCGGCCAATTCCACGGTGGAAGGGGTCGTGCAGCGTGCGATCACCGCGCCTTTCAACGGCTATGTCAAGGAAGCGCCCCATCGCGCGGGCGACACGGTCACTGCCGGACAAGTCATCGGCAAGTTCGAGGACCGCGACCTCGTGCTCGAGCGGCTCAAACTGAGCAGTCAGCGCGACCAGTATCTCAAGCAGTATCGAGAAGCGATGGCAGCGCATGATCGCGCGCAAGTGGAAATGATCGGTGCACAGGTCGCGCAAAGCGAAGCGCAACTCGCCCTGGTCGAAGAGCAGCTTTCACGGGCCTCGATGACGGCGCCGTTCGACGGTTTCATCGTCAGCGGCGATTTGTCGCAAAGCCTGGGCTCGCCGGTGGAGCGCGGACAGGTGTTGTTCGAGATCGCGCCGCTCGACGGTTTCCGCATTGCTTTGCAGGTCGACGAGCGCGATATTGCCTATGTCGCGCTGGGGCAACCCGGGGAGCTGACGGTTTCATCGATTCCCGGTGAGCGCTTTCCATTCAAGGTTACCAAGACCACGCCGGTCAATACGGCCAAGGAAGGGCGCAACTTCTTCCGCGTCGAAGCGCAACTGGAAGAAAATGCCGCCAACCGGCTGCGCCCCGGCATGGAAGGCATCGGCAAGATCTACATCGAAGAGCGTCATCTGTTCTGGATCTGGACGCATACCCTGACCGACTGGGTGCGGCTGTGGCTGTGGTCGTGGATGCCCTGACGGCATAACGCGCGCCCGGGACCTATCGCATGTCGGACCTGCACAGCCCCTCCTGGTATCGCATCGCGGAGTTGCGACCGCGCCTGCGCAGCCATGTGCGCATTCACCGGCATCACTATCGCGGCGAACGCTGGTATGTCCTGGAGGATCGCATTTCGCGGAAAATGCACCGCTTCAATCCGACCGCGCATTATGTGATCGGCCTGATGAACGGGCACCGCAGCGTCAACGAAATCTGGGAAAGCGCGATTGCCAAGTTTGCCGACGATGCGCCCACGCAGGATGAAGTGATACGCCTGCTGGGCCAGCTGCACTCGGCCGAGGTGCTGCAATCGGAAGTCACGCCGGATATCGCGGAGCTTCTGCGGCGCGCCAAGAAAAGCAAACGCAAGACCTGGGTCCAGAACCTGCGCTCGCCGCTCGCCATCCGCATTCCGCTGTTCGATCCCGATCGCTGGCTGGAACGCTGGCTGCCCTGGTTTCGGCCGTTCTTTGGCGTGACCGGCGCGCTGATCTGGTGCCTAGTGGTCGGGGCCGGGGCCTTCCTTGCGGCCGCGCATTGGGAGGAGTTGAGCCAGGATCTCGGGGACCGTGTGCTGGCACCGCAGAACCTGTTCCTGCTGTGGCTGACTTTCCCGGTGCTGAAACTGTTCCACGAGTTCGGCCACGCCTGTGCGACCAAGGCCTGGGGCGGCGAAGTGCACGAGATGGGCATCATGTTGCTGGTGTTCATGCCGGTGCCCTATGTCGACGCCTCCTCCGCGTCGGCCTTTCGCGAGACGCATCGGCGGGTGATCGTCGGCGCTGCGGGCATGATCGTCGAAGTGTTCATCGCTTCGCTGGCGCTGTTCCTGTGGCTGGAAGTGCAACCCGGCGTCGTGCGGGCCGTGCTCTACAACGTCATGCTGATCGCGGGCATTTCCACGGTCATGTTCAACGGCAACCCGCTGCTTCGATTCGACGGCTATTACATCCTGTCCGATCTGACGCAAATACCCAACCTGCGCACGCGCGCACAGCAGCATCTGACTTACCTGATGGAGACCCGCGTATTCGGCCTCAAGCTGCCGCCCACCGAAGCCACGCGCAGCGAACGCGTGTGGTTCGTGTTCTTTGCGATCACCTCGTATATCTACCGCACCTTTATCATGATCGCGATTGCTATTTTCATCGCCAGCACCTACATGATCGTGGGCGTGCTGCTCGCATTGTGGGCCGTGGCGACAGCCGTCGTGCTGCCGCTGGTCAAGGGGGTCTATTACCTGTTGCGCCATCCGCGGCTGCGCCGCCACCGCATGCGGGCGTTGTTCACCTCCGGCGTCATTGCCACCACCGTCGTGGTGCTGCTGTGTTTCGCGCCGATTCCGCTATGGACGCACGCCGAGGGTGTCATCTGGGTCCCGGACGATGCGCACGTGCGTGCCGGCGCCGATGGATTCGTCAGAACCATTGCCTCCACACCGGGCTCGGAGGTTCGCGAGGGCGCCGTACTCGTCGTGGCGGACGATCCCGCGTTGGGACCGAAGATGCGCATCCTCGAAGCGCAACTGCGTCTTTTGCAGGTGCGTGCCCAGGCAGAACTCGTGGTGGACCGCTCGCGTTGGGTCCGCACCCATGACGAAATCCTGGCCACGCGCGCGGAGCTGGAGCAGGCGCGCACGCTCATTCGCGAACAGACCGTCTTGAGCCCCACCAGCGGCACGTTCATTCTGCCCGCGGCGCAGGATCTGCCGGATCGCTTCGTGCGCAAGGGCCAGCAGATCGGCTATGTGGTGCCGGCTGCAATGGTCACGGCGCGTGTGCTCGTTTCCCAGGATGACGTCGATCTGGTGCGAACGCGCACCGAACGGGTCGAGGTCAAACTGGCCGGGCGCGTCTATGACACGTACAGCGCGACCATTCGACGGGAGTCCCCGGCTGCGACCAACAAGGTGTCGAACCTGGCGCTGTCGAGCATCGGCGGTGGCCAGGCGGTGGTGGATCCGCAGGATTCCAGAGAACCCAGGACGCTCAATACCTGGTTCGAGTTCGAACTGGAGCTTCCGGCAACGCAGGCGTTCGTGCTTGGCGAACACGTCTATGTTCGCTTCGAGCACGGCTCCGAAGCGCTCGCCTGGCGCATGTACCGGTCCGTGCGGCAATTGTTCATGAAGCGCTTCGCCGTCTGATGTCTTCGGTTGCCGCAGCCTTGGTCGGCAGTCCCTATCCGGAGCGCGATGAGCCGCGCGAGGGCAAGCTCGACCGCGCGCTGGTTGCCGCCAGATACTTTGCCGGAAACCTGGCAACCGGCGCGCGGCAACTTTCGCGCATCGTTCCGGCCGTCGAAGCCGCTGCGGCTGGACTGGATGGTCTTTCGGTGCCGGAACTTTGCCTGCGCGTCGGCGCGTTGCGGCCGAAACTGCGGCGCGAAGGGTTCGCCAATCTGGACCTGACGGCCGAGGCTTTCGGACTCGTGCGCGAAGCCGCAACCCGCGCTGTGGGCATGCGCCACTTCGATGTGCAGCTTATTGGCGCCTGGGCCATGTTGCGCGGCATGCTGGCGGAAATGGAAACCGGCGAAGGCAAGACGCTCACGGCAACGCTTGCAGCCGCCACCGCGGCGCTCGCGGGTCGCGCGGTACACATCATCACGGTGAACGATTACCTTGCAGAGCGCGATGCCGACACGATGCGCCCGCTCTACGAGATGCTCGGCTTGAGTGTCGGCTGCGTACGCCAGGGCGTCGATCCCGCGGCACGGCGCGTGGCCTACGGCTGCGACGTGACGTACTGCAGCAACAAGGAAGTCACCTTCGATTATCTGCGCGATCGCATGGTGCTCGGCGGCAAGCCGCGCGCCATAGCGATGAAAGTCGACACGCTCGACGGCACCGGCGCCGGACGCCGCCTGCTGTTGCGCGGCCTGCAATTTGCCATTATCGACGAAGCCGACAGCGTGCTCGTGGATGAAGCGCGGACGCCGTTGATCCTGTCTTCGGAATCGCGCAACGGCCAGGAAGAACTGCTGCATCAGCAGGCACTGTTTCTGGCCCGGCAACTGGGGGAGGACGATTACGCCATCGTCAACGGCGCCATCGAACTCACGCGCGGGGGAGAGCGCAAGCTCGAAGATCTCGGCGCGCCGCTGGGCGGCATCTGGCGCGGACCGCACCGGCGCGAACAACTGGTGCGCCAGGGGCTCACGGCGCTGCACGTTTTCGAACGCGACAAGCATTACCTGGTGCGCGAAGGCAAGGTCGTCATCATCGACGAGCACACCGGCCGCCTGATGCCCGACCGCTCGTGGGAGCAGGGACTGCACCAGTTGATCGAGATCAAGGAGGAATGCGAAGTCACCGGCCGTCGCGACACGCTGGCCCGCATCAGCTACCAGCGATTCTTCCGCCGCTATCTGCACCTGGCAGGCATGACCGGAACGGCCTCCGAAGTGGCCGGTGAACTGTGGGCGGTCTATCGCCTGCGCGTGGCAAGGATTCCCACCAACAAACCCGGCCGCCGTGCGCGCTATGCGGATCAGATTTATGGAACGACCGCGTTGAAGTGGCAGGCAGTCATCGCCAGCATCCAGACCCATTGTGCTGCCGGCCGGCCGGTGCTGATCGGCACGCGATCCGTGGCCGCCTCCGAACAACTCGCGGCCTTGCTCGACGCGGCCGGCATGCCTTACCGGTTACTTAACGCGCGGCAGGACCAGCACGAAGCGGAGATCGTGGCGCAGGCCGGCCAGGCCGCCTGTATTACCGTGGCTACCAACATGGCGGGGCGCGGGACCGACATCAAGCTCGAGCGCAGCGTGGCCGATGCCGGAGGTTTGCACGTGATTGCCACCGAACTCAATGACTCGGGGCGCATCGACCGGCAACTGTTCGGCCGATGCGGCCGGCAAGGCGATCTGGGCAGCTGCGAAGCCATTCTCGCGGTGGAAGAAGACTTGATGAAATCGCATTTTCCGCTTGCCGCGGCGCGGTTTCGCCATCTTGACCGCTTGCCGACCCGGCTGGGCAAGGCGCTGTTTCGGGTGGCCCAATGGCGCGCCGAGTTCTCACACTCGCGCGCGCGCCGCGAGTTGCTGGACCTCGACGATTACCTCGGGGATATTCTGGCGTTTGCCGGGCGCGGCGAGTAAGGCGCCGGTCAGATCGGCGTTTCTTTTTTGCGCTCGGGGTCAGCTGAGGGCGGCTTGTTGCCCGGACGCTTGGGCCGTTCTGCGCGAATCAGGATCTTGACCTTGTGGGTTTCCGTGCCCTTGCGATTATCGAATATCACGTAATAATCACCCGCTTTGGGAATGATTACGCTGAATTCCAGTTTTTTTTCCACGGTTCCCTGAAACAACGGACTCACGGCGGCTGGAAAACGCTTCAGCTCGTCCCGGTGCACGAAGATCAGTCCCACCGTGCCGGTGCTGGCGACCGCCAACCCCACGGCGGCGCCTTGCGGCAGGTTCTTCAGGCGCACCGCCTTCCATTTGGCGGGTGCTACCTCGGTATTCAATATCGCCTGCGCGGCATGCGCCACATTCAGCGCGGGAAGGCTCTGGAACGCTCCGAGGGCCAGCGCGTACAACAAGACGCGAGTCAGGCGGCGGATCATTTGAAGCGCACGCGGCAACGCACCCCGGCGGGAATCTGTCGCGCGCGGTTGGGCAATTCGAGCCGCACCCCAAACGTCCCGCTCGCCGCGTCTACGACACGATCGACCACCGACACCGTGGCACTGTAACGGCCGCCGATCGGCGCTTCGGGCATCACTTCACCGCGCGACCCAACGCTGATCTGGCCGTAGCGGCTCACCGGCAGCACGACTTCGACGTTCAGCGGATCGATCTCGGCCAGCTTCAGAATCGGATCCTTGCTGTTGCTGCCCGAGAATTCGCCGGGTTTCTGCGTGATTTCGACCACGACCCCCGTAAACGGGCTCTTGATGGTGCGCATGGCCAATATTTCGGCGGAGCGATTGACCTCCAGCTCTGCAAGCTTCTGGTTTTCCCGGGCCTGGCGCAGCTGTTCAGTGGCGAGGCGATAGTCCGCTTCGGCTTCATCGCGCGCATTCACCGAGACGAAATTCTGCTTGTACAGTTCTTCGGCACGCACTTGTTTCTTCTGGGTCAGATCGACACGCGCTTCAGCCGCCCTCAATTCGCCTTGCATGGTGGCGCGCGACTGCGCGAGATGCAGCGCCGCGCGCTCGGGTCCCGATTCCAGGGTCACGATGATCTGGCTTTTCTTGACCAGGTCGCCACGGCGCACCTGTACCGACTCGATGACTGCTTCGACCGGGCTGCGGATGTCGACTCGCTGACGGGCTTCGATCATGCAATCGTAGTCGGCGGCAAGGAGCGGTAGCGGCAACAGGGCAACCATCCAGAGGGTTTTGCAAATAGGGGCCATGAGTCGTGAACTTGTGGGTTATAGGCGCGGTCTTGAAGTGGGCGGCACGCTCGGATTGTAGCGAAATGCTCTCCGACACGGGCCGCATCGCGTACGGCGCCCCGGTATCGCCGGCGCGTAGGCGCTGCCCGCGCAGGGGCGATAACTCCAATTCCCGGCTTCCCGATCGGACTGGAATTCTTCCAAAAAATGCAGTATAAACAAAACATAATAAAGTGCAGCTCACAAAACAAAGGAGCTCGCTCAAGCGGGCGGCAGACGTTTTTCGCATTTTGTTGGGGGCGCTCTTGAATTCTGACACGCAGGCTCATTGCTCGCGCAATGCGGGCGAGGTGCGCTGACCATGCGCATGGGCCCCTTTGAGCGCTCGCCTCGCGACCGGCGCAAGACCGACACCTTGCTCGAAGGCGAGGCGCGGTTCCGCGCGCTGGTGCAGAACTCCTTCGACATCATCACCATCCATGATTCGAGCGGCGTGACGATGTACGAATCGCCGGCTGCCTCGCGCGTGCTCGGCTATCCGCCAGGCACCCTGATCGGCAAGACCCCGTTCGAAAGCCTGCATCCCAAGGACGTGGCGCGCGCGCGCGAAGCGTTCGAAGCGCTGCTCAATGGCGAAGTGGCCGTGGCGCCCGTGCTCATGCGCTTCCGGCATGCGGATGGATCCTGGATCCATCTCGAAGCCCTGGGCAATAATCTGCTGGAGCATCCCGGCATTCGCGGCATCGTGCTGACTTCGCGCGACGTCACCGAACGCCGGCGTGCCGAAGAGCGCGTGCAGTATCTGGCCAACTACGACGTGCTGACCGGCCTGCCCAATCGCTTCCTGATGCAGGACCGCCTCACGCAGGTCATCGCCCACGCCCACCGCAACCGCTTGCGCGTTGCGCTGATGTATATCGATCTGGATCGCTTCAAGGTCGTCAATGAAACCCTGGGGCATTACGTGGGCGATGCGCTGCTCAAGCAAGCCGCGGAGCGCGTGCGCAAATCCTCTCGCGATGCGGATACGGTTGCGCGCGTGGGCGGTGACGAATTTACCATCGTGTTCCCGAATGTGACCAGCCTGCAGACTTTGTCCGCCGCCGCCGGCGCGATGCTGGCCGATCTCGCCAAACCGTTCCCGAGCGATGGCCAGGAATTGTTCGTTTCGGCGTCGGTGGGCATCAGCCTGTATCCGGATGACGCCAACGGCGTCGACGAACTGATCAAACATGCCGATGCTGCAATGTCCAGCGCGAAGCATCTGGGACGCAACAACTTCCAGTTCTTTACGCCCGGCATGAATCAGGAAGCGCAGGATCGCATGCTGATCGAAGCCGGACTGCGGGCGGCGATCCAGCGCGATGAGTTGAGCCTGTTGTATCAGCCGAAAATCGACCTGGCGACCCGGCGAATTTTCGGCGCTGAGGCGCTGTTGCGCTGGAAGCATCCAAAGCTCGGCATGATTTCGCCGTCGCGATTCGTGCCCGTGGCCGAAGAATCGGGGCTGGTGGGCCAGATCGGCGAGTGGGTGTTGAAGACGGCTTGCCGGCAGATGCGCGAGTGGCAGGATGCCGGCTATTCGCTGCAGATCGCCGTGAACGTTTCAGCCCGTCAGTTCGCGGACTACGACGTGGCCGAACTGGTGATGGACATCATGCGCGAGACCGGGGCGCTGGCGACCAATCTGGAACTGGAACTCACCGAAAGCGCGGTCATGAGCGATGCCGAGTCTTCGATCGTGACGCTCGAGCGCCTGGCAGCACTCGGCGTCAAGATCGCGATCGACGATTTCGGCACGGGTTATTCGAGCCTGTCGTACCTGAAGCGCCTGCCGCTCGATCTGCTGAAGATCGACCAGTCCTTCGTGCGCGATATTTCATCGGATCCCAACGACGCGGCCATCGTGCGCGCGATCATCACGCTGGCCCGCAGTTTGGGCATCAAGGTCATTGCCGAAGGCGTGGAAAACGAGGCGCAACTGGCGTTCCTGAATGCCTACGGGTGCCATTACGGGCAGGGTTATTTGTTCGGCCGGCCCCTGACGGCGGCGCAACTGGTCAGGCTGCTTACCACCGGCGAAGTCGAACACTCCGGCGGTTGAACCAAGCCCGGCCGGCTGCATCCAGCCGCTTGCCCCGGCTTGAGAGCGAGTGTCACCAGTTCACCAAACTTCCGGTGCTCCACCGTCGACTCAATATTGTCTGCATGATGTGGTCTGCATGACGTGGCCCGGAGACCGGCACGAGCGGCCGCGTGTGGACTGTTAGAATTCACCCAAGATCCTCTGCAGCCTCGCGCAATGTCGATCAGGCGCCGCCAGCGCCGCGGCGACGGCGCGGTGGCAATCGATTGTGGGCATCGCAAAAGGTCAAAAAAAATGGCAGAAAAAATTCTGGCCTTCGCCGGCAGCCTGCGCAAGGGCTCGTTCAACAAGAAACTGGTCAGAATCGCCGCGCAAGGCGCGCGCGACGCCGGCGCGCACGTCAGCGAGATCGATCTGGCCGACTTCGCGATGCCACTCTACGACGGCGACATGGAACGCGAACAGGGCCTGCCGCCCAACGCGAAGCGGTTCAAGCAATTGCTGATCGACCACCAGGGCGTGCTGATCAGCACGCCCGAGTACAACACGTCGCTGAGCGCTGTGCTCAAGAACGCAATCGACTGGGCCTCGCGCCCGGAGCCCGGCGAAGCGGCGTACGTGGCGTTCCGCGGCAAGGTCGGGGGCCTCATGTCCGCCTCGCCCGGCAACTATGGCGGCGTGCGCAGTCTGGCGGTCCTGCGCGCGATCCTTGCCTACCTCGGAATGATCGTGGTCCCGACTCAACTGGCGCTGCCGCGGGCCAACGCGGCGTTCGATGGAGACGACGGCTTGCAGGACGCAAAGCAAGGCGACGCTACCCGTTCGATCGGTGTCGAGGTGGTGAGCTTCGTGCGCAAGCTCGGTTGAAGCGCGAGTCGCCAAAGCGGTGCATGGGCGGCCCGCCGTGCCTTGGTTCGGTGCGGTTACAGGGCCGGACTTGCGGGCACGGGCCCGATCGGTCAGAGTTTAAGGCGCGCGTTCATGTACTTGGCGTGGCGGCATCGAGCATGAGCAGCCGTGGCACAACGGTTGCTGAATAAGCCCGGGGGTAAAGCATGTCCTTCGAGTCCTACTACAACGAGATGTACATGGCTGATGGCAATGTCCGCAGCCATTATCAGCCGCTTGCGGAGTGGATCGCCGGAACTTCGCCCGAGCACATTGGCAAAATGCGCCAGGCCGCGCATCTGCTGTTCCATCGCGTCGGCATCACCTTCGCGGTGTACGGCGAGGAGGCCGGGTCCGAGCGGTTGATTCCGTTCGACATGCTGCCGCATATCATTCCGGCAGCGGAATGGCGCACCATTGCCAAGGGATTGCGCCAGCGCGCCCAGGCCCTGAATGCATTCCTGCGCGATATCTACCACGGCCAGGACATCCTGCGGGCCGGCCGCGTGCCCAAGGAACGGGTCACGGAGAACAAGCAGTTCCGACCAGAGATGGTGGGGCTGGACGTGCCCGGGGGCATCTATGCCCATGTCGCGGGCATCGATCTGGTGCGGGCCGGCGCCGGTGAGTATTACGTGCTGGAGGACAATCTGCGCACGCCGTCCGGGGTTTCCTACATGCTGGAGAATCGCAAGATGATGATGCGCCTGGTGCCGGAGCTGTTCGCGCGCCAGTCGATTGCGCCGGTCGAGCACTATCCCGATCTGCTGCTGGACAATCTGCGCAGCGTCTCGCCGAGCGGTGTGCTGGATCCGACGGTCGTCGTGCTGACGCCGGGCCAGTTCAACAGCGCTTATTTCGAGCATGCCTTCCTCGCCCAGCAGATGGGCATCGAACTGGTGGAAGGCCCCGATCTGTTCGTGCGTGACGACCGGGTTTACATGCGCACCACCAGCGGTCCGCAGCGTGTGGACGTGATCTACCGGCGCATTGACGATGATTTCCTGGATCCGCAGGCGTTTCGTGCGGACTCCATGCTCGGCGTCCCCGGACTGGTCGCAGCATACCGCAAGGGCAACGTCACGCTCGCCAATGCCATCGGCACGGGTGTGGCCGACGACAAGTCGATCTATCCGTATGTGCCGGAGATGATCCGCTTCTATCTGGGCGAGGAACCGCTGCTGAACAACGTGCCGACTTATCAACTCAGCTTCAAGGACGATCTGGCCTACGTGCTCGACCATCTGGCCGAACTGGTCGTCAAGGAAGTGCACGGCTCCGGCGGATACGGCATGCTGATCGGGCCGGCGGCGACCGAGCGCGAACTCGAGGCCTATCGCCAGCGCATCCTGGATGCCCCCGAAAAATTCATCGCGCAACCCACGCTGTCCCTTTCTACCTGTCCGATATTCGTGGAGCAGGGGGTGGCGCCGCGCCATATCGATTTGCGTCCGTTCGTGCTGTCGGGCAAGAACATCATGATGGTGCCCGGTGGGCTGACGCGCGTCGCGCTGCGCGAAGGATCGCTGGTGGTGAATTCCTCGCAGGGCGGGGGTACGAAGGATACGTGGGTGGTGGAGGCGTGAAGGACGTGACGGATGTCGTGACGATCGTGACGGTCGCGACCTGACACTCCGAGTCCAGAGCTCGTCGTCACGTCGTCACGTCGTCACGCCCGTCACGGCCTCGTCATGCTAAGTCGCACCGCCTCGAATCTGTACTGGATGGCGCGTTATGTCGAGCGCACGGAGAACATCGCACGCATCCTCGATGTCGCCTATCGCATGTCGCTGATGCCGCAAGAGACCGAAATGCTGGTTTCGGAATGGCTGGCGCCGCTGACCATTTCGGGCACGCTCTATCCGTTTTCCGGGCGCTACAGCACGGTCACGGCCAAGGACGTCATGATGTTCATGGCGCTCGATCCCGACAATCCCGGATCCATCATCTCGTGCGCCAAGGCCGCCCGCGAAAACGCGCGCGCCGTGCGCGGCAGCGTGACCTCGGAAATGTGGGAAGTCCTCAACGGCACGTGGCTGGAGTTGCAGCATCTGACCGAAGACCGGTTGGGCGGCGACGGGGTGCTGACGTTCCTGGATTGGGTCAAGGAGCGCTCGCATCTGTTTCGCGGCGTTACGCTCGGCACCGCGCTCAAGGATGGCGCTTTCCACTTCAATCGCCTGGGGACGTTCCTGGAGCGCGCCGACAATACGGCGCGGATTCTGGACGTGAAGTATCACGTGTTATTGCCCAAGGTGGAGGACGTGGGCGGGGCAGTCGATTATTACCAGTGGGCCGCGGTGCTGCGCTCGGTGTCGGCGTTCGAGTCTTACCGCAAAGTCTACCGCGACGTGATCACGCCGCTGCGAGTCGCGGAGCTGCTGATCCTGCGCCGCGACATGCCGCGCTCCCTGCATCTGTGCATGGAAGAATCCTATGAAATCTTTCAGACGATCACCACGCCGTACTCGGGCGAAGCGCTGCGCCGCGCCGGCGAACTGCATGCCGGACTGCGATTCGGGCGCATCGACGCCATCTTCAGCAGCGGCTTGCATGAGTATCTGACCGGGTTCCTGAGCCGGCTGAAGGAACTGGGTGAGGAAGTGGATCGCAGCTTCTTCAATGTCGCCTACGCGTGAACGGGCCGGCTTCATGGCTGGGTTATGATGCGCTTCCACGATTAATGGAACCTTCATGACTTACTGCGTAGCCATCAAGCTGGATGCGGGCATGCTGTTCGCCGCGGATTCGCGCACGAATGCCGGGGTCGATCACATCGCGACGTTCAGCAAAATGAGAATCTTCGAACAGAAAGACGAGCGCATGTTCGTGATTCTCTCTTCCGGGAATCTGGCCGTCACGCAAGGCGTGATGAACCTTCTCGACCGCCACAAGCATTACGAGCCGGAGAAGGAATCCATCTGGAACGTCGGCAGCCTGTTCGACGTTGCCACGCTGGTCGGCGATTCCCTGCGCGACATCCAGCGGCGCGACGGCCCGTATCTGGCACAGAACAACATCGATTTCAACGCGACGCTGTTGCTCGGCGGGCAGATCAAGGGCGAAGAGCCGCGCCTGTTCAATATCTATGCGCAGGGCAATTTCATCGAAGCCTTGTCGGATACCATTTATTTCCAGGTGGGCGAGAGCAAGTATGGCAAGCCGATTCTCGACCGCGTGCTGAACAGCGCTACGCCTTATCGCGAAGCGGCCAAATGCGCGCTCATTTCCTTCGACTCGACCATACGCAGCAACATTTCCGTGGGCTTGCCGATCGATCTGGCGTGGTATCCGCGCGATGCGCTGCGCATGGGGGTGCAGAAACGCATTGGCGAAGGCGATGCGTATTTTTCCATGATCCGGCAAAGCTGGGGCAGCGGCATGCGCCAGTTGTTCAGCGAACTGCCCAATCCGGACTGGCTGTCGTAATGAATTCAGGGGCGGGGGGGCGAGGAATGAGGATCAGTCCAGCACTCGTCCCTCGCCCCTCAGCCCTCGTCCCCCTCTCATGACCATTCGCGTCGCGCTGACCCACGAGACGACCTACAGCTTCGATCGTCCGGTGCAGCTTTCCCCGCATGAAATCCGTCTGCGCCCGGCCCCGCATTGCCGCACGCCGATCAACAGCTATTCGCTGACCGTCACGCCCAAGCATTTCATCAACTGGCAGCAAGACCCGTTCGGCAACTGGCTGGCGCGCCTGGTGTTTCCAGACCTGGCCCGCGAGTTGAAAGTGAAAGTCGATCTGGTGGCCGACATGACGGTCATCAATCCATTTGACTTTTTCGTCGAGAAGTATGCCGAGACTTTTCCTTTCTCCTACGCGGATGCGCTGCGCCAGGAACTCAAACCCTTTCTCGAAACCGAGCAGGTCGGGCCCCTGCTGGCGGGCTGGCTGGCGGAATTTCGGCGCGACGCGCTCGCAGGCAAACTCGCCATCGTCGACATGCTTGTCGCGGCCAATGCGCGCCTGCAGCGCGACATCGGTTACATCGTGCGCATGGAGCCCGGCATCCAGGCGTGCGAGGAAACGCTGTCGCTGCGGCGCGGTTCCTGCAGGGATTCGGCCTGGCTGCTCGTGCAGATCTTCAGGCACCTGGGGCTCGCCGCGCGTTTCGCGTCCGGTTACCTGATCCAGCTCAGCGCCGACGTGAAGGCGCTGGACGGGCCAGCCGGGCCGGACAAGGATTTCACCGATCTGCATGCCTGGACCGAAGTCTATATCCCGGGCGCCGGCTGGGTGGGACTGGATCCGACCTCGGGGTTGTTCGCGGGCGAAGGGCATATTCCGCTCGCCTGCACGGCGCAGCCCTCGAGTGCCGCGCCCGTGATCGGCTATACGGATGTCACCGACGTGCAGTTCGGTTTTCACATGAGCGTTCGCCGGCTGCACGAAGATCCGCGCGTGACCTTGCCGTACAGCGAGACGCAATGGGCAGACATCGACCAGCTCGCGCACCGCGTCGACGAGCAGCTGGGCGCGTGGGATGTGCGCCTGACAATGGGCGGGGAACCGACTTTCGTTTCCATCGATGACATGGACGGCATCGAATGGAACACCGCCGCGCTCGGCGAGCGCAAGCGCGAGTTGGCCGGTGACTTGTGGCTGCGCCTGTTCGATCAGTACGCCGCCGGCGGTTTGCTGCACGAAGGCCAGGGCAAGTGGTACCCGGGCGAGCCGTTGCCGCGCTGGGCGCTGACCTGCCTGTGGCGCGCCGATGGCAAGGCCTTGTGGAAGAACCCGGAACTGCTGGCGAACAAGTGCGCTGAGCCTGGACTGAACGGCGCGCAGGCGCAGGCCTTCATGCACGATCTTGCAGCACGACTTGGCTTGCATGCGGATTTCGTGATTCCCGCCTACGAAGACGTGTGGCAGATCGCGCGAGATGAACAGCGCTTGCCGGTCAATGTCGATCCGCTCGCGATGCGCCTTGACGAGGCCCCGGACCGCCGGCGCCTGACCGCGTTGCTGAACAAGGGGCTGGGCGAAGTCGTGGGCTTCGTGCTGCCATTGCAGGCGCAGCCGCGCCCCCGATCCCCAGGCGATGGATCCGCCTGGCGCTCGAGCTCGTGGCCGCTTCGGCGCGAGCATCTGTATCTGGTAGCCGGCGATTCGCCGATGGGCTTGCGCCTGCCGCTGGAGTCGCTGCCCTGGATTGCGCCGCAGGATGTCGAGCCCCGTCATATTCCGGATCCCTTTGCGGACCAGCCTGAATTGCCCGAACCCGGCGCTGGCGTTGCGGTCATGGAAAAAAAGCCGAAGGCCGAGAAACTGGAGGCCGGGAAATCCGCCGTCAAGGTCATTCATACGGCATTGTGCGTTCAGGTGCGGGAAGGCAGGCTGTACGTATTCTTCCCGCCCGTGGCCACGGTGGAAGACTGGATCGAACTGGTTGCCGCGGTCGAAGCCACGGCGCTGGCATTGCAGCAACCGGTGGTCATGGAAGGCTATACGCCGCCGTTCGACACGCGGATCAGACGCTTCGCGGTCACTCCCGATCCGGGCGTCATCGAGGTCAACATCCATCCGGCTGCAAACTGGGAGGAATTGAGCCGCAACACGCGCTTGCTCTACGAGCAGGCCCGCCGTACCCGGCTGGGTACCGAAAAATTCATGCTCGACGGCCGCCATACCGGTACCGGGGGCGGCAATCACGTCACCATCGGTGGCGCCACGCCCGCGGATAGTCCGCTACTGCGCCGGCCGGACCTGCTGCGCAGCCTCATCACTTACTGGCAGAATCACCCGGCGCTGTCGTATCTGTTTTCAGGCATGTTCATCGGCCCCACCAGCCAGGCGCCGCGTGTCGATGAAGCCCGCCACGACAGCCTCTACGAACTAGAAGTCGCGTTTCAGCAGATGCAGCAAGGCAACCAGCCCGGCGAGGAAGTCGCGCAACCCTGGCTGGTGGACCGGTTGCTGCGCAATCTGCTGGTCGACATGACGGGCAACACGCACCGTGCCGAATTTTCGATCGACAAGCTTTACAGCCCCGACGGACCCACCGGGCGCCTGGGGTTGCTGGAATTCCGCGCTTTCGAGATGCCGCCGCATTGGCAGATGAGTCTCGCGCAGATGCTGTTATTGCGCGCGCTGGTCGCGCGTTTCTGGAAAACGCCTTACACCGGGCGCCTCATCCCGTGGGGCACCAGTCTGCATGACCGCTTCATGCTGCCTCATTTCATCGCGCAGGACATGCGCGAGGTGGTGCACGATCTGCAGCATGCAGGGTACGCGTTCGAGATGGACTGGTTCGCGCCGTTTTTCGAGTTTCGTTTTCCCCGCTACGGCACGCTGGTGTGCGACGGCATGCGCTTCGAGTTGCGCCAGGCCCTCGAGCCCTGGCATGTCTTGGGCGAGGAAGCCGCGGGCGGAGGCATGGCGCGCTATGTGGATTCTTCGGTCGAGCGCCTGCAGGTGCGCGCCTCGCAGATGAACGGTGAGCGCTACGTCGTGACCTGCAACGGGCGCATGTTGCCCATGACGCCTACCGGCACCCAGGGCGAGTACGTGGCCGGCGTGCGTTATAAGGCCTGGGCGCCGCCTTCCGCGTTGCATCCGAGCATCGGCGTGCAAGCACCGCTCAGGTTCGACGTGGTGGACACCTGGAACGGCCGCTCGATCGGTGGATGCACGTACCATGTGTCGCACCCCGGTGGGCGCAATTACGCGTCTGTCCCGGTGAATGCCAACGAAGCCGAAGCGAGGCGCGTGGCACGTTTCATGGCGCAGGGCCATACCCCCGGCAGCATGGCGGTGCGGCCCGAGAATCCCTCCCGCGAATTTCCGTTGACGCTCGATTTGCGCAGGCAGCCGGAGACCGGCGTCGTGTTCAAGCCATCCATCCATGCGCCGCAACAACAGCAACAGTAACGCTTGCCTGCATCCGAGTCTGGACGCGCGCCACTGCCGCGGTTATTGTTCGACGTCACGTTTCACGGAGACCAAAACATGCATTCCCGCAGGCGCGCGACCTTGGTCGCGCTGATGGCCGTTGCGCTGGCGTTCGGCCCCGCGGCAAGTGCCACGGAATGGGTCGAAGTAGGGGCCGATACCCAGGCCAGGTATTACATCGACGTGGACTCCATCGAAGTTGACGGCGAAAATGTCAGCGTGCGCAAACGCGGTATTTTTACGCAGATTCTGACCGACACCCTGGGCGACAAGTCGGCTAGCTTCAAGGAAACCATCGGCATGGTCGAGATCGACTGCACGCGCCGCATCAACCGCATCACGCAGATCGACATGGTGGGCGAGAACGGCGAAGTGGTCTGGTCGTCAGGTCCCATGAAAAAGCGCCAGTGGGAAGACGTGCGACCGAATACGCATGCCGAAACCACCGTTGAGCAGGTTTGCCAGCGGATCAGATAGTCTCGTTACTATGGGTTGCCGCGCTGCCAGCTTGAGCGCAATGTTCGTGTTCGGCACAACCCGGACCCACGGATGACTTCGCGCAAGCACCCATCGTTCGCCCGCGTGTGCCGATTGATGTAGATCAATGGTGCAGGTCGCACCCCCACGGACAATAACGAACTAGCCCGGGAGCGTTATATCGATTCAAAAAAGTACCGATTTCTGCTGGCCATCGACGGATCCACGCACGCGAATCGCGCCGCCGAGTACTTGTTCCGGCGCGCATGTCCGTTGCGGCCCTGCGAAGTGGACTTGATCATGGTTGGGCCGCCCAGCCTGGTGGATCTGCTGACTGCCGCCCAGCGCAATCTGCTGTTGCAAGCAGGCAAGGAAACCGAAGTAGCACGCAAGATGCTGGTTACGGCCGGCATCGATTATCGTTTCCATGCCGAACTCGGCGACCCGGCACACGAAATCGTCCGCCTTGCGCGTGCCGTGGACTGCGATGAGGTGGTAGTGGGCACCCGCGGAATGAGCGCGCTGAAAGGCCTGGCGCTGGGCTCCGTGGCCTATACGGTCGTGCATGAGGCCCCGGTGCCGGTCACCGTCGTGCCCAATCCGCGGATTTCGCCTGCAGCGGATACCGAGCATGGCGAACAAACGCATCGGCTGCTTCTGGCGGTTGACGGCTCCAACAGCAATGACAACGCGCTTGCGTACGTATGCGCGCTCAAGGACGCGCGCATACCAGTCAAGGTCTGCCTGCTGAATGTCCAGCTTGAAGTTGCGTCCGGTAACGTACGTCGGTTCGTCTCCCAGCAGACCATCGAGGACTATTGGCGAAAGGAAAGTGAAACGGCCCTGGCACGGGCTCAGGAAGCGCTCGGGCGGGCCGGACTTTCCTTCGAGAGCGCCATGCGGGTGGGGCATCCGGGCGAGAGCATCGCGCGCGAAGCCCAGCGTCGGGGATGCGCACGCATCGTAATGGGGACGCGGGGGCTCGGCGCGTTCGCAAATGTGGTTGTCGGGTCCACGGCGCTCGATGTCATGCACCGCTCGACCCTACCGGTCACACTCGTGAAGTGAGCATCCTTAAGTGCTACATGCGGCCAATGCTGATTCCATGTTGGACTTGGGTCTTGGCACGAGGCAAACCGCGGCCGAGCACTGGCAGCCCAACCTGATGCTCGGCAGACGCCGCCAATGAATCTCACGACACTGCTTTTCTGCCGGTCGCCCGGAAGTACTTGGGGAGCCCTATGCGCATCTGATGCGCAACGGGGTCGGCGCTCGCGATGACCGGCAGTCTGCGCCAGATGGCGGACCTTTTCGACGTCCTGCCAGACGCCGTGGTCGTGGTGGATGGTTCCGGACGTATTGCCTTCGCCAATGCCGCCGTGCTGCGCGTGCTCGGCTATCAGGCAGACGAACTGCAGGGGCGTCCGCACACCTGTCTGATTCCGCACCCATTGAGAGCCCGCCATGAAGAGCACCAGCGAAAATTCCGCGAGCACGGTCAACCCGGCGCGATGGGCAAGCGGCCCGTGTTCTATGCGCTGAGCAAATCCGGCCATGAAATACCGGTTTCGATCTCGATCGCCAATATCGACCTTGACGGGGAACGCTATTCGGTAGCGGTGGTGCGCGATGCCGCAGTCGTGCGCGATCAGCTTCACGCGGCGATTACCCAGGCCGAGACGGATACGCTCACCGGATTGGGCAATCGGCACCATCTTTCGAGTCGTCTGCAAGCGGCCTTGACGGCGCGCAGGGCGTTCGCGCTGCTGTTTCTCGATTTACGCAAATTCAAGCGCTTCAACGACGAGCATGGCCATCAGGTCGGCGATCAAGTACTGCGTCTGGTGGCAAAACGATTGCAAGGCCTGGTCCGCGTGCACGACGTGGCGATCCGCTACGGCGGCGACGAGTTTGTTATTCTGCTCGACAACGTCGAGGATCCGGCCCTGGTCGCGGCGCGCTGCGCCGCCGTCGTGGAGAGCATCGAGCAGCCCTTCATGGTCGATGGCGTGTCGGCTGCGATCGGGGTCAACGTTGGCGCCGCCCTGCATCCGCGCGATGGCGTCACCGAAGAGACGCTGGTTGGCCTGGCCGATCAGAACATGTATCGGGCAAAGCAGGGCGGCGTGCCGTATGTTCCGAGCCTGCTCGGGCAGGAAGCTGCGCAGAAATCCCGTTGAGAGTGCTGCTGAACGCTGCGGCATTGCCGCGCGCAGGCGCAATCGGCCCGCAACCCCGTGCCAGGCAATGTCCGTGTCATGCGCCTACGCAACGGGTGTTGATCTGCATCAATGCGCCGCGCACCCCCCCAGACCCATACTGTATTCATCGACAATTGGCATTTGGAGGGGACGGTGTTCAAGCACATTCTGGTTTGCACCGATGGGTCGCGGCTTTCCGACAAAGCCGTCAACGCGGCTATACGCCTCGCAGGCGACTGCAACGCAAAACTCACGGCATTTCACGCGACCCAGGACTATCCGGTCAACGTCTCGGGCGAGTACGCGCTCGTTGCCGGATCGGTTACGCCGCGCAAATGGAAAGAGGATCAGGAGCAAAGGGCGCTTCACATCCTGGGCAAAGTGCAAACCCGCTCCCGCAAGGAGGGTATCGAGTGCACCATCCGTCATGGGGCGCATGCCGAGACCTATCGCGCAATCATTGGCGCAGCCTCGAAAGGCCGGTGCGATCTGATCGTCATGGCGTCGCACGGGCGGCGTGGCATCCGGGGGCTGGTCATGGGCAGCGAGACGAACAAGGTTCTTACGCATAGCAAGGTCCCCGTTCTGGTGTACCGCTAGTTCGCGGCGCGCCGTTCCGGGCGCACGGTCCAGGCATGCGGCCCCGTACATCGGGCACTTGCGAGTCGTCGCGCATTTGATGTCCGTCAAGGGACGACTTGACCTTTGCGCCCATATTTCCTGATGCACATGATGGCAGTGCGACCAGCGTTTCGAAAGGAGGCACCATGTTCAAGCACATCCTTGTCGCCACCGATGGCCACAAACCCGCCGCCAAGGCCATCGCTGCGGCCGTAGCGTTGGCCAGGAACCTGGGCGCCAGACTGACCGGATTTCATGCCACGGAAGATTATCCGGTGATGCCGTTTCCCGAATATGCCCTGGCGGCCGCTACGCTGACGCCAGCAAGGTGGAAAGCCGAACAGGCGAAGCGGGCCGAGCGCATTCTCGACAAGGTGCAGGTCGCTGCGGCGAAGGCGGGCGTGCACTGCACGCTAGCGTCCAGTCCGGCCTCGCACCCTTACGAAGCCATTATCCAGGCTGCCAAAAAAGCGCGATGCGACGTGATCGTCATGGCGTCGCACGGCGGCCGGGGCATCCGGGCCCTTGTGTTGGGCAGTGAGACGAACAAGGTGCTCACGCACTGCAAGATTCCGGTGCTGGTGATTCGATGAGTGCGGGTCCTGGCAGAGCGCCTGCGGGCGAGTATTTGCGGCCGGGTTTCGGGCGGGGCGCCGGGCGGACGAAAGGAAGCAGATGGTGAACAGGCATGACGCCTTCGCTCGATGAAATAATCGTAACCGACTTGCTGGATTCGCGAACTTCCCGCGCGGCCGAGTATGAGGCGGAGAACGATGCGTTGAGTTGCCTGGCCACAGCTGTGCGGGGGCTGCCGACAAGCGTGCCGCAGCTGCTGGCCGAGGCGGTTTTGGCACTTACTCATGCTGATTCGGCTGGGCTCAGCATTGCCGAGAAGGTGCAAGGCCAGCGGGTCTTTCGCTGGCACGCGACCGCGGGGGAGTTCAAAGCGTATCTGGGTCAAACCCTGGCCTACGAGGCGAGCCCCAGCCGCTCGGCCATTGAGCGCGATAGGCCGCTGCTGCTGCAACGCCCGACCCGCTATTACCGGGAGCTTGAAAAGCTGCACGCGCCCATCGCCGAAATGTTGTTGGTTCCCTTCCATCACGGCGATAGCCCGGTGGGTACGCTTTGGGCCGTGACTCACGGCGAGCATAAAGCCTTCGACAAGGAAGATCTGCGCCTTATGACCCGGCTCGCCGGATTTGCGGCCTCCGCCATTCAGATGCTGGATGAGTTGGGAACCCTGAAAACCGCCAACAAGGCGCTCACGAATGCGTCAATGCGCAAAACGGAGTACTTGGCGATGCTCGTGCACGAGTTGCGCAATCCGCTCTCCGCTATCGCGTACGCGCTGCCCGTAATCAGGGAATACTGCGAACCGTCCATCGAAACGACGCGAGCCGTGGACGTTGTGGAACGGCAGGTCGCGCATGTATCACGGCTGGTCGAAGACGCCATGGATGTGGCGCGCATGAGTCTGAAGAAACTCGAAATACGCAAATGCCGCCTGGAATTGTCCGAATGTGTCAGGGATGCCATCGATGCCAGTCTTCCGTATATCCATAGCCGGAGTCACACCTTCACCCAGTCGATGTCCGGACACAAGATCCTGCTCGACGCCGACCCGATGCGCCTGGCCCAGGCATTGACGAATCTGCTGTGCAACGCGGCCCGCTATACCCCGGAGGGTGGGCGGATCGTATTGAGCACCGCTTTGGACGGACCGTTCGCCGTGATCAGCATCAGAGATTCCGGCGTGGGTATCGAACCACATAAACTGCGCTCCATCTTCACGATGTTCGAGCAGGGAAGTGACCAGCACTTCGGAGGCCTGGGGATGGGCCTGGCGCTGGTCAAGGAGATCTGCGAGTTGCATGACGGCACGGTCGTGGTCACGAGTGACGGCTCAGCAAAGGGCAGCGAGTTCATCGTCCGGCTGCCGATTGCGGCCCCGCATTGACGCCACGGCCAGGTCTGGAGGCGAAGATATCGACAGCAACACGTTCGAATTTACTGCCTACGAATGACCGACAGAAGCGGAAGTTTGTTAGCGCATCGGTCCGGTGGCGCGTGCGCGTGCCTGTTCGCTTGCATGCTGGCAACCCAGGCAGCGTAGCGCGCCGGGTTGGGCACACAGGCGCTCGAAGCCAATTTCCCTGTGGCAGTCGGCGCATACGCCGTAGCGGCCGGATTCAATACGCGCGCGGGCCGCTTGCATCAGGCCGAGCTCGTCGAGATCGCGCGACAGTTCCGCGTCATCGATGCTGACCAGTTGTTCCAGTGCAGCCCGGTCCGCGAAATCCGCGCCTTCCCTGTGCAATTCGTTTATCAGGCTGGCGTCGCCGCGCCCGCGCGAAACATCCACCTGGATCTCTGCGACCAGGGCCTGGTAACGACTGTCGACGAGTGCTTTCAGATGTTCCAACTGACTGCGGGCGAGTGCCATGCTTGCCTCCTGCCTGATCCGCTGCGCGTTGCGCGTACAGCAACGCTTGGGCACAGTTTCCCTCGCCCCCGGGATCTCTTGATTGATCTGTGTCAACACGCGGGCATCGGGATGAAAACACAATGAAACACCGGTCGAGTCAACAGGGAGGTGACGTCATGACAAGCGGAGAGTTCTGCACGCGCCAAGTGGTTGGTGCGACGCGTAACACGACGGTCCGCACGGCGGCACTGTTGATGCGCGAGCGTCACGTCGGCACCATCGTGGTGGCGATGGCACGGCCGGCGGCCGTACCGCGCGGGGCTTTGTGCCCGACCGGGATATCGTGGGCGCGGTGGTGGCGTTGGGTCTGGATGCGCAAGTCATGCAGATGTCGGCCAGTCTAGCGCGGGGGTTCAGGGGACAGGACCGCCTGCTTTTCCACGCACGCATTGCCAGGGCAGGGCAGGCGATAGAAGCGGTCATTAAGATAGGCGGCGACATCATGAATCTCATCCTGCTTCCAGCCCCGGCCTGTATTGCTTTGCCACCTCTTGACTTCCTTGACCAGGGTGTCCCATGAACTGACGAGGCGCTTGTCTCGCCAATGGATGTTTTGAGTGTGGCAGGAGTCGCAGGCAGCGTCATACAGCGCACGTCCGCGATTCAGATCCACTGCCGACAAGGTTGCACCCGCCGGGGTGTCATCTCGCGCGGAGACCGTCGGCAGTGTCCACAGTACCGCACTCAAGACGCCAAGGGTAAGCAGGGTTTTGCATCGGGCGGGGCGTGTAATCATGGTTGAAGGCTCCAGTTCAAATGACGGATTTGCATGCCACGCGAAACGCATGGCACATGCAAGCCATATATATTCCACCGGTCCGACGATCGAATTGACGTGGGTCAAACAACCTTCGCGATGCCTTGCTATGCCTTGGCGTGGCAGAGGGCCGGCACCTTGCAAGCTTGCTGGCCACCATCGCCGTTCGCGTCAGGCGCGGGCGGTACTTTCGCCGAGCCCGGCAGATCAAGATTCACGCGCACGATGTTGTCGGCCGCCGGTGCATGGCGAAAGCCGAACGAAGCGACCAGCCGCAGCATGCGCGTGTTGGACGCGAGAACATCGCCGAAAATCGCAGCGGTGCCGCGTCGACGGCAATACTGCACGGCCTTTTCGAGCAATGCATGACCCAAACCCCTGCCCTGGAATCCGGACCGCACCAGGATCGCAAATTCAGCGCGGCGATTGTCCGGATCGGCCATGGTGCGAACCTCGCCCAGCAGGGCGCCGTCGGCGTCAATGGCCACGAAAGCCATTTCCCGGTCGTAATCAATTTGCGTATAGCGGCCCAGAAGGTCGGCCGGCAGTTCGCGCACCGCCCCGAAGAAACGAAAGTGCCGGTCTTCGGGATTGCATTGCATGACCAGTTGCCGCAGTTGCGGTTCGTCCGAGGGGCGAATGGGACGCAGCAGCAGCGCCTTGCCTCCCACAACGAGGTTCTGCTCGAGTTCGATGGGATAGGGACGAATCGACAGCCGGTCGCTGCCCGTTCCCCGGGCGGGTCCGACGAGAACACGCGCATCGAGCGCAATGACGCCCTGGGCGTTGACCAGCACGGGGTTCAGGTCGAGTTCCAGCACCTCCGGAATTTCCGCGACGACCTGGGCGACCTGGATCAGCACATGACAAACCGCCGGAAGGTCTGCCGCCGGTTTGTCGCGATGCGCACCGAGCACTCTTGCCACACGCGTGCGCGCAATCAGCTCGCGGGCGAGCACGGTATTGAGCGGAGGCAAAGCAACCGCCCGGTCGCCGATGACTTCGACCGACGTGCCGCCCTGTCCGAACAGGATGACCGGGCCGAATGTCGCATCGGTCGCGGCGCCGATAATCAGTTCGTGTGCATCCGGCCATTGCACCATCTGTTGCACTGTAAACCCCTGCAGGCGGGCTTGCGGCCGCAGGGCGCGCACCTGTTCCAGCATCGCCTCGGCCGCTTCGCGCACCGCCTGGGCCGATGCCAGCTTCAGGGCCACCCCGCCGACGTCGGATTTGTGCGAGATGTCGGGTGAGAGGATCTTGAGCGCGACCGGGAAACCTATCTTTGCGGCTACTTCGGCGGCTGCCTCGACGGAGTCGGCCACGAGCGTGAGCGCCACGGGAATACCGCATGCATGCATCAGCTCTTTTGCTTCGGATTCGTCGAGCATCTGCCGGCCGGCTGTCAGCGCGCGCTGTACAATGGCGCGCGCCACGGCCAGTCCCGCAGGCGGCACTGCCGGGGTCGAAGCAGGAACTTCCGCAAGAACCTCCTGGTTGCGCCGGTACCGGACCAATTGCAGGAATGCATTCACCGCTTGCTCGGGCGTGTCGTATGTCGGCAATCCCGCGTCGCCGAACAGTTTGCGCGCAGGTTCGACCGCGCGTGAGCCCATCCAGCAGGACAGTAATGTGCGTTTGGAACTGCGGGCGGCGGGAAGGACGGCTGCAGCAATCTCGCTACTCGGAACGATTGCCGTGGGCGCATGGATCATCAGCACGGCATCGGCGTGTGCGTCCTGGAGCATCAGGTCCAGTGCCCGCCGGTAGCGCTCGGCCGGCGCATCGCCGATGATGTCCACCGGATTCGCGCGCGACCAGTTCGGCGGCAGGAATGCTTCGAGCGCATGCACGGTCTCCGGCGCGAGGCTTGCCAGTTTGCCGCCGCCCAGAATGAGCGCATCCGTGGCCATTACGCCGGGACCGCCGCCGTTGGTCAGGATGGCCAACCGGTCGCCCTGAAACGTGCGCGCGCGGGCCAGCGTTTCGGCCGCATCGAACAGTTCCAGCGTGGAGTTCACGCGCAATATCCCGGCCCTGCGCAACGCCGCATCGTAAACATCGTCCGTTCCCGCCAGTGCGCCGGTGTGGGATGCGGCCGCCTTGGCCGCCTCGGGCGTGCGGCCCGCTTTCACGGCGATGACGGGCTTGTTGCGCGAGGCGGCGCGCGCCGCGGACATGAATTTTCGCGCGTGCGGGATCGATTCGATGTAGAGCAGGATGGCACTGGTTGCCGGATCGTTCGCAAGATAATCGAGTACATCGCCGAAATCGACGTCGGCCGAATCGCCCAGGGAAATGAAATGGGAGAAACCGACCCCGCGTCCGTCCGCCCAGTCCAGCAATGCCGTCGTGAGCGCCCCCGACTGGGAGACGAAGGCGAGCTTGCCGGCACGGGCATTGGCATGCGCAAAGCTTGCGTTGAGTCCGATGCCCGGCACCAGCAACCCGACGCAGTTCGGCCCGAGAATGCGCAACAAATGCGGCTTGGCGTGCTCGAGCATGCGCTGCGTCAGCGTACAACCGCTAGCATCGCGTTCCCGATTGAGTCCGGCGCTGAGCACCACGGCGGCCTTCGTGCCCTTTTCCCCGAGTTGTCGAACAATGTCGGGGACGATGTGCGCGCGCGTACAGATGACGGCCAGTTCCGGTGCCTGCGCCATCGACCCGACGTCCGGGGCCGTTTTGATCCCGGCAACATGCCCGTGATGAGGGTTCACCGGAACGATCGCGCCCGCAAAGCCGCTCGCAAGCAAGTTGCGCATGACTGTGGCGCCGACGCTTCCGGCTTCGTCGGACGCACCAATGACCGCGACCGACGAGGGCCGGAACAAATGCTCCAGATTGCGGATCGTCATCGTTCAGGCATTCTGTCCCGCGATCGTGCGCAATCCGGGTATGTCTTTTATGCGGATATGTTTTTGCTGAACCGCAACCAGCCCCGACTCCTGAAACTTGGAAAACGCGCGGCTCACGGTTTCCAGTTTCAGTCCCAGATAGCTGCCGATTTCTTCACGCGTCATGCGCAGGTTGAATTCGGAACGAGAATAGCCGCGTGCGGTGAAACGCTGCGACAGGTTGAGCAGGAACACCGCAAGGCGCTCCTCTGCGCGCATCGAGCCCAGCAGCATCATGACGCCGTGATCGCGGACGATCTCACGCGCGAGCACGGTATGAAGGCGGCGCTGCAGGCCCCGCACTTCGTGGGACATTTGTTCGATCAGCGCGAAAGGCATAATGCAGACCTCGCTGTCTTCCAGCGCCGTGGCCGTGGCGTTGTACTGCCCGGCGCCGATTCCTTCCATGCCGAGCAGCTCTCCTGCCATGTAAAAGCCGGTGACCTGCTCGCGCCCCTCGTTGTCGATGACGCTGGACTTGAAGAAACCCGTATGAATCGCGAACACCGAGTTGAAAGGGTCGCCGCTGTTGAACAGCACTTCGCCGCGATTGATGCGCCGCGTCGCAGAGACGATCTTCTCCGCACGCTCGAGGTCGGCCGGGCACAGGCCGCTGGGCAGGCACAGCTCGCGCATGTTGCACGTCGAGCAAGTCACGCGATGCGTGGCGAGGCCTGCCCTGGTCGATGGCATGAAGGGAATGACGCGTGGATCGAGTTTCGTGACGACGGCGGTTTGCATGGTCTTCTCCTTGTTATTCAGTGCGGCAGGCCCGCATGATCTGCGGCGCGTTGCCTGAGCAACTCACGCATGGCATCGATCTCGTGAGTCTTGTCAAAGAACGCATGGGCGCCGAGCCGCTGCGCCATACGCCGGTACGGGTCCGTTGAATTGTTGCTGAGCACGTAGACAGGAATGCCCGGGGCGCATTGCCGGAGGGCCCGCAGCACGTCGAATCCAGTGCCCTGCGCGAGTCCGATGTCGAGGACGACTGCGTCGGCATGCGACTCGAGAATGCCGCGAATCGCGGCGTCTGCGGCCGCGGCCGAGCCGGCGCACCGTGCGCCCGCGATGCTCATGAGCATCTCCTCCAGACGTTCGCGCACCGCCTGCGAATCCTCGACGATGAACACGTGCAGCGGTGGGGCAGCGGTTCGGCGGTCGGATCGCAAGGCTGTTGTCATGCCTCAAGTATCCGGCGTGCGATCGCCTGCGGCTATCGGCGCAACCTGAATATGCGCCTAGGAAAGCCGGGGACTCGGACTAGGAATGCGGGAACAGGGTGCTAGGACAATTCCTACTGCGGGCCCGGCACGTCATCAAGCAGGCCGTTCTCGAGCGCATAGCGGACTAGTTCGCCGGCATTGCCGAGATTGAGTTTCTCCAGAATGCGGGTCTTGTGCGTGCTGACGGTTTTGACTGACAAGTGTAGTTGTTCGGCAATGACAGTGGGCCCTTGCCCGGCTGCGAGCAGCCGGAAAATCTCGAATTCGCGATCGGATAATTGTTCGTGCGCCGGGCGATCCTGTACGGACGGGCCCTGGATCAAGCTCGCCGCTGCCGCATCGGTGATGTAGATGCCACCGGCGGCAATCTTGCGAATCGCGATGACGAGTTGCTCGGAGGCGCTGTCTTTGGTGAGATAGCCCGATGCGCCGGCCTTGAGCGCACGTGCCGCGTACTGGGTCTCCGCATGCATGGACAGCACCAGGATGCGCAGGCCGGGACGTTCGAGTTTCAGGCGCTTGATGAGCGCGATGCCTGCCAGTCCGGGCATCGACATGTCGATCAGCGCCAGATCGAAATCGTTGCTGCGCAGCAGGGCCAGCG
The DNA here is from genome assembly GCA_963846655.1 of uncultured beta proteobacterium. Lineage (GTDB taxonomy): Bacteria > Pseudomonadota > Gammaproteobacteria > Burkholderiales > JACQAP01 > JACQAP01. The sequence continues at coordinate 326,490 of CAWJWT010000004.1, read as the reverse complement.
CTTCATCGCCGTTTGCCGCCTCCGCGCTGACTTCGATGCCCGGCGCGGCGGCCAGGATCTGCCTGAGTCCATCGCGGATCAACTGGTGATCGTCGGCAACCAGCAGTCGTATCACGGCACGGCCTCCATTGGAGCGGGGACCAGCGGCACGAAAACACTGACACGGGTGCCGCCGCGCGGCGCATTCCTCACTTCGAGCACTCCGCCGATGTGAAACACGCGCTCGCGCATGCCTTTGAGTCCCAGGGAATGGGTCTTGAGCAGGTCGCGGTCCGAGATGCCCACGCCGTTATCCTCCAGTTCGAGCCGAATTCCGCTGTCATCGATGCGAAGCAGGATCCAGGCGTTCTTGGCACTGGCATGCCGGGCGACATTGGTCAGCGATTCCTGCAAGGCGCGATAGACGGTGTTGGCCACGTTACGGTCGAAGTCAGCGACGTCGGCATCATTCAGGATCTTGAATTCGCAAATGATGCCGGAGCGTTTACCGAAATCCTCCACCAGCCACGCGGCGGCATCCGGCAAGCCGAGGTCATCGAGCATCAGCGGTCGCAGGTCCGCGGCAATGCGTCGCACCGATGTTACCGTCTGGTCCAGCGTCTGTGACATTTTTGCCGCCTTGCCGGCCAGCTCGCCATCGCCGGCGCCAATGCGCTCGCGTATCCAGCCCAGATCCATTTTCATCGCGGTCAGCATTTGCCCGAGCTCGTCATGCAACTCGCGTGCGATACGGGTCTTTTCCTCCTCGCGCGCCTCGAGTACTTGCGCGGAGAGCTTGCGCAACTCGATCTGGCGGGATTTCAGTTCATCCTCGTATTGCTTGCGCATCGTGATATCCCGCAGGATGACCGTATAGTAATGATGATCTCCCTCGGTGGCCTGTGAGATGGACGCCTGGATCGGGAACTCCTCGCCGTCGTCGCCGCGCACAGCCCAGAGCGTCGTGACATCGCCCATGCGCCGGCTGGTCACGCCGGTGTGCCCGAACTGCTTGATATGGGTGCGGTGGGCTGTGCGGAAGCGGTTCGGCAGGAAACGGTCGAGTGAAGCGCCGAGGACGTCTTCGCGGCGTACCCGAAACATCTGCTCGGCGGCGCGATTGAACAGGACGATGTGCTGCTTTTCGTCGACGCTGATGATGGCATCCATGGCGGAGTCGACGGAGGCCGCCAGACGTGCCTGGGATGCATTCAGCGCGAGACGCATGCGCCTCGCCTCGATCGCCGAGCGCCCAGCCAGCCGGACCACCGCCAGAATGCTGGCTGCGAGCACCAGCAAGGCAAGCGTCAGATTGAGACCCAGCAGCCACGGCGGACTATGCCCGAGATTCGCTGCGACCAGATTGAGCGCGACACTGGCGGCAACGGCCAGTGCAGCCATCAGGATCCAGGGCTTGAACCAGTTCCGAAACGGCGCAGGCCGCAAGCTCATGCGTCATGCCGCGGGCAACCGCGCCAGGGTAAAGGCGTTGCGTTGATGCAGGTCAAGGTCGCGGGACCCGGATCGGGCATAGTTTTATAGTTCAGACGAGTACCGGTGTAGGACATCCAGCATACAACAGACCGATGAATTATCCGTCCTCCGAGCTTGTCATCGATCCGCTTCTGATCGGCAAATACGATACCGGCGGACCACGATACACCTCCTATCCCACCTCGGATCGTTTTGTCGAAGCCTTCGGCGAAGAGACTTACCGGTACTGGCTATCTTCCCCGACCATTGGCGGAATCACCCGCCCTCTGGCGTTGCATATCCGCAGCCCATTCTGCACCGAGATGCGATGTCGAGGCGCCGGCAAGACGCGCACGCCGCGCAGCCGTTTCGATTTCGGGAAATTCACCGGATACCTTGCGCGCGAAATCGGCCTGACCGCCGGACTGCTGGGTGAGACGCGCGCTGTCAGTCAGATCCACTGGGGGGGGCGCACGCCGACAGAGTGGGGACAAGACGCCCTGCGATCATTGTTCACGGCCCTTCAAAACGATTTCGCTATCGCGTCAGACTGCGAAATCTCGATCGAAGTCGATGCCCACGAGGTCGAGATCGGGGTGGTGGCCTCCCTGCGCGAGCTAGGATTCAATCGCATGTCACTGGGCATGTCGCAGCGTGTTCCGGGGCAAAAGACGCAAAAACGGGTGCACGGTGAAGCCGTGACGCGCCGGGTGGTCGATGAAGCGCGCGCCAGAGGATTTCGTTCGATCAACGTCGCCATGACGTATGGTCTGGCAGGGCAGACGCTCGAGCACTTCAACAGCGCGCTCGACGGCGTGCTGTTGCTCGATCCGGACCGCGTCACGCTGACTAACGATCGGTATCAGGGCACGCACGGCGAGTCGCGGCAGGGCATCGCACCCGTTGGGCCACCCTCAGTGGAGACGAACCTGCAGATCCTGACCCTTGCAATCGGTCGGCTGCTGCGCGCCGGATATCTGTACATCGGCATGGATCATTTCGCCAAGCACAGCGATACGCTTGCGCTTGCGCAACGCCAGGGGAGGCTGCAGCATAGTTGCCAGGGCTATTCGCCCCATCCCGAGGGCGACCTGGTCGGATTCGGTCCTGCGGCCCTCAGCCAGGTCGGCCCCTCCTATAGCCATAATGCCCGGGATATAAGGGAATACTACGCGGCGCTCGATGACCGCCGGCTGCCGGTGCGTACCGGTCTGGTGCTCAGCAAGGACGACCTGGTGCGCAGGGCATGCATACAGGCGCTGTTGTGCCACTCCCGGTTGAGCATCGATTCGATCCAGACGTCCTATCTACTGGACTTCCCTCGCTATTTCGCTACGGAACTGGAAGATCTTGCGGCGCTCGAGGCCGACGGCCTGGTGGAAATCCAATCCGACTGGATCGTCGTAACAGCCACGGGACGATTACTTGTCCAGGCGGTGTGCGCGGTTTTCGACCGCTATGAGCGCGAAGGCCGACGCTGGTCCGGGTGTCCCGGCGTGCTGTAAAGGGGTGCGCCGGGCAAAGGCGTGTGGCACCTTTTTCAGCGCGCCTGTTGCCACCGCCCGGAGTTGGATGCCCCTGATTTAACCCTTCCCGGCCGCCATCGATGGCCGTCGCGGCAGCCTTCCTTACCGCCACCACTGGGCGCGTGTTTTTGTTTACACTGCGCGCACGCCAGATGGACTGTGCTGCCGAAATCGATAACAATCGGTCGCCAGTCCGGCTGGATCGAACATCAAATATAAAGCAGGGCAAGAACAACACGGAGGAGAGATCAATTGGCTACCACTTTTTCCCGGGAATTCGAAGTAGCGACCTACGGCAAGGTTGCCTGGCGTCTGATTCCGTTTCTGTTCATTTGTTACATCGTGGCGTTTCTGGACCGCGTCAACGTCGGTTTCGCCAAGTTGCAGATGGCGCCCGATCTGAAGTTCACCGATGCGGTCTACGGCTTCGGCGCCGGAGTGTTCTTCATCGGTTACTTCATTTTCGAAGTGCCCAGTAATGTCCTGCTGGAGCGCATCGGCGCGCGTATCTGGATCGCGCGCATCATGATCACCTGGGGCCTGATTTCGTCTGCGTTCCTGTTCATTCCTTACATGCACTGGGGTTCGGTTGCGATCTGGTTCAACACCACGGATGCAGAGTTCAGTTTCTACTTCCTGCGTTTCCTCCTCGGCGTCGCCGAGGCCGGATTTCTTCCCCGGAGTCATCCTGTACCTGACCTACTGGTTCCCCGGCCCGCGCCGCGCCAAGATGGTTGCCCTGTTCATGACCGCCATCGCCATTTCGAACGTGATCGGCTCGCCCTTGTCCGGCGCCATCATGCAATACATGGACGGCTACAACGGCTGGAGGGGCTGGCAGTGGCTGTTCCTGCTCGAAGGATTGCCATCGGTGGTGATCGGCGTATTGGTGTTCGTTTTTATGCCCAACGGTCCGCGCAGCGCCAAGTGGTTGACCGCGCAGGAGCAGGACCTGATCGTTCAGCGCATCCAGGAGGAGGAAAATTCCAAGTTCGAACTCGGCAAGAAACATCACTTCCTCGATGCGTTCAAGGATTACCGCGTCTGGGCGCTGTCCGTGGTGTATTTTTGCGGGGTGGTGTGCTTTTATGCGGTCAACTTCTGGATGCCGACCATCGTGCAGGAGCTGGGCATCGACAAGAACGATTTTCTCAAGGTGGGGCTGATCACCATGATCCCCTGGGGCCTGGCGTCGGTCGCCATGGTCTACTGGGGCGCGCATTCGGACCGTACCGGTGAGCGACGCTGGCATGTGGCAGGCGCATTGATGGTGGGCATCGTCGGGCTGTTGGCTCTGGCGTTTGTCGGGCACGCGCCCATTCCATCGATCATTGCGCTGAGCCTGGTGACGATCGGGATTCTGTCGTGGGTGGCGACGTTCTGGTCGCTGCCGACGGCTTTCCTCTCGGGCACGGCGGCCGCCGCCGGGATCGCCTGGATCAATTCGGTGGGCAATCTGGGCGGACATTTCGGACCGGATCTGATCGGCCGCATCCGCACGGCGACGGGCGGTGCCAGCGAAGCGGCATTCTTTACGCTCGCGGGCGTTGCAACGCTCGGCACTGATCATCGTGCTGCTGCTGCCCAAGACCCAAACCAAGGTCGTTACGCAGCAGTCAAAATCAAGACCCGACTGAGGTGCGATAAAGCCCGCGAATGCGGGCTTTATTTTGCCTCTTAGGCGCATCGCGTCGGGGGCTGTAAACCGAAGTCGGCCGCAGCCGTTAACGCCGCTCACGCCGGAGGAGACTCGTTCAGCCATGACTGACAGAAAATTCCGCTCGATGCCACGCTTGCCAGGCGCGCTGATTGCCGCACTGGCTGATGAACGGCTGCGTCTGTGGTGGCTGCTGAGCGCTTTGTATGTGGTCGTCAGCAGCGTGACCCGGATCGTCCTGGCTGGCGTTGCCATTGTCCTGGGCCAGGCAAGCGTCGCCGATGTCCCGGCCCTCATGGCGGTGGGCGTGCTGTTCGACGTCGTGACAGCGTTGCATTTGTTTGCGCTGTTTGCGCTGTACCTCGTTCTGATACCCCGGCGGATTTTCGACAGCGCATGGCATCGCAGGATGCTCGCGGGGCTGTTCGCGCTGGCCGTTTTCGGGTTGATCTATCTGGGGGCGGTCGAATACTTCTTCTTTGACGAGTTCAATTCACGGTTCAACTTCATCGCCGTGGAATATCTGATTTACCCGCATGAGGTGTTCGTCAATATCTGGCAATCGTACCCCGTGGCGAGGGTGCTCCTTGGCGCACTCGCGTTGAGCGCGATCGCCGTGTGGTACATGCGCGGCGCGCTGCAGGGAGGGCGGCGGTCGGCCGGAGCGGTGCGCGCGCGGTTCGCCACGCTTGCCATCGTGGCCGCTGGCATCGGTCTGGCGCAAATGGCGCTCAACGTGAATGTGAGCCGGTATTCGGAGAACCGGGTGGTCAATGAGCTGGCCATGAATGGCGTATACGCCTTTTGCAACGCCGCGCTGAACAGCGAACTCGACTACGGTACGTATTACCTTTCTTTGCCTGACGAGGAAGCCGATGAACGTCTGCGCGGGCTGGTGAAGACACGGCACTCGACTTATTTTCGCGAGACCGATCACATCGAACGCCATGTCAGGGCGGATGGACTGCCCAGGATGCTGAATGTGGTTGTGTTGCTGGAAGAATCCCTCGGCGCGGAATTCGTCGGTGCCTATGGGGACCAGCGTAATCTCACCCCGCAACTCGATCGCCTGGCAGGCGAGGGGATGATGTTCACCCGCGCCTATGCGACCGGCACGCGGACCGTGCGTGGCATGGAGGCGGTTACCGCATCGTTTCCGCCGGTACCCGCCGAATCGATCGTCAAGCGACCCCGCAACGAAGGCATGTTCAACTGGTCCACGGTCATGAACCGCAACGGTTATGCCTCGACGTTCATCTACGGCGGATTCGGCACGTTCGACAACATGAATAATTTTTTTGGATCCAACGGCTACCGCGTGATCGACCGCACCGACATGGACAAGGCGCAATTCGCCAATATCTGGGGAGTCTCCGACGAGGATCTGTTTCGCAACGCCGTGGGCGTGTTCGACGAACAGCATGCGCGCGGCGAGAAGATTTTCTCGGTGGTCATGACCACGTCGAACCACAAGCCGTTCACCTTTCCGCCAGGGGTCAAGGACGTGCCGGAAAAGGGGGGCGGCCGGGAGGCCGGCATACGCTATGCCGACTATGCCATCGGCAAGTTCTTCGAAATGGCCAGGACGCGGCCGTGGTTCGATAACACGCTGTTCGTCATCGTCGCCGATCATGGCGCGCGGGTGTACGGCCGCGAGGACATTCCGATCCGGACCTACGAGATACCGTTCGTTATCTATTCCCCCGGGCACGTCAAACCGGGTCGCGTCGATACCCTGACCAGCCAGATCGACGTGGCGCCAACTGTCCTCGGGATGCTCAATTTCAATTATGACTCCACTTTTTTCGGCATCGACGTGTTGCGCGACAGCCATCCGAACCGCCTGATACCGCTGAACCACAATCGCGACATTGCTCTGTTCGATGGGCGCAACCTCATCGAGATCGGGTTCCGCAAGACCTCGGCCCAGTACACATACGATCCGCTCACCCACGCGCAGCGGCGGGTAAGTGTCGATCCGGAACGCATGAAGGATGCGATCGCCACTTTCCAGGAAGCCTTTGAGCTTTATTCCGAAGGCCTGTACGGGGTCAGCGCGCGCAATTGACCCGTTCCGGGACCCGATTGATCTTCAAGGCCAAATCGGTATAATGCCGGCCTTCCTTGCCTGACTGGGTCCGCATCCCGGCAGGCTTTCCGCCCCGCCAGGGTTTTTACCCGCAGGGGCTCACCCACAAGGAGACACTTGATGCGACATTACGAAATCGTTTTCATCGTCCATCCGGACCAGAGCGAGCAGGTCCCCGGCGATGGTCGAGCGCTACCGCCAGATGGTGACCGCGCGCAACGGCCGCATCCACCGCCTCGAAGACTGGGGCCGCCGCCAGCTCGCCTATCCCGATCGCAGAAAGTCCACAAGGCGCACTACGTGCTCATGAACATCGAGTGCGACAACGAGACCCTGGACCGAGCTCGAGCACGCCTTCAAGTTCAACGACGCCGTGCTGCGCCATCTCATCGTGCATCATGACGAGCGCCGTCACCGACGCCTTCGCCGATGATGAAGGAAGAGAAGTCGCGCTCGATGGTCGACCAGCGAAGGGGCGCGCAGCGAAGCGGCCAGACGCGACGGCGCCAGGTCCGGCAGCGCCGGCGCCGAAGCCGGCGGCGAGAAGCCCGCGCCCGGCGGAGGCCGCGCCGAGCTTCAGGTGGACCGCAACGCGGTCATGCTCGACCGGACACGCTGATCGGACGCGAGCCGCTGCGTCATACCCCGGCCGGCCTGCCGCTGCTTGAGTTTCAGGATCGCGCACAGGTCGGTGCAGGTCGAAGCGGGCTGCAAGCGGCAGGTCGAGATGCGAGGTCGATGCGCGTGGCGCTGGGCGAGGTCGCCGACGCAGCTCAGCCGCGCGCACGCTGGAGCGCGACGTTAGCGGTGTCAGGGCTTTCTGAATCGCAAGAACCGCATGAGCGACGCAAGCTCGGTGTTGCACGTGACGAACCGAATTTCGAAGGAACTGAACCGATGGCAATGATGAGCAGAGGCACGCTCCGGGCACGGGCCAAGGCCAAAGGCAAGGGCAAGGGCAAGGGCAAGGACAAGCGCGGCGGCGCGCTGTTCCGCCGCCGCAAGTTCTGCCGCTTCACCGCCGAAGGCATCAAGCAGGTCGATTACAAGGACATCGACATCCTCAAGGACTTCATCAACGAGAACGGCAAGATCATCCCGGCGCGCATCACCGGCACCAAGGCGCGCTACCAGCGCCAGCTGTCGGTCGCGATCAAGCGCGCGCGCTTCCTCGCGCTGATGCCGTACACCGACGTGCACTGAGGAGCAACGCGATGCAAATCATCCTGCTGGAAAAAGTGCACCAACCTCGGCGAGCTCGGCGACGTCGTCAAGGTGCAAGGACGGTTTCGCGCGCAACTTCCTGATCCCGCAGGGCAAGGCGAAGCGCGCCACGCGAGACAGCCTCGCCGAGTTCGAGCAGCGCCGCGCCGAGCTCGAGAAGGCGCAGACCGAGGCAGCTCGGCGCGGCGCAGGAGCGAGCAGGCAAGCTCGAAGGCCTCGATGGTGCAGATCACGCAGAAGGCCGGCGTCGACGGCAAGCTGTTCGGCTCGGTCACCAACGTCGACATCGCCGAAGCGCTGAAAGCGCAGGGCTTCGAAGTGCCGAAGGCGGCGGTGCGCATGCCGCAGGGGCCGCTGAAGAACATCGGCGAGCATCCGCTCAAGGTCGCGCTGCACACCGATGTCGTCGTCGACGATCACGGTGTCGGTGCTGGGCGAGCACGTCGAAGCGCGTCAAGTCGCGGCCGCGAAAGTCTTGGCGATAGCAAAAAAGGGCTGGCGACAGCCCTTTTTTTTTGCTACATTGAACGTTGCGGCGGCTGTCCGCAATCATGGCTAGCGCAGCGTCCATTGGCGCCGCCGTTCGCGCTGCCACCAGACACTGGCACAAGATCATGGCCAGGCACGTCAGCCTCGATCGTCCGCGACGCGCAGGTCGAAGCTGCCACGCGTGCCGCCGCAGTCGATCGAAGCGGAGCAATCGGTGCTCGGCGGTCTGCTGCTCGACAACGCCGCCTGGGACAAGATCGCCGACGTCATCGGCGAAGCCGATTTCTACCGCGCCGACCATCGCCGATCTTCCGGCACATCGCGAAGCTCATCGAGGAGAACAAGCCGGCCGACGTGCTCACGGTCGTCGGAAAGCCTCGAGCGCAGCGGCAAGCTCGACGACGTCGGCGGGCTGGCCTACCTCGGCGCGCTCGCGCAGAACACGCCGAGCGCCGCCAACATCCGGCGCTACGCCGAGATCGTGCGCGAGCGCTCGATCATGCGCAACCTCGCGGCAAGTCGGCACCGAGATCGCCGAGACTCGGCGTACAGCCCGATGGGCAAGGACGCGGGCCTGCTGATCGACGAGGCGGAATCGAAGATCTTCGCAGATCGCCGAGGAGGGCGCGCGCAGGCGCGGCAGGGCTTCGTCGAGATCGATCCGCTGCTCACCGAGTCGGTCGAGCGCATCGACATGCTCTACAGCCGCGAGAACAAGAGCGACGTCATCGGCGTGTCCCACGGGATTCGTCGATCTCGACCGCATGACCTCGGGACTGCAGCCGGGCGACCTCATCATCGTCGCGGGCCGCCCGTCGATGGGCAAGACGACGCTCGTCATGAACATGGCCGAGCACGTCGCGCTCGCGAGAAGGAATGCCGGTCGGCGTCTTCAGCATGGAGATGTCGGGCCCGCAGCTCGCGATGCGCATGATCGGCTCGGTCGGGCGCGTCGACCAGCACGAGCTGCGCACCGGCACGCTTCAACGGAAGACGACTGGCGCAAGCTCGTCGACGCAGTGGGCAAGCTGAACGATGCGCAGCATCTACATCGACGACACCGCCGGCGCTCAACGTGCTCGAGCTGCGCTCGCGCGCGCGCCGGCTGCATCGCCAGTGCGGCAGGCTCGGCCTGATCGTCGTCGACTACCTGCAGCTCATGTCGGCACCGAGCGCGCAGCGCGAGAGAACCGCGCGACCGAGATCGCGGAGATCTCGCGCTCGCTGAAGAGCCTCGCCAAGGAGCTCAAGGTGCCGGTGATCGCGCTCTCGCAGCTCAACCGCAGCGTCGAGCACGCGCCAGACAAGCGGCCGATGATGTCGGACCTGCGCGAATCGGGCGCGATCGAGCAGGACGCGGACGTGATCCTGTTCATCTACCGCGACGAGGTCTACAACCCGGACTCGCCCGACAAGGGCATGGCCGAGATCATCATCGGCAAGCAGCGTAACGGCCCGATCGGCACGGTGACCCTGGTGTTTCAGGGCGAATACACGCGCTTCGCCAACTTTGCCGATCCCGGCCGGTTCTAGGCTCGCAAGCCTGGGTCCCGCGCTCAGACCGAGGGCGGGCGCTCCGACGGGAAATTGCTCTTGAACTCGCGCGCGGCGCGGGCAAGTTCGACATCCATTTTCTCCTGTCGGTAGATCGCCATCAGCTTGATCCAGGAATCCCGGTCCTTGGGATCCTTGTGCACCTGAAACTGTAAAAGGCTCAGCGCGTTCTGCGTGCGCCCCAGTGCGATGAATCGATCGACGTCGGTAAACATCGAGCGGGTATTGTCGAGTGCCTGATCCATCTCGTACAGGACGTTGGTCGACAGGCCGTTATTCTGTGATGGCGATGCTTGCTCCGTCCCGGGCGAAGGTGCGCTTTCGAGTTCGAGGTCCACCGAAGCGGTCGGCTGCGCGGACTGGGCGTCGAGCAAGAGATCCGGCGTTTCGATCTTTGACGCAGGCGCGAGCTCGCTTGGCTGCTGCGGCGGCGGGGCGGAGACCGGCGGCCGTGATACGGGTCTGGATTCGGCGGAGGCCCGCGCAGCCGCTGCGGGCGTGGGCGGCTGCGGGGGGGCTACCGGCGCCGCGGCAGCGGGTGTCTGGCGGGTGGTGTCCAGTTCGCGCATGACATTCGCGGCGGTCGCCAGCATGCGGTCGAGCTGTTCATCGGTCTCCGCGAGGCCACGCGAAAAACTCCCGCGGCGGCCATAGGCGAATCCGCCAATGGCGGCCACCAGCAGCAGTCCCGCAAGACCGAGCCACAGCGTCCAGGGCAACGGTTCGGATTTCACAACCGTGCGGATCTCCACGCGCGGCGGCGGCGCCGGAGCGGGTTGGAGTGGCGTATTGATCGAACTCTGCAGGGTCCGCAGAGATTGCTCGAGGCGTTGCAATTGCTGGTCGATGCTGTCCTGCTTCAGTTGCAGTTGCTGAACACCGGATTCGATCGCGCGCGCTTTTTCGTCAAGCGCCGGCGCGATCGGAGCAACTGCAGCGGTTTCGGCACCGCAAAGCTGCATCAGTTGCCTGCATTCCTGGGGGCCGGGTTTATCGCCGAGTTCGAGTGCACGGCGCAGCGTGACGGGTTCGCGCGACCTCGGCGCAGCGCTCTGTGCGCCGGTGTCTTGCTGCGGCGTGACCTGCCGCGGGCCGCGGCGGCGCACCGTGGCCGGGTCGGCGCTGGATGGCCCAGCAGAAACGTCTTCCGCCCGCGCTGTCTGCCGCAGTGCGCGCAAGTCAGGAAACCACAACACCGTGCCGGGTGCGACGTCGCGCGGTTGCCCGTTCGGGAATACCTTTGGATTGCCCGCGATGACCTGCTGCGTGAGTTGTTGCTGCACGCGGCGATTGGCCGGGAATAGTACTGCCGCAATGCTCTCGACACTGTCGCCGGGCAGCACACTGAGCCGGAATCCCCGACCTTGAACGCTCGGTGTGCCGGCGGCCGATTGCGGCGCAGGCCCGCTTGGCGTTGTAGTTTTGTTGATAGCGGGAGCCGCGTTGGTAGCGCGGGGCTTGCCCGACGCCGGCGGAATCAGCGCGGAGAAATGCCGCGCATAGAACGGGGCGCCGGCGCATTGCACCCTCAGCACCAGCGCCAGCGCCGGCACATTGATCGGATCTGTGGTGGTGATCTCGACCGCGGAGCCCCCTGCGGTGAGCTTCAGAGTGGCTTCACTCAGGAAGTGCATGCCGGATCCCGGCGCATCGGACTCCGGCCCCATGGACAGGCACGAGTCGGTGATGCGTTCCTCCGGCAGAGAGGCCAGGGTGGCGATGGCCAGAAAGGGCTCCCCCTGGCGCGATTTCACGCTCAGACGCCAGAGGTCCACCGGCGCCGCGAGTGCGCAAACGAGGGTGAAAACCCCAGCCAAGGCCGCCATCGCCTGCCACGCCACATGCGGGGGGATCGGTCTAAGCACTCGCTCTCTAACTAGATATTGTAGGGTTTCAGTGCATATGCACCATATGTAGTGTCGGCCAGTTTAGCCCGAACCGCAGGGGCGCGCAACGCCCGCATGCGGGCCCAGTGCAGGTTTAGCGCGCGCGGCGCGCGAAGTACGCGCCCCTAAAGCACTTCGGCCGCGTGATCCGCCAGGCGCGAGCGCTCTCCTCGCATCAAGGTCACGTGTCCGCTGTGCGACCAGCCCTTGAAGCGGTCCACGACGTAAGTCAGGCCGGAGCTGCCTTCGGTCAGGTAGGGCGTATCGATCTGCGAAATGTTACCCAGGCATACCACCTTGGTGCCTGGTCCCGCGCGCGTAATCAGGGTCTTCATCTGCTTGGGCGTGAGGTTCTGCGCTTCGTCGATGATCAGGAATTTGTTGATGAAGGTGCGACCGCGCATGAAATTCAGCGACTTCACCTTGATGCGCGAGCGGATCAGGTCGCGCGTGGCGGCTCGGCCCCATTCGCCGGCTTCGTCGTCGGTCTTGTTGAGCACGTCGAGGTTGTCGTCGAGCGCGCCCATCCACGGGGTCATCTTTTCCTCTTCGGTGCCTGGCAGGAAGCCGATGTCCTCGCCGACCGGCACGGTGACCCGCGTCATGATGATCTCCGAATAAACCTTGTCCTCGAGCGTCTGCATGAGCCCGGCCGCAAGCGTCAGCAGGGTCTTGCCGGTGCCCGCCTGGCCGAGCAGCGTCACGAAATCCATGTCCGGGTTCATCAGCAGCATTCAGCGCGAAGTTCTGCTCGCGGTTGCGCGCAATGATGCCCCAGACATTGTTGCTTCTGGTGCGTGTACTCCTTGAGGGTCTGCAGGATCGCGGTCTTGCCGCTCTGTTCCTTGACCTGGGCGTAGAACGGTTTTTCGCCTTCCAGGAAGACGAATTCGTTGACCATGAAACTGTCGCAAAGCGGGCCGCGCACGCGATAGAACGTGCGGCCCTCGCTGTTGCCAGGATTCCATTTCCTTGCCGTGTTCGTCCCAGAAATCGGCCGGCAACTCGCGCACGCCGGTATAAAGCAGGTCGGTGTCCTCGAGCACCTTGTCGTTGAAATAATCCTCCGCGGCAAAGCCCAGCGCACGCGCCTTGATGCGCATGTTGATGTCTTTGCTGACCAGGATCACCTGCCGCTTGTCCTGGCTTTCCTGGAGGTGCTTGACCACGCCGATGATCTGGTTGTCCGCCTTGCCCGTCGCCAGGCGGGCAGGCAGTTCGCCCCGTGATCGATTCGGTCTGCAGGAACAGGCGTCCGGTTGCTTCCTTGGCGCCGGCGTTCTCCAGCGCGATCCCCGTCGGCGATATCGTCGATCGCCCCGGACACGATCTCGTCGAGAAAGCGGCTCGCCTGGCGCGCGTTGCGCGAGACTTCCGACATGCCCTTCTTGTTGTTGTCGAGTTCTTCGAGCGTCGCCATCGGGCATGTAGATGTCGTGCTCCTCGAAGCGGAACAGGCTGGTGGGATCGTGCATCAGCACGTTGGTGTCCAGCACGAAGAGCTTGGTGCGGGGCTGGAGGCGGGTGACCAGGGTGGGGGCGGAGGCTTTGCGCGAGGTCATAGGCCGCTCCGCGGAGCGAATCATGTACGCAGGCGAGTGTGAAAAGAGGGTTTACGCCGTCTCGGGATCATCCGCGCTCCTGTGTGTGCCGATTAAAGGGTTTTTACGAATTCCAGCACCTCCTGGACATGACCGGGCACTTTGACGCCGCGCCATTCGCGCGCTACCATGCCGCGCGCGTCGATGACGAAAGTGCTGCGCTCGATGCCGCGCACCTGCTTGCCGTACATGTTTTTCATTTTCATGACGCCGAACAGCGTGCAGATCGCTTCATCGGCGTCGGAAAGCAGATCGAACGGAAAGCCCATCTTCGACCGGAATGCTCTCGTGCGACCTGCAAGCTGTCGCGAGAAATGCCGAAGAATGGCGCACCCCGAGCCGCAAAATGCGCGTGCAGATCGCGAAACTGCTGCGCCTTCCGTGGTGCAGCCGGGGGTATTGTCTTTGGGGTAGAAGTAGAGGACGAGCGCGCGTCCCAGGGAGTCTGAGAGCTTGAACGTCCTGGTCCCGGTCGATGCGATCTCGAAATCCGGAACCTTGAGACCAACCAGCGAGTTTTCCATTGCCTGAGGCTATGTTTACTGAAACCCCGGATGATTGCAATAGGGTTTGCAAACGGCCTGTGCAAAACAAAAGCGGCGGCCCATTCGGGCGCGCTCACGCGGCGCAAGAGGCGTTTCGGCCGATTGGCGCAACCCGGCAGCACACGGTGGCTTGGACTCCGGTTCGGGAGCGATCACGCGCCGGCGAGAAATTCCCGACCCTGGAGAGCGAGCGTGCCCGTGCGACCGGATACCGGACCGACAGAGATTTCGTGCCGCGGCAGGACATGTGTCGCGAGCGACTCCAGATAGTCGCCAAGCGACACCAGTTCATGGCCTTGCTCCTGCCATCCATCGAGCAGGCTTTCGAATATGGGCGCGAGTTTCATGCCCTCCAGTTCAGCGTGCAGGGTGTAAACGTGACCCGTCGCCGGCGCATCACGTGTCAATCCCAGCAGGCGCTCGACCACATTGCCGGCATGTACGCCATCAACGCCGATCATCTCGTCCAGCGTCGGCAAGGTGGTGGGCAGTTGCGGGCAAGCGACGATCTCGCCCTGGTAAACCGGCACAAACGGCCCGCTGCCTCGCGTATCGGAACAAAAACCAAAGCCCAGCCGCTGCGTAAGGCGGTAGGCGTGGCGATTCATCTGCCATCCGGCAGCGCCGTGAACGCGTGCAGGCTCGCCGAAAATTTCCTCGAATCGTTCGCAAGCCAGGTTCATCTGCCCTCGGGTCCATTGCGCGTCGGCGTGCGCGACTTTGTCCTGCCACAGCACGTGATCCCAGGAATGGATGCCCACTTCAAATCCCGAATCGCGCGTGTCGCGCAGGATGCGCGCACATTCGCGACCGATGTCCGGCGCCGGCAGCAGCGTTCCGTAAAGCAAGGTCTTGAAGCCGTAATGGCTCAGAACGGATATGCGGCGCACTTTGCCCAGAAACCCGGACCGGAAAATACGAGTGATCGCACGCCCGGTGTGATCCGGTCCGAGCGAAAACAGGAAAGTCGCACCGGCATTGCGCTCCTTGAGCATTTCCACGAGGTGCGGCACGCCCTGGCAGGTGCCGCGATAGGTATCGACGTCTATTTTCAGGGCCAGTTTCATTGGGCAGGGGACGAAGGGTATGGCAGCGCACGCTTCTCCAGCTGTTGCAGTGTCGTCATGGAGGTTAATCTTCCAGGCTACGCGCCTCGGCCCACTGGGCCGAGGTCAGCATTGAACAATGTTCGCTAATGCGACATCCATGGGGTCTTTCGGCGCCCACTCGAGATCCTTGGGAGTGTTGTCGATGTGCGGCACACGGTTTTGCACGTCCTTGGTAACCCCTGCCGTAGCAGGCCTCTGCGGTCGTATCGATCATTTCTCCTGCGAGGCCGTCTCGCGGTACTCGGGAGAAGTGAGCGCAAGATCGATCATCATCGTTGCCAGTTCGTGCACCGAATCGTTGTTGTTAGGATTGCCGACATTATAGATCCTGCCGCTGGCAATTCCGCCCCCGTTCTCGAATCCCGCGCATCGATGGCATCGTCGATTGTAAGGGGAGACGCGTTTCTGCGCGCGGCCGTCGACCAGTTTGATGGGTTCAACGCGCACGATATGGCCGAACAACTGCGTTGACCTTGCGCGCAGTCAGGCAAGCGCCCCGCACTGGCAACCGGTCCCGACGGGTCCGGCCTCGTCCTGCGTTACCGGCATGGCCTCCCGCCGCAAGCGAATCTCCCTGCACTGCATTCGGACAGTTAAGACGGATTTGCCTATCCTCGCGGCTTTCATCGGCCAGGGCGCGGGAGCAACAACGGTCGCAATCGCCGATAAATGTTATAAAGGATGCGCGGCTGTGCGGCGGCAGTGGGATGAATGCCGTCGTCCTGAAACATCTTGCGGTTCTCGGCAAACCCGCTGAGCATGAAAGGAACCAGGGCAACATTTTGCTGTCTAGCAACCTCGGCGAACAGTCCTTGAAAGCGGCGCGCGTACACGGCGCCGTAGTTCGGGGGACTCGAATGCCGGCGATAACGACTTTGGCGCCGGCTTTGCGGCAGGCTTTGACGATGCCTATCAGGTTACTGCGCGTCGCGTCCAGCGGGCTGCCGCGCAGACCGTCGTTGCCGCCAAGCGCGACGACGACCACGGCCGGCCGGTGCTCCTTCAGTGCTTCTTCGATACGGTTGAGTCCGCCCAGCGTGGTATCGCCGCTGATGCTGGCGTTGACCACGCGGTAGTCGAGCTTGTCGCGCAGCAGGCGCTGCTCCAGCAGGGCTACCCAGCCTTCGCCCTGCGCCAGGCCATAGCCGGCGGAAATACTATCGCCCAGCACCAGTATGGTGGAAGCGGCGCGCGCCGCGGAGGCCGGCGCGACAACCAACATCACCACAACCAGAAGAAACCAACGCATGGCTGAAGATCGCATGGCGCCCATTGTGAGGGCGAGCGGATTGACCAAGCAAGTATTTGCCGGAACCACGGGGCTGACCATCCTCGAGGATGTTTCCTTTACTATCGCGCACGGCGAGGCGGTCGCGATCCTCGGTCCCTCCGGGTCGGGCAAGACGACACTGCTTGCGCTGCTGGCGGGTCTGGATGTGCCGACTTCGGGATCCGTGCACCTGAACGGCGCCGATCTGTTCGCGCAGGACGAGGATGGCCGCGCGCGCCTGCGCCGCGACCGCGTGGGCTTCGTCTTCCAGTCTTTCCAGCTGCTGCCCGCGCTCACGGCGTTGGAGAATGTCATGCTGCCGCTGGAACTCGCCGGAAAATCCGACGCGCGCGAGCGCGCTGCCGACTGGCTGGGCCGGGTGGGTTTGGCGCCGCGCCTGACGCATTATCCGCGGCAGCTCTCCGGCGGCGAACAACAACGCGTGGCCGTTGCGCGCGCGTTTGCGTCCGATCCGCAACTGCTGCTGGCCGACGAGCCCACCGGGAATCTCGATTCCGCAACAGGCGAAGAGGTGATTTCCCTGATGTTCGAGTTGAATCGCGTGGCGCGCACGACGTTGCTGCTGGTCACGCACGACGAGCTTCTGGCGCAGCGTTGCCCGCGGCGGCTCGGTTTGGCGGCAGGCCGGTTGACCAGCGATGAGCGGCGTTGATCCGGGCCCCTTAGCGGTGCTGAAGCTCGCCGCGCGCATGCTCGCGCGCGACTGGCGCGCAGGCGAGCAGCGCTTGCTGGCGCTGTCCCTGATCGTGGCCGTTGCCAGCGTCACCACCGTGGCATTCTTCGCCGATCGGGTGGGCCGTTCGCTGACGAGTGAAGCCAATCAATTGCTCGGGGCGGACCTTGTGATCGTTTCCGACAAACCGATCGAAGTCCGCTTTCAGCAGGCGGCGCGCAACCTTGCGCTGACAACGACGACGGCCGTGCGGTTTCCGAGCATGGTTCAGTTCGGCACGCGAACCTTGCTCACGGAAGTCAAGGGTCTCGAGGCCGGCTATCCGTTGCGCGGCAAACTGCGTATCCGGCTTTCGGCAAGCGGTCCGGATTTTGAACCGCGCCGCATCCCTGCTGCCGGAGAGGTATGGGTCGACGACCGGTTGCTGCGCCGTCTCGACCTGGGGATCGGCAGCCGCATCGGACTGGGCGAGCGCACCTTCACCGTCGCCGCGCTGGTCAGCGAGGAGCCCGAGTCGAGCGCCGGCTTCATCAACCTCGGCCCGCGGCTCATGATGAACGCTGCGGATCTGCCCGGCACCGGATTGATTCAGTCTGGCAGCCGCGTGTCTTACCGATTGTTCGTCGCCGGGGAGGACAACCAGATCAGGGCGTTCCGGGACTTTGCGGCCCAGGCTGCCGGAAGAGGCCAACGCGTGGAAGATATTCGCGATGCGCGCCCCGAACTCAAATCCGCCCTGGAACGCGCAGAGCGTTTTCTCGGCTTGTCCGCACTCATGACGGTCATCCTCGCCGGGGTTGCCGTGGCGCTCGCCGCACGGCGCTATCTGCAGCGCCATCTCGATGCCTGCGCGATCATGCGTTGCCTGGGTGCCCCGCAATGGCTGATTTTGCGCCTGCATGGATTGCAGTTTCTGATGATCGGCCTGCTCGGCGGCATTGCCGGCTGCGCGTTGGGCTATGCCTGCCAGTTCGTGCTGGCGTCGCTGCTGGCGCCTATGCTGTCGGTGACCCTGCCTGCGCCGGGACTGCGTCCGCTGCTGCAAGGCATGGCCGCCGGATTCGTCATGCTGCTCGGCTTTGGCTTGCCGCCGCTGATCGCATTGAAAAAAGTGCCGACGCTGCGCGTTTTGCGGCGCGATCTCGGCACGCCGGATACGATGAGTGTATCTGTCTATGCAATGGGCGCGGCTGCCATTGCTGCGCTGGTCCTGTGGCAGGCTCAGGAACTGAAATTGGGTTTGTATGTGCTCGGCGGCGTGCTGGCGACGGCTGCGGCTTGCGCGGCACTGACGCTGTTGGTGCTGGCCGCGTTGTCCTGGGTAGGTCACGGCGCCGGGCTCAACTGGCGCTTCGGCCTGGCCAATATGCGGCGCCACCGTGCCGGCAGCGTGGTGCAGGTCACCGCCCTGGGCCTTGGCCTGATGGCGCTGATCTTGCTAACGCTGGTGCGCGCGGATCTGCTGGACATCTGGCGCAACAGCCTGCCCGCAGAAGCGCCCAACCGGTTTCTGATCAACATCCAGCCCGACCAGGTTCCCGATGTAGAGCAATTCTTTGCGACCAACGGCCTGCCACCGGTGAGGCTGTTTCCGATGGTGCGCGGCCGTTTGGTTGAAATCAATGGCAAGCCAGTCTCGTCGCGCGAATTTTCCGACGCCCGCGCGCGGCGGCTGGTGGACCGCGAATTCAACTTGTCGTGGACACAGTCGATGCAGCCCGACAATGTCATTGTCGAGGGGCGGTGGTTCGACCGCGGCGATGCCGGTAAGCCTGTGCTGTCAGTCGAGGAAGGCATTGCCCAATCGATCGGCGTGCGAACGGGGGATACGCTGACCTACGATATCGCCGGCTCACGCCTCACCGCGCGCATCGTTTCGCTGCGCAAGGTCGCCTGGGATTCGTTTCGCGTAAATTTCTTCATCGTTGCACCGCCGGGCGTGCTGGAGAAATTTCCCGCGAGCTATGTCACCAGCCTGTACCTGCCCGCGTCACGCTCAGATGTCATGGACGAGGTCGTGCGCCGCTTTCCAAATCTTCTGGTCATCGACGTGGCAGCCGTTCTCGCGCAGGTCCAACGCATGATGGACCAGGTGGTCAAGGCAATCGAATTCGTATTCCTGTTCAGTATTGCTGCCGGCTTGCTGGTGCTGTTCGCCGCACTGGGCAGTACTCACGGCGAGCGCGAATACGACGCGGCGGTCATGCGCACGCTCGGTGCCTCGAGCGCGCAACTGCGGGCGATTCAGGCGGCCGAGTTCGCAGTGATCGGGGCGTTGGCAGGGCTGCTTGCCGCAGTCGGTGCCACGCTGATCGGCTATGTGCTGGCCGAACGGGTCCTGAATCTGCCGTTCGTCCTCAATCCATGGGTTTGGATAGCCGGCTTGCTGATCGGTGCGGCCGGCGTGACGCTCGCCGGGTTGATCGGCACCGCGTCAGTACTGCGCACGCCGCCGATGCAGGTGTTCCGGGCTGCTTCGTAGTCCTGAACACCGTGAACAGTGACCGGTTATCACTAAACAATTCTCAGCCGTTCACTGTTCACTGATCATCGCTTCACGGGCCCGCGGTCGCGCCAGCTTACGTCGCCGCACAGCACGCGCATTTCTCCATTGATGTTGCCACCAATGGACACGGTGATGCATTGGTTCGCGCCCGCGATGGACAGATACGGGCGTGTCACCTGGACCCGGCCGGGTTGCTCGAGCGCGCGGCGAAAATAAAAACGTCGCGACCAGTTGGCGCCGTGCGCCCTGGCAAGCGGTCCGTAGCGCGGGTCGGCGGCCGACTTTTGCCGCGCATTGATCATGTTATCGCCGATCTGGTGGCCTGCCCCGTCGAGCAGATAACAGCGTTCGGCGCCCGGCAGATCGAGAAACTCCTGGACCGCGTGGCTCAAGGACAAGCCGGATTCGAGCAGGCTTGCGGCATGACCGATGGCCTTCAGATAGGGTGTAACCTCGGTACGATGGAAGGCCACCGCGGGCAGGCTGACTTCGCGATAATCCGCCCACAACTGATCGAACAACGCGCGGCATTGATCCTCTGCCGGCAATGATTCGGCAGGCCTTGCAAAGTAAAATCCCTGCACGAAATCCACGTCGGCATCCATCGCCATCAGCGCCTCGCCTTCCGTCTCGATGCCTTCCATGACGACCAGCGAACCGACTTCATGCAGCAAGGAGACCATCACGGGCATCATGCGGCGAATGCGCAGATTGCTCGCGGCTTGCGTAACCATCGAACGGTCGATTTTGACGATGTCGGGCTTGAGGTTCCACACGCGATCGAAGTTGGAATGGCCGGCGCCGAAATCGTCGAGTGCGATGAGATAGCCCTGGCTGCGAAAGAATTCCACGGCTTCGCCGAGCTGCAGTTCATCCTTGACGCTTTGCTCGAGAATTTCGATCACGACACGCTGCGGCGCCATGCCGGTCGTGCCGAGCATCTGCGTCAGGAAGTTGCCATCGCGCACACTCGCGAGAAATACTGCCGTGGTCATGTTGAGAAATAACCAGCCATCGGTGCCGAGCACGCAAAAATTATGGGCGTGCACCGCACTGGCGAGCCGATCCATGGTCATTACATGCGAGGCCTCCCGGCCCAGCGCGACCAGCGGTGCGACCGCATTCCCGTCGCCATCCGTGGGGCGCATCAGCCCTTCGCACCCGATCATGCGGTTGTGGGAAATGCTGAATATGGGTTGGAAGTGGCTGCGCAGCGTCAGTCCCGCAAAGTGGCCGACAGTCTGGCTGTCGCTGGTTTCCAGCAGTTCGAGGATGCGCTGCAAATCGTTCGTCGAAGCTGGCGTGAGCGGCGGGGTCATGATCGATCGAGATGCTTTTTATTGTTTTGGCGCACCAAAGCCGGCCGGGAGGCGCTTTTTTGTGCGTCGCGGCCCCAGGAACGCATTATACGAAAATTCAACGAATTGCACGCTTTAGTGTGGTACACTGCGCGACCTTTTTCGCCGCACTGCATTCCATGACCCGCAACGTTCGCAATATCGCCATTATCGCCCACGTCGACCACGGCAAAACCACGCTGGTCGATAAACTTCTGCGCCAGGCCGGGACCTTTGCCGCGCACCAACATATCGCCGAGCGGGTCATGGACTCCAATGACCTTGAAAAAGAGCGCGGCATCACGATTCTCGCGAAGAACTGCGCGGTCCAGTACGAGGGCACGCACATCAACATCGTGGACACGCCGGGACATGCCGATTTCGGCGGCGAAGTCGAACGTGTGTTGTCCATGGTGGACAGCGTCTTGCTGCTGGTCGATGCGGTGGAAGGGCCGATGCCGCAGACGCGATTCGTGACACGCAAGGCGCTTGCCTTGGGCCTCAAACCCATCGTCGTCGTGAACAAGGTGGATCGTCCGGGCGCGCGAGCGGACTGGGTCGTCAACCAGACTTTCGATCTGTTCGACAAGCTCGGCGCGACGGAAGAGCAGCTCGATTTCCCGGTGGTTTACGCTTCAGCGCTCAATGGGTTTGCCACACTGGACCTGGCGAAACCCAGCACGGACCTGCGGCCCTTGTTCGACGCGATCCTGAAACACGTGCCTGTGCGCGACGCGGACCCCGATGCGCCCCTGCAATTGCAGATCTGCTCGCTCGATTACTCCAGTTTCGTCGGCCGCATCGGTATCGGCCGCGTGGCGCGCGGGCGGATTCGCTCGGGTCAGCAGGTCGCCGTCATGCAGGGTCCGGACAGCGAACCGAAGTTGGCAAAAGTCAATCAGGTACTTGTGTTCAAAGGCCTCGAGCGCACGGTCGTGGAAGAAGCCGAGGCCGGCGACATCGTCTTGATCAATGGCATAGAAGAAATCGGCATCGGCATTACGATTTGCGATCCGGCCAGAACAGAGGGATTGCCGTTACTCAAAGTCGATGAACCCACGCTGACCATGAATTTTCTGGTCAATACCTCGCCGCTGGCAGGACGCGATGGCAAGTATGTGACCAGCCGCCAGATCCGCGAACGCCTGGAGCGCGAACTGCAATCGAACGTTGCGCTGAAGGTCGAATTCACCGCGGATTCCGACACGTTCGTGGTGTCCGGACGCGGCGAGTTGCATTTGACCATCCTGCTGGAGAACATGCGTCGCGAAGGCTACGAGATGGCCGTTGGCCGTCCGCGCGTGGTCATGCGCACCCTCGATGGCGTGAAGCAGGAGCCGTATGAATTGCTGACTGTCGATGTCGAAGACGGCCATCAGGGGGCGGTAATGGAAGAACTGGGCCGCCGCCGCGGCGACTTGCAGGACATGCAGGCGGATGGCAAGGGCCGCACTCGGCTCGAATACCGCATTCCGGCGCGCGGGCTGATCGGATTTCAGGGCGAATTCCTGAACCTTACGCGCGGCACCGGGCTGGCGAGTCATATTTTCGACGATTACGGTCCGGTCAAAGGCGAGATGGAAGAGCGCCGCAACGGGGTTCTGATTTCGCAGGATGACGGCGAAGCCGTGGCCTATGCGCTGTGGAAGCTGCAGGATCGCGGCCGCATGTTCGTCTCCCCCGGGGACGCGTTGTACGAGGGCATGGTGATCGGCATCCATTCGCGTGACAACGATCTCGTGGTCAATCCGATCAAGGGCAAGCAACTTACCAACGTGCGTGCCTCGGGCACCGATGAAGCCGTGCGGCTGGTTCCGCCGATCGAGCTCACGCTCGAAAAGGCCGTGGAATTCATCGCCGATGATGAACTGGTTGAGATCACGCCCAAGTCGATCCGCATTCGCAAGCGCCATCTCAAGGAGCATGAACGCAAGCGCGCTTCGCGTGATACTGCGACGGCCGCCGCCTGACCGAAAGCCGGCCGCGCGATCCCTGCAGAGCCTTCCGCGGAAGGCTCTTTTTCATGGCGGTCGAGAGGTGCGCTTCGATGCGCCGCGCCCTGAAATAACGCTGCATGCTTGGGCTATACTCGGACGATGTTCGAATTCTCGCTTTCCCTGATCATCCTTGCGACGACGCTCGTCGCCGTCCTGGTCGTGCTGGTGCTCACGGCAGCCACTTTGCGCAGGCAGTCAAACCACCCGGATGCGCTTGCGCGCGTACTGGAGGACAAGCACCTTGCGATGGTCAAGGATCTGAACGCCGCGCTGAACACCCTGGGTGACAGGCTCGGCGCCTCCCAGGGCGAAATGTTCGAACGGCTGCGCACGACCATCACGCAGGAACTCACCCAGACGCGCAGCACGGTCGGCGCTCTGCAGGTGCGCCAGGTCGAGGAGCTTTCCACGACGCGCGAGACCACCACGCTGAAACTCTCGCAGATGAGTGCTGACCTTCAAGCCAAGCACGATCAGTTGCGTACGGAGGTGCTGACGCGGCTGCTGCAAACCATGGCGGAGCAGAATCGCGCCGAGCAGGAACTTATCCAGACAACGATGCGCAATGCTACGGCACAGTTGTCGACTTCGATGGAGATGCTCTCGAAGACCACTGATGCGCGCCTCGAGCAGATCAGCGGGAAAGTAGGGGAGCGCCTGGAGGAGGGGTTCCGGAAAACCAACGAAACCTTTGTCAGCGTGATGGCGCGTCTTGCCACGATCGACGAGGCGCAGAAGAAGATAGACGGCCTGACCAGCAACGTCGTGAGCTTGCAGGAGCTTCTGGGCGACAAACGCTCGCGCGGTGCCTTCGGCGAGGTGCAGCTTGAGAATCTGGTGCGTAACATTCTTCCGGAAATGGCTTACGAGTTCCAGTTCACCTTTCCCGGGCGCAACGTGCGCGTGGACTGCGTGCTCAAGCTGCCGCCTCCAACGGGCCTGGTGGCGGTAGACGCCAAGTTCCCCCTGGAGAACTATCACCGCATGTTCGAGCCTGGCCTGCCCGAGCATGAGCGCACACTGGCCAAGCGCCAGTTTCGCGCCGACGTGAAGAAGCATGTCGACGATATCGCCGGCAAATACATCATCGCCGAGGAGACCTCCGACGGTGCGGTGATGTTCGTGCCGGCCGAAGCGGTGTTCGCCGAGATCCATGCCTATCATGCCGAGGTGGTGGACTATGCGATGCAGCGGCGCGTGTGGATCGTGTCGCCGACCACGTTGATGGCGGTGCTGAATACCGCACGAGCCGTCATGAAGGACGTGGCCACGCGCGAGCAGGTGCATATCATCAAGGATGAACTGGGCAAACTGGGCAAGGATTTCCAGCGCTTCGACGTACGCATGAAGAAACTCGCCGACCATATCCGCATGGCGCATCAGGATGCGGAGGAGGTGCGCGTTTCGAGCGACAAGATCACCAGGCGTTTTTCGCAGATCGAACGCGTCGAACTCGATCAGCCGGGCGCGCTGCGCAACCTGGATCAGGCTCTGCTCGACCTCCCGCAGGAGGACGACGTGCACCAGGAGCCGCAATCCTGAACGCAGCGCGGTAGCATGTTTGGTCTCAGGCAATGGCGCCGGCGCCGCATCCTGGGCAAGCACCGCATCGACGATGCAACCTGGCAGCGCGTGACGCGGCGACTCGGGTTCGTTGCGCGGCTGAACGATGAGGAGCGCGCGCGCCTGAAGGAACTGGCCACGCTGTTCCTCTACGGCAAGCAGATTTCAGCCGCCGCCGATCTGGCGCTGAGTCTGGAGATGAAACTCGGAATTGCCGTGCAGGCCTGCATCCTCGTGCTGGAACTGGGCATCGAATACTACGACGGGTGGGTCGAGATCATCGTTTATCCGGATGAGTTCATGCCCCGCCATGAACACCGCAACGAGCACGGTCTGATCGAGACGGACGAAATGTCCTATGCAGGTCAGGCATGGTCCCGCGGCCCTGTCATCCTGTCGTGGGCGGACGTCGAGCACGCCGGGGATCTGGACGGCATGAACGTCGTGATTCACGAGTTTGCGCACAAGCTCGACATGCTAAACGGAGACGCGAACGGGTTTCCGCCGCTGCACGCCAACATGGACCGCAAGGCCTGGTCGCAGATTTTCACTGCCGCCTTTGATGATCTGAGCCGGCGGGTGGAAGCCGGAGAGCGTACCGAAATCGATCCTTATGCAACCATGTCGCCCGGCGAGTTCTTCGCCGTCGTCAGCGAGGCATTCTTCGAGATCCCCGACATCGTTCGCGTGGTCTATCCGCAGGTCTACGCGCAGCTTGCGCTGTTTTACCGGCAGGACCCTGCCAGTCGAGAATTGCCGAGGCAGTGGCGCCTGGAATGGACTTGAGGGGAGCATGGCCCGCACCCGATCATGTGCGCAGGCGCTGCCAGACTTGCCATCGTTCCTTGCCCTGGAATATGGCGATCGAATCCGCCACCCCGCGGTCGTCGATGCGCTCGAACCGCTCCCCAAGCCGCGCATTGAGTTCGGCCTCGCTGGTGCCGAACGGCGGGCCTCTGGGGGTGTCGGCGAAAAAGAAAAATCCGGCAATTACGCCGTTGGGGCTCAACAGTTCTGCGCACCGCACTGCATAGCGCGCCCACAGCGTTCTGGGCAAGGCACACAGGAATGCGCGCTCGTAGATCACGTCGAAGGGCTGCCCCGCATCGAACGCAAAGAAATCGGCCAGGCGCACGATGTGGCCGAAAGGGTCAAGATTCTTTTGTGCGACTTCCACGGCGGCCGCACTGAAGTCGATCGCCACCACGTCGAAGCCCCGCTTGTGAAGAAACGCGGCTTCATACGCCGAACCGCAGCCCGGAACGAGTATGCGGGTTCGCGGCGCCAGCGTGTGCGCAAAGGCCTGCAACGCGGCGGGAACCTTGCCTGCATCCCACGGAATGATGTGGTCGCGGTAGCGGCTTTCCCAAAATTCGGGTTTGGAACTGTCCTGGGCCACGCTTTGATCCTCTCTCGCCGGAGGCACCTTACGGGGTTCACTCAATGCACGGGCATCATGCCGGGATTTCGCCGCCCTCCGGGCCGTAGAACATGACCCAGACGCAGAAATCATCCGAGAACGCTTCAAAGCGATGCTCAACGCCGGCCGGTACGAACAGCACGTCGCCTGCCTGAAACGGGTGGAACTCCCCGCCATTGGAAAATCGGCCCGACCCGCGTGCGATCACGTAGAGCTCGTCGCGCGAATGCGGCTTTTGCCTGTCCACCGCGTCCGGCCGATACATTTTGACTTGCAGCGAGCCGTGCTCGAACACGACAGCCGAGGCAATGCCCTCGCGGATCTTCGAGACTGCATCCAGCGCATGGGCAATGCTGGCATGACGCGCGGTGCGCGACATCGTGAAATTCCGTTCGGGCTTCATGCGTCCTCTTCCTTGTGAGAGCGTTGTCGTAATGGCTGGCCGGAACCCTTGCTGACGCTGTCGCGGTCCGCAAGCTGCTGCCAGCGATAGCAGTCGAGCGTGTGGTCGTTGACCATGCCTACCGCCTGCATGAAGGCGTACATGATCGTGCTGCCCACGAACCCGAACCCGCGCGCCTTGAGATCCTTGCTCAGCGCATCGGACTGCGCCGTCCGGGCAGGCACCAGTGCAGGCAACTTCCATGCGTTCTGCAGCGGTCTGCCGTTGACAAACAGCCAGACATACGCATCGAAGCTGCCAAACTCCTTGCTCACTGCAAGGTATGCGCGGGCATTGGTCACCGCCGATTGGACTTTCAGGCGGTTGCGTACGATGCCAGGATCCTGCAGCAGTCGCTGTAGCTTCGCCTGATCATACTTCGCCACCTTGCGCGCATCGAAATCTGCAAATGCCTTTCGGTAGTTCTCGCGCTTGTTGAGGATTGTGGACCATGACAGCCCCGCCTGCGCGCCTTCCAGAAGGAGGAATTCGAACAGTGTTCGATCGTCATGCTGCGGTACGCCCCACTCATGGTCGTGATAAGCCGTATAGGCGGGCCCGCCGCCTTCCGCCCATCGGCATCGCCGTGGTGTCTTGTGTTCGGAATCGTCCATCGCGCGACATCGTAGCGGAATTGCCTCAGGAAGATGCTGAGATGTCCAGGCGAGCCTGGACGGTTGCTCCGGCCGCTAGCACAAGGCACTTTTCACCAGGCGAGCAGGGCTGGGTAATGGGATGGTTTGCTTCGTTTCCAGCGTCCTCGGCTTGCAGGACCGCGACGCCGGCGCCTACATATAATCAGGGTTTTCGCCGAAATGCTGTAGTTTTTTCCGGAGCAGTCTGCAGGGTTTACATGGGGTGCAATGACAGGCGGGTTTCGGCCCGGCCTGAACGGGCCGACGGTTCGAGGCACACGTGGCATAACGATTGCCTGACGGATTGACCGGAAGCGCTGCGAACCCGTTCGCGGCGACGCTGGCGCAAAGGGACTCATTGGTTCATGCCTCGAGCAATCTGGAAAGGTTCTATCAGCTTCGGCCTCGTGCACATTCCCGTGCAACTGTATCCGGCCGTACGCAATGATGATATCGACTTCGACTGGCTCGACAAGCGCTCCCTTGCGCCGATCGGGTATCGGCGCATCAACAAGCGCACCGGCCGCGAAGTCGACCGGCAATTCATCGTGCGCGGCTATGAATACGAGCCTGGCCGCTATGTCGTGTTGTCGGATGCGGAAATAAAAGCCGCCAATCCCAAAGCAACGCAAAGCGTGGATATCCTGAGTTTTTGCGAGCTGCAGGAAATTTCGTTTTTGCATCTGGAGACACCTTATTATCTGGCCCCCGACAAGAAAGGGGACAAGGTCTACGCGCTGTTGCGCGAGGCACTCAAAGAAAGCGGCAAGGTGGGGCTCGCGCAAGTGGTGATGCATAACAAGCAGCATCTCGCCGCGCTCATTCCGTCAGATGACGCGCTGGTGCTCAATACCTTGCGTTGGGCCGGAGAACTGCGCGATCGCAAGGATCTCGATTTGCCGGGCAAGAAGGCGGCGGCACTGCGCGACAAGGAACTGGCGATGGCGCGCCAGTTGATCGCGTCCATGAGTGAACCGCTGAACCTGCGCAAGTACCGCGAAAGCTTCCGCTCGGATATCCTGGCACTGGTCAAACGCAAGATCAAGGCGGGCAAGGGGGCCGTGGTGCCCGAGCCCGAATCGCAGCCCGCCGCGACACAACGCGGAAATGTGATCGATCTGACCGAACTGCTCAAGCGCAGCCTGAACGGCCAGGACCGCAACGAACCGGCGCGCAAGACGCCGCGGCGCAAGGCGGCAACGAAGATGCGCGCGGCGACTGTCGAAAAAAAACGCAGACACGCATCCTGACACAGGCGAACTCCGGTGCCGGAAAACTCGCCGCCTATCATCGAGAACGGGACTTCGCGCAGACACCTGAACCCAGGGAGGCCGTGATCGGACGCGGCAATTCGCCGCCGGCGTCGGTGCCACTGCGCCGGGACGAACTCGGATCGGTGCAATCCGCAGATCAGTGGACTATACGGTCGCTGCCAGATCGCCTGCGGACCGCGCCCCGGATACCGGCTCCCGCGCCGGCGACCTCTGCGCGCACCATGCAAAAACGCCTGGGCCTTGATTCCGGGAACACTCGCTCAATCGCTCTTGTGCTTGATGACACTGATCTGGCCATCCGGTTCGAGCGCCATCGCCTTGACGGTGGCCATCGACTCGACGCCGTGTTCGCGCAGTTTGGCGCGCAGTTCATCCTCTGTGATGAGTTGCGACCGCATGTTGCGCCAGATCATGCGGCCATTTCTGACCAGCGGCAAGGAAGGCGCCTCGATCAGGCGGCCCAGCGCGCGAAACCGGAAGGAAAGAAAGTTCAGCAGAATGTTCCACCCCAACAGCACGCAGACCAGGATGATTCCATCGGTGATCGATTCATAGCCGCCCGACATGGCGTTTTGCGCGGCATCGGCAACAATGACCAGAATCAGGATATCGGCGACCCCGACCGAGCCAATGTCGCGGCGCATGACGAAGCGAAAAGCCAGGAACAGGAACCAGTAAAGCACGCTTCCGCGAATCGCCAGTTCCCAGATCGGCACAGTGATCTCGAAGAGTGCGGCGAGTTCGGATAGACCCGGCATGTTGCGTCTCCAGTTGAACCCGGAGCAACGCAACTGTCATGCCACGCGATTACACCCCTGCTTACACCGTTCGGTGCGAGTGCTTGTCTCAGCCGGCGCGCGCATTCCGGCGTTCCCGCCACTCCCCAATGGCAAGTGCGACGCCGACCAGGTACAGCCCGCCGATCAGGAGCAGAGACAAGGGTGGCGACGGGTTTGCCCTCGCGCAGCAGGTCGCTTGCGAAATAGATGCTGCCGAGGTGTCCCAGCAACAAGAGCGCTTGACTCGCGTAGGCCGACAAGCCGGCGCGCTCGCCGGTGCGATACAACGCAATGCCCCGTAAGTTGCCCATGGCCATGGACAACAACTGGACCGTGATGCCCACGGCGGCCAGTATCAGCACACCCGCGACCGGTTTTACCCAATTGGGGGCTCCCATCGAAAGCGGCAGGATCACCAGGTAGAGCCCGGCGAAATAGAACGTGATCAGGACCAGCAGGCCCAATCCAAGCAGAAAGTTGATTCGCGGGAACACGTCGGATGTCACACCAGGGTCAATACGGGTAACCATCAGACCAAAGCAGCCGCGCGGCGTCAATCTTCGGACGTGACATTTTTTCCAGTCCGAGCCGTAACTTTTACCGGGTTGTGCGCGAATTCCCGGCAAGCTCGAATTGCTTGTGCAGCCCAATCGGCCTATCGGCTGAGCGGACACCCATGGCACGTGCCTTGCGTTACGCCTCTGCACCAAAACCAGTCCAAGGAGACAAGCATGGCAACGAGCAAAAAGCCCCCGGCGAGGAAAAGCAGTCAGGACGCGACCCAGATCCTGACGGCGGACCACAAGAAGGTCAGCAAGATCTTCGCCGATTTCGAGAAAATCAAGGACGACGACAGCGAGCGCAAGCAAGCCCTGGTAAAGATGGTGTGCGATGAACTGACGGTGCATGCCCAGATCGAAGAAGAGATCTTTTATCCGGCCATGAGGGAAGCGCTCAAGGAAAAAGACGAGGATCTGCTCGACGAAGCCGAGGTGGAACACGAAAGCCTCAAACGGCTGATCGAAACGCTGCGATCGTCGGACCCGGACGACCATCTTTACGACGCAAATGTCAAAGTGCTTTCCGAGTACGTCAAGCACCATGTCAAGGAAGAGCAGGATGAAATGTTCGCCAAGGCGCGCAAGGTCAAAGGCCTCGATCTCAAGCAACTGGGCGAAGAACTGACTGCCCGCAAGATGCAACTGATGGACGAATACGGGATGGAGGCCGAAGAGACGCCCGCGGCCCGAAAGCGCTCGGGCACCGCCCAACGGCATGCCTGAGAGCGTTGACCGCGTAATGCACCAGCGAACTCCCCCGGCGCCCCGCCACGCGGTGCGCCGGGGTCGCAAGCAGGGTGCGTGGGAGAAGGAGTCCGCGCCGCAATCGGCTCGACGGGTCGGGCTGCGCTATGTATCCGACGCGCAGCCAGGACTCACGCGTGAACGCGCGCGGGCACAATTCCGCTATCGTGATGCGCGAGGACGGGTGGTGCGCGATGCCGGCGTTCTGGCGAGAATCCGGTCACTGGTCATTCCCCCCGCGTGGACCGATGTCTGGATCTGCGCCGATCCTCAGGGTCACGTCCAGGTCACGGCGCGCGACGCGAAGCGCCGCAAGCAGTACCGTTATCATCCGCTTTGGCGCAAGGTCCGCGACGAGAACAAGTACGAGCACCTGATCTCGTTCGGGGCGGCATTGCCGTGCCATTCGGCGTCAGGTCGCGCGGGACCTTGCCCTGCCCGGGTTGCCGCGACAGAAAATCCTGGCCACGATCGTGCGATTGCTCGAAACCACCATGATGCGCGTGGGCAACGAGGAGTATGCGCGCAGCAACGGCTCTTTCGGATTGACCACACTGCGCGACAAGCATGTGCGCATCGAAGGGCCGCGTTTGCAGTTTCGCTTCCGGGGCAAGAGCGGCGTGCAGCATTCCGTCGAATTGAACGATCGGCGACTGGCGCGGATTGTCGCGCGCTGCCGCGACCTGCCCGGGTACGAATTGTTCCAATACCTGGACGAAGAAGGGAACCGGCGTTCGATCGACTCCGATGACGTCAACGAGTATCTGCGCCACATATCAGGGCGCGACTACACGGCCAAGGATTTTCGCACCTGGACCGGCACCGTGTTGGCGGCGCTGGCGTTGCGCGAGTTCGAAAAATTCGATTCGCAGGCGCAGGCGAAGAGAAATCTGGTGCGGGCCATCGAATCGGTCGCGTCGCGGCTGGGCAATACGCCATCCATCTGCCGCAAGTGCTACATCCATCCGGCCATCATGGAGTCCTATCTTGAGGGCTCCATGCTCGAGGGGCTCGGACGGCGTGCCGAACAGGAGATTGCCGAAGCGTTGCCCGATCTGAACGCGGAAGAGGCAGCCGTGCTTGCATTGCTGCAGCAACGCCTGCGGCGCCAGCCTGTCAAGCCCGGCAGGACGAAGCGCGTGCGGCGCGCGCCCGCCGTCAGCGCCAAGTCGGCGGCGGGGCAGGCGCAGTCGGCAATGTAACCACTGGCGCCGTCCTGCGACACTCCATCAGGACTTCGTCGACCTCGGCGGTATCGATCATGCCGGCGTGCAGCGTGAGTTTCTTCTGAAAATGAATGCCCAGCGGCATCATCACCCGGTTGTACAACCACATGGCGCGCGCACGATGGTGCGTGAGCCACCACATCCCCAGATCGAGCACACGAGAGGATTTGGGCTGCATGCCGTATACGGCGCTGCGCTGCACGGCAAAGCCATGCTCGCGCAGCTTGGCCAGCAGGCGCATCGGCTCATAGCGCCGGCAATGGCCAACCAGGTCGTCGAAGGGTGTCCAGCGCGATGGATGCAGCGGCACAGCCAGAACGACGATGCCGTCCGCGGCGCAAACGCGAGCCAGTTCCGACAGGGCGCCATCTTCATCGGCGACATGTTCGACGATGTCTACGGCGCATACCAGATCGAATGCGCCCGTATCGAACGGCAGCGCCGTGATGGACGCCACACTGACGCTGGCAGCGCGTGCACGAAGTTTCTCGACCGCGGGCAGGCTCAGATCGACGAAATGGGTGCCTTCCACTGGCAGGCGCGGCCGCAAACCCGGCGCCACTTCAAGCCGGCATCGCGAATGTGCAACGAGAGCGCTGATCAGCGGCCAGGTATTGAATTGCCGCGGCTCGATCAACCGGCCCTCGATCCATAGTGCATCGTAAAAGCGCTGATTGGCGCGACGCAAGGCCGCACCGGTTTGCCCGGACATTGACATGGTCGCGCCGAAAGTCGATCGAAGCGCGATTCTCGCACTAATGTCTCTGGGGGTGGGGGGCGATAAACGCATCGGCATGCAACCATCCCGGGTGCCGGAACATTTCACGACCACGACAGTCTGTTTCTTGCGGGAGTGCGCCGCGCCCACACGGGTACCCAGTCATGAAGCGATTTGCGCAGTTATACGCGGATCTCGACGCGACCACGTCAACGCGCGACAAGCTCGCTGCGCTCACGCGCTATTACGCGCTGGCGCCGGCTGCGGATGCGGCCTGGGCCACTTACTTCCTGGCGGGTGGCAAACCGCGCCGGGTCGTGCCTTCCCGCCTGATGCGAGAGATCGCGATACGGGTGTCGCGGCTCGACGCCTGGCTGTTCGACGAATGCAGGCTCGCCGTAGGGGATACGGCCGAAACCATTTCGCTTATCCTGCCTCCGCCGACGCTTGAGGATACGACCGGGCTCGCCGAGTGGGTCGAGCAACGGCTGGCGCCTTTGCGCGGTGCATCGCCCGCGCTGATCGAGCAGCGGCTGCGTGAATACTGGCAAGGCCTGGGCCAGCGCGAGCGATTTCTGCTGGGCAAGCTCATTGGCGGGGAATTTCGGGTTGGCGTATCGCGGCTACTGGTGCAACGCGCACTGGCCGGGCACAGCGGTATCGATGCCAAGACCGTTGCGCAACGCATGATGGGCTATACCGACGCTACCACCGCGCCGACCGCAGCGCGGTTTGCCGCGCTGATCGACGCGGCCGCGATACACCGTTTGAGCGGTCAGCCGTATCCGTTTTTTCTCGCGCATCAGCTCAACGAGCCCCCTCAATTGCTCGGCAATATTCAGGATTGGATGGCCGAGTGGAAATACGACGGCATTCGCGCGCAGGTGATGCGCCACGGCACGGCGTGGGTATGGTCGCGCGGCGAGGAGTTGATTACCGAGCGCTTCCCGGAGATTGCGGCAGTTGGCCAGGCTCTGCCTGAGGCAACCGTCATCGATGGAGAGATCGTAATCGGGCAGGCGGAGCATCCGCAGCCGTTCGCCCTGTTGCAGCAACGCATCGGTCGCAAGAAGCTCACCGCGAAACTGCTCGCAGAGGCACCGGCAAGCCTGATTGTCTACGATCTGCTGGAGCAGGGGGGCGTGGATCTGCGACCGTTGCCGCAGCGCGAACGGCGCCGGCGTCTGGAAATGCTAATTGCGCAGGCGCTTGAGAAAGACCCGACATTGCCGCTGCAGATTTCCCCGTTGGTGCACGCGGCGAGTTGGGAAGGGCTCGCGGCGCTCAGAGCGCAAAGCCGAGCGCGCGGCGTCGAGGGCCTGATGCTCAAGCAGGTTGAAGCCTCCTATGGTGCGGGGCGCACCAAGGATGTCGGGACGTGGTGGAAATGGAAGATCGACCCATACAGCGTCGATTGTGTGCTGGTGTACGCGCAGCGAGGCAGTGGCCGCCGTGCCAGCCTTTACACCGATTTCACTTTCGCCGTGCGCGACGGCCAGGAACTCGTGCCCTTCGCGAAGGCCTATTCCGGATTGACCGATGAAGAATTCAATGCCGTGGATGCCATCATTCGCCGGACCACGATAGAAAAATTCGGTCCCGTGCGCAGCGTTCAGCCAACGCTCGTGTTCGAACTCGGTTTTGAAGGCATCCAGCGCAGCAGTCGGCACAAATCAGGCGTCGCCGTGCGATTCCCACGCATGTTGCGCTGGCGCAGGGACAAGAATATTCATGAGGCGAATACCCTTGCAGAGCTTAAGGAACTTTTGCCCGGACTGGAGCACGAACGACATGACCCCCGAGAAGCCTGACTGCCGCAGCGCTTTGCAACGCATCCCCGGGCGCCATGGCGTGTGGCGGGTGTTTGTTCAGATTGCGGCAATACTTCTGTTTGCAGGAGGACCCATGGCCCGCGCCAATGATTCAACAGGCGATGCAGCCGCGATCTTGACTGAAAAACATGCCGCAGTACTCGGAAAGCTCGAGCACAACGGGTTCGCGAAGCCGCTCTATCTCGAGTCGAACGACGCAGATGGAAACTTAAGAGCCCATGTCTACGCGGTACTGGACGAGCCGTATGCAAATGTGCGCGCCGAGCTCCAGCAGCCGGAGCGGTGGTGCGATATCCTGATCCTGCATCCGAACACAAAGTATTGCAGGCCGGAGTCCGTGCGTGCCGGAACCGCGCTCAACGTGAATATCGGCCGCAAATCGGACCAGCCGGTCGAGCAAAGCTACCGGGTTGATTTTGCGTTTCACGTTCAATCGGCTGATGAGCGTTACCTTGGTGTATTTCTGAAGGCGGGCAAAGGGCCGTTCGGAACGCGCGATTACCACATTCTGCTAGAAGCCGTGCCATTGCAGAGCGGGCAGACATTCATCCATTTCGCGTACTCCTATGCCTACGGCACGGCCGCGAAACTCGCATTGCTTGCTTATCTCAACACGAAAGGCAGCAGCAAAGTGGGGTTCACCGTAACCGGCCGCGGCAAGGATGGAGAGCTCGCGTACATCCGCGGCCTGCGCGGTTTGATCGAGCGCAACGTCATGCGCTATTACCTCGCCATCGAGGCGCACTTCGGTGCGCTTTCCGCACCTGCGGATGCACGGGTGGACAAACGATTGAACGATTACTATGCTGCGACGGAGCACTATCCGCGGCAGCTTCATGAAACAGATCAGCGCGACTATGTTGCCCTGAAGCGCAAGGAATACGCGCGCCAACAAGACCCGCTTTGAACGTCCGCCCGTCGGGGGCCTGGTCGTCAGTCCTCGGACTGGTCCGGGATCAGCGCCTGCAGGCTCACCTCCAGCACAGCGGCGAGATCCTGCAGGAACTTCAGAGGCAACGCTGCAAGGGCCTGCAGCGGCGAAGCGAGGAAGTCCGCCAGTTCCCAACCCAGGCGTTGTTCAAGTTGCGAAATCGAGATTGCGTCGCGCCGGACGCGCGCCAGTATCAGTTGCGGCAGATCGAAGAGGGCGACCTGCGGCGCGGCGTCTGGTGCCAATCCGAGCAACTCGTGCAAGCGCACGCCCAGCAGCGAGGCCAGTTCCATTGCCTTGAACACACTGAGCGTCGCCGCCAGTTCACCGTCGTGTTTTTCGAGATCCGCATACCATGCGACGTTCAATTCCAGGCGCTGCGCCATCTGGCCGTGGGAGAGGCCCGCCTGGATGCGTAACACGCGCATGCGCCCGGCAATGCTCATCGCCGTCATCCTCGCGCAAATCGGCATCTACGCAGAAGGTGCTCCACCCGCGGCCGCCGCGCGCGGGACGTCATGCGTTGGCGTGCACCCAGTTCGCGATCGCCGTCGCGCCCATGGCGCCTGACTGACGCGCAATCTCGCGTCCACCGCGAAACAGCGCCATGGTTGGGATGCTGCGAATGTTGAAGCGATGGGCAAGGTTCTGCGCAGCTTCGGTGTTGACCTTGACCAGACGCACGCGTGGTTCGAGCAGCGCGGCCGCCTTTTCGAATTCGGGGGCCATCGACCGGCAGGGGGCGCACCAGGGCGCCCAGAAATCGACGACGACCGGCAAGTCGTTGCTGGCAATATGCCGTTGGAACCCGGTTTCGTCGAGTTCGACCGGATGGCCATCGAACAGTGCGCGATGGCACTTGCCGCAGCGTGGGCCGGAAGCGGTCCGTTCGCCGGGGACACGATTGGTGGTCTGGCAGTGTGGGCAGACGATATGCACGGGATCGGACATGGCATGGTTCCTGAGGTAGAGTAGGTCTAATACGGTTCTCTAAGAACTTCGTTTGCCTAGAATATGGTGACGCCCAGGTGGTATTAAAGGCCTTGCGCGACAGCGTTGTATCGCGTCCGGCCGTCGTCTGACTGAACAGGCACTATTTCGGCCCCGGGCAGCCCGGCGGGCGAGCCGACCAAAGCGTGAAGGCACGATTGCCGCCAGACGGTGTCGGAGCATACCTGTCGGACAAATCATTTGCATACTTCCGGTCTCATGGCGGCTTCGGGTTCGATCGATCCTTTGCGCGCAATGCAATCCGTCCTCGACCCGCAGGGGCCAGTGGCGAAAGCTATTGCCGATTCGGCATGGCTGCTGTTCATCGGGGCGACGGTAATCTTCGCGCTCGTCCTGGCGCTTGCAGGCTGGGCGCTGCTTGCGCCGCCCGCGCGACGCGCATGGCTGGCGAGTCCGGGGTTCGTCATTGCTGCGGGCATCGTG
The DNA here is from genome assembly GCA_963846655.1 of uncultured beta proteobacterium. Classification (GTDB taxonomy): domain Bacteria; phylum Pseudomonadota; class Gammaproteobacteria; order Burkholderiales; family JACQAP01; genus JACQAP01. The sequence continues at coordinate 289,996 of CAWJWT010000004.1, read as the reverse complement.
TTTCCCATGCTGGTGCTCGGGTCGCTGCTGATTTACTCATTTCTGTACCGCGATGGCGTCGAGGTTGCGGAAAGTCCGTTGCAGATCGAAGTCGTGGGACACCAATGGTGGTGGCAGGTGCGTTACTTCGGTGCTGCCGGGGAGGTGGAGTTCGAAACGGCGAATGAAATTCGCCTTCCGGTCGGCAAGCCGGTCGCACTCCTGCTGAGCTCGGCGGACGTTCTGCATAGTTTCTGGGTGCCCAATCTTGCCGGCAAACTCGATATGGTGCCCGGCCGCGTGAATCGCCTGAACATCCAGGCCGACCGCGTCGGCCTCTTTCGCGGCCAGTGTGCGGAGTATTGCGGCACCGCCCACGCCTTGATGGCGTTGTATGTCCTCGCGCAAGACGCCGCAGACTTCGACGTGTGGCGGGCGCGGCAGCGTAATCCGGCCGCCGCTTCGAATGCGGTATTCATGTCGCGATGCGCTGCCTGCCACACCGTGCGCGGCACCAGGGCAAGCGGCGCGCTGGGTCCCGATCTGACCCATCTTGCGAGCCGTGTGGCGCTCGGCGCGGGAATCCTGCCCAACACGCCGCAGACGCTCGCTCGCTGGCTGAAATCCACGCAACACCTGAAGCCCGGAAGTCTCATGCCTGCAACCGAGGGGCTCGACGAGTCCGGATGGCGCAGCCTGCTGGCCTATCTCGAGGGACTCGAATGAGCGAGCTGCCCAATACGCTGCCCCGCCCGCCAGGCGAGTTCGAGGCATTAAAAAAGGTTTGGGCGAGGCCCTCAGGGTTTCGCATTCTGACCGAATACAACAATACTTTTATCGGCGGGTTGTATGTCGCGACGGCGTTCCTGTTTTTCCTGCTGTCCGGCCTGCTTGCGCTGGTCATTCGCGCGCAGCTCGCGGTTCCGGGAAACGATCTCGTCAGCCCGGATCTGTACAACCAGCTGTTCACCATGCATGGAACAGTCATGATGTTCCTGTTTGCAGTGCCGGTGGTCGAGGCGATGGGCATCGTGCTGCTGCCCAATATGCTCGGTGCGCGCGACATGCCGTTTCCGCGTTTGTCCGCTTATGCCTACTGGGCTTACGCCATCGGCGGGCTGGTGTTCTTTACGAGCATTTTCTACGATGCGGCGCCGGACGGCGGCTGGTTCATGAATCCGCCGCTGACCAATACGACCTATTCCCCGGGCATCAACCAGGATTTCTGGCTGCTCGGCATTGGTTTCATCGAAATCTCCGCCATCGCCGGTGCGATCGAGATCATCGTCGGGATCCTGCGAACGCGCGCGCCCGGCATGACGCTCGATCGCATGCCGGTATTCGCCTGGGCCATGCTCGTGTTTGCGCTCATGGTGGTATTCGCCTTTCCCGCCGTGATTCTGGCCACGACCTTGCTGGAACTAGAGCGCGCGTTCCAATGGCCTTTTTTTGCCGCCGCGCGCGGTGGCGACCCGCTGCTCTGGCAGCACCTGTTCTGGTTCTTCGGCCATCCCGAGGTCTATATCATTTTCCTGCCGGCCGCGGGAATGGTGTCCATGATCGTGCCGGTCATGGCGCGCACGCCCTTGCAAGCTTACCCACTGGTCGTGCTCGCGCTGGTCGGCACCGGTTTCCTGAGTTTCGGCCTCTGGGTGCACCACATGTTCGCTACCGGCATTCCGCGGCTGTCGTTATCTTTCTTCGAGGCTGCGAGCATGGCGGTGGCCATCCCGGCCGGCATCCAGATCTTCGCCTGGATCGCGACCATAGCGAAAGGTCGTATGCGCCTCACGACGCCTTCGCTGTTCGTGCTTGGATTCCTTTTCAACTTCGTGCTGGGCGGCCTGACGGGCGTGATGGTTGCAGTGATTCCATTCGACTGGCAGTTGCACGACACCTATTTTATTGTTGCGCATCTGCACTACGTGCTGATTGGCGGCATGGTGTTCCCGTTGTTCGCTGCCTTCTACTACTGGACGCCCTTCATGAGCCGCAATGCGCTTTCCGAGCGCGTCGGGCGCTGGGTGTTCGGCCTGATCTTCATCGGTTTCAACGTGACTTTCTTTCCGATGCACATCATGGGACTCGCCGGCATGCCGCGTCGCGTCTACACGTATGCGCCAGGCATGGGGCTCGACGCGCTCAACATGGTTTCCACGGCCGGTTCTTTCATGATCGCAGCAGGCGTGCTCGTGTTCCTGGTCGACGTCGCGCGGCGCTGGCGTCCAGCAGGCGCGGACAATGCGGGCAACGTCTGGGACGCGGGCACACTCGAGTGGCTGCCGAACGGAGCCTACGGGACCCGCAGCATTGCGATCGTGTCCAGTCGCGAACCCCTGTGGGATCAGCCGAATCTCGCGCGCGATGTCGAGGACGGCCGGTACTACCTGCCGGGCACGGCCACCGGCAAGCGCGAAGCCCTGATTACGAGTGCGCTCGAAGGACGGCCGCAGTATGTCTTGCAGATGCCATGGCCGGGCTGGTCGCCTTTTGTCGCAGCGGTTTTCACCGCGGCGTTCTTCCTGCTCCTGACCGTCAAATGGGTCGCGCTGTCGGCGGCCTGCGGCGTAATCGCGGTCGCGGCAATTCTCCGCTGGGCGTGGGAACTCGATCCCGGTCCGACCCACGACCGTGTCGATATCGGTGGTGGCATGCGCGTGCCGGTGCAGGCCACCGGCCCCACTTCGCACTCCTGGTGGGCCGTCGCGATTCTGCTGCTGGTCTCGACTTCGCTATACGGCTGCGCGCTGTTCTCCTATTTGTACCTGTGGACCGTATCGCCGCAAGTCTGGCCGGCAGCGGCCGCGCTGCCCGCGCTTGGGTATCCATTGGGTGTCGCGGGCCTGCTCGGCACGGCGAGCGTCGCGATGGAATTGGGAGCGCGGCGTTTGGGCCGGCAGGCTAAACCAGACGCCGCTTTGTTCGTGGCCTTGCTGGCACTGGCGCTGGCCTTCGCGCTGGACTGCATCGCGCACCGCGCACTTGTCCCTGCCTCGTCGAGCTATGCGGCCATCGTCGCGCTGCTGGTTTCGCTCGAAGGGTTCTTTGTCGTGGTGGTCGTCTTCATCGGGATCTTTACGTTTGCACGCAGCCGGGCCGGCATGCTCAATGCCCGGCGGCGCGCAAGTTTCGACACCGCGCGGCTGCTGCTGCATTACACGGCAGCGCAGTCCGTCGCGGGGCTTGCGATGATCCATGGCTTTGCGCGGCTGGTCGGATGATGGCGCATCTTGTGGGCATGTTTGCCGGTGGCATCGTGTGGGCGGCGCATTTTCTGGTGCTCTACGCATTTACCGCGTTTGCCTGTGCCCGCGGCATTACGCAAGCGCTACCCTTGGTACTGGGTGGCGCGACCGTCGCCGCGCTGGCTGCCGTGGCGGCGATCATCGTCCGGGCCTATCCGCAGCGCGCGCACTTCGTTGCATGGATGACGATCGCCCTGGGCGCGCTTGCCGCAGTGGCAATCGTTTTTGGCAGTCTTGCCTTCACGATGGTCCCGGCATGTCGATAAGCTCAGCTGTCTTCCGCGCCCGTCCTGCCGTGGCAACGCGGGATGACGGCGCAGTAGCGCCGCCAGCATCGCGCCGTCACGACCGGCAAAGTCATCGGGCGCCTGCCCGCAAGGCAGTGGCCGTGTCGATCCTGCTGGGTTCCCTCTTGCTGGTGGGCTGCGAGCCAAGCCAGCCGGCATCCGAGAGTGTGCGTGAACGGGGCAAACTGCTGCTGCGCCAGTTCGGTTGCGGCAACTGCCATCGCATCCCCGGTGTTGCGACGGCCGAGGGCGCCGTCGGACCGCCGCTCACGGACGTGGGCAGGCGCGCCTATCTCGCGGGCATCGTGCCCAACTCGCTGGAGAATATGGCGGAATGGATACGCTCGCCGCGCGCCTTCAAGCCGAACACGACCATGCCGGATCTGGGTGTGACGCAAGCGCAGGCGCATGCCATGGCGGCCTACCTGCAGGAACTTCGATGAAGCGCCTGTGGCAAGGCATGGGCCTGCTGATCGTGCTCGCCGCCGCGGCCGCAGCCATCGGCGTGTACTCGGGCTGGTATGACATCTCGGCATCCCGCGCGCATCTGCAGCCGACGTACTGGTTGCTTGAGAAAGCCATGCGTCGCTCGGTGCGGGAGCACGCGCGGGATATTGCCGTGCCATCACTTGAAGAGCGCACCACAGTGCTGCAAGGACTGGCCCTCTATCGCATGCACTGCATTGCATGTCACGGCGCGCCCGGTGTAGCACCCGAAGCGTTTGCGCTTGGCATGGCGCCTGCACCCGCCAATCTGGTGCATACCGCCCGTGTCTGGGGCGCGGGCGAATTGTTCTGGGTGCTCAAGCACGGCATCAAGATGTCGGGCATGCCGGCGTGGGAATTCCGCTTGAACGACGGCGAAATGTGGGCGATCGTCGCTTTTCTCAAAATCCTGCCTGAAATGTCGCCACGACAGTACGCGGCGCTCGAAGCACCGCCGGTACGATCTGCTGACGATTCAATTCAACCGCCGGATGCCCGTCGCGGAAAGCGCGCCATCTATCAGTATGGGTGCAGCACGTGCCACGTGATTCCAGGGGTGGCGGGCGCCAATGCGCCCGTGGGGCCACCGCTCAAGGGCGTTGGCTCCCGCACCATGATCGCCGGCGTTCTGACGAACACACCCGAAAACCTGGCGCGCTGGCTGCGCGAACCCCGGCAGATCAACCCCCACAGTGCGATGCCCGACCTCGGTATCCAGGCGCAGGACGCGCGTGATATCGCCGCTTATCTCTCGACGCTCAAATAGCGCCCGCCCGGCGGCAGGACCCCCTGCCACGTGCCGCGCGGCGCTTAGTTACGCGGCCCGTCTATGGCATGCCTCCGAGCATCGGCACGTAGTCCTCGCTCGCCGCGATGGTGTTGTGATCGACGCCGCGCAGAATCCGCAGGGTCGCGATGCCGGCCGGAAATCTTGCATGCAAGGCGTCCGTGCTGGCCCGTGGAATGATCTCGTCGTGTTCAGCCGCGATGATAAGGGTCGGCGAAGTGACTTTGACGGCATGGCGCCACGATTCGAACTTGTCCAGCAACAGCCAGCGCACCGGAAAGTACGGAAACTGGCCGGCCGCCAGATCCTGCAGGCTGTCAAACGGCGTGATGAGCACCAGTTTTTCAGTCTCTCGCGAACTTGCCACCTGCACCGCCACGCCGCTGCCAAGGCTGCGTCCTACCACGACGATGTCCGCATGTCGGGATTGAACCGTGTCGAAGAGCACCAGCGCGTCGCCCACGAGCGCTTGTTCGGAGGGCCTGCCGGCGCTGCCGCCGTAACCCCGGTAGTGCAGCAGATATAGGGCGTGTTCGGGAAAGGCTGCGCTAAGGCTCGGCAGGCTGAAGTTCACGTTCTCGGCGTTGCCGCCGAAATAAATCACCGCACGTGGGCCGCTTTGCCGCTGTGCGGTGACGAGCACGCGCACGCCATCCTCGCCCCTCAACTCGAACACCGAAGCACCGGGTGCGCTTGCGGGAGGTTGCGGAAAATAGATGAGCGAGCGCTGCATCGCGTAGAGCAGGGCGCAGCACGCGACATAAACAAGCAGTGCCACGCCTGTGACCAGGATTACGGTACGCATGAGTCAGGGCCTGCGTTGCCGCATGGTGCAGGTCCCGAAAGTGCGGCAGCGCCGGCTTTTTGGGTTCTCAACCGATCGATCCCATCGCGCCGGGATAACTCACTTCCTCCAGAATTCCGGTGTCGACATCGTAGACGAATCCACGCACGCTGATTGCATCCGGGCCGGTGTTGGGCAGCCATGGATGATGCGCGATGGCCGACATGCCGCGCCGCACATCCCATGCAAGGCGTTCCATCTGCTTCGCGTCACGCGGCGCGTCGAGCGGTTCGAGCGGACCGCGGAAGGCATGAAAGGCCGAGGGCGTCACTGCGGATCTCTTGCAACTTGTGAAGGACCGGTTCGTTGCCTGGCCCAGTATTTTCTCCGCTGCCGCATCCCCCTCCAGGCCGGCCTTGAGCAGGTCATCGGTGAAGGCGAGCATGCCGCAGCGCGTGTGATGGATCAGGATGATCTCGTTGGTATTGAGCAGATGATGGGAAATGATGAGACTGCGGATCGCGTCTTCGCTCACCACGCCACCGGCGTTGCGGATGATATGCGCGTCGCCGGTTTGCAGGCCGAGTAGATCTTCGACATCCAGCCGCGCATCCATGCAGGCCAGAACAGCCACGCGCTTCGCGGGCTGGATGACCTGCTTTCCGGGATACACGGACTTGTGAACAGGCTGCCCTTTGCCGTACTGCTTGTTGCTGTCCAATAACCGGTCGGTCGTTGCATTTGCCATGGTTGCTCCTCCAGAGTTTACGTCCACCGCGGCGAATGGCCGCGCTCGACGCTCGGGTCAACCCGCAGATGCTACTCCGTGGGAATGGTCCGATCGGCCTTGGAGTTGATCCAGCGCAAGGAATGATGGATTTACCCGCACGCGTGCTCCGCGGCCAGAGGAGCGCCACGTACCCGGGCGGGGGCCCGCTGCTGCGCGATTGACCAGAAAAATTTGCGGCGTGCGCGCAGGTGCCGGTCCGGTCAGGGCCGTGGCAAGTGCGCATCGTTGCGTTGCAGGCGGTCTTCCAGCTCCCCGATATACGCGGACAAGGAATTTTCCGTTTGCGTCATGGTGGCGCCGAGATCACGCTGGAGCTGGTCGAGCCGTGCCGTGAGCCGCGCCTGCCCCTCGCTGGACGCGCCCGCGAGTTTCTGCAATTCCGCTTCCAGAAATGTCCGCAGCTCCGTGAAGCGGGAGGCCTCCGCCTTGTCCGCCAATTCGCGCTGTTCCTGCATTTCGCGAGCGTGGCGGCGCGTATCGATCAGCACCGAGGTCTGCAGGTAGACCATGTACAGCAGAAACAACACGGCCAGGAGCGCTGAAATTGCCAGCATGATCAGGCCGAGCGGTGCCTGCACCTCGGTTACCAGCAGTGAAAGGGTCATGGGCGTCATGATGGCCTTCCAGTTCACGATCGCGAAGACGCCGATCAGGATCAGTACACCCAGCAACACCAGCGTGCGTACGCGCATGGGACTCTCCGTTGGCTAAATCAATCGGGCTCCGCGATGTGGTATTCAAGGACTAAGCGGAGGTAGTGGGTGGATTCTACGTCCATATGGGGCCGCTGAGCACCGGCCGATCGGAACGGCAGGCGGGCGTCATTGCGCTGCCGTAGCCGCGGTCGACGCGGGCGTCACCCGCCAGATGGTGTTGCCGACGTCATCGGCAACCAGCAAGGCGCCGGCCTTGTCGACCGCGACACCGACCGGACGGCCATATGCATCGCCCTCGGCATTGACGAAACCGGTCAGCACTTCTTCCATTTCTCCCGCTGGTTTGCCGTCGGCAAACCGCACGAATACGACCTGGTAGCCGCTGGCCGGTTTGCGGTTCCACGACCCATGCTGGCCGACGAACGCCCCGTTGGCGTAGCGCTCGGGGAACAGTTTGGCTTGGTAGAAGACCAGACCGAGCGAACCCGTGTGCGGTCCCAGCGCGTAATCCGGTGAAACGGCCTTGGCGACCAGATCCGGACGCGGCGGCGTGACGCGCTCATCGACGTGCTGGCCAAAATAGCTGTAAGGCCATCCGTAGAAGGCACCGTCTTTCACGGAGGTCATGTAATCCGGAACGAGGTCGCTGCCAATCTCGTCGCGTTCATTCACCGCGGTCCAGAGCGCGCCGCTTTGGGGTTGCCAATCCATGCCGTTTGGGTTGCGCAATCCGGAAGCGAACACGCGCGTGCGACCGGTCGCCGGATCGACTTCGAGAATCGCTGCACGGTTCTCTTCCTTGTCCATGCCATTCTCGGCCACGTTGCTGTTGGATCCCACGGTCGCGTACAGCTTTTTGCCGTCCTGGCTGGCGATGATATTCTTGGTCCAGTGATGGTTCAGCGGTCCCGCCGGCAACTCGGCGATTGTCTTGCCGGGCTCCCTGATTTCGGTGACGCCCTCCTGGTAAGCAAAGCGCACGATGGCGTCGGTGTTCGCGACGTAAAAATCCTGGCCGACCAGTACCATGCCGAATGGCGAGTTCAGTCCTTGCAGGAACACGGTCCTCGTTTCCGCCTTGCCGTCCCCATCTGCGTCGCGCAGCAACGTGATGCGATTGGCACTCGGTACGCCTGCGCCGGCTCGCGCCATGACTTTTTTCATGACCCAGCCCCTCAGGCCTTTGCCATCTTCAGGTTTTGGCGGCGCATTGGTTTCTGCCACGAGTACATCCCCGTTGGGCAGGACATACAGCCAGCGCGGGTGGTCGAGGCCGGTCGCGAAAGCGCCCGTCACGAGGCCGGAGGCCGCTTTCGGCTTGCCATCGGCGGGCCAGCCCTTGGCCGGCGCGATGTTCACCGTAGGCAGCAGTGATTTCTGCGGCGGGGGCAGGGTGGGATTGGGTCCCGTGCCGGCCTTGAGCGGCAACGTGGCCTTATCGCCACAGCCCGCCAGGCTCATCAATAAAATCAGCCCAATGGCCGACGTCGCGGTGCGCATGATGACTCTCCTATCGAATTTGAGTTAACCAGGAGCGGAGCCGGCGAAAGTATGGTTTTGCCGGGTGCTGGATAAGTACGAATGAATATTCCCTGCGCGACCTAAATCGAACGCAGCTCACCTGACTGACCCCGACTCGGGCTGTTGGTTCGCCGCAGCCCATCGAGCGGCGGCAACGAGGGCCCACTTGAAAAGCGCGAAAACCCCGCGATTCGCCTTGCGAGGCACGGCTCGCGTTAAAATCACCCTCATCGTGAGCGCAGAACTGCAACATTTTTTCGCGGATTCCGGGCCGCTGGCCCGCTCCATCCCCGGCTACCGGCTTCGTCCCCAACAAGTGGAGATGGCCCTGGCGGTGGCACAGGCCATCGAAACCAACGGCTTGCTCGTCGTCGAGGCCGGCACTGGCACGGGAAAAACCTTCGCGTACCTGGTGCCTGCCTTGTCCAAAGGGGGCAAGGTCATCATCTCCACGGGCACCAAGACGTTGCAGGATCAACTCTATAACCGCGATATCCCGGTGGTGCGCAATGCCTTGCAGGCGCCTGTGACGGTGGCCTTGCTCAAGGGCCGTGCCAATTACGTCTGCCACTACCATCTTGAACGCGCCAAGAACGATGGCCGTTTTGTGAATCGCGACGACGTGGTGTATCTGGCACGCATCGAATCGTATGCAAAGACCAGCAAGACCGGGGATCGCAGCGGATTGGCGGAAGTCCCCGAAGATGCCACCGTGTGGCCGCAGGTCACCTCGACGCGCGAGAACTGCCTGGGCGGCGACTGTCCGAAGTACCAGGAATGTTTTGTCATGGAAGCCCGCAAGCAGGCGATGGAAGCCGACGTAGTGGTGGTGAACCATCATCTGTTCTTCGCCGACGTGGCGTTGCGCGACGAGGGCGTGGCTGAACTCCTGCCGGCCTGCAACACGGTGATCTTCGACGAGGCTCACCAGCTTCCCGAGACCGCAAGCCTGTTTTTCGGGGAGAGTGTGTCCAGCAGCCAGCTCGTCGAACTGGCGCGCGACACGCGTATCGAGACTGCGATGGCTGCGAAGGATAACGCTGCGCTGACGGACGCCGCCGCGGCGCTGGAAAAATCGGCACGTGACCTGCGCCTGCAGTTTCGCGAAGACGCCGGCCGCCAACCCTATGCCGCCGCGCGGGATAATCCGGCGTTTTGCGGGGCGCTCGACGACGCCGTTACGCGTCTGACGGATGTGACCGCGCTGCTTGAATCGCAGGCCGATCGCTCGGAGGGGTTGCGCAATTGCTGGACGCGCGGGATAGAACTGCTCGGCGCGCTGGTGCGCTGGGAGGAAGAGGAGGACAAGACCTGGGTGCGCTGGATCGAGATTTTTGCCGGTGCGGTGCACCTGAATGCAACGCCGCTGTCGATCGCGGATATTTTCCATCGGCAGGTCAGCGGTAATCCGCGGGCATGGATATTCACCTCCGCTACCTTGTCGGTGCAGGGCAACTTTTCACATTATCAGCGCGAACTGGGATTGGCAGATGCCGCGACCGCATTCTGGGACAGCCCGTTCGATTATGCCAATCAAGCCGTGCTCTACGTGCCCGAAGGGCTGCCCGAGCCCAATGCGGAGGGCTATACGCGCAAAGCGGTGGATGCCGCGCTGCCCATCATCGAAGCGGCCGGAGGCCGCACGTTCTTTTTGTTCACCAGTCTGCGCGCCATGCGCGAAGCACGCGCGCTGATGGAAGTCGGCATGAGAAAAATGGGAATGGAGTATCCGTTGCTGATGCAAGGCGAGGGATCGCGCACGGAGCTCCTGGAGCGTTTTCGCAAGCTCGGAAATGCGGTGCTGCTGGGCAGCCAGTCATTCTGGGAGGGAGTGGATGTGCGCGGCGAAGCGCTGTCACTGGTGATCATCGATCGCCTGCCCTTTGCGCCGCCGGACGATCCGGTGCTGGCTGCGCGCATCGAGATGATCAATGCCGAAGGACGTAATGCGTTCATGGAGTATCAATTGCCGCAGGCGGTCATTACGCTCAAGCAGGGCGCGGGGCGCCTGATTCGAGACGAAAGCGACCGCGGCGTGCTGATGATCTGCGATCCGCGGCTCATTACCAAGCATTACGGCAAGCGCATCTGGCGCAGTCTGCCCGCGATGCGCCGCACGCGCGATGCCGCCGAAGTGGTGGACTTTTATCGGCAGATTGCGCGCGCCGCCGCGGCCTGATCAGGATGGTTCTGCAGATATGAATCGCGGACGAATCAGCCAGATCCAAAGCGCCCACGAAGCCGCCATCCACACCAGCACGATGATCGTTGCGGCAATCCAGTTGCGTGGCTTCGGCCGGTGCGCTTCCATCCATGCCTGGGATTTGGCCCGCGCATCCAGCAGGACCTCTGGCGGCATCAGCTTCAGCACCAGCCAGAGCGCGGCCGGCAACAGGATGAGCTCGTCGAGATAACCCAGAATGGGAATGAAATCGGGAATCAGGTCGATCGGAGACAGTGCGTAGGCGACGATCCCTATCGCCAGCCACTTTGCATACCAGGGCGCCCGCGCATCGCGCGAGGCAAACCAGACCACAAGTGCCTGGCGCTTGAGCGAGGCGGCCCAGGTCTTCAGCCGCTCGAGCATGGGTCAGGCGGCCGGTTCGCCGTACAGATCATGCGCATCCGCGCGAGTGATGCGCACTTGTACCAGGTCGCCCGGCTTGGCTTTTGCGGCCTTGCGTACATGGACGACTCCGTCGATTTCCGGCGCGTCGGCACTTGAGCGTCCGATCGCCTCATTCTGTTCGATCTGATCGATGAGCACCGTCAGCGTCTTACCCACTTTGCGCTGCAGGCGCTTTGCGCTGATTTGCTCCTGCACCGCCATGAAGCGCGCGCGGCGATCTTCCCGGACTTCAGCAGGCACTGGATCGGCCAGCGCGTTCGCGGCAGCGCCTTGCACGGGCGAATAGGCAAAACAGCCCACGCGATCGAGCTGTGCTTCTTCGAGAAAGTCGAGCAGCTCGGTAAACTCGGCTTCGGTCTCCCCTGGAAAGCCGGCGATGAACGTGCTGCGAATGGTGAGCTCGGGACAAATGTCGCGCCAGGCCCTTATGCGCTCCAGGTTGTTGTGCGCATTGGCCGGGCGCTTCATCAGTTTGAGGATACGCGGGCTGGCGTGCTGGAAGGGCACGTCGAGGTAGGGCAGGAGCTTGCCTTGCGCCATGAAGGGCATGATTTCGTCGACGTGCGGGTAGGGGTAGACGTAGTGCAGGCGCACCCATACGCCAAGTTCGCCGAGCGCCCGGGTCAGCTCTGTCATGCGCGTTTTGACGGGCCGCCCGCCCCAGAAGCCGGTGCGGTATTTGATATCGACCCCGTAGGCGCTCGTATCCTGCGAGATCACCAGCAGTTCCTTGACCCCCGCCTTCACGAGATGCTCTGCCTCCTGCAAGACCTCGCCGACCGGACGACTCACCAGGTCGCCGCGCATCGAAGGAATGATGCAGAACGAGCAGCGATGGTTACAACCCTCGGAGATCTTCAGATAAGCAAAGTGTTTCGGCGTGAGCTTGATGCCTTGAGGCGGGACGAGATCGGAGAACGGATCGTGCGGCTTCGGCAGATGATCATGCACGGCGCGCATGACCTCGTCGGTTGCGTGCGGGCCGGTGACCGCGAGCACGCGCGGATGCGCCTGTTTGACCACGTCGCCTTTCGCGCCGAGGCATCCGGTGACGATGACTTTGCCGTTCTCGGCGAGCGCTTCGCCGATGGCATCGAGCGATTCCTCGACTGCCGCGTCGATGAAGCCGCAGGTGTTGACCACGACCAGATCCGCATCGCTGTAACTGCCGGAGATCAAATAACCCTCGGCACGAAGTTGCGTGAGGATGCGCTCGGAATCCACCAGCGCTTTCGGGCAGCCCAGCGAAACGAAACCCACGCGGGGTTGCGCGGTCGCTTCGCTGCGGGGCTTCGTTCTCGTTGCGCTCATGGACTGATTGGATGAAAAACGGCGCGGAACCGGACTCCGCGCCGTGCATTGGTTCTTTGAAAGGGTTTTAGGAGGCTGTCTTCTTTTGCGGCTGCTTGAAGGAATCCGGGTCGGGCGCTGGCTCGGATTTCGCCTCGGCGCCGGGCGCATTGGCTCCGAACGGAAAATTCCCGAATATCGAGCGCGCCTGTTTCTGCAGTTGCTGTTGCATGTCCAGAAACGTGGTCGCGCTTTGCTCGAGGTAACTGGACATGAGGCCCTGGATGGTGGGGCCCTGCATTTTTACGAACTGACTCCACGCTTCGGCGTTGAGCATGGGGTTGTCGCCAAACTTCGGTACGCTTTGCTCCTGGAGCCGGCGCTGGATCTCGACAAAGGTCTGGATGTTCTTGTCGAGGTAGCTGCCCATCATGCCCTGCATGGCATTGCCATAGAAACGGATGATCTGGGAAAGCATGTCCGAGGAGAACATTGGCGAGCCCGCGCTTTCTTCCTCGAGGATGATTTGCAGAAGAATGCTGCGGGTCAGGTCCTCTTCGCTCTTGGCATCTATCACTTTGAAGATGACCTGATCGAGCACCAGTTGCTTGACGTCAGCCAAGGTGATGTAGCTGCTCGTTGCCGTGTCATAGAGCCGGCGGTTGGGATACTTCTTTATCAGGCGGGTGTCTTCAGTCATCGTTGTGCAGTCCGGAAAGTTGCCCTGGCCCTTGTGGTCGATGTCACGTCCCCGGGTCTGTGGCAGTGCGCGAGACCGGCATTATAACCATATGAAAATTAGGTTTTACCAAACTTTATGCATTGCGCAAAAAAATTTGACAGCTGATTTCACAGCGCTTACCATCTCTCTTGTGCAATGCAACATCGGTGATTTTCACCATTGTTAAAAAGATGGATTTTATTCCTATAAATTAGGAGGTTAACATGAATACTCAACTATTCGAGAATTTTGCGGCGCTGAACAAGACCCAGATGGAGTCTGCCGCTCAGGCCTTTCAGATGGGGTTTGGCGCGTGGGAGATGCTGCTCAAACTCAATCTCGAAGCATCGAAGTCCCTGCTGCAGGAAAGCGTGACCAGCACCCAGGCACTCGTTTCGGTACGCGACGTGGCCGGCGTTTCGGCCTGGTGGGGCGGGCAATTCCGCGCTGGCGTCGACAAGTTCGCCGGTTACTCCCGTAATGTCTATGAGATCGTGGGACAAACCGCAGGCAACGTTGGCGAATTGATGGAACAGTCATTGCTTAATACAAACCAGGAGATGGTGGAGTGGGTGGACGAAACGCTTAAATCGTCGTCGATTCCCCAATCAGAAGCCACGGCGGCGGCAGCAAGGGCGGCCATGGCGAACGCAAAATCGGCGATTGAAGGAATATCGAAAGCCGTCAGACAGACGGCGGGATACGCGGATGCCAATGTGAGAGCGGCTGCGGCGGCAACGGCAGAAGCTGTAAAGAGCACCGCGAAGTAACGGATTCAAGGCTCCTCCCCCTTTATCTAAAGGTTATCCTTTGGTAAAGGTTAAACCCCGGTAGTAACTTACCGGGGTTTTTTTTGCACCTCATCAGTGCACAAAACGTCAGAAAAATGACCTGAAACGGCACTCGATGCAGCGCGACGGCGTTGCGAAGCGGTTGCGGCAATGGGCCAGTTGCCCCATTGCCAGGGTCAGGACATGTGCTGGCCGCCGTTGATGGAGATATTGGCGCCCGTGACGAATGCCGCCTCGTCGGAGGCCAGGTAGATGATCAGGCCGGCCACTTCCGCGGGCAATCCCAGCCGGTTCAAGGGAATCTGGGGCAGGATCTTCGAGTCGAGAATGTCCTGCGGTATGGCGGTAACCATCTTGGTGCCGATATAGCCCGGCGAGATGGTATTCACGGTTACGCCCTTGCGCGCGACTTCGTACGCAAGCGCCTTGGTAAAGCCGTGCATGCCGGCCTTGGCCGCCGAATAGTTGGTCTGTCCGAACGCACCTTTCTGGCCATTGACCGACGATACATTGATGACCCGGCCCCAATTACGCTCGACCATCCCGTCGAGCACCTGCTTGGTCATGTTGAAGACGCTGTCCAGATTGGTGCTGATCACGGCGTCCCAATCGGCCTTGGTCATTTTCTTGAATGTCATGTCGCGCGTGATGCCGGCGTTGTTGACCAGCACGTCGATCGGACCGACTTCGCTCTGCACCTTTTTAACGCATTCCCCGCACGAATCGAAGTCGGCAACATCCGCCGGGTAGGCGCGAAAGTCGTAGCCGCGTTGTTTCATCCCGGCTACCCAATCCGTGGCTTTTTTATTTCCCGGCGAATAGGTGGTGACGACGGTGTAGCCTTGATCCGCCATTTTGGTACAGATGGATTCACCCAGACCGCCCATGCCCCCGGTTACCAGAACGTTTCTCTTTGCCATGACTGCCTCTCCTCTTTGAAGTGCTTTTTTTAGACGTGCTTTTCTGATGTGTCCCGACAGTGCCTGCGCTGTCGGTTTCCTTCACGTACCGACCCGGTGCGGGTTCAATCGGTACGAATTGCTGATTTCCTGCAACCGCGGGCGCCGGCTTCCAGTTGCCGGAGCGCCCGCCCAACCATGCGGCCCAGTGTGTCCACCAGCTTCCGTCGTGTTGCGAGGCCCCTTCGAGCCAGCGCTCGGCGTTCACGTTGCCGGCTTCGTTGCGCCAGTAGTGCCGCCGGTTTTGCGAGGCTGGATTGACTATTCCCGCGACATGACCGCTTGCGCCCAGCACGAACTCCGTGGGCCCGCCCAATAATTGGGCGCTTGCGAACGCGGCGCGCCAGGGGACGATATGGTCTTCTCGTGTCGCCATGATGTAGGCCGGAACATCGATCGCCCCAAGGTTCAACGGTACTCCCGAGGCTTCGAGTTTACCGGGAATCCTCAGGTTATTCTCCAGATACATATTGCGCAAATAATAAGCGTACAAACGGCCGGGCAGGTTGCTGCCGTCGGTATTCCAGTAGAGCAGATCGAAGGCGCGCGGCGTCCTGCCTTTGAGGTAGTTATTTACGACGAAATGCCAAATCAATTCGTTGGCGCGCAGCGACGCGAAGGTCTGTGCCAGTTTGCTGCCAGACATCGCACCCGATTGGCGAAACTCCTGCTCGCACTGCTCGACGAATTCGCGGTCGATATAAACGCTGATCTCGCCAGGATCGGAAAAATCCAGCATGGTCGCCAGCAACGTCAATGAAGCGGCATCGTTCTGCTTGCGGGCAGCCTTGACGGCCAGCGCGCTGGAGAGCAGCGTGCCGCCGACACAGAATCCCAGTGTGTTGACCTGGCCGGCACCGGTGATCGACCGGATCACTTGCAGCGGGGCAAGCACGCCCTTGTCGATATAGTCATCCCAGCCGAGGTGGCCGAGCGCCGGCGGGATATTTCGCCATGAAACGATGAATGTGGTGAAGCCCTCGGCGACGCAAAATCGAACGAAGGAATTTTCCGGCTGCAGATCGAGGATGTAATATTTGTTGATGAAGGGCGGCACGATCAGCAAGGGAATCTCGCGCGTCTGTGCCATCGCCGGTGCGTACTGGATCAACTGCATGACCTCATTTTCGAACACCACGGCACCGGGTGTAATGGCAAGATTGCGCCCGACCGCGAAGGCCTGCTCGTCGCTCATGGAAATGCGTCCGCGGGCAACGTCGTCCGCCAGCATTTTTACCCCGCGAGCAAGACTCTCCCCGCCGGTCTGGGTCGCCAGTTTGATGACTTCCGGATTGGTCGTCGCAAAATTATTCGGCGACATTGCATCGGTGAACTGGCGTAACTGGAATTGCAGACGGCGTTTTGCCGAGGGGGCCAGTTCAGGCAGTTCGCCGAGGGAAAGCAAAAAACGCGTATTGAGCAAGTAAGCCTGCCGCAGGTACTGAAAGAAGGGCAGCCCCCATTCGGGCGCGTCGAAGCGATGGTCGTCTTGACGGGGGAGCGTAGCAGGGGCATCGCCGGCGGTGGCCATCTGCGTCCACAGGGACATATGGTCCTTGTAGAATTTTTCCTCGAGCGCTTGCAGTTTCTCTAACTGCTCCGGACTGCCCGACGAGAACAGTTGCATCAACTGCGCGAGGTCGGCGTGGCTGGCCGAAGGCAATTCACGCAGAACCCTGCCGAGCATGTCCGGCCCGGCAAGATTCATCTCCTGCGCGCCGCCCGGCGAATCGATTGGTGTGCTCATTGCGGCGTTTTCAGAATCCGCGTGCGAAAGAAGGGCCTGGTCGGATTCTTCATCGCACGCCGGCGCGAGTCAAGGGCGTGCGGCGGCGGGCAGGCGGCGACAGCCACGACGCGCGGCTGCGGCAAGGAACGTAGCGGGCGTAGCGCGTTGCGTGCTCAGCCAATCCCGTTTACGAAGTAGCGCACCAATGCGATCGAGCCGATGCCCAGACAAATCATCACCACTTGCTCGAGCGTGGCCCGCAGTTCCGGGCGCCGGTGCAGGCCTGGGATCAGGTCCGCCACGGATACGTACAGCATGCTTGCTGCCGCCAGCCCGAGCAGCGTCGGCACCCAGTCCTGCATGGAGCGCAAGGCGTAATAGGCGAGTAATCCGCCAACCAGGGTCGCAACGCTCGACACGAGGTTGAAGGCGAACGCCCGGGCCTTGCTAAACCCGGAATGCAGAAGAATGACGAAATCGCCCACTTCCTGCGGAATCTCGTGGGCGATGATGGCCAGTGCCGTGACAATGCCCAGTCCGGTATCGGCCATGAAGGCTGCCGCAATCAGCACGCCATCGACGAAATTGTGGATCGTATCGCCGATCATGATCATCAGGCCGCTGCGCCCGTGATCGTTGGGATCGCCGAAATGATCGTGCGCTTCGCATTGTTCGGTATGGCAGTGGCGCCACAACACGAGCTTCTCGAGTACGAAAAAAAACAGGATACCGCCCAGGATGACCGCGGCAAGGTGGTGCGCGCTGCTGCTTTGCTCGAATGCATGCGGCAAGATTTCGAGGAACACCGCACCGAGCAGCGCGCCAATGGCATAGCTGATCAGTATTGGCACCTGAATCGCGGATGCGCGCAGGGCGAGCACGGCCGCGCTGACGATACTGAGAATCGCGCCGGCGACCGACGCGACGATGATCCAGGCAAGTGTGGACATTCGAACCAGGCAAGTGAACCAAACGAAGCAGTATAGCGGGCCTGTCAAGCCCGCCGCTCGTCCTCGATCCAGATCAGCGCGGCCATCCTGCCCGACACTTTGTCGCGCCGGTGCGAGAAGAAGAGGTTGGAATTCGAAACCGTGCACTGTCCGCCGCCGTGCACGTCGGTGATGCCGAGGGCCTTGAGCCGTTGTCGCGCGAGCTCGAACAGATCCGCCAACCACTTGCCCGACGTATGGGCCTGAAACGCCGCGTGCGCAGCCCGGTCATGCGCGACGAATGCGTCGCGCACCTCGTTGCCGACTTCGAATGCCGCTGGCCCGATGGCCGGACCCAGATAGGCGACCAGATCCTTACCCGGGACATCAAGCGCCTTGATCGTATTCTCGACGACGCCGCCGGCCAGGCCGCGCCAGCCCGCGTGTGCCACACCCACGGCACCTCCCTCGCGATGCGCCAGCAAAACGGGCAGGCAATCGGCGACCAGCACGACATTGACACAACCCGGGCCGCGAGTGATCGAGGCGTCGGCCGGCACGATCCCGGACACCTGCTGCGCCTGCACGACGTCGGTGCCGTGCACTTGATCGAGCCACTTCGGCTGGGACGGCAGAAACGCTCCGAGCAGGCGCCGATTGGCGTCAACGCGCAGGGGGTCGTCGCCGACGCGCAACCCCAGGTTCATGCTGGCGTAGGGCCCCGCACTGCTGCCGCCACTGCGCGTCGTGATCAGCGCGCGAACGCGCCGCGGCACGGGCCAGCGTGGAACGATCCAGTCTTCAGGCGGCGTTGGCGTCATTGAGCAGCTTGAGCAGGGCACCAAGATCCGCCGGCAGGGCGGCCGTCCATGTCATCAGTTCCACAGTGCGCGGGTGCATTAACGCCAGCTTCGCCGCATGCAGGGCCTGCCTGGGAAAGACCAGCGCCTCGGGGGGCAGGGCGCTCTTGCGGGGGTTCATGCCGTAAACCGGATCGCCGAGCAGCGGATGATGGATCGAACTCAGATGAACCCGTATCTGATGCGTTCTGCCGGTATCGAGCCGGCAACGCAGTTGCGTCCAGCCGTTGCCGCGCGCCACGGGAAAATAAAAAGTCTTGGCCGGCTTGCCGCGCGTGATGACGGCCATGCGCGTGCGCTGGACCGGATGGCGGCCGATGGGTGCTTCCACCGCGCCTTCCCGCGCGACCACGCCGTGCACGATCGCCGTGTACTCCCGCGTAACGGTGCGGGCCTGCAACTGGCGCACCAGATCGACCTGCGCGGGAATCGTCTTGGCAACCACCAGCAGACCGCTGGTGTCCTTGTCGAGCCGGTGCACGATGCCGGCCCGCGGCACGGCTGCGACGGCCGGCGCGTGGCGCAACAGGGCGTTGAGCAAGGTGCCGCTCCAGTTGCCGCTGCCAGGGTGGACGACCAACCCGGCTGGTTTGTCGATGACGAGGATATCCTCGTCTTCGAAGACGACATCGAGTGGAATTTCTTCCGCGCCGTGCTGGGTGGTCGACGGCAGCGCCTGCGGTGCGACAATCACGGTCTCGCCTCCCCAGACTTTGGTTTTTGGCACGACCGGGTTGCCATCGAGCGTGATGTGGCCACTGCCGATCCATTCCTGCAGCCGGTTGCGTGAATACTCCGGCAGCAGGCGCACCAGCGCCTGGTCGAGACGCAATCCAGCGCAATCGGCGGGAACGGCGAGGCGACGCGGGCGGTCTGACTCTGGCTTTTCTATATAATCGGGCAAAATTTTTGTGGATTCCGTCATGATCCGTAGTGTAGCGATTCTGGCCCTGGTGCTGGTTGCAGGGTGTGCCACCAACTTCGACGAGACCAAGGACTGGGGTCCGGAGCGCATTTACAGCGCCGCCCGGGACGAACTCGACGGCAAGAACTACCAGAAGGCGATCGGCTACTACGAAAAGCTGGAATCGCGCTATCCGTACGGCCGCTATGCGCAGATGGCGCAGCTCGAAAGCGCGTACGCGTACTGGAAAGATAACGAGATCGCACAGGCGCTCGCCGCCAGCGACCGCTTTATCAAGATGCACCCCGAACATCCGAATGTGGATTACGCCTACTATCTGAAGGGGCGGATCAATTTTAACGACGACCTGGGCATTCTGGGCTATCTGAATGCCAAGGATATGACGGAGCGGGACCCGCGCGCGGCCCAGGACGCCTTTGATGCATTCCGGGAACTCGTGACCCGCTTTCCGCAAAGTCCCTATGCAGCCGATGCCCGGGCGCGCATGAACTACCTCGTCAATGCGCTGGCCGCAGCCGAAGTGAATGTCGCCGAGTACTATTTGCGCCGGGGAGCCTATGTCGCGGCGGTGAACCGTGCCCAGTATGCTTTGACGAATTATCCGCGCGCACCGGCTATCGAACGCGCGCTCTCCGTGCTGGTTTCGGCCTACGATCAGATGGGGCTCCAGGATTTGCGCGATGACGCCCGACGCACCCTCACCGCAAACTTCCCGCAATCGAAAGTTGCTCTGGGCCAGCGCGGCAAGTGGTGGAAATTCTGGAACTAGACTGGCCGCGCTTCAGCTTTTCAGCTCGGCGATGCCTTTGAAATGTTCCAGGGCTTCGGGATTGGCCAGGGCTTCGATATTCCTGACCGGATTGTCGTGCACGACATTGCGAACGGCCAGTTCGACGATCTTGCCGCTCTTGGTGCGCGGGATATCGGCCACCTGCACGACCTTCGCCGGCACATGTCGCGGGGTGGTATTGCGCCGGATCTGGTCCTTGATTTTCTTGACCAGCGCGTCGTCGAGCGCGAGACCCTCGCGCAGCCGCACGAATAGCACGACCCGGACATCGTTGTCCCAGTCCTGGCCGATCACCAGGCTTTCCACGACTTCGTCCAACTGCTCCACCTGGCGATAGATTTCGGCCGTGCCGATGCGCACGCCGCCGGGATTGAGGGTTGCATCCGAGCGCCCGTGGATGACACACGTGCCGCGTGCACTCAGCTCCATGTAATCGCCATGACACCACACGCCGGGGAACCGGTCGAAATAGGCCGCGTGATACTTGGCGCCGTCCGGATCATTCCAGAAACGGATCGGCATCGACGGAAAGGGTGCGCTGCACACGAGTTCGCCTTTGGCACCGACCACGGGCTTGCCGTCGTCGTCGAATACCTTCACATCCATGCCGAAACCGCGACACTGAATTTCTCCGCGATAGACCGGCACCGTCGGATTGCCCAGCACGAAACAAGAGACGATGTCGGTGCCGCCGGAAATAGAGGACAGCAGCAGATCTTTCTTGATTGCGCGATAAACGTAGTCGAAGCTTTCGGGGACCAGCGGCGAGCCCGTTGAGGCCATGGACTTCAGGGCGGCCAGCGAGTGGCTTTCCATCGGTTTGGCCCCGGCCTTGTTGAGCGCATCGATGTATTTGGCTGAGGTGCCGAAGACGTTCATGCGTTCTTCGTCCGCGAAATCGAACAGCACCCGCCAGTTCGGGAAAAACGGCGAGCCGTCGTAGAGCAGCAGTGTCGCACCCGCTGCCAGCCCCGAAGCCAGCCAATTCCACATCATCCAGCCGCACGTCGTGAAATAGAACAGCCGATCGCCGCGTTTCAAGTCCGTATGCAACAGATGCTCCTTGAGATGCTGCAGCAAGGTGCCGCCCGCCCCGTGCACGATGCATTTGGGCACGCCGGTGGTGCCCGAGGAATACAGGATGTAGAGCGGATGATCGAAGGGCAGTTGGCGGAATTCGATGTCCTTGCCGCGATAGCGTGCGACGAAATCGCCCAGGTGCACGCCATTTTCGATCGCGCCGATGTCCGGTCGTTCGCGCGTATAGGAAACGATGACCGTGTGCTTCACGGAAGGCAGGTTCTTCGCGATTTCGCGCGATGCGCGGCAGGGTATCGATGGCTTTGCCGTTGTAGTGATAGCCCTCGACGGCAAACAGGATCTTGGGCTCGATCTGGCCGAAGCGGTCGAGCACGCCCTGAACGCCGAAATCCGGCGAGCAGGACGACCAGATCGCGCCCATGCTGGTCGCGGCCAGCATGAAAATCATGGTTTCCGGCATATTGGGCATGAAAGCCGCCACGCGGTCGCCTTGCGTAACGCCGGCTGCTGCCAGCGCCTGCGCCGTGCGCGAGACGGCGTCGTGGATCTCCGCAAAGCTCATGCGGCGACGCACCTTGTCCTCGCCCCAGAACACCATTGCGTCGGCTGTCGTCGCGCCTGCGCAGCAGGTTCTCGGCGAAATTCAGTCTGGCATCGGGGAACCACAACGCGCCGGGCATCTTGTCGCGCGTCGGCCAGGACGCGCTCGCCGCGGGTCTCGGCGATCACGCCGCCAAAATCCCACACCGAGGTCCAGAACTGCTCCGGCTGGCTGACCGACCATTCATAGAGCGCTTGCGAATCCTTTACCCCAGCCTGCCAGCGCTTGTTCACCAGCTTGATGAAGGCGCTGATGTTGGAGCGGGCAACGCGCTCCTTCGAGGGTTGCCAGAGTATCTCAGGGGAATTGGTCATGTATTGGTCCCGCCCAAAGTTAAAACCCAACGCAGAGGCGCAGAGGACGCGGAGATCGCAGAGGAAGGAAAAATGATGCTCCTTAACGGATGGTAAGAATCAGTTTCCAATTTCGGCAGAGTACAGATATTTTTCATGATGTTCCTTTCCTCTGCGTCCTCCGCGTCCTCTGCGCCTCCGCGTTGGGTGTAGTCCGCCTTATTCAGGCCGCATCTGCGGAAACAGGATGACATCGCGGATGCTCGGGCTGTCGGTGAACAGCATCACCAGCCGGTCGATACCGATGCCTTCGCCGGCCGTGGGCGGCAACCCATACTCCAGAGCCCGGACGTAGTCGGCGTCGTAGTACATAGCCTCCTCATCGCCGGCTTCCTTGGCCTGTACTTGCTGCTGGAACCGCGCGGCCTGGTCTTCCGGATCGTTCAACTCCGAAAAGCCATTGGCCAGTTCGCGGCCGGTGATGAACAGTTCGAAGCGATCGGTCACCGCCGGATTCTGATCGTTGCTGCGCGCGAGCGGCGACACGTCCGTGGGATGCGCCACGATGAAGGTCGGCTGGATCAGTTTGTCCTCGGTGGTCTGTTCGAACAACTTCAACTGCAGCAAGCCCAGTCCGTCGGTAGGGAAGACCTCGACCTTGAAATCTTCCAGCGCTCGGCGCAAGTAGGTGCTCTGCGCCAGATCCTGGAGCGCATGCCGCGGGTTGTACTTCGCGATGGCTTCGGCCATGGTCAGGCGGTCGAAGGGCTTGCCCAGATCGACGCTTGCTCCCTGGTAGGTAAGCGTTGTCCCGCCGGTTACCTTCTGCGCAAGGCCGCGCAACAGTTCCTCCGTGAGGTCCATCAGGTAGTGGTAATCCTGGTAAGCCTCATAAAACTCCAGCATGGTGAACTCCGGGTTGTGCCGGGTCGACATGCCTTCGTTGCGAAAATTGCGGTTGATCTCGAATACCTTCTCGATGCCGCCCACGACCAGGCGTTTGAGGTAAAGCTCCGGCGCGATGCGCAGGTAAAGCTGCATGTCGAGCGCATTGTGGTGGGTTACGAACGGTCGGGCCGCCGCACCCCCGGGAATCGGCTGCATCATCGGCGTTTCGACCTCGAGATAGCCGCGCGATACGAAAAACTCGCGAATTGACTGGATGATGGCGGAGCGCGCCTTGAACACGCGTTGCGATTCCGGATTGGTGATGAGGTCAAGATAGCGCTGGCGGTATTTCTGTTCCTGGTCGGTCAGGCCATGGAATTTTTCCGGGAGCGGGCGCAGCGATTTGGAGAGCAGGCGCACGGCGCCGGCCTTCACGCTCAGTTCGCCCGTCTTGGTCTTGAACAGCGTGCCTTCGGCGCCGATGATATCGCCCAGATCCCAATGCTTGAATGCGCCGTGCGCGGCCTCCCCGGTGAGATCGTTGGTGATGTAGAACTGGATGCGGCCCGCATGATCCTGCAACGTGGCGAAACTGGCCTTGCCCATGACGCGCTTGAGCATCATGCGGCCTGCCACGGTGACCTTGATCGCAGCCGGTTCCAGGTCCTCGTTCGTTTTGGCGTCGTGATGACCGTGCAGGTCGCCGGCAAGATGCGTGCGGCGGAAATCGTTGGGAAAGGCTTTGCCTTGCGCGCGCAAATCGCGCAGTTTGGCGCGTCGCTCCAGCACGATCTGGTTCTCGTCCGGCGGTTCCGCCGCAGGGTTCCGGGAGTTGTCGTCTGCCATGGTCATACGCCCTGTTTGAGAGAGGCACTGATGAAATCGTCGAGGTCGCCGTCAAGCACCGACTGGGTGTCGCCGCTTTCGACGTTGGTGCGCAGATCCTTGATGCGCGACTGATCGAGCACGTAGGAGCGGATCTGGTGGCCCCAGCCGATATCGGTCTTGGAGTCTTCCATGGCCTGCTTTTCCTCATTGCGCTTGCGCATTTCCAGTTCGTAGAGCCGCGCCTTCAGCATCGACATCGCTTCGGCCCGGTTGCGGTGCTGCGAGCGGTCGCTCTGGCATTGCACCACGATGCCGGTGGGATTGTGCGTGATGCGGATCGCGGAATCCGTCTTGTTGATGTGCTGGCCGCCGGCGCCGCTGGCGCGGAAGGTATCGACGCGCAAGTCGGCCGGATTGATGTCGATTTCGATGGTGTCGTCCACTTCCGGATAAACGAAGACGCTCGCGAACGAGGTATGGCGTCTGGCGTTGGAATCGAACGGTGATTTGCGCACCAGGCGGTGCACGCCGCTTTCCGTGCGCAGCGTGCCGAATGCATAATCGCCCGTGACTTTCAGCGCGGCGCTCTTGAGCCCGGCGACGTCGCCCGGCGACTCCTCGAGGACTTCGACCTGGAAGCCGCGGCGATCGCAGAATTTCAGGTACATGCGTTCGAGCATGGATGCCCAGTCCTGTGCTTCGGTGCCGCCGGAGCCCGACTGGATGTCGAGGAAGCAGTTGTTCGGGTCCATGGGATTGGAGAACATGCGGCGGAACTCCATGGCCGCCACGATCGATTCCATGTCGGCGATGTCCTGGCCGATGGCATTCAATGCCGAGTCGTCGTTTTCTTCGCGGGCCATGCCGAACAGGTCGCGCGCGTCGCGCAGATCCTGATCGAGTTTTTCAAGCGTGGCGACCACCGATTCCAGTTGCTTGCGCTCGCGGCCGAGATCCTGCGCGCGTTTTGCGTCACTCCAGATCGCGGGATCTTCGGCGAGCTGGATGACTTCGGTCAGGCGGTTGCGCTTTGATTCGAAGTCAAAGATACCTCCGCAGTTCTTTGCCCCGCGAATCGAGGTCATCGAGCTGGTTGGCGATGGCGTTGAGGCGTTCTGCTTCCATGAGAGTTCCGATCCGCTGAATGATTGTGAGGCCAGGAGGCGCGCATTTTAACCGAAGTCGCCGCTTCCACCGCAGTTCCGGCGAGCGCTCATGCCGCGGGTTGCCAGTGTTCGACCATCAACTGCACTGAACGCGACGCATTGAATTCGTTTGCCTGCACCCGATAAACCGCGCGGATGCGATCGGGCAGGGGCCCGGTCTGTCCGAACAGCATGGCCGTGAACACGCGCGCCGAGTTCGGCGCGCGCAATCGCAGGCGCAAGTGCTTGCCGCCCACGATTCGCTGCTCCGCAATCTCGTATTCGTCGCAAAATGCGGGCGCCTGGAAGCCCTGTCCCCAGACCTGGCCCTCGAGCAGGTCCGCGAGCGGAAGGTCGATTTGGTCGGCGCTCAAGCTGCCGTCCGTTTCAATCACGCGCTGCAGGTCACCGGGACCGACGAGTTCGCGCACCACGCGCTCGAAGGCCTCGGCAAATGCTTCGACGTCGCCCTGGCGCAGTGTCAGGCCGGCGGCTGCCGCATGGCCGCCGAAGCGCAGGATCAGCCCGGGTTTGCGCTTGGTGACCAGGTCGAGCGCGTCGCGCAGGTGCAGGCCTCGAATGGAACGCCCCGAGCCTTTGACCTCGCCGCCTTCGGCGGGCGCAAAGGCGATGGCGGGGCGATGAAAGCGCTCACGCAGGCGCGCAGCCAGGATGCCGATGACGCCTTGATGCCAGGACGCGTCGAACAGGCTGAGGCTGTAGCTGTCCGCCACGTCGATCTTTTCAACCAGCGCCAGCGCCGATTCCTGCATGCCGGCCTCGATGTCACGGCGCTCGCGATTCAGCGAATCCAGTTGCTTGGCCAACTCCGCCGCGCGCTGTGGTTCCCGCGCCAACAGGCATTCGATGCCGAGCGACATGTCCGTGAGCCGGCCTGCCGCATTCAGGCGCGGACCCGCCACGAAGCCCAGTTCATAGGCGCTCGCCTGCGACGGATTACGTCCGGCGACGCGCAACAATGCGTCCACGCCGGCGCGCGCGCGCCCCGCGCGGATGCGCCGCAAACCCTGATCCACCAGGATGCGGTTGTTCTCATCGAGGCGGACCACGTCGGCGACCGTGCCCAGCGCCACGAGGTCGAGCAGTTCCGCCAGATTCGGTTCCGGGCGTTCCTGGAACCAGTCGCGCCGCCGCAATTCCGCGCGCAGCGCGATGAGCACGTAGAACATCACCCCGACACCGGCCAGGTTCTTGCTCGCAAATGTGCAGCCGCTCTGGTTCGGATTGACGATGCACGCCGCAGCCGGCAGGCGCTCGCCGGGCAGATGATGATCGGTGATCAATACGCGCATGCCCAGCGCCGCGGCGTGTTCGACGCCTTCGACGCTGGCGATGCCATTGTCGACCGTAATCAGGATGTCCGGCTTGCGCGCGGCGGCCAGCGTCACGATTTCCGGCGTGAGACCGTAGCCATACTCGAACCGGTTGGGCACCAGATAGTCCACCTGGGCGCCGAAGCCCTGTAGCCCCAGGATGCCCACCGCGCACGCGGTCGCGCCGTCGGCATCGTAATCGGCCACGATAAGTAATCGTTGCCGCGCGGCCATGGCGTCGGCAAGCAGCGCTGCCAGGGTCGTGCAATGGAGCAACTGGTCGAATGGCAGCAGGCCGCGCAGCGAAGTATCCAATTGGGTCGGCAGGCGGACGCCGCGCGACGCGCACACCCTGGCCAGGACCGGGTGCAGTCCCGATGCGCGCAGGGCGTCGACAGCCGCCGCCGGTACGTCGCGCTCGACGATGAGGGTGGGATGCATCAGGGACCGTGCGGGGGGATCGCGAGCGAAGCGCCGCCGCGCCACCACCGCCAAAGCAGATTCATCGGACTCACCGACCAGCGATACGCATGGCCGTCATGCACCGTCGCAAGGACCAGCCCGCGGATGAGCCGTTTGCGAAGCATGTGCGTGAGTGGCGCAATCCAGGTATTTTCAAGATGCTCGAGGCCCGCTTTCCAGGCACCCGGCTCCATGCGCATCGCTCCCGTCGATGCTTCGCGCAACTCGACCAGCACATGATCGGCGCCGAGGGCGCCAACGCCCCGGCCAGCGTCGGCAAAAGGCACGCCCGCCAGACTGGATAACCCCTGCGCCAGCGCGCTGCTGCCGATGACGGCCTGGAAAGAACACCGGGCGCAGGGCAAAACTCCGCCACCGGAAAACCACAGGCTGTTGATCGGCAAGGCGCCCTGCTGGCTGCGTTCTTCATTGACGGGATGGGCATGCAGCACCATTTGTATCTCATTGAGCGTCCGGTGCCAGGCAAGGCCGTCTTCGCCTTCCGGCAACAAGCCATCCACGTCATGGGCCGCGGCGCGGGCGAGACTATGGGTGCGAATGCGCGCAGGGTGCGCTGGCTTGAGATACCAGTGGGATGGTTCGGGCGCAACGAAAGTCAGTCCGTCCGTCGCGAAATGCCGATTGAGCGCCGTGCACAGGGCCTCGGCCTGGCCCTGGGTGATCGACAAGGCCTCGGGGGGCAGCAATATGAGCTGATCCCGATTGACCCGCAAATGCACCGGATCGGCACATAACCAGAATTGCTCCGCCGGTTGCGAGCCGGCGCCCAGCAAGGCGATCGGTGCAACCGGCCAGTCGATCTGGCGGGTGACGCCGAATTGTTCACACAGCCAGGCCTGCGCGTCGTCGCAATGACCGTCGCTGACATCCGCGCGTCCCATCAGCGTGCACAGACCGGGAACCCTGGGCGCATCATGCGTTACGCCTGCGTGCGGCCAGAACAAGTCGGGAATAAACAGGGTTACAGTGTGCACGGCGGTGGGGGCGAAAATCGGTGGCGAGTTTACCACGCGGGATTTTCCAGCCCTTGGCGCAAACTCGTGCAAGCCATCGCGTTCCTTAGTCAGCGCCGGCGGAATGTGGCAGACTGCGCGTCGCCGTTGAATAACCTGAGTGCCTTGATAATTCACCCATGTTGACGCCGTATGAGTTGTTCGTCGGGCTGCGCTATACGCGCGCCAAGCGGCGCAACCATTTCATCTCGTTCATTTCCATCACCTCGATGCTCGGCATCGCCTTGGGCGTCGCCGCGCTGATCGTGGTGCTGTCGGTCATGAACGGGTTCCAGAAGGAATTGCGCGTGCGCATTCTCGGCGTGGCCTCCCACGTGCAGATTACCGCCATTTCCGGGGGCTTGCGGGACTGGACGCGCGTCGCGCAGCAAACCGCGAGCAATCCCGAAGTGCTCGCGGCGGCGCCTTATGTGATGGCGCAAGCGCTCATTTCCAACCGCCAGGTCGTGCAGGGCAGCATCGTGCGAGGCATCCTGCCCGCCGACGAGGACAAGGTCGCCGACATCGGTGCGCACATGAAAGCCGGGCGGCTCGATGCGCTGCAGCCAGGCCGGTTCGGCATTGTGCTGGGCAGCGAATTGGCGCTGAGCCTCGGCGCGCGGCTGGGCGACAAGATCGTGGTCATCGCCCCCCAGGGCCAGGTGACGCCCGCGGGCATCATGCCCCGCCTCAAGCAGTTCGATGTCGTCGGCATTTTCGAAGTCGGCATGTACGAATATGATGCCGGGCTCGCGCTGATCCAGATCGAAGATGCCCAAAAGCTTTATCGCATGGACGACAAGGTTTCGGGCGTGCGCCTGAAACTGAAGGATCTGTTTGCCGCGCCGCGGGTCGCGCGCGAACTCACCAGCATGCTCGACGCGGATGTGTATGTCGCCGACTGGACGCGCAGCCACGCCAATTTTTTCCGGGCCGTGCAGATTGAGAAACGCGTCATGTTCATCATCCTGCTGTTGATCGTGGCGGTCGCTGCGTTCAATATCGTGTCGACCCTGGTCATGGCGGTGACCGACAAACGGGCCGACATCGCCATCCTGCGCACTCTGGGCGCCGCGCCGGGCGAGATCATGAAGATATTCATCATCCAGGGCGCCTTGATCGGCGTCATCGGCACCCTGATCGGCGTGGCCGGCGGCACGCTGATTGCCCTCAACGTGGATGTGGTCGTACCGGCCATCGAACGCATGATCGGCGTGCAGTTCCTGGCGAAAGACGTGTACTACATCAGCGATCTGCCCTCGGACCTGCATCTGCAGGATGTCGTGGTGATTGCCGCGACGTCATTCCTGCTGAGCCTGGCGGCGACGCTCTACCCGAGCTTGCGCGCGGCCCGTATCAATCCGGCGGAGGCCCTGCGCTATGAATGAGTCGGGCTTGAGCGTGGTGTTGTCCTGCCGGAACCTTGAGAAAATATTCCGGCAGGGGGCGTATACGGTTCCCGTATTGACCGGTGTCGATATCGAGGTTCGGCGCGGCGAAACGGTGGCCATCGTCGGCGCTTCGGGTTCGGGCAAAAGCACTTTACTGCACCTTCTGGGCGGCCTCGACGCGGCGTCCTCGGGCGAGATCGTTATCATGGGACGCCGCCTGGACGAACTGGGCGAAAAGGAGAAGGGCCGCCTGCGCAATCGCGGCCTGGGATTCGTGTATCAGTTTCACCATTTGCTGCCTGAATTCACGGCGCTGGAAAACGTTGCCATGCCCTTGCTGATTCGGCGCATGGCTACCGACGAGGCCCGGCAGCGCGCTGCACTCGTGCTCGAGCGCGTGGGCCTGAGTGCACGAACCGGGCATACGCCGGGCGAGTTGTCGGGCGGCGAGCGCCAGCGGGCCGCGCTGGCGCGCGCGTTGGTGACGGAACCGGCTTGCGTTCTGGCCGATGAGCCGACCGGAAACCTCGATCGCCATACCGCCGAGGGCATGCTCGATCTCATGCTGCAACTCAATCGGGAGTTCTCCACCAGCTTCGTCGTGGTCACGCACGATCCAATGATCGCATCGCGCATGCACCGCACTCTCATGCTGGAAGACGGGGCGTTGAAACCCCTTCGCAACTGACCGCGCGACACCCGGCAGCCGCGCCGGTACCACCTTGCCTGCGAAATCGACTCGCTGCCTCTGGGGCCAACGGTCTCGCCATGCTGCGGGTTGCGTAGCAGCGCCCGGCTACCGAGCCCATTTTCCCGCGCGCGGTTCTGCCTTAAGCTGACCGGAGGCGGGAACGCCGCCGCTTGCGCCATGCAAAGAAGACGTGCGCGCGCCAGGCGGTCATGGCCAGCAAATAACCGGCGACTGCCAAAATCGCGGCGAGCAGCACCAGGCCGGTCGCGAACGGTTTACCCATCATGACGAACCAGTTCGAGATCGCGGGGATCCACTCGGTGATCGGCATATCGAACAGATCCAGGCTGAGCGGAGGGGGCGGCACGGACCTCGAGCTGGTGACGAATACGCCCAGTTTGTAGGCCAGGTAGTAAAGCGGAAAAATGGTGATCGGGTTCGTATACCAGGTCACGATCACCGCTACCGGCAGATTGACGCGGAACGCGACCGCGCACAGGGCGGCAGAGAGCATCTGAAGCGGTCCCGGCACCAGCCCGCAAAACATGCCCACCGCCACGCCGCCGGCCACGGATTTTCGGTGCAGATGCCAGAGATTATGATGTTGCAGAGTCGCCCCGAAGCAGCGAAGGTAACGATTCTCGCGGATGCTCTGGTGGCTCGGCAGGTATTTGCGGAAATGCTTGCGTGGCATGGATGCGGCTGATTTTACCCTTGGCGGATCATGACGAGCGCCTATCTGTTTGCCTTGATTGCGGGGGCCTGGCTGTTGCAACAGCAGGCCGAGTTGCCCGATTTGACCGGCGCAACGTCATTGGTTCCGCTGGCCGTGCTATGGGTCATTCTTTCCCGCGCAGCGGGGATCGCCGCGCGCACGGCCATGCACTGCGTGGCGATCGTCGCCTTTGCCACGGCGGGTTTTTTCTGGGCTGCAGCGCTCGGCCAATGGAAACTGGCCGACGAGCTTCCGGAGATCTGGCAGGGGCGTGAACTCGAACTTTCCGGGGTCATCGCCCGCATGGTACAGCCCAATCAGCGGGGCGTGCGGTTCGTGCTCGATGTGGAACAGGCCTACACATTGAATGCGCGCGTGCCTGGCCGTATTTCGCTGATGTGGTACGGCAATGAGGACGCGCGGGTGCCGGACCTGCGGGCGGGCCAGCGCTGGCGGTTCACCGTGCGGCTGCATCGACCGCACGGAAACGCCAATCCTGATGGATTCGATTACGAGGCAACGATGCTGGAACGGGGCATCCGCGCGGTGGGCTACGTGAGGCAAGCACCGCCGCCGCGCCTGCTGCAGGCGCGGGTCTGGCGCCCGGGCTACCTGTTGGAACGGGGGCGCGAGCGCGTGCGCGCGCATTTGTTCGACGCACTGGGTGATCGGCCTTTGGGCGGCGTGATCGTGGCGCTGGCCATCGGCGACCAGCAAGCCATTCCACCCGATCAGTGGCAGGTGTTCACGCGCACCGGCGTCAATCACCTGATGAGCATCTCCGGCCTGCACATCACCATGGTCGCGAGCATGGTGGTGCTGCTGGTGCTGCGCCTCTGGCGGCGATCCGAAGCGCTGGTGCTGCGGGTGCCGTCGATGCGCGCCGCGGCCGCCTGCGGCCTGCTCGTCGCCGTGGCGTACGCTGCGCTTGCCGGATTTGCGGTGCCAGCGCAACGAACCGTTTACATGCTCGCCGTCGTCGCGCTTGCGCTGTGGACGGGCATGACCACGCGACTGACCGCCGTGCTCGCGGCCGCAGCAGCACTGGTGGTCCTGATCGATCCCATGGCGGTGATTGCGCCAGGGTTCTGGCTGTCGTTCGGCGCGGTTGCCATCATCATGTTCGTCGGCGCATCGCGCATCGGTCAACCCGGCTGGATTGCCACCTGGGTGCGGGTTCAGTGGGCGGTGACGCTGCTGCTCGTGCCGTTCCTGCTGGCGATGTTCCAGCAGGTTTCCCTGGTCTCGCCGATAGCTAACGCCTTCGCCATTCCGCTGGTCAGCCTGATCGTGGTTCCGCTCGCGCTGGTGGCCTCGGTGCTGCCGGTAGACTGGATCGCCCACGCGGCACATTTCGTCATGTCGTTGTGCATGTGGCTGCTCGAGACGCTGAGCGATCTGCCGGACGCCGTCTGGCAACAGCACGCGCCGACGCCATGGAGCGTGCCATTGGCCGTCGCGGGCGCAATTTGGATGCTGTTGCCCCGGGGCGTTCCCGCCCGCTGGGTTGGCGCGGGGCTCATGCTGCCGCTGTTCCTGGCGGCACCCGCAAAAATCCCTGCGGGCGAGTTGAGATTGACCGTGCTGGACGTCGGCCAGGGCCTCGCCGTGGTCGTACGCACGCGCGAACATGCCCTGCTTTACGATTCGGGACCTGCGTTCGGCGAACAGATCGATGCGGGCGGACGCATCGTGGTGCCCTATTTGCGGGCCGCAGGCGTAAGCAGCCTCGATGGCATGATCATCAGCCATGACCACAGCGATCACAGCGGCGGCGCGGCGTCGGTTCTTCAGGCTACGCCGGTCGCATGGCTCGCGTCGTCACTGCCGCAGGACCATGCGCTCAACATGAAGGCGGTGCGCAGCCGGCTGTGCGGCGCCGGCGAACGCTGGCAATGGGATGGCGTGTCTTTTGAATTCCTGTATCCGTCGATCGCGGATTATAATAATCGCGCGGTACACGACAATGATCGCAGTTGCGTCTTGAGGATCGATTCGCCATACGGCAGCGTTCTGCTGCCGGGCGATATCGAGAAGTACTCGGAATCGCGCCTGCTGCGGACTGTTGCATCCTCGCCAATCGACGTAATGATCGCGCCTCATCATGGCAGTCGAACCTCTTCGACCTCCGGGTTCGTGCAGGCATTTGCCCCTGGCGTGACGGTTTTTTCGGTGGGTTATCGCAATCAGTTCGGGCACCCGCATCCCCTGGTCAGCGCCCGCTACCGGCTGGCCGGCAGCCGGACTCTGCGCACCGATCAGTCGGGCGCGCTGTTGATTGCCCTGCGCCCGTCGGGAGTTGACGTACAGGGCTGGCGCGAGGGCAACAGAAAATACTGGACGGGGCGCTGAGCCGTCGCACATGGTCAAACTTACCGAAACAGCGCGCAACACCGCGTCGGATCAGTGGCTCGACGCGCTGTGCGCAAGGCTTCCGCCGGCCGATCATGACCTCGTCATGCGCGCGGATGCGTGGGCCAGACAGCATTATCCGGGTCTCGTGCATCCGACGGGGCGGCCCTGGCTGGATCACGCCCGCGCGGCGGCAGGGGTTCTGAGCAGCCTGCGCGTGGGCGGCGAGGCGGTGGCGGCCACATTGCTGCTGGGCGCGCCGGCCGCGACACGCAGCCAGCGCGAAGCATTGGTTGCCGCGTTTAGCCCTGCGGTGGTGGCGCTGGTGGAAGGTGTTGCCGCCATGGCGCAGATTCAGGCGCTGCGCAGCATGAACCTCGAGAACGCGAAAGCCAACGAGCGCTCATCGCAGCTCGAAGCATTGCGCAAGATGGTTCTGGCCATGGCGCAGGATGTGCGCGTGGTGTTGATCAAGCTCGCGGACCAGGTGCAGTGGCTGCGCGAACTGGCTTCGGATGAACAGGCCCTGGCGCGCGCGGACGTTGCGCGCGAAACCCTGGAGCTGTTTGCGCCGCTGGCCAACCGGCTTGGCGTGTGGCAGCTCAAGTGGGAACTGGAGGATCTGGCGTTTCGCTGCATCGAGCCGGAAACCTACCGGAATCTGGCCCGTCAGCTCGACGAGAAACGCACGTCGCGCGAAGACTACATCGTGCACGTTATCGGCATGCTGCGTGACGAACTCTCGGCCGCGGGCATCGACGCACAGTTGAGTGGCAGGCCCAAGCACATTTACAGCATCTGGCGAAAGATGCGCAAGAAGAACGTCGGTCTGGACGAGCTCTTCGACGTGCGTGCGGTGCGCGTCATAGTGGGCAGCGTCAAGGACTGCTACGCCGTGCTGGGCGTGGTGCACAACCTCTGGACGCCGATTCCGCGCGAATTCGACGACTATATCGCGCGGCCGAAAGCCAACGATTACCGTTCGCTGCATACCGCCGTCGTCGGACCCGATGCCAAGATACTGGAAATCCAGGTGCGCACGGATGAAATGCACCAGCATGCCGAACTCGGAGTCGCGGCCCACTGGCGCTACAAGGAGGCCGTAAAAGGCGACCAGCGGCTGGACCAGAAGATTTCCTGGCTGCGCAACGTGCTCGACTGGAAGGAAGAGCTCGCCGACGCGGGCGAGCTGGCGGAGTACTTCAAGACCGATCTGTTCCAGGATACGGTGTATGTCGTGACGCCCCAGGGGCGCGTTGTCGACCTGCCGCGTGGTTCAACACCGGTGGATTTCGCCTATCAACTGCATACCGAGTTGGGGCATCGCTGCCGGGGCGCAAAGGTCAATGGACAGATCGTGCCGCTGACCTGCGTGCTGGCCAACGGCCAGCGGGTGGAGATCATCGCGACAAAGGAGGGCGGGCCATCGCGCGACTGGCTGAATCCGGCGCTGGGCTATCTCAAAAGCCATCGCGCACGCGCGAAAGTGCGCCAATGGTTCAACAGCCAGCAACTCGATGAGGCCATCGCGCACGGCCGCGGCGTGCTGGAAAAGGATCTGCAGCGACTCGGCAAAACCGGCCAGAATCTCGAAGAACTGGCGTCGAACCTCGGGTTCGGCGAGGTGAACGCGCTGTTCGCCGCATTGAGCCGCGGGGACGTCACGCCGCGGCAACTGCAATCGGCGGTGCTCGGGCAGACCGCACCGCAAAGCGAAGCGCTGCCGCACGCGGCGCCGGCCGCACGGCCCGCGGCAGGGGCGGGCGGCGGCGTCTTGATCGTCGGCGTGGACAAGCTGCTGACCGTGCTGGCGCGATGCTGCAAGCCCGCACCGCCCGACCCGATTGTCGGATTCGTCACCCGCGGTCGCGGCGTAACGGTGCATCGCGCGGACTGTCGCAACGTGGCGCGCTTACCGCCGGAAAGACTGATTGAAGCCGATTGGGGGAAAACCGGGGCGTCGAAGTTTCAGGTCGATGTCGAGATCGTCGCGGCCACTCATAACGCGTTGATGCGGGACATTCACGAAGTCTTTACGCGTGAAAAGGTAAGGGTCGCGGCCAGCAGTTCTTACAGCGAGGATCTGCACACGCGAATGACGTTTACGCTGGAAGTCGATGGCTTGGCGCAACTGACGCGCCTGCTGATCTCGGTGCGGGGGATTCCCGGGGTGCAAATGGCGCGGCGCAAGTGAGGTTTGAACGGCTGCGGCGTTTCGGCTAGAATCCGTGCCTTCGACAGGCGCGTAGCTCAGCTGGTTAGAGCACCACCTTGACATGGTGGGGGTCGTTGGTTCGAGTCCAATCGCGCCTACCAGCTTCCCTAAGGACAGAAAATGGGTTTTCGAACTAGCACGCTGGCTTTAATGCATCGTTGCTGAACCCCTTTTCAGTCCGGGAGTAAAAAAGTGCGGTTCGCCCGCACTTTTTTTATTTTGGAGTTCGCGTAATGCCCGTATATTCGATTGCCTGACGGATCCGTCCGATCCTTCGACAAGCCGGTGACCGTGGCCGAGATCGCCGCGTCGATCGGGCCGGGACTGGCCAAGGCGGCGCTCGCCGGCCGGGTCGACGGCAAGCTCGTCGACACCGCGTATCGTGATCGATCACGACGCCGACGTTGCGATCGTCACCGACAAGGATGCCGAAGGCGCTCGACGTCATCCGCCATTCGACGCGCGCACCTGCTCGCCCACGCGGTGAAGGAGCTGTTCCCCGACGCGCAGGTCACCATCGGTCCGGTCATCGAAGACGGCTTCTACTACGACTTTTCCTACAAGCGGCCTTTCACGCCCGAGGATCTCGCCGCGATCGAAAAGCGCATGGCCGAAATCGCGAAGCGCGACATCAAGGTCGAGCGCGCGCGTGATGGCGCGCGACGAAGCGGTGAAGTTCTTCCGCAGCATGGGCGAGGAGTACAAGGCGGAGATCATCGCGTCGATTCCCGGCGAGCGAGACCATCTCGCTCTACCGCGCAGGGCAACTTCATCGATCTGTGCCGCGGCCCGCACGTGCCGTCGACGGGCAAGCTCAAGGTCTTCAAGCTGCATGAAAGTCGCCGGCGCGTACTGGCGCGGCGACTCGAAGAACGAGATGCTCCAGCGCATCTACGGCACCGCGTGGGCGAAGAAGGAAGACCAGGACGCGTACCTGCACCGGCTCGAGGAAGCCGAGAAGCGCGACCATCGCAAGCTCGGCCGCGCGCTCGACCTCTTCCACATGCAGGAAGAAGCGCCGGGGATGGTGTTCTGGCATCCGAAAGGCTGGACGATCTGGCAGCAGGTCGAGCAGTACATGCGCGGACGTCTATCGCGAGCACGGCTTATCAGGAAGTGCGCTGCCCGCAGATCCTCGACGTGTCGCTGTGGGAGCGCTCCGGGCCACTGGGACAATTTCCGCGAGAACATGTTTTCCACCGGGTCGGAGAACCGCGAATACGCGGTGAAGCCGATGAACTGCCCGGGCCACGTGCAGATCTTCAACGAGGGGCTGCAGAGCTATCGCGACCTGCCGCTGCGCTACGGCGAATTCGGCTCCTGCCACCGCAACGAGCCTTCGGGCGCGCTGCACGGCATCATGCGCGTGCGCGGCTTCACCCAGGACGACGGCCACATCTTCTGCACGCGAGGCGCAGATCCAGCCCGAGGTCGAGGCGTTTCATCGACGCTGCTGCGAAGGTCTACGCCGATTTCGGCTTCACCGACGATCACCGATCAAGCTTCGCACTGCGGCCGGCGAAGCGCCTCGGCGACGGACGAGGTCTGGGACAGGCCGAGAGCGCGCTGCGGAAGGCGCTTGGACGCAAATGCGGCGTGGAATGGCAGGAGTTGCCGGGCGAAGGCGCCTTTTACGGCCCGAAGATCGAATTTCACCTCAAGGACAGCATCGGCCGCGTCTGGCAGTGCGGCACGATGCAGGTCGATTTCATGATGCCGGGGCGGCTCGGCGCGGAATACGTCGACGAGGACAACACGCCGGCAAGCTGCCGGTCATGCTGCACCGGGCGATCGTGGGGTCGCATGGAGCGCTTCATCGGCATCCTGATCGAGAACTACGCCGGCGCGCTGCCGGTCTGGCTGCGCCCCGGTGCAGGTCGTCGTGCTGAACATCTCCGAGCACCAGGCCGACTACGCCGCCGAGGTCGCCGAAAAACTGCGAGCAGGCCGGTGTACGGGTCGTCGCCGACTTGAGGAACGAGAAAATTTCCTATAAAATTCGCGAACATAGTTTGCAAAAGCTGCCTTACCAGGTCGTCGTCGGCGACAAGGAAGTGGCGGCAAACGCAGGTTGCCGTTCGCACCCGTACAGGGCGAAGACCTCGGCCGGATGACGGTCGAGGCTTTTATTTCGGCCGTTTGAAAGCCGATGAGGCCGCATAAGGGACGCGCGGCTTAAGAGTATTTAACAGGGGAGATCAGTCGCATAGCTCAGGAAAAGGAAGCCCGGATCAACGGTGAGATCAATGCACCGGAAATCCGGTTGATCGGGGCAAGCGGTGAACAGGTCGGGGTCGTCAGTCTCGCGGCAGGCAACAAGATGGCCGAAGAGGCCGAGCTCGATCTGGTGGAAATCGCGCCGACTGCGCAGCCGCCGGTCTGCCGCTCATGGATTACGGTAAGTTCAAGTACCGTGAGAGCAAGAAGCGGCACGAAGCGAAGCTCAAGCAGAAGCAGATCATCGTCAAGGAAGTGAAGTTTCGTCCGGGCACCGACGAAGGCGACTACAAGATCAAGCTGCGCAACCTGATCCGCTTCCTCGAAGAAGGCGACAAGACCAAGGTCACGCTGCGGTTCCGCGGCCGCGAACTGGCGCACCAGGAATTCGGGATCCGGCTGCTCGAGCGCGTGAGAGCCGACCTCGAGCCGTACGGTGTCGTCGAGCAGTGGCCGAAGATGGAAGGCCGGCAGCTGGTGATGGTGCTGGCGCCGAAGAAAGCAAGTAGCAGGTGCAGAGCCGGCCGCGTAACGTTGCAGCAGGGCCGCAACGCGAAGGCACCGGCGAGCCGAAGCGCGCCGGCTGCAGGCCAGCAGTTGCGGCGATCGACGCGGTCGCCGTTGCAGTGTCAGAAACAAGTGGTTGTGCCAGGCCATACAAGCGCTCCGCCAGGGAGCGCCCGGCGCTAAGCTAAAAAATGAAGGAGTAGTCCATGCCGAAGATGAAGACCAAGAGCGGCGCGGCGAAGCGTTTCAAGAAGCTCGCCAGCGGCAAGTTTCAAGCGCAGCAGGCGAACCTGCGCCACATCCTCACCAAGAAGTCGACCAAGCGCAAGCGTCATCTGCGCGGCACGACCGCGGTCCACGTCCGCGGACCAGCGCCCCATCCGGGCGATGCTGCCGTACGTGACCGGAGACGCGCCATGCCAAGAGTCAAACGTGGTGTAACCGCGCGCGCGCGCCACAAGAAGGTCATCGACGCAGCCGAAGGGTTTCCGCGGACGCCGCAACAACGTATTCCGCATCGCCAACGAAGCGGTCATGCGCGCAGGGCAGTATGCCTATCGCGACCGCCGCAACAAGAAGCGCGACTTCCGCGCGCTGTGGATCACGCGCATCAACGCCGCCGCGCGCGAGCACGGCATGACCTACAGCGTGTTCATGAACGGGCTGAAGAAGGCGGAGATCGAAGTCGATCGCAAGGTGCTCGCCGACATCGCCGTGCTCGACAAGCCGGCGTTTGCGAAGATTCGTGGAGACAGGCCAAGGCCGAGCCTCGGCGCCTGAGTCGAGCAGACGAACTAAAAAGGAGGCTCGTGAGGCCTCCTTTTTTTATGCAGCACGGACCTACTCGCATCCAGCCATAGCCGCGACGACATGGATAACCTGGACGCGCATCATTGCCGACGCAAGCGCTCGAGCGCTTCGCCGGCATCAGCGATGCCGACGCGCTCGAGCAGGCCAAGGCGCGCTATCCTCGGCAAGACCGGCGCGCTGACCGAGCTGCTGAAAGGCCTCGGCAAGCTGCCGGCCGAAGAGCGCCCGCGAGGCGGGCGCGCTGATCAACGAAGCGAAGGACGCAGCTCGAAGAAGCGCTGCGCGCGCGGCGCGGCGCGATCGAGGCGCGCAACGCTCGAAGCGCGGCTGGCGGAGGAAGCGCTCGACGTGACGCTGCCCGGCCGCGGGCGCGGGCGTCGGCGGCATCCATCCGGTCACGCGCACCTGGAGCGCATCGAGGACACTCTTCCATTCGATCGGCTTCGAAGTCGCCGACGGTCCCGAGATCGAGACCGACTACTACAACTTCACCGCGCTCAATCAGCCGGAGAACCATCCGGCGCGCTCGATGCACGACACGTTCTATCTCGCCGACGGACAGGCACTGCTGCTGCGCACGCACACCTGCCCGATGCAGATGCGCTACACGGAGCACGCACAAGCCGCCGATCAAGATCATCGCGCCGGGCCGCGTCCTATCGCGTCGATTCGGATGCGACGCATTCGCCGATGTTCCACCAGGTCGAAGGCCTGTGGATCGACGAGCACATCAGCTTCGCCGACCTGAAAGGCGTGCTCACCGATTTCCTGCGCAGCGTTTCTTCGAGCGCGACGACCTGCAGGTGCGCTTCCGGCCGTCGTTCTTTCCCGTTCACCGAGCCGTCGGCCGAGATCGACATGAGTTTGCAGCGGCCGCACAAAGGCCGCTGGCTGGAGATCGCCGGCTGCGGCCAGGTGCATCCGACGTGTCGTGCGCAACGTCGGCCTCGACCCGGAGCGCATATCGGGCTTCGCCTTCGGCATGGGCCTCGAGCGCCTGACGATGCTGCGCTACGGCGTCAACGACCTGCGGCTGTTCTTCGACGGCGATCTGCGCTTCCTGAAGCAGTTCAACTGAGCAGACAGAACCATGCAATTCTCCGAAAACTGGCTGCGCACCTTCGTCGATCCGCCGCTCGACACGGCAGCAGCTCGCGGACGCGCTGACGATGTCGGGCCTCGAAGTCGAAGACTGTCGAGCCCGTCGCGCCGCCGTTCGACGGCGTCGTCGTCGGCGAAGTGCTGACGGTCGAAAAGCATCCCGGACGCCGACCGGCTGTCGTCTGCCAGGTCGATGCGGGCGGCGCCGAGCCGCTTGTCGATCGTGTGCGGCGCGCCGAATGTGCGCGCCGGCATGAAAGTGCCGCTGCGCGCTGGTCGGCGCGAGCTTGCCGGGCCGGAGGATCAAGCCGCTCGAGATCAAGGCGGCGAAGGTGCGCGGCGTCGAAGCGCAGGGCATGCTGTGCTCGGCGAGCGAGCTGGGCCTGTCCGAAGATCACGCGGACTGCTGGCGCTGCCCGCGGATGCGCCGGTCGGCGACGACGTGCGCGAGGTGCTCGACTCGACGACAAGCTGATTACCGATCAAGCTCACGCCGAACCGCGGCGACTGCCTGTCGGTGCTCGGCGTCGCGCGCGAAGTCGCCGCGCTGACCGGCGCGACGCTTGCAGCCGCCGAAGATCGCCGCCGTGCCGGACGCGAACAAGGCGACGCGTGCCGGTCAGCATTTCGGCGCGCCGAACGGCGTGCGGCCGCTTTACCGGCCGCGTCATTCGCAATGTCGATGCCGCGGCGCCGACGCCGGACTGGATGGCAGCAGCGCCTCGAGCGGGCAGGGCAGCGCTCGATCTCCGCGCTGGTCGACATCACCAACTACGTGATGCTCGAGCTCGGCCGGCCGCTGCACGTGTTCGACCTGGACAAGCTCGAGGGCGGGATCGACGTGCGCTTCGGCGCGCAAGGGCGAAAAGCTCGAGCTGCTGAACGAGCAGACGGTCGAGCTCGATGACAGCGTGTCTGCGTCATCGCCGAGCGAGCGGGCCGATCGCGCTGGCCGGCATCATGGGCGGCGACGGCACCAAGGCCGACGCTCGACGACGCGCAACATCTTCCTCGAAGCGGCGTTCTTCTCGCCGGATGTGATCGCCGGCCGCGCGCGACGCTTCAACTTCGCCAGCGATGCGTCGCACCGCTTCGAGCGCGGCGTCGATTTCGACAACAACGTGGCCGGCTCGAGCGCGCGACCGCGCTGATCCTCGAGATCTGCGGCGGCGAGCCGGGCCCGATCGACCGAAGCGCGTCGCGGCGCTTGCCGGAGCGCAAGCCGGTCACGCATGCGCGTCGCGCGCGCGCGCAAGATCATCGGCATGCCGATCGCCGGCCGAGCGAGATGGCCGACATCTTCGCGCGCCTCGGCTTCGTTTCACGCCGCGAAGGCAGGGCGAGACGAAGCTTTCATCGTCACGCCGCCCAGCTATCGCTTCGACATCGAGATCGAGGAAGACCTGATCGAGGAGGTCGCGCGCATCCACGGCTACGAGCGCATTCCGGCCGCAGCCGCCGCGTCGCGCCCGCGGCCATGCTGCGCGGCGCCCGAGCAGCGCCGCTCGCTGCATGCGCTGCGTGAGCGGCTGGCGGCCGCGACTACCAGGAAGTCGTCAACTACAGCTTCGTCGACGAGGCGCTGGGAAGAAGGATTTCGCCGGCAATGCGCAGCCGATCCGGCTCGCTCAACCCGATCGCGAGCCAGATGAGCGTCATGCGCTCGAGCCTGATCGGCGGGCTGGTCGCGAACGTCGCGCTATCAACCTGCAGCCGCAAGCAGGACCGGGTGCGCGTGTTCGAGATCGGCCGCGTGCTTCCTGCGCGATGCCGGCGTGCCGGCGAGCGCTCTCGAGGTGGCAGGCATTCGCCAGCCGATGCGCGTCGCCGCGGCCGCGTACGGCGCGGCCGACGAGGAGCAGTGGGGGCGCGGCGTGCGCGCCGGTCGATTTCTTCGACGTCAAAGGCGACCTCGAGAGCGCTGTGCGCGCCGCGCCAGGCTTCGGGTCGAAGCCGCCGCGCATCCGGCGCTGCATCCCGGCCGCAGCGCCCGCGTCGCTGGTGAACGGCGCGCGACGGTCGGCTGGATCGGCGAGCTGCATCCGCGCTGGCAGCAGAAATTACGAGCTGCCGGCCGCCCCGGTGCTGTTCGAGGTCGATGCGGAAGCGCTTGCGGCGTCGCGCCCTGCCGCGCTACCGCGAGATCTCCAAGTTCCCGCCGGTGCGCCGCGATCTGGCCGTGCTGTGCGACGAAAACGTCCCGGTGCAAGCGCTGCTGGACGCCCTGACGGCAGCCAAAGCGCCGATCGTGACGGACGTCCGGCTGTTCGACGTATACCGCGGAAAGGACCTCGACAAAGGGAAAAAAAGTCTTGCATTCAGGGTGTTATTGCAAGATACTCGAAAGACTCTGACGGATGCCGAAGTGGAAGCAGCGCTCGATGCGGTCTGCGTGAGACGTTCTGCGAACAAGAGATTCGACGCAAAGCTTCGACTGATAAGGGGAACATGATGACCTTGACCAAGGCCGAACTCGCCGACCTGCTGTTCGAGAAGGTCGGCTTCAACAAGCGCGAAGCCAAGGACATGGTCGAGTCGTTCTTCGAAGAAGTGCGCACCGCGCTCGAGAACGGCGACGGCGTCAAGCTCTCCGGCTTCGGCAACTTCCAGCTGCGCGACAAGCCGCAGCGTCCCGGCCGCAACCCCAAGACCGGCGAAGAAATCCCGATCACCGCGCGCCGCGTCGTCACCTTCCATGCCTGCCAGAAGCTGAAGGCGATGGTGGAGAAGAACTACGCGATGGACAGCAGCCACAGCCACAGCCAGCAACTAGGACGCCGCTGCCGCCGATCCCGGCCAAGCGCTACTTCACCATCGGTGAAGTGAGCGAGCTCTGCGGCGTGAAGCCGCACGTGCTGCGCTACTGGGAGCAGGAATTCACCCAGCTGAAGCCGGTGAAGCGCCGCGGCAACCGGCGCTACTACCAGCACCACGAAGTGCTGCTGATCCGCCGCATCCGCGAGCTGCTGTACGACCAGGGCTTCACCATCAGCGGCGCGCGCAACCGGCTGGATGAATCGGCCGTGCAGGTGAAATCTGCCGCCCCCGGAAAGTTCAACCCCGCCTCTCTGCGCCGGGACATCCAAAGCCTGCTCGACGTCTTGCGCGAGTAGTCACCCGGCATAAGACCGCACCCAGCACAGCTGCATTTGCGTCCTTGCGATTAATGCGCCTTTTTTAGCGCCTGCATCAGGGTCAATAGCAGAAGTCCGGCGCAGAATCTCATCCTCGGCAAATCCGCCAGGTTTCTGCATAACCCTAAAACAGATATCTTGCATCGAGCCGCCGCGCACTGCTCGCTGGACCGGCCACGACATCCGCCATCTTTCCGCCAGCGAACACCGCAGCAGCTTCGGCGTTGTGCCGCAGGAGACGACGCTTTTCTCAGGGGCGATCTACGACAAAATCGTGCTCGGCAACGCGCATGCGTCTTTCGACGATGTCGTAATCGCCTGCAAGGCGGCTAGAGGGTAGAGTTGCTTAATAAACTGTCCGAGAAACACGGGTCGTCTCAGAAGTCGCTACACATTTCTGCCGGACACATTAGGCATCCTTTGTTTTTCGCATATGCTTATAACAAACCTTCCATCTGCTTCGTGTTGCGATGGCCTGAATCGTAGGTAATGTTCCCCGGTAATCTTTTCGATTGAATGCGTTATGCCAGATTGGCAGTCGCCGCGCTCCCAAGGATTCTTCTCATTCTTAAATCTCTCATCTGATTTGACAAATTCTGCGAATGCCGTAGAAAGCGCAATGTAAGGTTGATACTAGGTGCCGCGCACAGGTGCCAGTCATAACAATAAAACCGAACATGAAGCTGGCTAAGGAATCAGGGATTGGGTCCGCAAGCGGCGCAGGTGTTACCCGCGGCACAGGTATCGCGGGTAAAGGGGATTTCGTTTGACCACGAAACACTGATCTGGGCGCTCTCGGCGCTCAGCCAGTACTTTCGCATTCCTTTTGACGAGAAGCTGGTCTCGAGCCAGCTTTCGCCTCCTTACGGTTTCGACTCCGTCGCGCGCGCGGCCGGGTCGCTGGGCTTGCGCGCCAGCTGGAAAGCGCTGCCGGCCGCACGGCTGAAGAAACTCACGGCGCCT
The DNA here is from genome assembly GCA_963846655.1 of uncultured beta proteobacterium. GTDB lineage: Bacteria > Pseudomonadota > Gammaproteobacteria > Burkholderiales > JACQAP01 > JACQAP01. The sequence continues at coordinate 246,137 of CAWJWT010000004.1, read as the reverse complement.
TTTGTCGTGCTGTTGGCGCCGGCGCCATGCGAACCGTCGACGTCGGATCCCGTCACAGATGGAAGCGATCCGGCGGTACCCGCCCGGCGGCTCGCCTTTGTCTTGCACATCGAGGAAGGCCGCGTGGCCTTCTTCGAGCAGGGCGCCTCCAGCCATACCATTCTGCCGCTCGCCGAGTTCGAGTCGCGCTACGCCGGCATGGTGCTGCAGGCCACGCCGAAAACCAAACCGCTGGCGGACCCGGACGCGCAAGGTGCGGCGCGTGCCCCGTTCGGCTTCAGCTGGTTCATTCCCGAACTGCTCAAGCACCGCAAGGTGTTCCGCGATGTTCTGCTGGCCTCATTTGCCATCCAGTTGATGGCCCTGGCCACGCCCTTGTTCACCCAGGTCGTCATCGACAAGGTCGTCGTGCACCACACCTTGAATACGCTGACCGTCATCGGCATCGGCCTCGCCGTGTTCATGGTGTTCAGCGCCGCCATGACCTGGGTGCGCCAGTACCTGATCCTGCACACCGGCAACCGCATCGACGCGGTGCTGGCGCTGCAAGTGTTCGAGCATCTGTTTCGCCTGCCGCCGCGCTACTTCGAGCATCGCCCCACCGGCGTGCTGGTCGCGCGCCTGCATGGCGTGGAAACCATCCGCGAATTCATGGCGAGCGCCGCGGTGACCCTGATGCTCGACCTGCCGTTCCTGCTGATCTTTCTGGCGATCATGTTCTGGTACAGCTGGGAACTCTCGCTGATCACGCTCGGCATCCTCACTGCCATCATCATCCTGAGTCTGGTGGTCGCGCCGCTTGTTCCGCGCACGCCTCAACCAGCAGTTCCTGCTGGGCGCGCGCAACCAGGCCTTCCTGACCGAATACGTCTCCGGGATGGAGACGGTCAAGTCGCTGCAGATGGAGCCGCAGCTCAATACCACGCTTCGGCGATTACCTCGCCACCTATCTCGAAGCCAGCTTCAAGACCCGCAGCTTGGCCAACAGCTATCAGGTCGCCGCCAACACGCTGGAGCAGTTGCTGACGCTGTCGATCCTGTGCGCCGGCGCGTGGATGGTCATGCAGAAGATCGGCTTCACCATCGGCATGCTGGTCGCCTTCCAGATGTTCGCGAGCCGTCTGTCGCAGCCGATGCTGCGACTCGTCGGCCTGTGGCAGGAATTCCAGCAGGCCGGCATCGCGGTCAAGCGCCTCGGCGACGTCATGAACGCGCCGCCGGAGCCGTACTCCGTGGTGCCGAGCCGGGAGAGTGCGCGCAAGGGCAGGATCGAGATCGAGGACCTCGCCTTCCGCTACGGCGAGAACCTGCCGTATCTCTATCAGGGACTGAACATGAAAATCGAACCCGGGCAGTGCATCGCCATCATGGGCCCGTCGGGCTGCGGCAAGAGCACGCTTGCCAAGCTGCTGCAGGGGTTCTACCAACCGACGAAGGCAGCATCAAGCTCGACGGCCGCGACATCCGCCATCTCTCCGCCAACGAACTGCGGAGCAGCTTCGGCGTCGTGCCGCAGGAGACGACGCTGTTCTCGGGCACCATCTACGACAACATCGTGCTGGGCAACCCGCACGCGACTTTCGACGATGTCGTCGTCGCGTGTAAAGCGTCCGGCATCCACGACACCATCGAAGCGCTGCCGCAAGGCTATCAGACGCCGATCGGCGAGCACGGCGCGGGACTCTCCGGCGGGCAGAAGCAGCGCATCGCGATTGCACGGGCGCTGCTCAAGCGGCCGCAGATTCTGATCTTCGACGAGGCAACCAGCAATCTGGATGACGAGACGGCGAATGCGTTCGGGGAGACGATCAATCAGTTGAGGGGCAGGGCGACGATTTTGATGATTGCGCACAAGCTGCCAACAAGTATTCAGGCAATTGAGACCTTTAAACTCGGGAGCGGATCGTTGCTATGAAGTGCTATAACCGAACGTTTTCAGAAATTTTCGACTCCTGTCGCTTCATCACTTCCCGATATGGATCCTACGATTCACAGGCGGGATCAGAGCCAATGGCATCTAAACGACGCTGGAGCCAAATGATACAGATCTACAAATTCCCATGTGCTTGCATCCTGGTATCCGCTTTCATCTGCCTATCGGCCGTTGGGAACCCGGCGAGCGCGGCTGGCTACTTCGAGCCCAAGTCACCCCAGGAACGGCCGGTGCATCGGCCGGCGGGTTGCGGAAACGAAAGATCAAGCAACGATTCCTACATTATCGACTTCGAGGGCGGAAACCTCACGGTTATACCTACCTACGACGACGCAAACCTGTTGTCGCTGAACCTGATACTTAAGTATTGGCAGAAGGGGCAGGGGAAGACTTCACCTGAGAAAGTGGAGGTGCATGCTCTTCCAGACGGCAGGATTTTTTCCGTTCAAAAAATTTATCGGAGTGCGCCCAAGGCAATTTCCGATGCTCTGTCCGAAGACGGCTATCTGGAAGAGGCTTATCTTGAATTTTCCGTTCAACCGAACGACGTAAGGCACATCGCGATTGTGCTTCCGATCGGCACAATCATCAGAGAACGTCGTGAACAGAAGATTCCCCCCATTCTATTTGACTACGTCGGTCATGCAACCGGCGAACTCAAATCAAAGATGCAGCGCTGCCTGTATTCGACAGAGCCGCCTTCCAGATTGGATGCCGCCAAGTTGATCTCTCCGCCAGTTGTCAAGCCATTGAAGGCGAACGGCTTGACTGGAACGTGGGTTGTTGATGGCAAAGCGAGTGGCGAGGCGATAAAGAACTCGCCCCCGCCGTTCGTGGATGAATATCTCTCCGCAGCGGGATGGATGTTCGTTTTTGTATTCGAATTTGGCGATGGTGTAGTGACGCTGGGATCGTACAAGGGAGACAATAAAAGGATTTATCGACTCCTTCCAGAGAAAAGCAGCGCGACCAGGCTTGTATACCGAACTGAATCTCCGAATGGTGCCGACGATGACATTCTCGCGGTTTCTGCTGCTGGCGGTGACAACATCAATATCAGTTCCTTTCCGGACGAATTCTCGTTTAAGCGAGTGAAGCTGGATCGTTTGAATACAGAGCAGAACATTAGGCGGGCCGCAGAAGCGATGCAGGAGTTCATGAAAATTGTTTCCCGCGCACCTTCTGCCGCTAAGGAACAATAGACTCTCACCTCAATTCTTCTTTTGATCTCATCTATTCAAAGTTCTTCATCCATCAAAGGAGCGCCTCGATCATGAATACGACAAACACTCTATCGCGTTTTCTCAATGTGATAGGCGCCTCGCTCCTTCTAGTGGCAAGTATTGTCGCGTGTGCCGATCTTCCTAGCGTCGGGCCGACGAGCTGGAAGGAAGAAGCGTTGCTACATGACGGCAGCAGGATCGTGGTCAGCCGTTCGGTGTCCCGGGGTGGCCGTCATGAAGTTGGGCAGGAAGGCCCTTACCAGGACCAAAGCCTGACCTTCACGATGCCGAAGAGCAATCGGAACATGAAGTGGGAAGACCATCGCAGTGAAGATCTGGGGTCCGCCAATTTTCTGCCGATGCTTTTGGACGTCTACGGCGATGTGGCCTACCTGGTGGTCTCGCCGATGGGATGCCTTTCCTACAACAAATGGGGGCGTCCGAGTCCACCCTATGTGGTCTTCAAGTACAACAGCGAAGCCTGGCGACAAATTCCGATTGCGGAATTGCCCGCGAAAAGCAAGTCAGTCAATCTGATCTTCTCGATGCCAGACTTTGAGGTGGGGCAATCCGGCAAGCGATTCATGACGGCTGAGATGATCAAGGCGATTGTTTCCAAATATCAACAGCCTGAATATCGAAACATCTTGCGGACAGAACTGGCCAGTAATAGATGTCCGCAGTATTCAAGTTCACCAAAGGCCCCAGCACCTAAGAACACTAAGGGATCATCGCAATAGAATAAACGGCGCGAAGTAACCAGCCGACGGTAACGATCAACGTACGGAAAGGAAATAACATGACTACGGATATCGAATATGGCGAAAATGCGAAAATGGGGTCAGGCCTGCATAATTGCATAAAGATGATTTCGCAGAGCTTCGGCGGATGCGCCGGAACTGTGCGAAGGCTTCTCGAGATTGGCAACCAGATGGCTGAGCGTTGAAGGAGAGCGTGAGAAATGCGTAGCGACTTCCGCAAGCGGACAGGAACGCAGTTGCACGGCAAGCCAGGCGACGAGCGCGCGGGCCTGCGCCTGCTGGCGTCCCTTGCCCGGTGCCCGCAGCGCCGCCTCGGTCAGGCCGTAGCCCTCGCACACATAGGCCACGATGCGCTTGAGCGAGGGTGGTTTGACCTTCGCCTCGTGCCGCGGGATGACCTTCTTCAGAAAGTCCTCCTCGCCGACCACCCGGGCATCGGCCTGCCCGCCGTAGAACACCTCCAGATGCCCGTCGCGAACGCCCGCATCGACAAAGGCCGCAAAGCGCTGCCGGGCGCGGCCCAGCTGGTCGCCGAACTGCCCCAGCACCCAGTCGGTGGTCAGCCAGGGCAAGTCTTCTTCTCCGAGATAGGCGCGGTGACTGCTCCAGGCGTAGGCGCCGGCCGCCTTGGCCATCTTCGCCCGCACCGGGTTCAGGTGGATGTAGCGCACCAGCGCGAGCCCGTAGCGGTCCTGATCGACCAGATATGCCTTGAAGCGCCCCTGGAAAACGTGCCCCACGCGCTTGAGCCGGGAATTCAGATAGCGGGTATAGCGAAAGGACAGATTTTGCATGCCCGCCGACAGCGATCGTTCCCCGACCTGCAAGGCGAGGTGCAGGTGATTGCTCATCAGGCAAAAGGCGTGGACCCGGTAGCCGAAGCGGGAAACCCCCTCGGCCAACAACTTAAAGAAATATTGCCGATCATCCGCTGTGAAGAACACGTCCTGCCGGGCATTGCCGCGCAGGATGACGTGGTACAGACCACCGGAGATGTGCAGACGAGGTTTGCGTGCCATACGACGGAGGATACATGAACATTATGCAATTATGCAGGCCTGACCCCATTTCCTTGCCATTAGCTCTTTTAGCTGCCCCTTTTAGCTGCCATCCCGGCAGACGTCACGGACGATGCAAGAAGACGGGGGCGGCATTTCAGAGCCGAGTGGTCGGCCAAAAGCCGCCACGGACCCCACGAGCCACACCCCCGTCAGAGACTTATCCTACGCCTCCGACAGGACACCGTCAGCTGCACAATTTCGATGGTAGACCCGAATTGTTCCGAATGTTCCATATGTGCCCCACTGCATTGAGAAGAGTGAAAGGGCATATGAAAGGGCATAAATGTCAGTGAAGACGAACCTCAAAAGAAGAAGTTGGCTAAACAACGTAGCTGGTTGGGGCACCTTAGTCTGGCTATTCAGCTTGAAGGGAGTTCGGGGTCAGATGAGCGAATCTGAGTCAACCGACGGCGTGACGCAAGAGAAACTGCGGCGTGCACGAGAATTACAAAAACAACAAATTGCGGAGCTTTTTTCGACAAAACCAGTTCGAGTAATTTTAGGCGCACGAAAGTATGTTATCCCGGCCAATTATTTCGGCGAGAAACAAAAGGCTGAGCCCGACGGCTTCGATGCTACAAAGGGTGGTTTCGGCTTCTCCCTATTTTTACCTGACTACAGTGGGTATACGAAAGAGAATGCGTTAGATAAATTTGATCGGCGACGGGTGCACGTATTACGTGTCGAGGTGGTAGACAAGAATGAGGTCGTATATATGCCGGGGCAAGGCCACATCCGCGTAAGTCCCGCTAACTATGGTGACCCAAAAGCACAGTTTCAAAATAGAGCCCCTTCATTGGAGGCGAAGCCTTCGTTGCATGCTTACGAGTTAGACGGTTATAGACCCAGACACGGCAGGGCCGATGTTACATGGGTGGGACAGCGATCGAATGGTGAGTTCTTTTTCTTTCGCTCTCATCTCGCTCCGAGTGAGCCCGCTCGTGAAGGCATGGTCTACCCATTCTGCGATGTGCGGTACTACAGCGAGAAAGAGGATCTTTTTATAGTGTATCGCTATTCCAATGATCACCTTGCCAAGTGGCGAGAAATTGATGATGCGATATGGGAAAAATTGCACGGCTGGCAGGATAAATAGTCTGAAGTCAAACGGGGAGTCACAAGCATGGCAAACAATCTTGTATTTTCGCAAACCCAGATAGACGAAATTCAAGCCAATCTCAACCTATACAAAGCGGAATTTCCGAATAACGATAGCACGTTGATATCGCCGATATTGGAGCAAATCTACCTGCAGATCAATGAGTGGATTGAGGAGGCCCTCCCAACAGCGGTAGACGAGGATACGAGGTTATTTTTCAGACTTGCACTTGAGGTCAACCAAAACGTCGCGGGACCGGCTAACACGTTTATACGTACGGCGACTGAGGAGGGGTTAAGACAAACCCCAAATGGAGATTTCAGTGCTTCTGCTATTCAACGCACTTCAAACAGGATTGCTGTTTCCATCTTTGATGACTTAATAGACCGAGGTCGGTTGCCGCAGAAGGTTGATGATTTGGTAAGTTTCGACGTGAGCGGGGCCATTGAGTTTGGTGGTCAAACCTGGGGAGGCTGGGCCGGGGCGCTTTTTTACATGACGTGCAAGGTGGGAGATCGACAAGAGTCCATTGCGAAGAGGATTTTTTCAGATCCCTTTGAAACGGCGAAGGATAAATGGGGTCAGAGTCGAATTTCCAATTGCAGTTGTGCGAGCTGAACTTGGAAAGTCGATTTAACAAGGATCGGTGAGAACGCAGTGGCGCGCAAAAGCAGAACGGTGATTCCCGGCATTCCGTTGCACGTAATCCAACGTGGCAACAATCGTCAGGCGTGCTTTTTCGCCGATCAGGATTATCAGTTCTACATGGATTGCCTGGTCAAGGCGGCGATCAAGTATCGATGCGCGCTGCACGCGTACGTGCTCATGACCAACCACGTGCACCTGTTACTGACTCCGTCCAGTGAGGAAGGGCCGTCGCGCCTGATGCAGGCGGTGGGTCGTCGATACGTCCAATATGTCAATTACACATATCGCCGAAGCGGAACGCTTTGGGAAGGCAGATTCAAGGCGAGCCTGGTGCAAGTGGAAGACTATTTGCTGAGTTGTTATAGATATATCGAACTTAATCCGGTACGCGCCGGCATGGTGGATCTGCCAGAACAATACCGATGGTCGAGTCATCGTGCTCATATGGGGCAGGTCTCCAACCGGTTTCTGGCGGACCACGTTCTGTTCGAAGCGCTTGGTACGAGCATCGAGGAGCGACGGAAAGTGTACCGCGCCTTGTTCGACGCTCACCTCAACCCTGGGGACGAAGCACTGATTCGGCAGAGCGCGAAGAACAATTGGCCGACCGGATCCGATCGATTCAGGGAGCAGGTCGAAACGATGCTGGAACGAAGGGTCATGCCAGGTCGACGCGGCCGTCCTTGCAAACTCGAAATGAATATTGCGGACTATCGGGTGAATCGGCCATGACGCGATTTCGATGTCGGAAAAAAATCGACGCTGACTCCATTTTTCACGGCCAGTGCGAGTTTCATCCGCTTTATACGTTCACATCCCGGTCATCCATTCAAGTTGACAACCGTATTCAAGATCGCCTTCATCAATTCATAAAGCTAGGGGACAGTAATGACTGACCAGCATCTGATCGGCACGGAACAGGACGATTCCCTAGGCGGCGCTGAAGGCAACGACTGGCTCGAAGGGCTCGGGGGCAACGACACGCTGACCGGAAACGACGGCAACGACATTCTGGACGGCGGCGCGGGCAATGACGTGATGAACGGGGGTATAGGCGATGACCTGTATCTTCCCGGCACGGGAGTCGATGCGATCCTGGATTCCGGCGGCTTTGACGAACTGCGCTTCGGGGCGGGGATAACACCCGACCAGGTAGAGCGCTTTCGCATCGACTGGAACGGCGATCTGATCCTACGCGTCCTGGGCTCGATCGACCAGGTGACTATCGCAGGATGGTTCTCCAGCCCGGACAATCAGATCGAGCGCGTGGTGTTCGACGATGGCACGGTATGGGACGCGGCGACTACTTCGGTACAGCGGAGCATCGGTACCGAGGGGGACGACTTTCTGTTCGGCAGCTATTACTTCGGCGGGCTGCTCGAGGGTCGCGGCGGAAACGATCAGTTGTATGGCGGCATCGGCAACGACACCTTCGACGGCGGGACCGGCAACGACATCCTTTACGGCTTGACAGGCAGCGACACCTACTTGTTTGACCGGTCGAGCGGGCACGATCAGATCTACGAAGCAGCAAATACCTATGACGTAGACACGCTGATTTTCGGCGCGAACATCACCGTGCAGGACCTGATCGTTACCGGGGACAGCTTTGGAAATCTGAAAATAGCGATCGCGGGTGCCGATGCGTCGGTGCGCATCAGTAACTGGTTCCATTCGCTCTATCCATCCCACGTGGAACGCTTCGAGTTCCAGGACGGGACGGTGCTCACCGATGCGCAGATCGAGGCGATGGCGCGCATCAACCAGGCGCCGGAACTGGACAATCCGATTGCCGATCAGACCGCCCAGGACGAAACACCGTTCAGCTTCGTCGTGCCGCAAAACACCTTTTCGGATCCCGACTCGAACGATGAGCTTACTTACTCGGCAAGACTGGCGAACGGCGATCAACTCCCGGCCTGGCTTTCCTTCGATGCAGCCACCCGGACGTTCTCAGGTACCCCGCCGCCGTCCGCGTTTGGCATCGTCAGCGTACGTGTTCTTGCCACTGACAATGAAGGCGCCAGCGTCAGCGATGATTTCGATCTGACGGTGCTCTACGACGGAATCATTACCGGAACGGAAGGCCCCGACACCCTCTACGGTACGACGATCGACGACGTCATGTTCGGACTTGGCGGCAATGACAGCCTGTACGCGGGCGACGGCAACGACACGTTATATGGTGGAGACGGCGCGGACACGCTCAACGGGGGTGCGGGCGACGATACGCTGGAAGGCGGCGACGGAAACGACGTGCTGGATGGGGGAAACGGGATCGACACGCTGCGAGGCGGAAATGGTGATGACACTTATGTCATCAACGATTCCATGGGCGGTCCGACGTCACTCACGATCAGCAATTGGCCAGGTAGCGGGGAAGCGTACCAATTCAATACCGATACCGGAACGTTCTCGCCGATCATCTTCGACGGCAACGGGGATGGCCAGATCGATTACGTGCGCTTCTTGTACCGCGACGTCGCGTTTCCTTCCGGCCATTCGTTCGATCATCGAACTCTCCACGACGCAGCTGGGAACCAACCTGACGCCCGGAACATATCTGGACGCACAGCGCGCCTCGTTCGCTCACTCGGACATCCCGGACTCGATGTGTCGGGCGACGGTTTGGGGTTCAATACCGTTTCGGGAAGTTTCGCGGTGACGGCTGCGAGCTTCGATTACAGCGGGCCAACACCGATCCTGCTCACCTTGTCCGTCGACTTTCAGCTTTTTTCGATAACCGGCACGCTGAACTATAACTACGTAGCCGCCGGCCCCATCGTCCACGATTCAGTGATCGAGAATGCAGGCGAAGGCATCGATACGGTGTTGAGCAGGTTTTCCTACACGTTGCCGGCGAATGTAGAAAACCTCACGCTGACCGGAAGCGCGAACATCAGCGGCAGCGGCAATGAGCTCGACAACATCATTATCGGCAATTCCGGCGACAACATTCTGTTTGGCGCGGCCGGCAACGACACCTTATTGGGAGGCGGGGGAAGAGACCGGCTCGACGGCGGCGCCGGCTCCGACACGCTGCAAGGCGGAACCGGCGATGACACCTACGTCATCGACGATCCGGTGGCCGACTCGGTCGTCGAGAACCCCGGGGAGGGGGTCGACAAGGTGCTCAGTTCGGTGAGCTACACCCTCACGCCGAATGTCGAGATCCTGACCCTGACCGGCAATGCCGACATCAACGGCACCGGAAATGAACTGGGCAATCTCCTGACCGGCAACGCGGGTGCAAATGTCCTCATGGGTGGAGCCGGCAGCGACCGGCTGCTGGGCGGCGCGGGAAACGACGTGCTCGACGGTGGCACCGACCTGGATACGCTGCAGGGAGGCGCAGGCGACGATATCTATGTGATCAATGACGTCGTATCGCTGGTTGGTTCAACGTCGCTGACAATGCGCAGCGAGCCCGGCGACTATGTCGGTGCGGGCAGGAACTACTCATTCGACACCGGCACCGGCACGTTCACCCCGGCATTGTTTGACCGCAACGGGGATGGCCTGATCGACTATGTGCGGGTCTACTACACCGACTCCGGTGTCCCCTCCGGCAATTGGTTTTTCCTTGATTTTTCCACAGCACAGCTCGGCACCCCGACGACGCCGGGCCTGTATACCGAAGCCCAACGCGCCGCATTCGCAACTGTTGGCAACCCCGGACTCGACATTTTTGGTAATGGCAGGGGATCGAATCAGGTATTCGGGAGCTTCACGGTCGGTGGGGCGGATATCGACTACAGCGGACCCACACCGGTCCTGCGATATTTTTCCGTGAGCTTCGAGCAGCACTCTGAAAATTCCAACGCACCCGCGTTGTTCGGCACCTTGATCTATAACATCGAGCCCGCCGGCGCGACTGCGGTGGATACCGTGATCGAGAAAGCGGGTGAGGGCATCGATACGGTGATGAGTTCGGTGACTTATGCGCTGACGGCAAACGTCGAGAATCTGACGTTGACAGGCGCCGCAGCCATCAACGGCACAGGCAATTCGCTCGACAACGTGCTGATCGGCAACAGCGCCAGCAATACGCTCATCGGCGGGGGGGGCAATGACACCCTCGATGGCGGTGGCGGCGCCGACATCATGATCGGCGGTCTGGGAAACGACACTTACGTCATCGACAACCCGGGCGACGTGGTGAGTGAAAACGCGAATGAGGGCATCGATCTCGTCCAAACTTCGTTCACCTATCGCTCGGTGCCTATGTCGAAAACCTCACGCTCACCGGTAGCGCTGCCATCAATGGCACAGGTAACGAGCTCGACAACATGCTGCTCGGCAACAGCGCGAGCAATACGCTCACCGGTCTGGCCGGCAACGACTGGCTGGACGGCGGCGCGGGCGCGGACAGGCTACTGGGAGGCCTGGGCGACGATACCTATGTCGTGGACAACGTCGGCGATGTCATTACCGAGAATGTCAACGAAGGGGATGACACGGTTCGCTCGGCGATCACCTGGACGCTGGGCGCCAATCTGGAGAACCTTACGCTTACGGGCACGGCGGCCATCAACGGCACCGGCAATGCATCGAGAAACGTGCTGACTGGCAATTCCGCTAGCAACACGCTCAACGGCGGCGCAGGCGCCGACATCATGAGCGGAGGGTTGGGGGACGACACCTACGTGTTAGACAACATCGACGATTTCGTCATCGAAAATCCCGACGAAGGCACCGATCTGGTTCAGACGTCGTTGACCTATTCGCTGACCGAGAATGTTGAGAACCTTACGCTGACGGGCACGGCTCCGATCAACGGCACCGGCAACGCGTTCGACAATATCATTACGGGCAACGGCGGCAAGAATACGCTCACGGGTGGCGCGGGCAACGACACGCTCATCGGCCTGGGCGGCGCGGACACGATGATCGGCGGCACCGGCGATGACATTTACGTGGTGGACGCGGCCAACGATATGGTCATCGAAAATGCCGCGGAGGGATCGGACACTATCCAATCCAGCGTGAACTGGACCTTGCGCGCCAACTTCGAGAACCTGATCCTGACCGGCAGCGCTAGCATCAACGGCACGGGCAACGCGGTTGCCAATTTGCTAATCGGCAATGCAGGGAATAACTCGCTGACCGGCGCTGGGGGCAACGACATCCTGCAAGGCCTGGGCGGCAACGACAACCTGACCGACAGCGCAGGCAATACCTTGTTCGACGGGGGTGCCGGCACCGACAGGTTGACCGGCAACGCCGGCAACGAGCTATTCCTCGGCGGGCTTGGCAACGACACCCTCACTACCGGCGCCGGGGCCGACATTATCGCCTTCAACAAGGGATCAGGTCAGGATCTGGTCAACGCCAGCACCGGTATGGATAACGTGCTTTCACTTGGGCGGCGGCATCGGCTACGCGAGCCTGACGTTCACCAAGTCCGGAAAGAATCTGGTTCTCAAGACCGGCGGCACGGACCAGATCACGTTCAAGGACTGGTATGCGCAGTCAGCCAATCGCAGCGTCGCCCAGCTGCAGGTCTTCACCGAAGCGATGCCGGGCTACAACCCGGCAGGCAGCGACACGCTGCTCGACAACAAGGTCGAGCAGTTCAACTTTGCCGCGCTCGCCAATGCCTTCGATGCAGCCGGCCAGGTCAACGGCTGGGCACTGACCAATGCGCTGCTCGCCGCACACCTCTCGGGCAGCGACACCGCGGCCTTCGGCGGGGATCTCGCTTACCAGTACGGACTGAACGGGAGTCTGGCCGGCATCGGCCTCGCTCAGGCGCAGCAAGTGCTTAACGCGCCGCAGTTCGGTTCAAGCGAGCAAGCGCTGCGGCCGGTGCCGGAACTGCAGCAGGGTCAGATTCGCTTGTCGTGAACGCATTGCCAGGGAGGCGATCATGGCTAGGAACTCGACTTTCACGGACGCCGGCGCACTCGATTTTGCGCCGGCGATTCTGCGTGCGCAGCATGAGAATGCGCCGCCGCTGCCGCGCGTGGTCCTGTACATCGCGCTGGCGCTGTTTGCGGTGCTGCTGGCGTGGGCCTGCTTCGGGCGGCTGGACATCATTGCGGTGGCGCAGGGCAAGCTCATCCCCAGCAGTTACGTGAAAATCGTGCAGCCGGCGGAATCGGGCGTGCTGCGCGAAATCCTCGTCGGGGACGGACAGGAGGTCAAAGCCGGCCAGGTGCTGCTGCGCATGGACACGCAAGTGACCGATGCCGACCAGGCCACGGTGGAAACGGACCTCACGCTCAGGCGCCTGCAACTGCGCCGCATCGAGTCCGAGTTGGCCGGCGTTCCCTTCACCGCCCGTGCCCGGGGATCGGGCGGATCTCGTCCAGCAGGTCACTGCGCAATCGCTGGCGAACCGGCGGGCCTATGAGAACCAGCTCGAAAGCGAGCAGGCGACTCTCGCCAAAGCCGAGCAGGATCTGAGCGGCGCGAGGGAGATGGAATCCCGGCTCAAGCAGACCGTGCCTATCTACCTGGAGACGGAGGCCGCGCACCAGAACCTCGCCAAGGACGGCTTCATCTCTCGGCTCGCGATGCTCGACAAGACACGCGAGCGCATCGAGAAGGAGCAGGAACTCAAGGCCCAGACCCACCAGGTCGCCAGCCTGCGCGCGACCATCGAGCAATCACGCAAGCGCCTGGCGCAGATCACCTCGACCTACCGGCAGCAACTCCAGAACGAACGCAGCGATGCGAACGGACAACGCCTCAAGCTCGAGCAGGAAGCCGGCAAACAGGCTTACCGGCGCGGGTTGCTGGAACTCAAAGCGCCGCAGGACGGCGTAGTCAAGGATCTCGCCACGCATACGCCGGGTACGGTGGTCTCCCCCGGCACCATCCTGCTGACCCTGGTGCCGCGCGGCGACCCGGTCAAGGCCGAAGTCTGGATTACCAACGAAGACGCCGGCTGGGTCGAAGTCAATCAGCCGGTCAAGATCAAGCTCGCGGCGTTCCCGTTCAACAAGTACGGCATGGTCAGCGGCCACGTCGAGTACGTGAGCCCCGATGCGGCGGAGCTACCCGACACGCGCGAGCGCGACCGCAAGGACACCCGCGAACACGTCATGCCGCCTTCAGGCTTCCGCGCTCTGATCGCACTCGACTCGCCTTATCTGGAACGCGGCGGCAAGCGCTATCACGTGTCGGCTGGTATGCAGGTTTCCGCGGAAGTGAATCTCGGCAGCCGCACGGTCATGGAATACCTGCTTTCGCCGGTGCAGAAGGTTACGCATGAGGCGGGGAGGGAGATGTAAGTGGCATAATCTGTGCGCGACATGCAAAGGCAAGGCCTAGATCACGTCTGTTGCGTACGTAGGTTTAACGTAAGACCGAGATGAGCCGTACAGGACAGATTCAAGCACCGGACTGCGTCGTTTCGGAGAATTGACTATTCTATCCGTTCAAAACTTTGATTTGTGAGGGAGGGGGTGTGACAGTTGTAGGGCATCTTCGTACGGTTTCAATATTTTGGCTTGCCTTCGCCGTGGCCCTCCTCATTTGGAGTTGCGGAGGTGGAGGTGGGGGCGGCAATGGGTCCACCGCGCCTGCGGCAGGTGGAGGACACCCGCCTGCGAATTCTGGGCCCACTTCAGCCGGCGACACACCGCCCAAAGTACCGCCCGTCGTCACGACGAGTCCATCCACGCTGCCCGAGACCGTGCTGAGCTTCAGCGGCTCGGTACAATGGAATCCAAGCCCGATCGTTTCGGCGGTAAAGTCCTCGCTCCTCGTAACCGCAATCGCCTTTGATGGCACGCGCAACCAGCTTCTCGCCGCCACGATCCTGAACGACGGCTCGGCTGCGCTAACGGGGCTCAATCCAGCTGATCTTTCGGTCGCGTGGACGGCATCGTTGTCGAGCCCGGCATCCGTCCTCGCCGTCTCCGACGACGGTTCCATGGCCTACGCTGGGCTGGCTATCGAGTCCGCCATCCAGCAGATCAACCTCTCGGCGCACACCACTGTGAGAACTTTCGCGGTCGCGCCGCCAGACTTGGGCGTATTCGCCTTCGACATCGCGGTTCGGCCAGGAGAGCCTGAGACGGTCGCAACGGCGCTGGGCACGAATGTCGTCATTCCGATCTCCGGGCTACCGTCCCTGTTCGTTCAGGGCGTGCAGAAACCCACAGCGGGAATTGCCCACAACGCTCGCAATTCCCGGCTCACCTTCCTAGGCGCTTCTACTTTGATTACGATCGATAACGAGACCACCTCTTTCGACATACAGAAATACTCGGTCACTGACGATGGCTTGACTTATGCCGCCTATTTTCCGAACGTCTGCTGCGGGCGCCAAGTGAGGGCCGTGAATGGCAAGCTCTTCTCAAGCTCCGGAATATTCTTCGATCCAGCTACGCTGAAGCCGGTCAAATCGCTGGGCACTGACACACAGGACATGAAGCTCTACCACCCGGGCGCGAGCAGCGTCATCCAGATGTTCGCGGCGGAGAGTGGCATCATTACGACGGCGCAGCTCACCTTCCGTGAGTTCGACGCCGAACGCGGCTACCTCAAGCGCCTCTTCCGGGCCGACGAGGCTATCCCCGGCGCCAATCCCAACCGCGTAGTCGCGTCCGTGCAAGACGCCGTCGTCACTGGCCCGAGTTCCTTCGCCGTTCTCGTCAAGGACGAGCTCAGCGGCTTTACGGCACTGCTCTCGTTCGATCTGTCCGCAATTGCGCCGCTGCAGCCGCGTCGTCTCGACCCGCGAAACGCCGCGGCCGAGAACGCGAGCGCCCTCGCGATTCCGCTGGCGTTCAACGCTTTCGCGTACGATCCGGCCGCCGACCGCATCGTGGTGGCCGTCGCGGCCATGATGGGTCCTCAGGGAACTTCGCTCGCGATCGTGAAGCCTGGTGACGGAGCGGTAGAGCGACTCATTCCACTGCCGGACGAGCCGAACCTTCTTGCGGTCTCGCAATCCGGGAGCGTTGCATACGCTGTGCTTAAGGACGGAACAATCCAGCAGGTGGACCTCGCCAACTCCACGCTCGGGCCGAGGATGAATATCCAATTCACCAATTTACAGCTCCCGAGGTTCTATCCCCTGCCCACGGCCCAGTTTTTCCCCACGAGCATTGCTGTCAAGCCTGATGACCCGCAGACCTTCGCCCTTGCCGGGTGCGCGAGCCTAGCCGGCTACGCGTGCGGACAGACCGTGGCGGTTTTCAAGAACGGCGCCCAGAACGGGATCTTCGGTCCGCGCATGACAATTCCCGGCGGAGTGGGCTTTCCGTCTTCGGACGCCGTCGTCTTCAATGGCCCTGCCGAGATCATCGGCTTCGATGAAACGACGACCGCATCTACGATCCAGCACTTCTCCTATATGAACCCAGGTCTGTCGGCCGTGTTCTCCAGCCCCGGACCGAACCGTCCCGCCAAGACTAGCTTCGGGTATGCCTACAGCGTCTTCTCTCTGTTCGACATTCAGTCCGACGCGCAGGTCGGGAGCTTCGTCCCCGGAGCGGGGGATGCGTCTTTCTTCGACGCGACCTTGCTAACGTCGCCGGCCTCGGGCGTCGGCTTCTATCAGCGCCCTCTTGCTGCGGGCGGCTCCGGGTTGTTCTTCGAGATGCTCGCGAAAGCGACCAAGGCAGACGGCAGCATCATCTTTTCCGCGTCGAATCGGCTGCGCGTCGACGACACGGCCTTTACTAGCAGTCTTACCGGACCCCTGATCGCTGTGGGCACGAATCAGTTCGCCTATGGGATTAGGGGGACGGGTGGCGGAATCTACATCATCACGTCGCCTTAGTTCGGGCACCGATTTGCTGCTACGGCTTCATGCCTTGCGCTTCTATCTGGGCTGAGTGTTCGGTATTGAGCTGATGCTGATGGGTCAGGCCTTGCCTTTTGCTGATGGGGTCTTTTGCTGATGGGGTCAGGCCTTGCCTTTTGCCCCCTCTCGGCGTAGCGGCTGATGCTGATGGGGTCAGGCCTTGCCTTTTGCCTCCCCCCAGCGTAGCGTGCCCGCATGGCCCGTCCGCTGCGTATCGAATTCCCCGGCGCCGTCTATCACGTCACCTCGCGCGGTGACCGGCGCGAGCCGATCTTCGTCGATGACGAGGACCGGCACGCTCTGTTAGAAGTCGTCGCGCAAGCGCTGTCGCGTTTCGATGCCCAAGCGCTGGCCTACTGCCTGATGGGCAACCACTACCACTTCGTGCTGCACACCCGGCAGGCCAATCTTTCTTTGTTGATGCGCCACATCAACGGCGTCTACACTCAGGCCTTCAATCGCCGGCATGACAAGGTCGGCCACTTGTTCCAGGGGCGCTTCAAGGCGATCCTGGTCGACCGGGATGCGTATCTGCTGGAAGTCTGCCGCTATGTGGACTTGAATCCGGTCCGGGCCAAGTTGGTCAGAAAACCCGGCGCCTGGGTTTGGTCGAGCTACCGCGCGCACGTGGGGGAGACGCCAACGCCGGACTGGCTCGACACGGTCGGCTTGCACGACTACCTGCTGGGCCGGCCGGCGAGCGCCGCCGCCGATCGCCGCCGCGCAGCCGAGCGCTACGTGCGACTCGTGGCCTCGGTGCCCGATGCCAGCCTGTGGAACCAGTCGCGCTGCGCCAGCAGATCCCTTCGGCGACGAAGCCTTTGTCGAGCGTATGCAGGCGCTCGCGGAGCCGCGCAACAGCACCGACATTGACATCCCCAAGGTCCAACGGCGCATGGCGCGCACCCTCGCGCAGTGGCTCGAGAGCAGCGAGAGTTGAGAGCAGGCCGTGTACGACGCGCACACGCAGGGCGCAATCCTCATGAGTGCGATCGCGCGCGAGTTGGATCGGTTCGCGTGTAAGCCGTCTAATTACCCGGGCGGAACAGCAAATGCCAAAGCTGACGCCGGTTGGGCCGGATCGCATCTGGCGCAGCCCGTTTCTCATCGGTTTGGCCCGACAAGAACCAAGTGACCAGCCGACAACCGCCAATTTGCGGTTTGTACGAGATCCCGCGTCCTCATCGCGCTTCCAGCGGACCTCTGCTAAACTTACGCCCGGTTTTGCCGGTGGAGTCATTGCCATGCCGTGCAAGATTAAATATCGTAGTAAAAGAGTGATTAATTCGGGGCGTAGCGCAGCCTGGTAGCGTACCTGCATGGGGTGCAGGTGGTCGGAGGTTCAAATCCTCTCGCCCCGACCAATTTTTCGCGTCAATAGCCGATCGCCGGCAGACTTCGAGAGCATGGACGGACCGGTCGTTAACGTTTCCAGTTCTTCCGTTCTTCGGGACGAGGTCCCGTCCGGTCAATTAAGCCGATGCGCATTCTCCTGAGTAACGACGACGGGTATTTTGCTCCGGGCCTGGCTGCGCTTGCGGAGGCCGTGTCGAAAGTGGCGGACATCGTTGTCGTCGCGCCGGAGCGCGACCATAGCGGTGCCAGCAATTCGCTCACGCTCGATCGTCCGCTGATCGTCAGGCGTTCGCACAACGGCTTTCGCTACGTGAACGGCACGCCGACGGATTGTGTGCATCTCGCGGTCACCGGCCTGCTCGACGAGATGCCGGATATGGTCATCTCGGGCATCAATCACGGCGCCAATATGGGCGACGACACCATTTATTCGGGAACGGTGGCGGCTGCAACCGAGGGGTTTCTGCTGGGCATTCCCTCGATTGCCGTATCGCTGGCCAGCAAGGCCGCCGGCAATTATGCGACCGCCGCGCGCGTGGCCTGCGAATTGTTCGAGCGCTTCCGCGATCGGCCGGTGGTTTCGCCGCTGCTGCTGAATGTGAACGTCCCCGACGTGCCTTACGATCAACTGGAGGGCATCGAAGTCACCCGGCTCGGGCGGCGCCATAAAGCCGAACCGGTGGTCAAGACCACCAATCCGCGCGGTGATACGGTGTACTGGGTCGGTGCCGCGGGTAATGCACAGGACGCGGGCGCCGGGACGGATTTCGATGCGATCGCGCGGCGCAAAGTCTCCGTCACGCCGCTGCAGATCGATCTGACCCAATACAGTACGCTCGATCGGGTGCGCAGCTGGCTGGTCGAGCCGGCGCTGACATGATGCGCGCCGCGGCCCCATACAAGTGCGGTGCGCGCGAATGAATAACCGGAATGCCGGCATCGGCATGACCTCGCAGCGCACCCGCGCGGCGCATGATCGAGCGCCTGCGTGATCAGGGCGTGAAGGACGAGCTTGTGTTGAGTGCGATGGAGGAAATACCCCGTCACTTGTTCGTCGACGAGGCGCTGGCGAGTCGCGCCTATGACGATGTGGCGTTGCCGATCGGATTCGGCCAGACCATCTCGAATCCCTTCACTGTGGCACGCATGGTCGAGCTGGCGCGCGGCGGTCGCCCGTTGCACAAGGTGCTGGAAATCGGCACCGGCTGCGGCTACCAGGCGGCGGTGTTGTCGCGCGTGGCGCGCGAAGTCTATTCGCTGGAACGGCTGGCGGCGCTGTTGTCCAAAGCCAGGGTGCGATTGCGCGAACTGGGTTTGCGCAATATCAAACTGAAACACGGCGACGGCCATGCGGGCCTGAAAGAGCAGGGCCCGTTCGACGCGATCGTGATGGCTGCGGCGGCCACGCACCTGCCTGAAATGCTGGTGGACCAGCTCAACGAAGGCGGGCGCCTGGTGTTGCCCTTGGGCACCCGTGAACAGCGGCTGGTCCTGGTCGAGCGCAACGCCGAAGGGTTTACGCAATCGGTCCTGGATGAGGTGAAATTTGTGCCAATGATTGCAGGGGTTTCAGTATGAGAGGGTGGACGTCGGCCGGGCTTCGTTCAGGAATCCTGGCGCTGGTGCTGGCGCAGTTGCTGGCGGCCTGCGGTTCCACGCCGACGGCAGCACCGGTCATCGAGCGCTCGCCGAATGCAGGCCCCCGGCCGGTCATCGCGAGCCAGAGCGCCACGCCAGTGCAATCCAGTGCGCCGATAGCGCCGGCGCCCCCAGCCGCGGAGCCCGCCAAAGAGCAAGCGCCCGTCGCGGTGGTTAAACCGCAGGAAGCGGCGCCCGCGGCGGAAAAACCGGTGCCGCTTGCGGAGGAACCCGCGGCCAAACCCTATCGCGAAGGCGACTGGCGCCCGGAGTTTCACGTCGTCAGGAAGGGCGACACGCTGTACAGCATTGCGCTGGATTACGGCCAGGATTATCGGGAACTGGCGGCCTGGAACAACCTGGACGATCCGGGAATGATCAAGATCGATCAGCGCCTGCGTCTGTTCCCGCCGGGCAGCACGGCTGAAACCGGCACGGCGCCGACCGCTGCGATTGCCGCACCATTGGCCACACCGGCGTTCTCCGAACCCAAGGCGCGCAAACTGCCTTATTCCGAACAGGCGCTCGCTGAACTGAAAATTGCGCCCACGAAATCCGATGTCGCTGCTTCGCCACCGGTAAGCGCCGGCACGGCGCCGCAGGCCGCCAAACCGCCGCTGGCGAACCCGACGCCCCCCGTCGTGGTGGCCGCGCCAAGAGCAAACGCCGCGGTCGAGTCAAAGATGACCTGGGAATGGCCCGCGCAAGGCAGGTTGATCTATGGCTTTGGCCAGGGTCCGAATCAAAAGGGCGTGGGCATCGAAGGCCGTAGCGGACAGCCGGTGCTGGCGGCCGCGCCCGGGA
Organism: uncultured beta proteobacterium; assembly: GCA_963846655.1. Lineage (GTDB taxonomy): Bacteria > Pseudomonadota > Gammaproteobacteria > Burkholderiales > JACQAP01 > JACQAP01. The sequence continues at coordinate 225,851 of CAWJWT010000004.1, read as the reverse complement.
AAGTGGTTTATAGCGGCAATGGGTTGCGCGGCTACGGGAAGCTGGTCATCGTGAAACACAATGCCTCGTATCTGAGCGTCTATGCGCATAACAGCCAGATCCTGGTGAAGGAAGGCCAGACCGTCGCCAAGGGCCAGAAAATTGGCGAGATCGGTGATACGGATGCCGATCGAACGGCCTTGCATTTCGAGATCCGCCGACTCGGGAAGCCCATCGACCCGCTGCAATACCTTCCCGAGCGCGCCTCATGACCGAAGACCCGCTTTCTTCTCTGGACGAAGAGGGCGAGGAGATAGCGCGCCGCGCGGCGGTCACGGAAGACCACTTCGGTACCGATGTCCTGAGCGATGTCACCCAGCTCTACTTCAACGACATCGGTCAGAACGAATTGCTCTCGGCGGAAGAGGAAATCGACCAGGCCCGCCGATGCAGGCAGGGGGATTTTGGCGCCCGGCAAACGATGATCGAACGCAACCTGCGCCTGGTGGTGAATATCGCCAAACACTACAACGGCCGGGGCGTGGCGCTGCTGGATCTCATCGAGGAAGGCAATCTGGGACTGATTCATGCGCTCGAGAAATTCGACCCCGAGCGCGGGTTCCGTTTTTCGACGTACGCGACCTGGTGGATACGGCAGAGCATCGAGCGGGCCATCATGTGCCAGTCGCGCACCATTCGCCTGCCGGTCCACGTGATCCGGGAACTGAACATGGTGCTGCGCGCGATGCGTCATCTCGAGACACATTCCGAACGCGAAGCCACACCCGATGACGTCGCGCATCTGATCGAAATGCCGGTGCATCAGGTGCGCCGATTGCTGTCGCTCAACGAACGTATGACATCGCTCGATGCACCGCTGGATCTGGATCCGATGCTGTCGATCGGTGAATCCATCGCCGATGAGAACACGCCTGGGCCGGACGTCAGGCTCGAGAATCTCGAGATCGAAAACTACGTGCACGAATGGCTGAGCCAGCTCACCGAACGCCAGCGCAGCGTCATCGAGCACCGCTACGGGTTGAACGGCTTGGAAATCCACACGCTCGAGCAACTCGCCCAGAACCTGCGCCTCACCCGCGAGCGGGTCAGGCAGATTCAGCTCGAGGCCCTGGCCAGTCTGCGCAAGATCCTGCGCCGCGGCGGCGTGTCGCGCGAAACCGTCCTGTAACACGGCTGCGGGCGGCGCCTTATCCGGACTGCGTTTTCACGAGCCGCACCGCGTTACGCAGTTCATCCAGTCGGGCACGTTGACCGGCGTGCTCGGTGCCTTCCTTGCCGTAGCGAAGCGCAACATACAATGCGCTGATCTTGTGCGCGGCTTCCTTGAGTTCGGGAAACTGGATCGAAACCCTGGCGGCAAAATCGCGCGGTCCCTCGCTCGATCCGCGTGCCGCGCCGCGCTTGGCCATGGCATCGCAATAGGCGAGGTAGATGCGCTGGACGGCATCGAGGCGCCGCGCATTGAGGCGGAATAAAAGGGCCAGCGCCAGCCCCAGCAGCATCAGGCCGCTCACGGCCGCGAGCAACACCACCATGCTTTGCCAGTTGATGTCCTTGAGGCCGAACTGTCCCAGGAAGCGCAGCTGGCGTTCGGGGTTGTAGCCCAGTACCCATTGATTCCAGGTGTTTGCGACGGCGTCCAGGGCGTAACGGGCGCGCTTGAGCCAGTCCAGGCCGGTGCGAGAAAGCCGCGCGCGGTCGATTTCCGGCACCGCCGCCGCCAGCCCCCGCTCGATGCGCAAGGGCGAGACGGCCGCGGTCGGATCCACGCGGATCCAGCCTTCGTCGGGCAACCACACCTCGGACCACGCGTGGGCATCCGATTGGCGCACGACCAGATACCCATCCACCGGATTGAGTTCGCCGCCAAGATAACCGGTGACCACGCGCGCGGGAAGGCCCGCCGCCCGCATGAGGACGGTAAAGGCCGACGCGTAGTGCTCGCAGAATCCGCTGCGCGTTTCAAACAGGAATTGATCCACGGCGTCGCCGTCGAGCAACGGCGGCTCCAGCGTGTACATGAACGGGTTCTCGCGGAAATGGGCCAGGGCGCGTGCCACGATATCGCGATCGCTGCCGCCCTGCGCGCGCCACTGCGCAGCCAGCTCGCGCGCACGCGGCGCGGCTCCCGGGGGCAGGCGTTGGGCAAAGCGCCGCGTCGCGGACGATTCTTCCACACCCACCCGGTACTGCGGCGAGGAGTCCATGTCGTAGCGCAGGCGCTCGCGGCTGATGCGGCGCGAGAACAACTGATAGTCCGTGGTGAGGTACGCGCCCTGGGGAATGGTCAAAGGCAGGTCGATGGCGAACATCCAGTAGCGGTCGTGCGGCTCCATCGTCACCGTGTATTTCAGCACGGGCCCGAGACGCGCGACCGCAGGCTCGCGAGCGGTCAGGTTAAGGCCTGCCCGCCATGTGCGGCCGTCATAGTTCCAGAGCACCGGGCCGCGCCAGTAAAACTGGCTGGGCTTTTCCGGCATTTGCTCGAACAGCACGCGAAAAGCGACCGCATCGGAGAGGCTCAGCGAACTTACGTCGCCGGGCGCCATGCTTTCGGACAGCCCGGTCTTGGCCGAATAATTGATCTGCGGCAACCCCCACAGCGGTCCCTGCACGCGCGGAAACAGCAGGAAGAGCACAAGCATGATCGGAACGCTCTGCAGAATAATCATTCCCGCGGGCAGCACTGCCAGGGGCGTGCCTCGCGCCGTTTGGTGCTGCAGCCCGATCATCGTTGCCGTGATCGCCCAGACCACCAGCAACATGTACAGAGCGATCGGGATCGATTGCGAATAGAAGAAATTGGTGACAACGAGGAAATACGCCAAAAACAGTACGACCATGGTGTCGCGCGGCCGGGACATCTCCATGACTTTGAGCGCCATCATCACGGTAAGCATCGCCACGCCCACATCCCTGCCGTACAGGGTCCGGTATGACAGCGCGATCGCGGCTATGCAGGCCAGCGCGAGCGCCACCAGAAGCCATTTATTCGGCAAGCGCAGGCGCCGCCAGCCGAAATAGTAGCGGGCTAGCAGTACGACTCCCACCAGCGCGGGAATCCAGTTGGGCAGATGCGCGGCATGGGGGGCAATGACCATCGCCAGCGAGACAAGGATCGCCGTCAGGTTCAACAGGCCCAGATCGCGTGCGGCCGTCTTCATCTGAACATGGCCAGGGCTTGCAGGCAGCGCGTGCGATGGAGCATGCCGAGTTCGGGTTCGTACTCGATGCCCGGCAGACGCAACCCGTATTTGATTCCGGCGGCTTCCGACTCGATCACCCAGCGGGTCAGTCGCGACAGTTTTTTCTCAACACCGAGCACGTCGGCGATCTCGTCGAAATCGAGCCAGAGTTCCGCGGCGGCACTGCCGGAAAACTGCTTGGACAGGAAAATCTCGCTGCGGGCGAACGCTTTCCAGGCAATGCGCCGCGGCGAATCACCGGGGTGGAAGGTTCGCAGTCCGGCAAAATCCTCCTCGCCGGCGCCGGTGGCGGAGCCTTCGCCGCTGGACGTTTGCGCCGGCGGTAAATGAATGCGGCCGGGCTCGGGTTGCGGATAAACCACGCAGTGCAAATCGAGATCGACCAGCGCCCATGCGTAGAATAAGCCGAGGGGATACGTCGTGAATATCCGCAATCGTCCCGGATAAAGCAGGCCGCGCATGGTTGCGGGCATGCGCAGTTCTATCTCCCCGATGTGGGCTGGCGGCAGATCGAAGTACACCGGCTGCTGGCCGGCAATCTCGACCGCCAGGCTGAACCGGGCAAAGGCGCTGGGGTTGTCGACCACAATCCTGAATCCCGCAAATTCGCCGGCGAATACGGCGGCGGTTTTGCCGGGTTGCAGCGCGATCCTGGCCAGGTTGCGCCAGGTATGCAGAATGGAAACCGTCCCGATACCGGCGAGCAGAAAAACGAGCACGTAGCCCAAGGCTCAGGTTGTAATTGATGGAGCCGATCAGCATAAGCAGAATGGTTACGCCGAACATCAATCCTGCGCCGCTGGGCAGAATATAGACGCGCCGCTGTCCGAGCACGACGGGGCCGCTCTCGGCTCCTTTGGGCGGGAAAATCCAATCGCCTACACGATCGCGCAATGAGTGCGGTTTCCCCCGCGCGCTGACGCCGGCTTGCGCCGCAGGCTCCGTCATCGAACCGCCGCCCGTGCTGGTGCTCCGGGATTGCTGCGCACTCAAGGAATCGGCACTTCCGCGATCAGGCGTTCCGCAAGCTTGCCGCTGCCGAGCGATGAGTGGCCGGTGACCGTCGCGAGCCGGTGACCCGCTACGCTCGGCAAGACGGCCTGGACGTCCTCGGGCACGACCTCGCGCCGATCGTCCATGAAGGCCCAGGCGCGGGACGCATTGATGATCGCAAGCCCCGCGCGGGGCGACAGCCCGTTTACGAAATCGGAAGACTGTCTGGTGAATCCAATCAGCGCTTGCACGTAATCGAGCAGGGCCGGGGCTGTGAACACGAGCCTGACCCGGGCCTGCAGATCAATCAACTCCGCGGTCGCGAGGGCAGGGGTCAGGTCGGAAATCATGTCGCGCCGCTCGCGTCCTTCGAGCAGCGCGCGTTCCGCCGCCACATCGGGATAGCCGAGATGGATGCGCATCAGGAAACGGTCAAGCTGCGATTCCGGCAACGGGAAAGTGCCCACCTGGTGCGAGGGATTCTGCGTGGCGATCACAAAGAAGGGCGCGGGCAGCGGGCGGGTCTGGCCTTCGGTGGTGACCTGATGCTCTTCCATGGCCTCGAGCAACGCACTTTGCGCTTTCGGCGTTGCCCGATTGACTTCGTCGGCGAGGATCACTTGCGAGAAAATCGGCCCCGGATGAAATTTGAATGCCGAACTGTCGCGGTCGAATATCGAAATGCCCAGTATGTCGGCCGGCAGCAGATCGCTCGTAAACTGAATGCGCTGAAAATCGAGCCCCATCGTCCGGGCCAATGCATGTGCCAGGGTGGTTTTTCCCACACCGGGAAGATCTTCGATCAACAGATGGCCGCGCGCGAGCAGGCAGGCGATGGTCAGGCGGATCTGATGTTCTTTGCCGAGGATGATGCGACCGACTTGCCCTACGACAGGAGAAAGCGCATTAATCATTAGATGATGGGGGATGTGATGAAAGAAGGATCGGGGCCGACATGAAAAAACCCGACATCAAAAAAACCGACATTAAGAAAAAGCAGCGGCGCTGTTCACGCGGGCAGTTTACCTTAGCACGACTGTTCGGCAACCGGACCCGGCCACGCAACGAGGGTTTTCGTGGCGTGCCTGATGGAGGAATTGCCGGGTTCGGCCCGAACGCCGAAACCCAGTGCGGCCATCAGCGCCAGCATCTTGGCATTTCCGGCCGCAACGGAGCCCTCCATCAACTGCAAGCCGCGCTGCCGGGCCGCAGCGATCAAATGGCGCATAAGTATCGACCCGACGCCGCGGCGCTGCCAGGCATCGGCGACCACCAGCGCAAACTCACAACTCACGTTGTCGTCGTTTACGACATAGCGCGCCACGCCGATCTCGGTTTCCTGGTCGTTTTCACAGATTACGGCGATCAGCGCCATTTCCCGGTCGTAGTCGATGCGTGTGAAGCGATTCAACATGGCCACACTCAGTTCCCGCAACCCGCTCAGGAAGCGGAAATAGCGCGACTCATCCGACAGGCCCTTGACGAACTCTTTTTCGATTTGCTGATCCGCAGGTTTGATCGGACGAATGAGTACGCGCGTGCCGTCTCTCAACTGCAGGCGCTGCACGAGTTGCATCGGATAAGGGTTGGCCATGGTGCCCTTTATATTCGCCAGCCACGGATTCGAGCTTCGAACCGTGGACATTGAGCGCCCGCGTGCCTAAGATGTTTCGCGAGAATCAGGGGAACATCACGGCAGAGCATGGCGACAGCGTTCATTCATCATCCGGACTGCGGCTTGCACGATATGGGCGGCCAACATCCCGAAAGCCCTGACCGCTTGACCGCGATTGAAGATTATCTGCTCGCCAGCGGCCTGAAAGACCATCTTATCGTCGAGTTGGCCCCCAAGGCGACACGGGAACAATTGCGCCGCGTTCACGACGATCGCTATCTCGACGCCATCGAAGCGGCCTCGCCGCAGACCGGCCTGGTGCACCTCGACCCGGATACCGCCATGAATCCGCATTCCCTGGCGGCGGCGCTGCGGGCCGCCGGTGCAGTGACCAGGGCCACCGACATGGTCCTCGGCGGCGAAGCCGAAAACGGGTTCTGCAACGTGCGTCCGCCCGGCCATCACGCGTGCCGCGGGCGCGCCATGGGCTTTTGCCTGTTCAACAACCTCGCCGTCGGGGTCGCGCATGCGCTGGAAGTGCACGGCCTCGAACGCGTGGCAATCCTGGATTTTGATGTGCACCATGGCAATGGGACCGAGGATATATTCGATGGCGATCAGCGCGTGCTGATGGTTTCGACCTTCCAATACCCGTTTTATCCTTATAGCGGTGTGGAAGGTCGCTCGGAGCACATGGTGAATATCCCGCTTGCGGCGCATAGTGGTAGCCTGCAGTTTCGCGAAGCCGTCGAGAATGACTGGTTACCGTCGCTGGAAGCATTCGCACCGCAAATGCTGTTTGTATCCGCCGGGTTCGATGCCCATCGCGATGATGAGATGGCGGCCCTGGCTCTGGTCGAAAGTGATTACATATGGGTCACGAAGCAGATTGTGGATGTGGCGGCCCGTCATGCTGCGGGGCGCATCGTGTCCACGCTCGAAGGTGGTTATAACCTGCAAGCCCTGGCGCGCAGTGCGCATGCGCATATCCGCACCTTATGCGGGCTCTGATTACCCCCTGAACAGCAAGGCACACCTGAGATGAAACCAATCCGAATCGTCCTCGCAGACGACCACAATCTGGTGAGGTCGGGTCTTAAATCTCTCCTGTCAAGCATGCAGGGCGTGGAAGTGGTTGCGGAGGCCACCAACGGCAAAGAGGCCGTTGAACTGGTGGGTGAGGTCCAGCCCGATGTCGTGCTCATGGACATCGGCATGAAGGTGCTCAACGGCATCGAAGCGGCAGCGCTGCTCGCGCGGGACTATCCGGCCGTGCGCGTCATCATCCTTTCCATGCACGATACCCAGGACTTCGTTTCCCAGGCGCTCAAGGCTGGGGCTGCGGGCTACGTGCTGAAAGACGCCGCACCGCTGGAACTGGAATTTGCATTACAAGCGGTGCGCAGCGGCGATACGTATTTGAGCCCACGCGTTTCACGTCAGGTAGTGCAGTCGTTCGTGCGTCCGCCCGATGCCGAGTCCGGCCTGGATGCGCTGAGCCCCCGCCAACGGGAAATTCTGAAAGCGGTGGCGGCCGGGCGTACCACCAAACAGATCGCCTATGACTTGGGGGTGAGCATCAAGACCATCGAAACGCACCGTGCCCAGATCATGGATCGGCTGAATATTCATGATGTGGCGGGGTTGGTGCGGTTTTCCATCCGCACGGGTTTAATTAGCGTAAATGTTTAATTAACATATATATAAACATTAATTCTAATGTAATGCTTTACTAATAGTGCCCGCGTTCGTCCCAGCGCGATACCGCCCTATGGCACGCGCCTCAGGTTTTTCGCAATGCCGGTTCCGTACACCCCTATATGCCGCGCCGCGGCAATTGCGCATAGTCAATAGATGGGCTGCATCCATAATTACATTCAAAACTTGCGCCCGATCCCATCAGGAGGCGAGGGTGAACAACGCGGTGAAGGTCATGCTGGTCGACGACAGTGCATCGTTTCGTCTGGCCGCACAGCAATTTGTTACGGAGGTATGCGGCGCCTCCGTAATCGGCCAGGCCGACTCGGGCGAGGCCGCGGTCGAAATGGCCTTGCGCCTGCGTCCGAACGTTATCCTCATGGATCTGGCCATGGGCGGAATCAACGGCATTGAAGCTGGGCGCCGCATCAAGGCTGCCGACGGCAACATAAAAATCGTGATTCTTACGCTCAACAACGGCAGGGAATACCGCGAACTGGCCCAATCGCTGGCCCTCGACGGTTTCATTTCCAAGACGGATTTCACTTCCGTCATTTGCTCGGTCATGGAGTCGCTACAGGGCGGCGAAGTAAAAGGCGCCCCGGGGTACCGAGCGCCCGTCTGACCACGGCAAGCTCTGCGTTAAATTTCTGCCGCGACGATCAGCGCGGCGGCCACACTGCGCCCTTCCTGCTCCAGGATGTTGTAGGTACGACAGGCTGCCTTGGTATCCATGATCTCGACACCGATCCTTGCCACCTGCAAGGCTGCAAATAGCCGGGACTCCGGGAAGCGCAACACGTCCCCGGTACCCAGCAGGACGAGTTCGGGTTTCAGGAACACCAGGGCTGCAAGCATCTCGCTGGTCAGCGCCTCCAGGTTCGGGACGTTCCAGTCCTCCACGATTCTGTCCGGCAGTACCACGACACTCCTGTCATAGCGCACGCCGTTCACGGCAACATAACCCCGACCGTACGCCGTAAACGCATTTCGTCGCGTATTTTGCGAAAGATGTAGCTTCAATGTGAAGTCGCCTTTGCTGCGCTGCCCGCGATCCGGTAGGATTGCGACTTTCTATTAATGAACAGTCGGTTACGTTTTTCCGGCTGGACCGAGCATTCGACCATGGCCGAGTTTTCCCGCATTAAACGCCTGCCGCCCTACGTATTCAATATCACCGGGGAATTGAAAGCGGCCGCCCGCAGTCGCGGCGAAGACATTATAGACATGAGCATGGGCAATCCCGACGGCGTGACGCCCAAGCACATTGTGGACAAGCTCGTGGAAGCCACCCAGCGAAACGATACGCATGGCTACTCGATGTCCAAGGGCATCCCCAGGTTGCGGCGCGCTATCTGCAACTGGTACCAGGCCCGCTTTGGCGTTTCTTTCGATCCGGACAAGGAGGCGATCGTGACGATCGGCTCCAAAGAAGGCCTCGCGCATCTGATGCTGGCGACGTTGGACCACGGCGACACGGTGCTCGTGCCCAATCCCAGCTATCCCATCCACATTTACGGCGCGGTCATCGCCGGGGCAGATATCCGCTCCGTGCGCATGACACCCGGCATTGACTTCATCGAGGAATTGCAACGCGCGATTCGTGAATCGATTCCGAAGCCGAAGATGATGATTCTTGGGTTTCCCAGCAATCCCACGGCGCAGTGCGTGGATCTCGCCTTTTTCGAGCGGGTGGTGGCATTGGCGAAGGAGCATGACATCCTGGTGGTGCACGACCTGGCCTACGCGGATATTTGCTTCGATGGCTGGAAAGCACCGTCGATCATGCAGGTACCTGGCGCGCGTGACGTCGCGGTCGAATTTTTCACCATGAGCAAGAGTTACAACATGGCGGGCTGGCGCATCGGTTTCATGGTGGGCAACAAGGAACTGGTTGCTGCGCTGGCGCGTATCAAGAGTTATCACGATTACGGCACGTTCACACCCATTCAGGTCGCATCGATCGCGGCACTGGAAGGTCCGCAGGATTGCGTGCGCGAGATCTGCGAGAAATATCAGAAGCGCCGCGACGTCCTGGCCAAAGGCTTGCACGAAGCCGGTTGGATGGTGCAGATCCCCAAGGCCTCGATGTACATCTGGGCGGAAATCCCCGAGCCTTACAAGAAAATGGGTTCGCTGGAGTTTGCCAAGAAAATCCTGGAGGACGCGAAAGTGGCGGTTTCGCCGGGGATCGGATTTGGCGAGTACGGCGACGCTTATGTGCGCTTTGCCCTGATCGAAAATGAGTCGCGTACGCGCCAGGCCATACGCGGCATCAAGGAGATGTTCCGCAAGGACGGTCTGCTGGGTATTGCGACGCCTCTGCGCGCGGCGGGCTGACCGGCATTGCAACGGCCAGACTCGGGCGCCCGGCGCCCGATATTTTTGTTCAGAGGCTCAAGATGTCCGCGAAAACATTCCGCATTACACAGGTTACCGGCAGCGACCGGTCGATAATCGAGCCGCTCTGGTTGTCCCGGGCCGAATCCGTGCATCGGCAATTGCGCCCGCAATTGCCTGCCGACTATGCCGTAAAAATGCGCACGGTATTCGAACAGGGGGGCGAGATGTGCGTAGCCACCCTCGATCAACGCGTAGCCGGCCTCGCGGTATTCCGCGAGTTCGAGAATACGCACGTGGGGCGGCGTTTTTACGTCGACGATCTGGTCACCGACGAGGCGGAGCGTTCCAGCGGCGCCGGCCGCGCCTTGATTGCATATCTTCAACAAGTCGCACGCGACCGGGGGTGTCCGGGTCTGGACCTGGAGTCCGGCACGCAGCGCACGCGCGCGCATCGATTCTATTTCCGTGAAGGTTTTTTCCTCACCGCATTCTCATTCAGAAAAGAATTTCAATGACTCCCATCCACGTGGGGCTGCTCGGCATCGGCACCGTAGGCGGCGGCGCCTTCACGGTGCTGCAGCGCAACCAGGAAGAGATCGGCCGCCGCGCAGGCTGCGCGCATCCTGATCAAGATGGTCGCGGACAAGGACCTCGAGAAGGTGCGCGGCAATGGTCGGCGAGCGCGTCGATCATCACCGACGACGCGTTCGAGGTCGTGCGCCGACCCGACATCGACATCGTCGTCGAGCTGATCGGCGGCACCGGGGTCGCGCGCGACCTGATTCTCGAGGCCATCGAGAACGGCAAGCACGTCGTGACCGCGAACAAGGCGCTTGCTGGCGCAGCACGGCAACGAGATCTTCGCGGCCGCGCAAAAGAAGGGCGTCATGGTCGCGTTCGAGGGCGCGGTCGGCGGGGGCATGCCGATCATCAAGTCGCTGCGCGAGGGCCTCACGGCGAACCGCATCGAATGGATCGCCGGCATCATCAACGGCACGCAGCAATTTCATCCTCTCCGAGATGCGCGAGAAGGGCTCGAGCTTCGCGCGACGTGCTGAAGCAAGCGCAGACGCTGGGCTACGCCGAAGCCGATCCGACGTTCGACATCGAAGGCGTGGATGCCGCGCACAAGCTCACGATCATGGCGGCGATCGGCATTCGGCATTCCCGATGCAGTTCGACAGCGGCCTACATCGAAGGCATCTCGAAGCTGACGCGCGAAGACATCCGTTACGCGGAAGAGCTCGGCTACCGCATCAAGCTGCTGGGCATCGCGCAGCGCAAGGCGAACGGCATCGAGCTGCGAGTGCATCCGACGCTGATCCCTGCGAAGCGTCTGATCGCCAACGTCGAAGGCGTGATGAACGCGATCCTGGTGAAAGGCGACGCCGTCGGGCAGCCACGCTGTACTACGGCGCCGGGCGCGGGCGCCGAGCCGACCGCGTCGGCAGTCGTTGCCGATCTCGTGGACGTCGCGCGCATGCATGACGGCCGATCCCGAGCACCGCGTGCCGCACCTCGCGTTCCAGCCGGACCGGCTGTCGAACACGCCGATCCTGCCGATGGAGCGAAGTGCGAGACCTCGTACTACCTTCGCATGCGCGTACTCGACAAGCCCGGCGTGCTCGCGGACATCACGCGCATACTCGCGGATCTCGGCATCTCGATCGATGCGATGGTGCAGAAGGAGCCGCACGAAGGCGAAGAACAGGTCGACATCATCATGCTCACGCACCAGACGGTGGAGAAGAACGTCAATGCCGCGCTCGAGCGAATCGAAGCGCTGCCGGTGGTGTCGGGCAAGGTGACGCGCATTCGCCTCGAAGCAACTCGGACGCAACTGAAATCGTCATGCCAAACACTACCTCGGACTCATCGAACGTTACCGCGACCGCCTGCCGGTCGACGCGAACACGCCCGTCATCTCGCTCAACGAAGGCAATACGCCGCTGATCGAGCTCAAGAACCTGCCCAGGCAGCATCGGCAAGGACGTGCGCATCTGTGCCAAGTTCGAAGGCCTGAATCCGACCGGCTCGTTCAAGGACCGCGGCATGACGATGGCGGTCACCAAGGCGGTCGAAGGCGGGCGCGAAGGCGATCATCTGCGCATCGACCGGCAATACGTCCGCGGCGGCGGCGGCGTACGCGGCGCGCGCGGGCATCGCCTGCTTCGTGCTGATCCCCGAAGGCAAGATCGCGCTGGGCAAGCTCTCGCAGGCGATGATGCACGGCTCGGTCGTGATCCAGATCCGCGGCAACTTCGACGACGGCATGCGCCTCGTGCAGCTCGCGGCGCGAGAGCATGCCGGTGTCGCACTCGTGAACTCGATCAACCCGTTCCGGCCGCAGGGACAGAAAACCGTCGCGTTCGAAGTGGTCGAAGCGCTGGGCGATGCGCCGGACTACCACGCGCTGCCGGTGGGCAACGCCGGCAACATCGGCGCGCACTGGATCGGGCTACAGCGAAGCGGCGTGCGTGCAAGACGAAAGCCTGCGCGCATTGCGACGGCAAGTGTCCGTTCCATCGCGAGAAGATCGCCACGCGCCGGCCGATCATGGTCGGCTACCAGGCGTCGGGCGCTGCGCCGATCGTGCGCGGCAAGCATGGTCGAGAATCCCGAGACCGTCGCGACCGCGATTCGCATCGGCAATCCCGGCTTCGTGGGAGCTCGCGCTGAACGCGCAGCGCGAATCCGGCGGCTGGTTCGACGAATGCACGCGACGAGGAAATCCTGCGCGTGCAGAAGCTGCTCGCCGAGACCGAAGGCATCTTCTGCGAGCCGGCGTCGGCGATTTCGATCGCCGGCGTGCTGAAGGATCTCGAGCGCAGTGTCATCGGCGACGGCAGACCATCGTCTGCACGCTGACCGGTCACGGCCTGAAGGATCCGGACACGCGATCGCGCAAAGCAGCAAACCGTTGCCTGGTGGACGCGAAACGCGCGGCAATCGAGCGGTCATCGCCGAGACACATGCCGAAGTAGGGCGGCCTGAGCATCCCGTCAGCTTTGTGTCTCAGGCGCCGGTAAAGCGCATCGACAAATCGACCGCGCTGATGTCCTTGGTCAGGATGCCGATCGAGATGCGGTCGACGCCGGTTTCGCGCGATGTCCCGGACGTTTGCGAGCGTGATTCCGCCCGAAGCTTCGAGCTGGGCGCGTCCGGCGGTGAGCGCGACCGCTTCGCGCATGCACCTGCAGATCAAGTTGTCGAGCAGGATCATCGTTGCGCCGGCGGCGAGCGCTTCCTCGAGCTGTGCCGATGCTTTCGACTTCGATCTGTCCACTGGACGGCCGGTCGCCACCTTGTCGGGCGCGCGACAGCGCGGCAGCGACGCTGCCCGCGGCAGCGATGTGATTTTCCTTGATGAGCACGCCGTCGATACAGACCCAGGCGGTGATTGATGCCGCCGCCGAAGCGCACCGCGTACTTGAGCGCGATGCGCAGTCCCGGCAGCGTCTTGCGCGTGTCGACGATTGCGGCGCGTGGTCCCGGCGACCGCATCGACGAAGCGCGCGTCTTCGTCGCCACGGCCGAGAGGGTCTGCAGGAAATTGAGGCTGGTGCGCTCGGCGGTCAGCATGCTGCGCGCCGGACCGGTGATCTCGCAGATACAGCTGATCGCGCGTGAGCAGTCGCCATCTTTTGCATGCCAGGCAATCCGCGACGGCGGATCGAGCTGGTGAAAGCATTCCTCGAACCAGCCTGTCCGCACAGCACCGCCGCTTCGCGGCGTGATCACGCGCGCGCGAGCCTGCTCCGCTTTCGCGGCATCAGGCTGCGCGGTCAAGTCGCCGGCGCCGATGTCTTCGGCCAGGGCCCGCGCGACGTTTCGCTGGATTTCGGATGCCAGTTCCACGGTGATTTCCCTTATGATGGTGGCGGCATTTTACTCTGAGACTTCCGGGAGGCGTTGATGTCGGGATTCATGGGCGTTCTGTCCTACGGCATCGGTACGCTGCTCGGCATTTCGCTGCTTGGCCTGCTGGTGTTCTGGTTCATCCAGGACGTCACGCAGAAAAAGCACACGCGTGCTGCGCAACTACCCGGTGATCGGCCGGCTGCGCTACTTCTTCGAGAAGCTGGGCGAATACTTCCGCCAGTATCTTCTTCGCCGGCGACCGCGACGAGATGCCGTTCAACCGCGCCACGCGCGGCTGGGTCTACCGCCTGGCCAAGAACGAAGGCGGGCATCATCGGCTTCGGCTCGACCAACGACCTGCGCGAGCCGGGCTCGATCATCTTCGTCAACGCGCCGTTCCCGGTGCTGGAGGAAGACCGGCTGCCGACGCCGTCGCTGATGATCGGCGAGGGCTACTGCCGCATGCCCTTCGAGGCGCGCTCGCATCGTCAACATCAGCGGCATGAGCTTCGGCGCGATCTCCGCAGCCCGCGGTGCGGGCGCTCTCGCGCGGCGCGGCGCTGGCCGGCTGCTGGATGGACACCGGCGAAGGCGGCCTGTCGCCGTACCACCTGGAAGGCGGCTGCGACATCATCATGCAGATCGGCACCGCCAAGTACGGCATCCGCAATCAGCGACGGCCAGTTCTCGCCGAGCGCGCGCAGCGAGCTCGGCGCAGGTCGTGAAGGCCTTCGAGATCAAGCTGTCGCAGGGCGCGAAGCCCGGCAAGGGCGGCGTGCTGCCGGCGAGCAAGGTGACCGCGGAGATCGCGCGCATCCGCGGCATTCCCGGCGGGCGAGGATTCGATCAGCCCCAACCGCCATCGCGACATCGCCAACATCGACGAGCTGCTCGACCAGGTCGCCTTGATCCGCGACCTCACCGGGCGGCCGGTCGGCGTCAAGACCGCGATCGGCGGCTGGGAGTTCATCAACGACCTGTGCGAGGCCGTGCTGCGGCGCGGGCCTGCGAATACGCGCCCGGATTTCCTCGTCATCGACGGCGGCGAGGGCGGCAGCGGCGCCGCGCCGCAGGCGCTCGTCGACCACATGGCCTGCCGATCGCCGAAGGCGCTGCCGCGCGTCGTCGACGCGCTGATCGAGTCCGGGCTGAAGCAGCGCATCCGCGTGGTCGCCGCCGGCAAGCTCGTCACCTCGGCGCGCGCGGCGTGGGCGCTGTGCGTCGGCGCGGATTTCGTGAACACCGCGCGCGGCTTCATGTTCGCGCTGGGCTGCATCCAGGCGCTGCGCTGCCACACAAACACCTGCCCGACCGGCGTCACCACGCACAACAAGCGCCTGCAGCGCGGGCTCGTCGTCGAGGAGAAATACCTGCGCGTCGCGAACTACGCCATCAACATGAATCGGGAGATCGACATGATCGCGCACTCCTGCGGCTGCCGGCACGCGCGCGAGCTGCGCCGCGAGCACGTGCGCATCGTGGAGTCGGCCAACCAGCAGCGTCGCGCTTCAACATGCTCTATCCCTATCCCAAGATCAAGCCGCCGACGCAGCGTGCGACGACCATAGCTTAGAGGTTGCCGCGCCCGAATTTGAACCTCTCAGCATTCTCCGGCCACGCGCTGCGTGGAGGTATCGACCTTGCGTTGCCGGCGCTAACGCTTGCCGGCAACGGGATGCTTGATGGTCACTGCACCGCGTAGCTGACCCACGGCGTAGCCCGTCGCGAGATCGTGGGGGTAGTGAACGGCGAGTATTTCCTTTACCGCCACCGGAATATTGTCCGCGGCGCCGTGGCACGCCAGGCACAACGGCTGCACGGGCAGGGCTTTCATGTAGCGGAAGTACCGACCGCCCGGCTCATCCACGGTCGCCGAAAATTCGAGCGTCTCGACCCGTTCTCCGGATGCCGACCGGCGCTCGAAGTCCGCCAGGATCTGTTGCTCCCACGCATCCGCCGTTCCAAGAAGCGGATTACGCACTTTGAGGCTGACCCGTGCCACGCGCCCGCCGGATTGCCGGGAAAGTTCCCCTGCGAGGGCCGGTGCAATATCCCGGCATACTGAAACGGCGCCAGCGGCACCGTTTGCGGCAAGTTCCGTCTTCAACGCAACCCCCAGCCGTTGAATTAACTGTGTGGCCAACGCGCGCGACTCGGTAGTGGAATCCGCCCAGGCACTCATCGACCCTGCCATCACCGCAAGCGCTACGCAACAGGAAATTATCCGCATGACAGTCCACCTGAAAAAGAAACCTCAATCTGCCACTTTTACGGCAAGGGGGCAATGTCGCCGAGCTAATGCGTCGCCGCATGTTGAAAAATGCGCAAATTACCCCATCTTGGCAACTGGAGAGCTAACCCTGGAATAGTTGAAGGACTGGCGCATGCGATTCGACAAATTTACGACCCGGTTTCAGCAGGCCGTCGCCGATGCCCAAAGCATGGCGCTTGGTCAGGACAATCCTTATATCGAACCTCAGCACGTGCTGCTGGCGCTGCTGGAGCAGGACGATGGCGGATCGTCGTCCCTGTTGACGCGCGCCGGCGGAAACGTCACGCCGCTGAAAGAAGCGCTGCGCACGGCCATCGGGCGCCTGCCGAAAGTTCAGGGCCAACCCGGCGAGATCAGCGTGTCGCGGGAGCTGGGCAATCTGCTGAATGTTACCGACAAGGAAGCACAGAAACGCGGCGACCAGTTCATCGCGTCGGAGCTGTTTCTTCTCGCGCTGGCGGAGGATAAAGGCGAGGTCGGAAAGCTGCTCAAAACGCATGGCGTCAGCAAGAAAGCGCTCGAGCAGGCCATCGAGGCCATTCGCGGTGGTCAGGGCGTACAAAGCGCGGAGGCCGAAGGGCAGCGCGAAGCGCTGCAGAAATACACGCTGGACCTGACCGAGCGTGCCCGCCTGGGCAAACTCGATCCGGTAATCGGCCGCGACGACGAGATCCGGCGCGTAATCCAGATCCTGCAGCGGCGCACCAAGAACAATCCCGTTCTGATCGGCGAACCCGGTGTGGGCAAAACCGCGATCGTCGAGGGTCTGGCACAGCGCATTATCAATCAGGAGGTGCCGGAAACCCTCAAGAACAAACGCGTGCTGACCCTGGACATGGCGGCATTGCTCGCCGGTGCCAAGTACCGCGGTGAATTCGAGGAGCGATTGAAGGCGGTGCTCAAGGACCTCGCCAAGGACGAGGGACGCACCATCGTTTTCATCGACGAACTGCATACGATGGTCGGGGCAGGCAAGGCGGAAGGCGCCATCGACGCGGGCAACATGCTGAAGCCTGCACTCGCGCGCGGCGAACTGCATTGCGTCGGCGCAACGACACTCGACGAGTACCGCAAATACATCGAAAAGGACGCCGCGCTGGAGCGCCGCTTTCAGAAAGTTTTGGTCGATGAGCCTTCGGTGGAAAGCACGATTGCGATACTGCGCGGGCTTCAGGAAAAGTACGAAGTGCATCACGGCGTGGAAATCACGGACCCGGCCATCGTCGCGGCGGCGGAGCTTTCGCATCGGTACATTACCGACCGTTTCCTGCCAGATAAGGCAATCGACCTGATCGACGAGGCGGCGGCTCGGATCAAGATGGAAATCGATTCCAAACCCGAGCAGATGGATCGGCTCGACCGGCGAATCATTCAGTTGAAGATCGAGCGCGAAGCCGTGAAGAAGGAAAGAGACGAGGCGTCACGCAAGCGCCTGACCCTGATCGAGGACGAGATTGCCAATCTCGAGCGCGAATACGCCGATCTCGAAGAGATTTGGAGAGCGGAAAAATCGCAGGTGCAGGGTTCGCAGCACATCAAGGAAGAGCTGGAAAAACTGAAGCTCGAAATGGAGGCGGCCAAGCGCAAAGGCGACTGGCAGAAGGTTTCCGAGCTCCAGTACGGCGAGATCCCAAAGCTCGAATCACAACTGAAGAAGGCGGAAGGCTCGGCCGACAAACCGCAGTTCAAGCTGCTGCGCACCGAAGTGGGCGCCGAGGAAATTGCCGAGGTCGTATCGCGGGCGACCGGTATTCCGGTCTCGAAAATGATGCAGGGCGAGCGCGAGAAACTGCTGGCCATGGAGAAGCGCATTCACGATCGCGTGATCGGCCAGGATGAAGCAGTCAAGCTGGTCTCGGACGCCATTCGCCGGTCACGCGCGGGATTATCGGATCCGAATCGGCCTTATGGTTCGTTTCTTTTTCTGGGCCCGACCGGCGTCGGCAAGACCGAACTGTGCAAGGCGCTTGCCGCTTTCCTGTTCGATTCGGAGGATCATCTAATTCGCATCGACATGTCCGAGTTCATGGAGAAGCATTCCGTGGCGCGGCTCATCGGCGCGCCGCCGGGGTACGTCGGTTACGAAGAAGGCGGTTATCTGACAGAGGCAGTTCGACGCAAGCCCTATTCGGTCATCCTGCTCGATGAAGTCGAAAAGGCGCATCCCGACGTGTTCAACGTTCTGCTGCAAGTGCTGGACGACGGGCGCATGACGGATGGTCAGGGGCGCACCGTGGACTTCAAGAACACGGTCATCGTGATGACTTCGAACCTCGGCAGCCAGATGATTCAGCAAATGTCGGGCGATGACTATCAGGTCATCAAGCTCGCGGTCATGGGAGAGGTCAAGTCCTACTTCCGGCCGGAGTTCATCAATCGAATCGATGAAGTGATCGTATTCCACGCGCTGGATGAGCGCGACATCAAGGCGATTGCCAGAATCCAGCTTGCTTACCTTGAAAAGCGGCTTGCATCCATGGACATGAGAATCGAATTGGATGACGCGGTTCTGGGCGAACTCGCATCCATCGGCTTCGATCCCATTTATGGGGCGCGGCCGCTCAAACGCGCGATTCAGGCCAAAATCGAGACGCCGCTAGCCAAAGAGATCCTCGAAGGACGCTTTGGGCCCAAAGATGTGATCCATGTATCGATGAGCGCAGGAAACCTGGCGTTCACTAAAGCCTAGCTCGCGTAGCGCACCGGCCGGGAACCAAATTCCCGGCTGGCGAGCATCGGGGTTTTGACAGATAATTCAATGCTCGATCAGTCTTGAAGGTCGTGTTCGCGTGTCGCGGCGGTTTCTGTGGCCAAGCGATTGCCAGGCTTTGCTTATTTTAAGAATATGACCGTCGAAATGTCCCTACAACCACTCGCGCTCGTGCGTGGGGAACCAGTGCACGAAGTGCCGGGTGATCTGTACATCCCCCCGGATGCCTTGCGCATTTTCCTGGATACGTTTGAAGGTCCGCTGGACCTTTTGCTTTATCTGATCCGAAAACACAATCTCGACGTGCTGGACATCCCCATGGCCAGCCTGACGCGCCAGTACATGGACTACGTGGAAGCCATGCGCGCCAATCAACTTGAATTGGCTGCCGAATACTTGCTCATGGCGGCACTGTTGATCGAGATCAAGTCGCGCATGTTGTTGCCGCGGCCGGTTCAGGCAGGTGCGCATGAAGAGGATCCACGCGCCGAGCTGGTGCGCAGGTTACTGGAATACGAGCGCATGAAAGCGGCCGCGCAAAGCCTCAACGAATTGCCGCAAGTGGGTCGGGATTTCGCCCTGGCGCAGATCTGGCTGGATCAGACCGTGGAGCAGCAACTCCCCGAGGTCAATCCCGACGACCTGCGCAACGCATGGCTTGGACTGGTCGCCAGGGCGCGCGTGACGAAGCATCATAGAATTACGCGGGAACAGCTGTCGGTGCGCGAGCATATGAGCAGGATTTTGCGCAATCTTCAAAGTTTGCGATTCGTGCGCTTCGAAGATCTTTTCGACGCAGACGTCGGCGTTCCGATCCTGGTCGTAACATTTCTTGCCATCCTGGAGCTGGCCCGCGAGAGCCTGGTCCAGGTTACTCAGCAGGGTGCATTCTCGCCCATATACGTGAAATTAAATCATGGACTTGCCGCTGTCTGATCCTCTTTTCGTCAAACGCGTGCTGGAAGCTGCGCTGTTGAGCAGCACCGAACCATTGCCGCTCGCAGATCTGCGAAAGCTTTTTGAAGAGGATATCGCTGCCGACGTGTTGCGCCGCGTATTGGAGGATCTGCGCACGGAATGGGCGGAAAAGGGGGTCGAACTCGCCAACGTTGCCAGTGGATGGCGCTTCCAGGTGCGCCCCGAGTACCAGAAATTTCTCAATCGCCTGAACCCGACCCGCCCCCCCAAGTATTCGCGGGCGGTTCTGGAAACTCTCGCCATCATCGCCTACCGCCAACCGGTCACGCGGGGCGATATCGAGGAGATACGCGGCGTCGTGGTCTCCAGCGGAATTCTCAAGGCGCTGGAGGCTCGGGGCTGGATTGACGAAGTCGGGCATCGCGAAGTGCCGGGTCGCCCGGCGCTTTATTCCACGACCCGCACGTTTCTGGACGACTTGAACCTTCGGTCGCTGGACGAGTTGCCACCGCTGGAAGATTTGGGCGCCTTGGTCGAGGCGGAACCGGTCACCGACCAAGTCGAGCATCTTGAGCAAGGTAACTTGAACGCGCAGGCGGTCGGGGCAGCAGAAGAGTCTGATATGCCGGTTGAATTACAGGGACCGCGCGCCGACTCCATGTGATGTTCAAGGGTTTCTGGCGGCCCAAACGCCGGCGCGCATGGCTATTCGGAGAACAATAAGCATGAAAGCCATTCTGATTGCCAATCCCAAGGGGGGATCCGGGAAGACCACGCTGGCAACCAATCTGGCCGGCTCACTGGCGGCCAGAGGCGAGAAAGTATTCCTATGGGACCTCGACCGCCAACAGTCGTCTCGCAATTGGCTTGCTCTCAGGCCTGCCGATCGTCCTTCGATTTACCGACTCGATGCCAGCAATGAGATTGAAGCGCCCGCGTCGCGCGGGCCCAGTTTGCTGGTTCTTGATTCGGCAGCGGGTCTGCATGGCAAGAATCTCGCGCACGCTTTGAAAATTGCCAACAAAATCATCGTTCCAGTGCAACCCTCCTTGTTCGACATGAAGGCGACCAGCGAGTTTTTACAGCTCTTGCTGGCGGAAAAGGTAATCCGCAAACATCGTGCGTACATCGGGATCGTAGGCATGCGGGTCAATCCGCGCACCCGGGCGGCTGCGACGCTGGAAGCATTTCTTGCACAGTTTGACTTGCCGGTCCTCACTTATCTGCGGGACACGCAGATCTATGTCAACGCGGCATTCAATGGATTGAGCCTCTTTGATCTACCCGAATATGTAAGCGGCAAGGATCGCGAACAGTGGCAGCCGATCATGGATTGGCTTGATCAAGACTAATGCTCTTGCCGCAACTGGGTTGACTGCGGAAATCGCGGATTGCTATAATCCCGCCTCTCGAAAACTATAGCTCTTAACGCTTTAGCGCTCGAGCCGGTCGCGGGGTGGAGCAGTCTGGCAGCTCGTCGGGCTCATAACCCGAAGGTCGTAGGTTCAAATCCTGCCCCCGCAACCAATCGCTCTTTAACAATATGAACAGCCGATGCGTGTGGGTGCTTCGTGAATTTGAGGCGCTGCGCGGGAATGGGTAAGGGTTATCGCCCGGTTCTTTTGACTCTAGTTCTTAGGGTTGGGAGGGCGCCTGTCCTGCGAAGAAGCTTTGAGAGTAATGGAAGTGCTCACGCGTAAGTAATTTCTTTGGAGATTGCTTTGAGTGAGAGGCTGGTTTTCGCAAGGGAACTGGCAAAGTATGGATTGAACTGAAGAGTTTGATCCTGGCTCAGATTGAACGCTGGCGGCATGCTTTACACATGCAAGTCGAACGGTAACGCGGGGGCAACCCTGGCGACGAGTGGCGAACGGGTGAGTAATACATCGGAACATGTCCTGGAGTGGGGGATAGCTCGGCGAAAGCCGGATTAATACCGCATACGCTCTGAGGAGGAAAGCGGGGGACCCGTAAGGGCCTCGCGCTGCAGGAGTGGCCGATGTCGGATTAGCTAGTTGGTGAGGTAAAGGCTCACCAAGGCGACGATCCGTAGCTGGTCTGAGAGGATGATCAGCCACACTGGGACTGAGACACGGCCCAGACTCCTACGGGAGGCAGCAGTGGGGAATTTTGGACAATGGGGGCAACCCTGATCCAGCCATGCCGCGTGAGTGAAGAAGGCCTTCGGGTTGTAAAGCTCTTTCGGACGGAACGAAAAGGTTAGCGTGAATAACGCTGACTAATGACGGTACCGTAAGAAGAAGCACCGGCTAACTACGTGCCAGCAGCCGCGGTAATACGTAGGGTGCGAGCGTTAATCGGAATTACTGGGCGTAAAGCGTGCGCAGGCGGTTCGCCAAGTCAGGTGTGAAATCCCCGGGCTTAACCTGGGAATTGCGCTTGAAACTAGCGGGCTTGAGTGCGGCAGAGGGGGGTGGAATTCCACGTGTAGCAGTGAAATGCGTAGAGATGTGGAGGAACACCGATGGCGAAGGCAGCCCCCTGGGTCGACACTGACGCTCATGCACGAAAGCGTGGGGAGCAAACAGGATTAGATACCCTGGTAGTCCACGCCCTAAACGATGTCGACTAGGTGTTGGGGAAGGAGACTTCCTTAGTACCGCAGCTAACGCGTGAAGTCGACCGCCTGGGGAGTACGGTCGCAAGATTAAAACTCAAAGGAATTGACGGGGACCCGCACAAGCGGTGGATGATGTGGATTAATTCGATGCAACGCGAAAAACCTTACCTACCCTTGACATGCCAGGAAGTCCGCTGAGAGGTGGATGTGCCCGAAAGGGAACCTGGACACAGGTGCTGCATGGCTGTCGTCAGCTCGTGTCGTGAGATGTTGGGTTAAGTCCCGCAACGAGCGCAACCCTTGTCATTAGTTGCTACATTCAGTTGGGCACTCTAATGAGACTGCCGGTGACAAACCGGAGGAAGGTGGGGATGACGTCAAGTCCTCATGGCCCTTATGGGTAGGGCCTCACACGTCATACAATGGCGGATACAGAGGGTTGCCAACCCGCGAGGGGGAGCCAATCCCAGAAAGTCCGTCGTAGTCCGGATCGGAGTCTGCAACTCGACTCCGTGAAGTCGGAATCGCTAGTAATCGCGGATCAGCATGTCGCGGTGAATACGTTCCCGGGTCTTGTACACACCGCCCGTCACACCATGGGAGCGGGTTTCACCAGAAGTAGCTAGCCTAACCTGCAAAGGAGGGCGGTTACCACGGTGAGATTCGTGACTGGGGTGAAGTCGTAACAAGGTAGCCGTATCGGAAGGTGCGGCTGGATCACCTCCTTTCTAGAGAAGGCGTTCTCAGGAGCGCGCAAGCATCCACACTCATCGGTTGTTTGAACAGCAGGGGCGAGGGCCGAGGGACGAGGGACGAGGGAAACCCCCTAGCCCCTGATCCTTATCCCTAGACCCTAAGAAATTGGGGTCTGTAGCTCAGTTGGTTAGAGCACCGTCTTGATAAGGCGGGGGTCGTTGGTTCAACTCCAACCAGACCCACCAGGGATATGGGGGTGTAGCTCAGCTGGGAGAGCACCTGCTTTGCAAGCAGGGGGTCATCGGTTCGATCCCGTTCACCTCCACCAATGATGCGGTTTGAAAGGCTAGAACCAAGCGAACGGCGGGGCGTTTGCTTGGTTCTGGTTTTTTACAAAGCCAGAGGGCTGTTCGATCTTTAACAATACGGAAGAAGTACAACCACACTATTTGAAGTTTGAATGGTGTGGCTGGGTTTAGATTGTATGTATCGCCCGTTTCCGTTCGAGCAATCGAAAGGGGGATGGGAGCAACACAAGCGCTGAAGTAAAACTTATGGCTTTGAGGCTTTGGGGTTAGTCGCTCCGAGGGCGCAAGGTTATAGGATCAAGTGAATAAGTGCATGTGGTGGATGCCTTGGCGATTACAGGCGATGAAGGACGTGGCAGCCTGCGTAAAGCTGCGGGGAGCTGGCAAACGAGCTTTGATCCGCAGATATCCGAATGGGGGAACCCACTCCGTTAAGGAGTAGCCCAAGCTGAATACATAGGCTTGGTGCGGCGAACCTGGTGAACTGAAACATCTCAGTAGCCAGAGGAACAGAAATCAACCGAGATTCCGAGAGTAGTGGCGAGCGAAATCGGAGGAGCCTTGCAACTTTTAGCGTTCGAGCTAGCAAAGCGGTCTGGAAAGGCCGGCCATAGAGGGTGATAGCCCCGTATGCGAAAGCGAGAGCGTGGAACTAGGGTTGCGACAAGTAGGGCGGGACACGTGAAATCCTGTCTGAAGATGGGGGGACCATCCTCCAAGGCTAAATACTCGTAATCGACCGATAGTGAACCAGTACCGTGAGGGAAAGGCGAAAAGAACCCCGGGAGGGGAGTGAAATAGATCCTGAAACCGCATGCATACAAACAGTCGGAGCCCCTGCTTCAAGCGCGTTGCGCTTGGAGCTGTGAACGGTAAACAGTGAGGAGTGATCGGGTTAGCATTTTTACCGATTACTGATCACGGATCACCGTTCACGTAGCTTCAAGAACAGCGTTCTTGAAGCAGGGGTGACGGCGTACCTTTTGTATAATGGGTCAGCGACTTACATTTACTGGCGAGCTTAACCGTTTAGGGAAGGCGCAGCGAAAGCGAGTCCGAACAGGGCGACATAGTCTGTAGGTGTAGACCCGAAACCAAGTGATCTACTCATGGCCAGGATGAAGGTTGGGTAACACCAGCTGGAGGTCCGAACCCACTACTGTTGAAAAAGTAGGGGATGAGCTGTGGGTAGGGGTGAAAGGCTAAACAAACTTGGAAATAGCTGGTTCTCTCCGAAAGCTATTTAGGTAGCGCCTCGTGTATTACTTCCGGGGGTAGAGCACTGTTTTGACTAGGGGGCCGTTCTAGGTCTACCAAACCAAGGCAAACTCCGAATACCGGAAAGTATGAGCACGGGAGACAGACGCCGGGTGCTAACGTCCGACGTCAAGAGGGAAACAACCCAGACCGCCGTCTAAGGTCCCCAATGATTAGCTAAGTGGCAAACGAGGTGGGAAGGCATAAACAGCCAGGAGGTTGGCTTAGAAGCAGCCATCCTTTAAAGAAAGCGTAATAGCTCACTGGTCGAGTCGTCCTGCGCGGAAGATGTAACGGGGCTCAAGCTAATAACCGAAGATGCGGATGTGCACACTTCACCTGAATCGATTTCAATGCCCCTCGGGGCGCTCGATTGCACGAGGCGCGTTAACGCGGCTGGCGCAATCAAAGGCAAAGCCTTTAGTGGAGACTAACCTTTAGGTTATGTCGGAACTAAAGCGCCCCCTTACTGATAAGTACGTCAGTGAGCGCACTGCAGGCGGGTTGCGAGTGCGAGTCGATTCAGGGAAGTGTGCACATGGTAGGAGAGCGTTCCGTAGGCCTGTGAAGGTGGGGTGTAAACCTTGCTGGAGGTATCGGAAGTGCGAATGCTGACATGAGTAGCGATAAAGCGGGTGAAAGGCCCGCTCGCCGAAAGCCCAAGGTTTCCTGCGCAACGTTCATCGGCGCAGGGTGAGTCGGCCCCTAAGGTGAGGGCGAAAGCCGTAGCTGATGGGAATCTGGTTAATATTCCAGAACCGCCGTGTAATGCGATGGGGGGACGGAGAAGGTTAGGCAGGCCGGGTGTTGGATGTCCCGGTGAAGTGTGTAGAGGGATCCCTTAGGCAAATCCGGGGGGTCAACCTCAAGGCAC
The DNA here is from genome assembly GCA_963846655.1 of uncultured beta proteobacterium. Taxonomy (GTDB): domain Bacteria; phylum Pseudomonadota; class Gammaproteobacteria; order Burkholderiales; family JACQAP01; genus JACQAP01. The sequence continues at coordinate 200,519 of CAWJWT010000004.1, read as the reverse complement.
GGGACGAAGTCTCTTAATCGAGACGGAAGCTGCTGATACCAAGCTCCCAGGAAAAGCCTCTAAGCTTCAGTTACACGGGACCGTACCGTAATCGGACACACGTGGGCAGGATGAAAATTCTAAGGCGCTTGAGAGAACTCAGGAGAAGGAACTCGGCAAATTGACACCGTAACTTCGGAAGAAGGTGTGCCCTGGTAGGTTGTAGCCGTACAGGCGAAGGCCGAAGGGGTTGCAAAAAATCGGTGGCTGCGACTGTTTAATAAAAACACAGCACTCTGCAAACACGATGAGTGGACGTATAGGGTGTGACGCCTGCCCGGTGCCGGAAGGTTAAGTGATGGGGTGCAAGCTCTTGATCGAAGCCCCGGTAAACGGCGGCCGTAACTATAACGGTCCTAAGGTAGCGAAATTCCTTGTCGGGTAAGTTCCGACCTGCACGAATGGCGTAACGATGGCCACACTGTCTCCTCCTGAGACTCAGCGAAGTTGAAGTGTTTGTGATGATGCAATCTACCCGCGGCTAGACGGAAAGACCCCGTGCACCTTTACTGTAGCTTTGCATTGGACTGTGATGGGATCTGTGTAGGATAGGTGGGAGGCTTTGAAGTGGGGGCGCTAGCTCTCATGGAGCCGTCGTTGAAATACCACCCTGATGTCATTGCGGTTCTAACCTTGGCCCCTATAGCGGGGTTGGGGACAGTGCATGGTAGGCAGTTTGACTGGGGCGGTCTCCTCCCAAAGAGTAACGGAGGAGCTCGAAGGTACGCTAGGTACGGTCGGACATCGTGCTGATAGTGCAATGGCACAAGCGTGCTTGACTGCGAGACTGACAAGTCGAGCAGGTGCGAAAGCAGGACATAGTGATCCGGTGGTTCTGAATGGAAGGGCCATCGCTCAACGGATAAAAGGTACGCCGGGGATAACAGGCTGATTCCTCCCAAGAGTTCATATCGACGGGGGAGTTTGGCACCTCGATGTCGGCTCATCACATCCTGGGGCTGTAGCCGGTCCCAAGGGTATGGCTGTTCGCCATTTAAAGTGGTACGTGAGCTGGGTTTAAAACGTCGTGAGACAGTTTGGTCCCTATCTGCCGTGGGCGTTGGACGTTTGAGGGGGGCTGCTCCTAGTACGAGAGGACCGGAGTGGACGAATCTCTGGTGTACCGGTTATCACGCCAGTGGTATTGCCGGGTAGCTAAATTCGGAAGAGATAAGCGCTGAAAGCATCTAAGCGCGAAACTTGCCTCAAGATGAGACGTCCCGTGATGTAAGTCACCTAAAGGGTCGCGGTAGACCACCGCGTTGATAGGTCGGGTGTGGAAGCGTGGCAACACGTTAAGCTAACCGATACTAATTGCCCGTGCGACTTGATCCTATAACCTTGAGTGAAACAGCAGGACTTTAGTTCGAGAGGACTGAGGACTGAGTAAAAGCCAAGGCGACTTCAAGTTGTTTGTGTTGCCGATTTGAACCCAGTTGTACTTCTTCCGGATTGTTAACGCGACACGCCCAAAGAATGCGGGGCGCAGATCCACGTCTGCCTCCCAACCGTTTGCTTGGCGGCCATAGCGAGTTGGACCCACGCCTTCCCATCCCGAACAGGACGGTGAAACGACTCTGCGCCGATGATAGTGCGGATTGCCCGCGCGAAAGTAGGTCACCGCCAGGCGCCTCATAAAGAACAAAGCCCTCCCGGTAACCGTGAGGGCTTTGTTGTTTGTGGGCCTGCCTGGCGGTGACCTGCTTGCGTCTGTGAAAACACGCCTTCCCCCGTCTCCTGGATCAGGCGCTGCAGTGCCAGAGCGTCCCCACTCCCACCACCCGCACAAGGCGTGTTTCAGTGCAGGCTAACCTGCGCCCCTTGGCAGGTTAAGCGCAGCGCGCCGGAACTAAAGTAGGTCACCGCCCGCTTTAGGACTGAGTCAGTAACAAAACTAGGTCACCGCCTGCTCTAGGTATGAGCGATTTAGGTCTAAGTCAACCACCGGACCGAAAGTAGGATACGCCAGGCGCCTCATCAACAACAAAGCCCTCCTCGTGAGGGCTTTGTTGTTTACAGCGCTCGTTCGGCGCTGACCTGCTTTCGGGATGAAACACGCTGCTTAGATCGCTGCACTGCCAAGCGTCCACGACCCACCACCGACAGAGGCGTGTTTCAGTGCAGGCTGCCTCAGAATAGCGTCCCCAAGTTCAAGCAAAACGGCGCGACCCACGAAGATTGCCACGTCCGTTTTTCCTACCCCTTATTCAATCTTGATGAAATTAATGGGAAATCGCCAATCCGGGGTGATTGGGGTGCTTCATTGTCTTGGATTTAAACGGTAAATTTGCTAAAATAAAAAATTGAATAAAAAGAACTGGGCCGCGAGCCCATTTTTTGTTTGTAGAAACGCTTTGTGGACCTGACAGCATTACTAGAGAAAACCGTAGGTGCGATGGGGTACGAACTCGTCGATCTCGAGCTGGCGAACAGAGGCCGGTTCATGCGTATTTTTATCGACAAGGCCGAGGGCATCAGTGTTGAAGATTGTGCGACGGTGAGCAACCAGCTGACTCGGCTACTCACGGTTGAAGGCGTTGATTACGATCGGCTGGAAGTGTCATCGCCGGGACTTGACCGGCCATTGAAGCGGCCGCAGGATTTTGCGAGATTTGTGGGCGAGCAGGTACAAATTAAAGTTCGCCTGCCTATGGATGGAAGACGGCGATTCGTCGGAAAATTGCAGACAGTTGGCGAAAGCGGAATTGAAATCGAGGTCGATGGCAAATTGACGTCGATCACCTTCGCCGACATCGACAAAGCACGACTGGTGCCGAACATTTAACTGGAGAGTACAGCAATGAGCCGCGAGTTGTTGATGCTGGTGGATGCACTTGCCCGCGAGAAGAATGTCGAGAAGGACATTGTTTTCGCCGCGCTTGAACTCGCCTTGGCTTCCGCCACCAAGAAGCGTTTCAAGGACGACGTGGATGTTCGCGTCGAGGTTGATCGCGAAACCGGCGAGTATAAATCGTTCCGACGCTGGCAAATCGTGATCGACGATGAACACGAACTGCCCGCGCAGCAAATTGCCGTGACGGATGCCCTGGAGCAGAAACTCGACAAGGAAGTCGGCGAGTATGTTGAAGAACCGCTCGAGCCAGTCGAGTTCGGCCGCATCGGCGCGCAGACCGCAAAGCAGGTCATTCTGCAGAAAATACGCGATGCGGAACGCGAACAGATACTGAACGATTTCATGCAGCGCGAGGAGTTTATCGTCACGGGCGCGATCAAGCGCATGGAGCGGGGCAACGCCATCATCGAATCAGGCCGTATCGAGGCCGCCCTGCCAAAAGACCAGATGATTCCCAAGGAGAACCTGCGCATCGGCGATCGAGTGCGGGCTTTTCTGCTGAAGGTGGATCGCAACAATCGCGGCCCGCAATTGATTCTTTCCCGAACCGTACCCGAATTTCTGATCAAGCTGTTCGAGCTCGAAGTCCCCGAAATCGAAGAAGGTCTGCTCGAAATCAAGGCGGCGGCCCGCGATCCCGGTTCGCGCGCCAAGATCGCGGTTAAGTCGAATGACCAGCGCATCGATCCGATCGGCACCTGCGTCGGAATGCGCGGATCGCGCGTGCAGGCTGTTACCGCCGAACTCGCTGGCGAGCGGGTAGACATCATCTTGTGGTCCCCCGACCCGGCCCAGTTCGTGATCAATGCCCTGGCTCCGGCTGAAGTCAGCAAGATCACGGTGGATGAAGAATCACACAGCATGGACGTCGTAGTCGATGAGGAAAACCTGGCGCAGGCCATCGGCAGGAACGGCCAGAACGTCCGCCTGGCAAGTGAATTGACGCAATGGGAACTCAACATAATGACCGAAGAGGAATCCCAGAAGAAAAATGCCGAAGAAGGCACCGCGGTGCGCAAGGTGTTCATGGAAAGACTGGACGTGGATGAAGAGGTGGCCAACATTCTCATCCAGGAAGGCTTCACGACACTCGAAGAAGTCGCCTACGTGCCGCTCAACGAGATGCTCGAGATCGAATCGTTCGACGAGGATACTGTCAACGAACTGCGCAGCCGCGCACGCAACGCGCTTCTGGTGGAAGCGATTGTCAGCGAAGAACATGTCGAGAATGTCGCAAGCGATCTGCTGACGCTCGATGGAATGGACAATGAAACGGCCAGGGTATTGGCGGCAAAAGGCGTCACCACGCAAGAAGATCTTGCCGATCTCGCAGTGGATGACCTCATCGAATTGACCGGGATAGACGCGGAACGCGCGAAACAATTAATCATGACTGCGCGTGCACCGTGGTTTGCTGCGAGTCAGGGGTAACTTATGGCGCAAATGAACGTCGCTCAGTTTGCCAAGGAATTGGGATTAGCCTCCACGATGCTGCTCGAGCAATTGCAGGCTGCCGGAATCGGCAAAGAGCTTGCCGAGAGCACCGTGCTGACCGAACACGATAAGACGCAGTTGCTGGATTACTTACGGCGGGTGCATGGCGCGAAAGATACCAAGAACAAGATTACCCTGACGCGCAAGCAGACCACCGAAATCAAGAAATCGGATAGCACCGGCAAGGCGCGCACGATCCAGGTCGAAGTCAAGAAAAAACGAGTTCTGGTCAAACGCGATATGTCCGCGGAAGCGGTCGAAACTGCCGTTCAGGATACGGAGGCGATTGCACCAACGCCAACGCCACCGCCTCCTCCGCCGCCGCCCGCGGCCCTCAACGCAGAACAAACTGCACTGAGGGAAGAAGAGGCGCGCAAGCAGGCAGAACTGATTGCTCGCCAAACCGCAGAGGCGGCGCAAAAGCAACAGCGCAAACGCAAAACGACCAAGGATGCCGAACCGGTTGCAGCGCCCGTGGCGGAACCCGTCGCTCCTGTTGTTGCGGAGATTGCAAAGCCCGCCGAGGAGCCTAAAAAAGCAACGACCGAAGGAACGCTTCACAGACCCGCAGCCAAGCCAAATGAAAAGGCGGCGAAGCCCAAACCGGCAAAGAAGCCGGATGCCTGGAAAGACGAATCGGCAAAACGACGGGGCCTGAAAACGCGCGGCGACGTCTCTGGCGGCGCGCAAAGCTGGCATACGCGCTCGGGCAGGGGGGGCCGACACAAGTCTGAAACCGTTGCACCGGAGCAGACCTTCACCGCTCCGGAACCCGTGGTGCGCGAAGTCCTGGTTCCCGAAACCATCACCATTGCCGCGCTTGCCCAGAAGATGTCGGTCAAGGCGGCCGAAGTGATCAAGGTGCTGATGAAGCTCGGGCAGCATGGTTACCATCAACCAGATCATCGATCAGGAAACCGCCATGATCGTGGTCCAGGAAATGGGCCATGTCGCAAAGCAGGCCAAGCTCGATGACCCGGAATCCTTTCTGGTTGATGAAGGAGAAAAACACGACGTAGTGGCCGAGACGCGCGCGCCGGTTGTAACCGTCATGGGCCATGTCGACCACGGCAAGACATCGCTGCTCGACTACATTCGACGCACCCGCGTTGCCAGTGGCGAAGCCGGAGGCATCACCCAGCACATCGGCGCTTACCATGTCACCACGCCTCGCGGAATGATCACCTTCCTCGATACACCTGGTCACGAAGCTTTCACGGCAATGCGCGCGCGCGGGGCCAAGGTCACGGACCTGGTGGTACTGGTCGTAGCGGCCGATGACGGCGTGATGCCGCAGACGCTCGAGGCCGTCAACCATGCCAAGGCTGCAAAAGTGCCGGTCCTGGTGGCGGTCAACAAGATCGACAAGCCCGAAGCCAATCCCGAAAAGATTCGTCAGGAACTGGCCGGTCACGAAGTGGTGCCGGAAGAATGGGGCGGCGATGCGATGTTTCAGGACGTTTCGGCGAAAACGGGGCAGGGCATCGACGAGTTGCTCGAACGCATCCTGCTGCAGGCGGAAGTCATGGAACTGAAGGCGCCGAAAGATGCGCCTGCGCGCGGCGTGGTCATCGAATCGCGGCTGGACAAAGGGCGCGGTCCCGTTGCGACCATTCTGGTGCAATCAGGGACGTTGAAGCGCGGTGATGTCGTGCTTGCCGGTGCGGTGTTCGGACGTGTCCGCGCGATGCTGGATGAAGGCGGACACCAGATCCAGGAAGGCGGTCCGTCCATTCCGGTGGAAATTCAGGGCCTCTCCGATGTCCCTCTGGCCGGCGAAGAAGTCATCGTTCTAGGGCGACGAGCGCAAAGCCCGTGAAATCGCACTGTTCCGCCAAGGGAAGTTTCGTGAGGTCAAACTGGCCAAGCAGCAGACAGCGAAGCTCGAAGGCGTATTCGACCAGATGACCACAGGTCAGGCCAAATCGCTTTCCCTGATCATCAAGGCCGACGTGCAAGGCTCGTATGAAGCGCTGTCCCAGTCGCTCGAAAAGCTCTCCACCGACCGAAGTCAAGGTCAACATCGTGCACGCCGGCGTCGGCGCAATCACCGAATCCGACGTCAACCTTGCACTGGCTTCCAATGCCGTCATCATCGGCTTCAATACGCGGGCCGATGCAACGGCGCGAAAATTGGTCGCGGCGCACGGCATAGATCTACGCTACTACAACATCATCTACGAAGCGGTCGATGAGGTGAAATCCGCGCTGTCAGGCATGCTGGCGCCGGAAAAGAAAGAGAGCATTCTCGGCTTGGTGGAAATTCGGCAGGTGTTCAAGATCTCCAAGATTGGAACCGTCGCCGGTTGCTATGTGCTCGAAGGTTTGATCCGGCGCGGCTCGCTGATTCGCATGCTCCGGGATAACGTCGTGGTCCATACCGGAGAACTCGATTCGTTGAAGCGCTTCAAGGACGATGTACGCGAGGTTAAGGCCGGTTTCGAGTGCGGCTTGTCCATCAAGAATTTCGACGACATCAAAGTCGGCGACCAGGTCGAAGCGTACGAAGTCGTGGAAATCGCGCGTAGCCTTTAAACCCGACCCACAGAGAGCCGCGTTGGCATCGTATCGGTGCCAACGCCGGTTTTAACCAGGCAGATGGCGAAGAATCCTTCCAGGCTCGGCCGAATAGCGGACCAGATCCAGAAGGATCTTGCCGAGCTCATTCGAACCGAACTCAAAGATCCCAGAGTCGGCATGATCACGCTGACAGGAGTCGAGATCAGCAGTGACCATCACCATGCCAAGGTCTATTTCACGACGCTGGGGGGAGCGGAGTCCGCTACAAAGGCTCTCGAAGGGCTCGAACACTCCTCGGGATTCCTGCGCTCCTGTCTCGCGAAAGGGTTGAAGCTTCGCATCGTTCCCGAATTGCACTTCGTCTATGACGAATCAGTCGAGCGCGGTGTGCGTTTATCAAGTCTGATCGACGAGGCCATTGCATCACAGGCCGAGGTCAAGCCAGATGAATAGTCCACGCCATTTCCCGATCTGGCGAGAGGCGCCGTACGCGCGAAAATGGTGACGCACGGCGTTCTGTTGCTCGACAAACCGGCGGGGATTTCCTCGAATGCAGCCCTGCAACGCGTACGCCGCGCTTATGGCTGGCCAAAGGCGGGCCATACCGGAACCCTGGATCCGCTGGCCACCGGATTGCTGCCGATCTGCATGGGCGAGGCCACGAAGTTTTCCCATTCCCTGCTCGACGCTGACAAGTCTTACGAGGCTTGCATTCGTCTGGGCTTCCTGAGTTCGACGGGCGATGCCGAGGGCGTGATCGAGCCTATAGCAACACCAGATTTCACGGCGATGCGCCTGCACGCGGTGCTGAAGTCATTCGTAGGTGCCATCGAGCAGGTTCCGCCCATGCACAGCGCTCTGAAGAAAGACGGCAAGGCGCTCTACACCTACGCGCGCGCAGGGGAGATCGTTGAACGAAAACCTCGAAATATAGTTATAAAAGATCTCCATCTTATTAATAAAACGGAAGATTCTCTTACGATCTCGGTGGATTGCAGCAAGGGCACGTACATCAGGGTGCTTGCCGAAGACATCGGCAAGGCACTGGGTTGCGGTGCGCTATCTGCTCAGTTTGCGCCGCACGGGCATTCGAGATCTTCACTTAGCGGACGCCATCGGCTTGGAGGAACTCAACGCCCTGGGCGACGAGGCCAAGAGAGCCCGACTGTTACCGGTTGACCGACTGGTCGAGAATCTGCCAATGATTACATTGGGAAATGAGGCGCGACGCAGACTCCTCAACGGCCTGGACGTCACGACGCCGGACACCAGTCTCGATGGCGCTTTAGTACGTCTGTACGATTCAGCCGGTGCGTTTTTAGGAATCGGAGAACGCCTCAGCGCAGAAAAATTAATCCCCAAGCGCCTGGTGTCCCAAGTGGGAAACCCGGAAACCCGTACCACAAGCGACCAATTAAGCCCCTAAAATGCTTGGAAAGTTTGATGGTCCACGGGTAAAATACCGCCCTTTCTTCGGAGGCAAGGTTAATGTCGATTTCGACGAGCCAAAAGGCTCAGATTCTGCAGGAACATCAGCGGGCTACGGCCGATACCGGCTCGCCGGAAGTGCAAGTCGCTTTGTTGACTGCGCGGATCAACGATCTGACGGGTCATTTCAAAGATCACGTCAAGGATCATCACTCCCGTCGCGGATTGCTGAGGATGGTAAGCCGTCGCCGTAAACTGCTCGATTATCTGCGTCGTTCGGACCGGGATCGTTATCGCAGCCTGCTCGATCGCCTCGGACTGCGCAAGTAAAGCAACGCCGCATATCTTTACATTCTCCGGAATACTGACAGGTCCGGAGAGTGCTGGGGCGCAGGCCCTCGAGTCTGCTCCGCCACATCGCATCATTCAACCGTACCGGCCGTAGCGTACTGCTCATCGGTACGGTAGCAATCAAAGGGAACTCTCTTGAACGCCACCAAAAAAACCATCAACTACGGGCGCCACACTCTGACGCTCGAAACAGGCGAGATTGCACGCCAGGCCCATGGCGCCGTTGTGGTAAACATGGACGACACCGTGGTATTGGTCACGGTAGTCGGGAGAAAAGACGTAAAGCCCGGCCAGGATTTTTTCCCTCTGACGGTGGACTATCAGGAGCGGACTTACGCTGCGGGGAAAATCCCCGGCGGCTTCTTCAAGCGCGAAGGGCGTCCCTCCGAGAAAGAAGTCCTGACCTGCCGCTTGATCGATCGCCCCATCCGCCCGCTGTTCCCGGAAGGTTTCTACAACGAAATACAAGTCATCGCGACCGTCGTTTCCTCGAACAATGAAGTGGATTCCGATATCCCGGCCATGATCGGCGCATCGGCGGCACTGGCGATTTCCGGCATCCCATTCGACGGGCCCATTGGCGCCGCGCGTGTAGGGTATCTGAACGGCGAGTACGTTCTGAATCCCACCGCAACCGAGTTGAAATCGTCGAAACTCAATCTGGTCGTGGCGGGTACCGCCCAGGCGGTACTGATGGTCGAATCGGAGGCCATGGAACTTGCCGAAGATGTAATGCTCGGCGCCGTTGTCTACGGCCACCAGCAAATGCAGGCGGTCATCGATGTCATCAACGAGCTGACCGATGAAGTCGGCAAGCCCGTGTGGGAGCTGCCCCCGCCGCAGAAAGACTCGATGATGATCGAGCGCATCGCCACGATCGCGGAAAGCGAACTGCGCGAGGCTTACGGGTTGCGCCAGAAACAGGCACGCACCGAGAAAATCGATGCCGCGCGTGCAAAGGTCCTGGCGGAGGTCGCGCCGGAAGGCTCCGACACCGCACACATCAACCTGGTGAAATCGATTTTCGGGGATATCGAGGCCAAAATCGTCCGGACTCAGATCCTGAACGGTGAGCCCCGTATCGACGGACGTAACACGCGCACTGTGCGACCGATCACCATCCGCGCAGGCGTGCTGCCGCGGGCTCACGGCTCGTCATTGTTTACCCGCGGCGAAACACAGGCACTGGCAGTCGCAACGCTGGGGACAGCGCGAGACGAACAGATTATCGATGCGTTGCAGGGCGAGTACACCGAACGGTTCATGCTGCACTACAACTTTCCGCCTTACTCAACGGGAGAAACGGGACGCGTCGGGACGCCTAAGCGTCGGGAAATCGGGCATGGCCGCCTGGCAAAACGCGCCTTGCTCGCGGTATTGCCGGCGCCGGAAGATTTCTCCTATTCCATGCGCGTCGTTTCGGAGATCACGGAATCCAACGGCTCGAGTTCCATGGCGTCCGTCTGTGGCGGCTGCCTTGCCCTGATGGACGCGGGCGTGCCCTTGAAGGCCCATGTCGCCGGTATCGCGATGGGCCTGATCAAGGAGGGAAACCGTTTCGCCGTGTTGACGGACATACTCGGCGATGAAGATCACCTCGGCGATATGGATTTCAAGGTTGCCGGCACCGAAAACGGCGTAACTGCATTGCAGATGGACATCAAGATCCAGGGCATAACCAAGGAGATCATGAATGTCGCGCTCAATCAGGCCAAGGAAGGTCGTTTGCATATCCTTGGCATCATGCGCGATGCACTGTCCAGCGCGCGGTCCGAGTTGTCCGCCTATGCGCCGCGAATGATCACGATCAAGATCAAGCCCGAGAAGATTCGCGACGTGATCGGCAAAGGCGGCGCCGTCATTCGCGCCATCACCGAAGAGACCGGCACGACCATCGACATCAATGACGACGGTACGGTGACCATTGCCTGCGTGTCTTCCGAGGGCGGCGAAGCTGCCAAGCGCAAGATCGAGGAGATCACGGCGGAAGTGGAAGTCGGCCGCATTTACGACGGCACCGTGTTGAAGCTTCTGGACTTTGGCGCGATCGTGAGCGTGCTGCCGGGCAAGGACGGGCTGTTGCACATCTCGCAAATCGCCAACGAGCGCGTCAATAGCGTGGCGGACCATCTGAAGGAAGGCCAGGCCGTGCGTGTCAAAGTGCTCGAGGCCGACGAAAAAGGCCGGCTTCGGCTCTCCATGAAAGCAGTGGCGGAAGAGCAAAAAGCCGCCAGCTGAGACTAAGCACGGCGAAACAAAAAAGCCCACCGCATGGTGGGCTTTTTGTTGGAACTCGCGCCTTCGTCAGGGCGTCAACGGCATGATCTGCAGCAACGTAAACGGATAGACGTAAGCCTGCAACATCACCAGCCCCCCCACCAGCATGGCGAGCACGACGCTGTGGACGAACACATAACGCAGGATGTCGCCCTCGTGTCCGTACCAGCGCGTCGCGGTGGAGGCCACGACGATGGATTGTGCATCGATCATCTTGCCCATCACACCCCCGGAACTGTTGGCCGCCGCCATCAGATTCGGGTTCAGCCCGAGTTGCTCCGACGTTATCTTCTGCAAGCCACCAAACAAGACGTTTGAGGCGGTGTCCGAGCCCGTCAGCGCGACACCGAGCCAGCCCAGCATTGCGCCGAAAAACGGATAGAGCACGCCGGTGTGCGCGAAAGCCAGACCCATGGTGGCATCGGTGCCCGAATAGCGAGTGGTGAACCCCAGCGCCAGCATGGCGGCTATGGTCAGCAGGGAATACCTGACAAGCACGATCGTTTCCCAATACTTGCGCAGCATTTCGCGCAACGAATATCTCATGTAAAGACCCGCGATCAGCGCGGCAATCAGAATTCCGGTTCCGGTCGCTGACAGCCAATTCAAGGTGTAAACCGCTTTCTCGGTGTGTGGCTTGGCAACGACCGGTGGAACTTTCTCCACCCTGTCGTTCAGGCCTTCGATCGGAATGTCGATCTTGGTCACGCCATTCCACGCGTATTCAACTTTCGCTTTTGCATCGCCCCCGTTGAGCAACATCTTGACTTGCGGGATACCCCACATGAACACCAGTACCGAGAGCACCATCCAGGGCACCCAGGCACGCAACACCGTCGCGCGATCGTGCTTAACGACCTGCATCGCACCCGCTCCAGGCGCAGCGATACCTTCCTCCTGATTGCCCTTGAGCGCCGTGGTTCGCCAGATATTCCGCGGTTTCCATACGCGCAGGAACAGCGTCAGACTGGCCATCGAGACAATGGCCGCGACGACGTCCACCAGCCACGGGCCGTGGTAGTTGGAAACAAGATACTGGGGTATGGCGAAAGTCACGCCGGTCACCAGGATGGCCGGCCAGATCTCTTTCATGCCGCGCCACCCGGCGAAGGCCCAGATCAGCCAGAACGGCACCAGGAGCGAAAAGAACGGCAGCTGGCGGCCAACCATGCCTGATAACTGCAACAGGTCCAGACCTGTCACCGCAGCCAAAGCGATGATCGGCGTACCCAGGGCCCCGTAGGCAACGGGCGCCGTGTTCGCGATCAGCGAAAGGCCCGAGGCAGCGAGCGGCGAAAAGCCAAGCCCGATGAGAATGGCCCCGGTCACCGCGACCGGCGTGCCAAACCCGGCCGCTCCCTCGAAAAACGCACCGAACGCAAAAGCGATCAGCAGCAGCTGCAGGCGTCGATCTTCGGTAATGCCGGCGATGCTGTCTTGCAGGATCTTGAAGTAGCCTTTGTCCTTGGTCAGCTGGTACAGAAAGATGATGTTCAGCACGATCCAGCCGATCGGCAGCAATCCGAAGGCCGCGCCATAGACGGCCGACCAGCCGGCCATGCTCGCTGGCATGCCATAGACAAATATTGCGATGATCAGCGCCGAGGCCAATCCGAGAATTGCCGCCACGTGCGCGGACAAGTGCAAAAAGGCGAGGCCGCCGAGCAGAACTACCACCGGTACGGCGGCAAGAGCCGTGCTGAGCACGGCGTTGTTCATTGGATCGTAGATCTGGGACCAGACCATATGAGAACCCCCCCTTATTTTGTATTCTGATTACAGCTCTCGAGAACTGAAACGCCATTTTTTGAACGCGGCTCATTATATCCAAACAGCCGCGGCATAAACCCTTTCCGTCGCATCCGGCCAATGCGTCCTGCATGGGTATAATCGATGGCTGACGACAGGAGAGATTGAATGGACGAGAACACGCCCGTCAGGAGCGGCGGCCGAATTCTGGTAGATCAACTGGGCATACATGGCGCGGACACCGCCTTTTGCGTGCCGGGCGAAAGCTATCTCGACGTATTGAACGCGTTCTACGATGCCCGCGAACGCATGCGCCTGATCGTATGCAGGCAGGAGGGCGGCGCCGCGTTCATGGCGGAAGCATATGGAAAACTGACCGGCCGTCCCGGAATCTGCTTTGTGACGCGGGGGCCCGGTGCGACCAACGCGAGCATCGGTGTGCATACGGCCTACCAGGATTCGACGCCGATGATTCTGTTCATCGGCCAGATCGGCAGCGACGTTGTCGAGCGGGAGGCCTTTCAGGAGATGGACTACCGGCGCATGTTCGGTCAGATGGCAAAGTGGGTCGCGCAAATCGATCGAGCCGACAGAATTCCCGGAGTTCATCAGCCACGCATTCCACACGGCGACGTCCGGAAGGTCAGGACCCGTAGTGCTCTCGTTACCGGAAGATATGCTCACCAGCCGGGCGGCAACTGTCGACGCACGCCCTTATGTACGCGTCAAAGCGCATCCGGGCACGGCAGACATGGACAAGCTCCGAGAGCTGCTGGGCCAGGCGCGAAAGCCCCTCGTCATTCTGGGCGGCGGCGACTGGTCCGCCTCCGCATGCAGCGACATCCGCGCATTCGTTGAGGCGAACAACCTGCCAACCGCCTGCAGTTTCCGACGCCAGGACCTGTTGGACAACCGCCACCCCAATTATGTCGGGGATGTGGGCATCGGCATCAATCCACCGCTGGCCGCGCGCGTGCGCAGTGCCGATCTCGTTCTGGCCATCGGCGCACGTTTGGGCGAGATGACCAGCGGCGGTTACTCGTTGTTTGCGATTCCGCATTCCGCGCGCCGCATGGTGCATGTCCATCCTTCTGCCGAAGAGCTCGGCCGCGTGTACCAGGCGGACCTGATGATCAATTCCGGGATGGCGGAATTCGCAAAAATGGCCGCGACCTTGCCACCCGTCGACTCCAAGCGCTGGCGCGACGAGACGCATCGCGCCAGGGAGGAATATCTTGCGAATCTCAAGCACGGGGCCATGCCGGGCACGCTCGATCTGGGCGACGTCATGGCGTTTCTGCGCAAGCGTCTTCCCGAGGACGCCATCCTGACCAACGGCGCCGGAAACTATTCCGGATGGGTGCAGCGCTTTTACCAGTACACGGGCTTTCGGACGCAACTCGCGCCGACCAATGGCGCGATGGGCTACGGGGTGCCGTCCGGCGTAGCCGCAAAGGTCGTTCATCCCGATCGTGTCGTGGTGAGCTTCTCCGGCGATGGCTGCTTCTCCATGAACGGCCAGGAACTCGCGACGGCTGCGCAATACAAACTCCCGGTGCTGTTCATCGTCATCAACAACGATATGTACGGCACCATACGCATGCATCAGGAGCGGGAATATCCGGCCCGGGTTTATGCCACGGCCCTCAAGAATCCGGATTTCGCCGCACTGGCCCAGGCTTATGGGCTGCACGGTGAGCGGGTCACAAGAACCGCAGAATTCGAGGCGGCCTTCGAACGCGCGATGGCCTGCGGCAAACCAGCGCTGCTGGAGCTGCGCATTGATCCCGAAGCCATTACCACACGCACTACCTTGGCCGCCGTGCGGGAACAGGCCGTCAAAGCAGGACGATGATGCGGCGCTTTGATAACGAGAGCTTCGGACAAATTATCTGGGTGCCAGCTCAGAAGCCGACCGCCTGACCATCGCGGCGCGGCTCCGATGCCGCCACATATCCATCGTCGAGCCGATGGATGAGCTGCGCCGCGCCGAATTCCATACTACCGGGGGCGGCACGTACCACGCGATGGCCGAGTTGCGCGAGGCCGCGCGCCACTTCTTCGGGAATGAGATGTTCGAGCAGCAATCCTCCATCGAGCATGATTTTCCAGCGCGGCGCATCGGCTGCGGCTTGCGGGTTCTGCTGATAATCCACCAACCGCACCACCATTTGCATATGACCTTGCGGCTGCATGTCGGCACCCATCACGCCAAAGCTCATGACGGCCTCATGGCCACGCGTCAGGAATCCGGGAATGATGGTGTGAAACGGGCGCTTTGCGCCCCCGACAAGGTTCGGATGTCCTGCTTGCAAAGAGAATGCGGCTCCCCGGTTCTGCATGCTGATGCCCGTGCCCGGCACGACGATGCCGGAACCGAAGCCCATGTAATTGGACTGAATATAGGAGACCATCATCCCATTGGTATCCGCGGCCGTCAGATAGACCGTGCCTGAAGGCGGCACACCGGCCGCCGCCTCGCCAGCGCGGTCGCGACGAATCAATTGCGCACGCGATTTCAGGTAGGGCGGGTCGAGCAGGGCGTCGTCGCTGATCTGCATGGCCCCCGGATCCGCAACGTGGTGGTAGGCGTCGGCAAAAGCGAGCTTCATGGCTTCGATTTGCAGATGCATGCTTTGCACGGAATCCGCGGCATGGTCACGCAGATCGAAGTGTTCCAGTATCCCCAGCGCCATCAACGCTGCGATGCCCTGGCCGTTGGGCGGAATCTCGTGCACGCGGTATCCGCGATAAGTCTGTGTGACGGGCTCCACCCAGTCCGCCCGATGAGCGGCAAGATCTTCGGCATCGAGCGCGCCCCCGCACGAGGCGCTGAAATCGGCCATGCGCCTGGCCAATGCGCCACGATAGAAGGATTCTCCCCGGGTTTGGGCGATCTCGGTGAGGGTGTCGGCTTGATCGGGAAAACGAAACGTTGCGCCTGCGCGTGGCGCGTGCCCACCGGCGGCAAATGCCTGAGCGAAACCCGGCTGGTCCTTGAGGCGGGCAATCTGGGATTGCCATTGCAGGGCTACGACCGGGGACACGGGAAAACCATTGCGCGCATAGTCAATGGCCGGTTCCAACAGGGAGCCAAATGCAAGCTTGCCGAATCTGCTCGATAAGCCGGCCCAAGCCGAGACCATGCCCGGAACGGTCACGCTATCCCAGCCTTCGGTGGGCATGCGCGGCCGCCCGCCAAAGCGCTGCGGGCTCCACGCGCGTGGCGCGCGACCCGAGGCATTCAAGCCATGCAATGCGTTGCCGTCCCACACCAGCGCAAAAGCGTCCGAGCCCAGCCCGTTCATGACCGGTTCGACCACGGTTAACGCCGCCGCCGTCGCGATCGCCGCGTCCACCGCGTTGCCGCCACGGAGCAGCATGCGCAATCCCGCCTGAGCCGCCAAAGGCTGGGACGTGGCCACGACGTTGCGCGCGAGCACGGGCATGCGGCGCGAGGCATAGGGAAAGTCCCAGTTAAATTCGCTCATCTTGCTCCCCGAAATTCAATGCGATTCTTTCGCGGCGCGACGCAGCGCCCGCAATGCGCCCTCATTCCCGGTCAGCGTGTGGGGCACAAGGGCGTGAGCAATGCCTGCAGCATTTCTCCATTTCGCTCATTCTGCACGAACACAACCAGGGAAAGCTCGGCGCGTTTCCAATCCGGGGCCAAAGCCGTTTTACCGTTCCAGCTTACGTTGCCCGTCCCGTCCTTGGGCAGCGGCCCGACAAGCTCGCGCACGGCGAAATCATGTCGCAGCCTTTTGCCCTGGTTCTCTCCGGCTGCGACCGCGCTCTCGATGCCATTTTCGGTAATCGCAATGAATGTTTGCGCAGTAGGTCCGTCCGCGCCGGCCACCCGAACATCCAGACTGAGCATAAGGCCCGAGGAAGCTTGGCTGTACCGTAGCAGCATCACAGCGCCAGCCGGCCTGCGATTAAGCTGATCGATGCGGCTGGCGACGCGCTCAGCCGTCTGCAGCGGCCGATAGTCGGCACCATCGAGCAGCACTTGCGGGGTATAAACGAATCTGGCGTGGTTTCGCTCTGCCTGCGCCCGTTGGCGCGCGCTGAATTGCGCCTTGGCCATGCGATCCGGCCAACCCAGCCGATCCCAATAATCGACGTGGAACGCCAACGGGATCAACCGATCAGGGCTGAAGCCGCGGGCAGGCAGGGCACTCAGCCAGCGATCGGCGGGCGGACAGCTATTACACCCCTCCGAGGTATAAAGTTCCAGTACTGCCACGCGATGCGCCGCGCTGCGCACCTCGCATTGCGCTGCGCCGACCAGCGGATGCGTCGCGGCCCACACGAGCATGACCGAGAGGAAAATTCCCCGTTTGCAGGCCCCTGAGATGACGGTTTGCGGTTCCATGGTCGCCCTCTGTACTTGCTAAAGGTTTTTTCAATCAAGCGGTTTTGCTATGATGCATGCTCATTCCCTTCCGTAATTCACTCCTTGAGCATCGATTTTCACACTCACTCCACGTTTTCCGATGGAGTGCTCACGCCTGCGGAACTGGTCCGCCGCGCGGTCACTAACGGTGTCAGCGTACTTGCACTGACCGACCATGATGAAACGGGCGGCCTTGCCGAGGCACAGCAGGCGAGCGCAGGCCTCGATATCCGCGTCGTTGCGGGGGTCGAGATCTCGACGGTCTGGAACGGGCACACCGTGCATGTCCTCGGTCTGGATATCGACGCACAGGCACCGCAACTATCCGACGGACTGGCCTCAATCCGGCGCTCGCGTGGCACGCGGGCCCTACGCATCGCCGCCCAGCTCGATGCCGCAGGCATAGCGGAAAGCCTGGCCGGCGCATCGCGCCATGCCGGCAAATCGGCCTCGATCGGTCGCAGTCATTTCGCCCGCTTTCTTGTCGAACATAAACACGCGCGCAATACCAGCGATGCATTCAGGCGCTATCTTGGCGCCGGCCGCCTGGCGTATGTCGCGCCGTGCTGGCCTGAACTTCGCCTTTCTATCGACTGGATCCACTCTGCGGGAGGCCAGGCAGTGCTGGCGCATCCATCGCGTTACCGGCTGGCGCCGCGCCAGCTGCAATCACTGTTGGAAGCGTTTGCGCAAAGCGGCGGCGACGCCATCGAGATCGCCGGCGAAGGGCAAATCGCCTCACCGGCACAATTACGACTGGCGAGGCAGTTCGGATTCGCGCTGTCGTCCGGCTCGGATTTCCACGCGCCGGGCACGAATGTGCCGGATCTGGGCGACGTGGCCAGGCTTCCCGCGGGCCTGCCGACAGTCTGGTCGCGGCTTCGCGCCGTAAGATGACGCCACGTTCATGGCGCAGTATTTTGCCGTACACCCGGAAAATCCCCAGCCGCGCCTTATCCAGCGCGCGGTCGCTATCGTGCGCAATGGCGGCTTGATGGTTTATCCGACGGATTCCTGTTACGCGCTCGGCTGCCAACTGGGCGACAAGACCGCGCTCGAGCGCATGCGGCGCCTGCGTCAGGTGGACGAGCGCCATCACTTCACGCTGGTCTGCCGGGACCTCTCGGAGCTGGGCCAGTATGCGATGGTGGACAACATTCAGTTCCGTGCGCTAAAGACCTCTACGCCCGGTTGCTATACCTTCATCCTGAAGGCAACCCGCGAAGTTCCAAAACGCCTGTTGAATCCGAAGCGCAACACCATCGGCGTGCGCGTGCCCGATCACAACGTGGTGCGCGCACTGCTGCTGGAATTGGGCGAGCCGATCTTGAGCACGACCTTGCAGCTGCCCGGCGATGAGTTGCCCTTGAACGACATGGACGACATTCGTGCCCGGCTGCAGCATGAGGTCGATGTCGTGCTCGACGCGGGTTCGTGCGGGGTGGACATGACAACGGTCATCGACCTGACCGGCGAAGTCCCGGCGGTCATCCGGCGCGGCAAGGGCGCCATCGCGCAATTCGGAGCGCCTGCCTGATGGATTTCGAGACTATCCTTCGGCTGGTCGCGCTGTATGCCATTCCTGCGATTTTCGCCATCACGCTGCACGAAGCCGCGCACGGGTACGCGGCGCGTCATTTCGGCGACCTGACGGCGTATCAGGCCGGCCGCATCACGCTCAATCCGATCCGCCACATCGATTTGATAGGAACAATCCTCGTTCCGGTGCTGATCCTGGTCGCCAGCCAGGGAAAATATGCGTTCGGGTGGGCGAAACCAGTTCCAGTCAATTTTAGTCAGTTGCGCAATCCCAAACGCGACATGCTTTGGGTGGCAGCGGCCGGGCCCGGTGCCAATCTGCTGATGGCGCTCTTCTGGGCGCTGGTGATCAAGGTGTTGCTCGCCATTCCGGCGAATTACTTTACCGAGCCCGGCCTGTTGATGGCCCGCGGCGGCATCATCGTCAACGCGGTGCTCATGGTGCTCAACTTGCTGCCGCTGCCCCCGCTGGATGGTGGTCGCATCGCTGTAAGCCTGCTGCCGGCCAGAATGGCGTACCAGTTCGCGCGCATCGAGCCCTTTGGCCTGATCATCCTGCTAGCGCTGATGTTCCTGGGCATACTCGGACCGGTCATGTTCCCTTTCATTACCGGATTCATCGGGCTGCTGGCTTTGGTGTTCAATATCGGTGGCCTATTCGGAATTAACTGAGGAAATCAATGTTCGTCGATCGCGTCTTGTCCGGCATGCGTCCCACCGGAAGCTTGCACCTGGGGCACTATCACGGAGTGCTGAAAAACTGGGTAAGGCTCCAGCATGAATACCAGTGCCTGTTTTTCGTGGCTGATTGGCACGCCCTCACCACGCATTACGACACGCCCGAGATCATCGGACAGAATGTCTGGGACATGCTGGTCGACTGGCTCGCGGCCGGCGTAGATCCGTCCCAGGCCACGCTGTTCATCCAGTCCCAGGTGCCCGAACACGCGGAACTGCATTTGCTGCTGTCGATGATCACGCCGCTGGGCTGGCTGGAGCGCGTTCCGACTTACAAGGATCAGCAGGAAAAACTGGTGGAGAAGGATCTTTCGACTTACGGTTTTCTGGGCTATCCGCTGCTGCAAGGCGCCGACATCCTGATCTACCGCGCCAACCGCGTGCCGGTGGGCGACGACCAGGTGCCGCATATCGAATTCACGCGCGAAATTGCGCGGCGCTTCAACCATGTTTACGGCCGGGAGACCGGTTTCGAGAAAAAAGCGGAAACGGCGGTAAAAAAGCTCGGCGTCAAGCGTGGCAAGCTGTATCAGGAACTGCGCACACGCTATCAGCAACAAGGCGACCAGGAGGCCTTGTCGGCGGCCAAGGCGCTGCTCGAGGAGGCGGCAAATCTGTCGATGGGCGACCGCGAACGGTTGTTCGGCTTCCTCGAAGGAGGCGGCAAAATGATTCTGTCGGAACCCCAGGCGTTACTGACCGAAGCGTCGAAAATGCCCGGACTCGATGGGCAGAAAATGTCCAAGTCCTACAACAACACCATCACGCTGCGCGAGGATGCGGACAGCGTAACCAGGAAAATCCGGACGATGCCCACCGATCCGGCCCGCGTACGGCGTTCTGATCCCGGCGACCCGGACAAATGCCCGGTCTGGGAATTTCACAAGGTCTACTCGGATGATGCCACGCGAGACTGGGTGCAAAACGGCTGCCGCAGCGCCGGCATCGGTTGCCTGGAATGCAAACAGCCAGTGATCGATGCGGTGTTGAAGGAACAGGAACCGATGCGCGAACGAGCCCAGTTGTATCTAGACGATCCCACCCTGGTGCGCAATATCATCGCGGAAGGCAGCGATCGGGCGCACAAGCTCGCAATTGAAACAATGCGCGACGTGCGCAACGCCATGGGATTGAATTATTCCTGACCTGCGGCAGTCGGCGGCAGCGTAGCCGGGCGGCTTGCCGGCAAAGCCCCGCTCATGACTTGCTGCGCATCAGGCGTTGCTGCTCGCGTTTCCAGTCTTTATCTTTCTCGGCCTGGCGCTTGTCGTGCTGTTTCTTGCCTTTGGCCAGGCCCACCTCTATCTTCACGCGCCCGCGCGTGTAGTGCAGATCCAGGGGAACGAGGGTATAGCCGGCCCGTTCAACCTTGCCGATCAGTTTGCGAATTTCCTCGCCATGGAGCAGCAGCTTGCGGGTGCGCGTCGGATCGGCCTGCACATGCGTCGACGCAGCCGCCAGGGGAGTGATGTGGCAACCGATCAAATGGATTTCCTCGCTCTTGACGACGACGTAGGCCTCCTTGAGCTGCACGTGTCCAGCGCGAATCGACTTGACTTCCCAGCCTTCGAGCACCATGCCGGCTTCGAAACGTTCCTCAATGAAATAATCGTGAAACGCTTTTTTGTTCTGGACGATGCTCATGACGGCGTGAGTTTTTGCTGCAGGTCCTGTATTTTACCAATGCTTCTACAGCTACCTGGACGTATCTGATGGCGTTGGTTGAAAAGTCCGTACTGATCGAATACCCGGCCGCAATGATGTACGCGCTGGTGGAGGACGTTGCCGCGTATCCTGCGTTTCTGCCCTGGTGTGGCGGAACCGAAATACTCAAGCAGGAAGGCGACACCACCCGCGCCGCCATCGTCATCGACTTCCGGGGCATCAAGCAGCGCTTTTCGACCGAGAACCGCGCGGATCCGCCGAAACTGATCACCATGACTTTGGTCGATGGGCCGTTTCGTCACCTGGACGGCAGCTGGCACTTCAAGGCACTTGGCGAAGAGGCGTGCAAGATCGAATTCCGCCTGCATTACGAGTTTTCGAGCAAACTGCTGGAAAAGATCGTCGGCCCGGTGTTTCATTACATCGCCAACACGTTCGTGGATGCTTTCGTAAAACGCGCACGGCAACTTTACGGCCCGCGATGAAGATCAGGGTGGAGGTGGTCTATGCGCTGGCGGATGCGCAGACAGTCATCCATGTGAACCTGGCGCCGGGCGCGCGCGTTGCCGATGCTCTCGCGGCCGCTTCTCGCGTCGCAGAACTGCCAGGCGGCGCACCTCGCCATGTCGGCATCTGGGGCGTGAGCGCGTCGCTCGATACCGAACTGCGAGATCGCGACCGCGTGGAAATCTATCGCGACCTCGTCGCGGACCCCAAGCAGGCGCGCCGCCAACGGGCGCGACAGCAACGCGGGCCAGGCACGCGCCGTTAAGCAGCCGGTCGGGCTACCTGCACAAACCGGCTTCGGCCTTCTTCAAGCGGTCTATCTCCTGCGCAATTTGCGCATCGCTCATGTACTCGCGGTCGCCTTGCGCGTTGGTTTGCGTCACGCGCCCGCCAGCTTGCAGGCCTTTCAACTGAACGCGCACCTGCTCGCAGTTACGCTTGCGTTCAGCAATCTCATCGGCTTTCTTTTTTTCAGCGGCTTCGCGCTCCGCGGTTTCGACCTGTCGTTTGCGAAATTCTGCCTCCTGCTCGACGTAGGTCTTTGCCTTGGCCGGCGGCGCGTCCGATTTGGCTGGCGCCGTGGCACTCGGGGCGGATGACTTGCGCGGGGTCACGGTCGTCTGTTGCTTCACGTTCGCCGGAGGAGGCTGATCCGAATAGTGCACTTTGCCCTCGGCGTCCGTCCATTTATACATCTCAGCGGAGGCCGGACAAGCAGCGAACGCCACGGCGAACACGACGGCCTGCATCAGCGCACTAACGGTAATCGGATGACGTCGCATTCGAACTTCTCCTCATCGTTCATGGAACAGCGGATAGCTTTTCTGAGCGATCCCGAGTTCAGACTGTTTCTCCGCGATGCCCGCCTGTTCGAGGGCCGTCGCGGAATTACCTTCGTTCAACGCCCGGCGTGCCTTGCGCAATGCGTCTTGCGCGCTGGTCCACAGCGCGCGCTGGTCTTCAGCGCGCTTGACGGCCCGTTCGGCCTTGCGAACGGCCGCCTCGGCTTCCGCAAGGACATCGGCCGCGACGGCGAGCACACTGCCCGCCAGGCTGGCTGCAAACAGGAGCCACACCGGATAGATCCACCAGCAACGCCTGGAACCGCGCATTTGTTGACTGCTTGCCTCAATGAACCTGGCCGCTAAACATAGCCGCTAGTAACGCGACGGTCAACGGACCTGAGCGCAGGTACCGGATTTACCGTGCGAAATCCCGTCTGTATAATGGCGTCTTTGTGAAGGATCAAAAGCATGCGAGTCCTGCAAAAGGCGCTCACTTTCGATGACGTTCTGCTGGTTCCCGCCCATTCGACCGTACTGCCCCGCGACGTCAGCCTGACGACGCGCCTGACCAAGAGCATCGCACTCAACATACCGCTGCTTTCCGCGGCCATGGATACGGTCACCGAAGCCCGTCTGGCGATCGCCATGGCGCAGGAAGGGGGCATCGGCATCGTGCATAAGAACATGCCGCCCAAAGTGCAGGCTGCTGAAGTCGCTAAAGTCAAACGCTTTGAAAGCGGCGTCGTCAAGGACCCGATCACCATCTCGCAGGACATGACGGTTCGCAACGTGCTCAACCTCATCCGCCAGCATCGCATTTCGGGTCTGCCGGTGGTCGACGCATCCAAGGTGGTCGGTATCGTCACCAACCGGGACTTGCGCTTCGAAAGCAATCTCGATCAACCGGTCAAGAACATCATGACGCCACGCGCCAGGCTGGTGACCGTGAAGGAAGGCACCAGTATCGAGGATGCGATGCGCCTGCTGCATCAGCACCGCCTGGAACGCGTGCTGGTCATCAACGAGAATTTCGAGTTGCGCGGACTGATTACCGTCAAGGATATCCTGAAGTCGTCCGAGCATCCGCTTGCCAGCAAGGATCAGCTTGGGCGCCTGCGCGTCGGGGCAGCCGTCGGGGTTGGCGAAGGCACGGAGGAGCGCATCGGTTTGCTGATCGAGGCCGGCGTCGATGTGCTCATCGTGGACACGGCACACGGCCATTCGCAGGGCGTGCTCGATCGCGTGCGCTGGGTCAAGCGCACTTTTCCGGCCGCGCAAGTGATCGGGGGCAATATCGCCACGGCGGCCGCAGCAAAATCCCTGCTGGATCAAGGCGCCGATGGGGTCAAAGTAGGCATTGGCCCCGGCTCGATCTGCACCACCCGCATCGTTGCGGGCGTCGGGGTGCCGCAGATCACTGCCATCAATGAAGTGGCGACTGCCCTGGCGGGTACCGGCGTGCCTTTGATCGCCGATGGCGGCATTCGTTTTTCCGGCGACATCGCCAAAGCCATTTCGGCCGGAGCGGATTCAGTCATGCTGGGCGGATTGTTTGCCGGCACGGAGGAAGCGCCCGGGGAGATCGAACTGTTCCAGGGCCGCTCCTACAAGTCCTACCGCGGCATGGGTTCGCTGGGCGCCATGCAGCAAGGCTCGAGCGACCGGTATTTCCAGGATGATGAAGACAGCGCGGAGAAGCTCGTACCCGAAGGCGTGGAGGGCCGCGTGCCTTACAAAGGCAGCGTGGTCCAGGTCATGCATCAGCTCATGGGCGGTTTGCGCTCCGCCATGGGCTACCTGGGTTGTTCCACGATCGCGGCCGTGCAGGAACGTGCCGAATTCGTGCAAATCACCTCGGCGGGCGTGCGCGAATCGCACGTGCATGACGTCCAGATCGTCAAGGAAGCGCCCAACTATCACGTTGACTAAATTCAGGGGCGAGGGTCGAGGGGAGAGGGGCGAGTAAATTCGAAGTATGACGCTCCAGAGCATTCACTACTCCCTCGTCCCTCGACCCTCAGCCCTCGTCCCTAGTTCATGTCCCACGACAAAATACTCATCCTCGACTTTGGCTCCCAGGTTACGCAGCTGATTGCACGCCGCGTCCGGGAAGCCCGGGTCTACTGCGAAATCCATTCTTCGGATGTGTCCGACCAGTTCGTTCGCGACTACGGCCCCCGCGGCATCATCCTGTCGGGCAGCCACATGTCGGCTTACGAGGAGTCGACGGATCGCGCCCCCAAGTCAGTATTCGAGCTGGGCGTACCGGTGCTGGGAATCTGCTACGGCATGCAGACCATGGCACAGCAACTTGGCGGCAAGGTCGAGGCGGGCAAGGTGCGCGAGTTCGGCTTTGCCGAGGTCCGGGCGCGAGGCCACACCCGATTGTTCGACGGCATCCAGGACTCCAGCACCCCGGAAGGTCACGGCATGCTGAAAGTCTGGATGAGCCACGGCGACAAGGTCACTGTCCTGCCGCCTGGATTCAAACTGATGGCATCGAATGAATCGTGCCCGATTGCGGGCATGGCCGACGAGACGCGCGGATTCTACGGCGTGCAGTTCCATCCTGAAGTCACTCACACCCGCCAGGGAACGAAAGTGTTGCAGCGCTTCGTGCACGACATCTGTGGGTGCGCCAGCGACTGGAACATGCCCGACTATGTCACCGAGGCCGTGGCGCACATTCGCGAACAAGTCGGCCGCGAAGAAGTAATCCTGGGATTATCGGGCGGGGTCGATTCATCCGTAGCGGCCGCCCTGATTCACAAGGCCATCGGTGCGCAACTCACCTGCGTGTTTGTCGATCACGGATTGCTGCGCCTCGACGAAGCCACACAGGTCATGGAGACGTTCGCGGAACACCTCGGCGTGAAAGTAATCCATGTCGATGCCAGTGCCGAGTTCATGGGCAAGCTTGCCGGGGTGTCCGATCCGGAGGCCAAACGCAAGGTCATCGGCAAGGAGTTCATCGAAGTTTTTCAGCGCGAGGCATCACGCATCAAGAACGCCAAGTGGCTGGCGCAGGGTACGATCTATCCGGACGTCATCGAATCGGCGGGCGGCAAAACCAAGAAAGCGACCACGATCAAGTCGCACCACAATGTCGGCGGTTTGCCCGACACACTGCACCTGAAGCTGCTCGAGCCCCTGCGGGAATTGTTCAAGGATGAGGTGCGCGAACTCGGCGTGGCCCTTGGCCTGCCACGAGCGATGGTATACCGCCATCCGTTCCCGGGCCCGGGTTTGGGCGTGCGTATTCTCGGCGAAGTCAAACTCGAATACGCCGAGTTGCTGCGCCGGGCCGATGCGATTTTCATCGAGGAACTGCGCAGTGCCAGGGACGAGGAGGGCAAGACCTGGTATGACAAGACGGCCCAGGCCTTCGCCGTCTTCCTTCCCGTCAAATCGGTGGGCGTCATGGGGGATGGGCGCACTTACGAATTCGTGGTCGCGCTGCGTGCGGTTCAGACCAGCGATTTCATGACGGCGGACTGGGCGCCGCTGCCGCATGACCTGCTCGCACGGGTTTCCTCGCGCATCATCAACGAGGTGCGCGGCATCAACCGCGTCACCTACGACATCTCCTCGAAACCGCCCGCGACGATCGAGTGGGAGTAGCGTAGCGTTCTATTTTCCGCAAGCTACGAAGGTGTTGCACGAATACCTATCGCAACGTCGCCCGCCCAACGACCCGAACCAGAATCCAGATGGCAGCAGAAATCGAGCAGAAACCCGAGCGGGCCATCGTGGCGGCCGTACAACTGGCAGGCGTGAGCGACGTCGAGTTCGAGGCCTCCGTGAACGAACTGCGCGACCTCGCCAAGACGCTGGGATTCGAAGTGATCGGCACGTTCACGCAGAAGCGCGACCGTTTCGACACGACCGCCTATCTGGGTGTGGGCAAGCGGCAGGAGATGCGCCGTTTCGTGGAAAACGAACCCGATCCTGAGGACGCGCCCGGTTCTGCGCCAACGACTGGCGTGCGCAAAGCGCCGAAGAGCGGGACGGCCCGGGCGAAGGAGGCGGCGCAATCCGCCGCCGATCCGGAAACGCGCCGCGCCGACATCGTCCTGGTCGATCACGAGATCTCGCCGTCGCAGGCGCGCAACCTCGAAATCGAGGTCGGCTGCGAAGTCATGGACCGCACCATGGTCATCCTGGAGATCTTCCACCGCCACGCGCGCTCACGCGCGGCGCGCGCGCAGGTCGAGATCGCGCGCCTGGGCTACATGGCGCCGCGGCTGCGCGAAGCGGCCAAGCTGGCCGGGCCGAAAGGGCGCCAGCGCAGCGGCACCGGCGGCCGGGGCGCCGGCGAGGCGCACAGCGAGCTGGACCGGCAAAAGATCCGCGACCGCATCGCCGAGCTGCAGCAGGAAATCGACGCGATGGATGTCGAGCGCAAGACCCAGCGCGCACGGCGGCAGGAGCGCCAGGGACTCGCGCGCGTGGCGCTGGTCGGCTACACCAACGCCGGCAAGTCCACGCTGATGCGTGCGCTCACCGGCAAGCGAAGTGCTGGTCGCCGACAAGCTGTTCGCGACGCTCGACACCACGGTGCGCGCGCTGCACCCCGAGAGCGTGCCGCGCGTGCTGGTCAGCGACACGGTCGGTTTCATCAAGAACCTGCCGCACGATCTGGTGGCGTCGTTCAAGTCGACGCTGGAGGAAGCCGTCGAGGCGTCGCTGCTGCTGCACGTCATCGATGCCAGCGATCCCGGGTTCGAACGCCAGCTCGCGGTGACCGACGAAGTGCTGCGACGAGATCGGCGCGCAGGCCGTGCCGCGCATCCATGTGTTCAACAAGATCGACTGCGTCGGCGACGCGCAAGCGCAAGCGGCACGCGAGGCGTCGCTGCGCGCGCAGTATCCGGACTGCATCGTGATGAGTGCGCGCCGGGCGACCGACGTCGCGACGCTGCATGCGGCGATCGTCGCGTTTTTCCAGCAAGGCCTCGTCGAGGCCGAGATCTTCCTGCCGTGGTCGGCGCAGCAGCTGCGCGGGGAGATCTTCGCGAACTGCGAGGTGCTGGAAGAGCGCGCCGACGATGACGGTGCGTTTTTCCGCATTCGCGGCGAACCAGAAACGGTAAACGGTCTGCTCGCGCAGTTTACCCAGGCACATTGAACCGTGTATTGCCGTCATGTGTGAGTGTCTACAGTTGGATCATGCAATAAGACAAGAAACCCCGTGATCGCGTAGTAAACGGGTCATGAGCCTCCGAACTTCATCGTTGCCGGGACTGTCGTAAATTCACTAACCAGTTGACGCGGGCCAGCATCAGGGAGGATCCATGCCTGTCAGGCACCAAGTTGCATCTCACGAAGCAAACTGTAACGATCCCGCGTCTGCGCTAAGGGAGATCGTCTTCGGACTGCATTGGGCCCCACCAAATCGTGCTATTCCCGGTCAGCCCGCCGACCTGGATGCGCTGTGCGTTCTTTTTGGCGCAAGCGGCGAGGTGACGGAAGTGGTTTGTCCAGGCCAGCCACGCAGCGTCGATGGCTGCGTCCTGCATACGGGCGACTCGCGCACGGGGGCCAGCGAATGGGATGACGAAAGAATATTCGTGTTCCTGGACGCTTTGGCGCCCCCGGTGTCAAAATTAGCGTTCGTCGTCGTCAGTGCGACCGGCAAAACGTTTGAAAAGGTAACCGGGGCGTGCTGTCATGTCAGCGACCGGATAAGCGAAATCCCACGCGTTCGACTCGAGTTGACCGCGCTACACGGCCAGAGCGCCCATACGGTCGCAATTCTGACGCGCGACGCCGCGGGATGGCGACTTGCCACCGATGTTCAAGTGGAGGAGGGACTTTTCGCCGAACTGCGAAGGATAGTGCTGACAGCCAAGTGAGCAAGGGGATTCCCCGCCGGACTCCGCTGCACGCACGGGGTCTGATCAGCAGTGCTGAAAACGATTGCGGCAAACCGGATGCCGATCGAGATTGCCTCGGCAGTGCGGTTGACGGGAGGCGACGTTGCAGGAAGTCTTTAGCGAATTCGCACTCCTGTTACTGGTTTCGGCGGCGGCTGGCGCAGTCACGATGTGGCTAAGGCAGCCCGTTCTGATCGCTTACATTCTTGTCGGCATATTTACCGGACCGGCTGTGCTCGGTCTCGTCAGCGCACAAGACCAGATCGATCTGCTTGCACAGGTCGGCGTCGCCGTGCTGTTGTTCGTTGTCGGCCTGAAACTCGATCTCCAACATGTGCGCCATATCGGTCCAGTCGCGCTCGCCACCGGCCTTGGACAGTTGACGTTCACCATTGTCATCGGTTTTGCACTCATCGTTCTGATGGGCAGGAGCGCGATGGAGGCGTTTTACGTCGCCGTGGCGCTCACGTTCTCCAGCACCATCATCATCGTCAAGCTGCTATCCGACAAGCGCGAGATCGACTCTCTGCATGGCCGAATCGCCGTCGGATTCCTGATAGTTCAGGACCTTGCTGTCGTGCTTGCGATGATGGCCATGAGCGCCCTGCGCGGCGGCTCGGAGGGCGGCATTGCCGACCTGGCTTTCTCACTGACATGGCGTGTGACGGTAACGGCGGCGTTACTCTACATCCTGATGCGTTATGTGCTGCCGAAGGTGGTCGAACTGATGGCGCATTCGCAGGAGCTCCTGCTGATCTTCGCGATCGGCTGGGGAACCGGACTGGCGGCGCTTGGCGAATGGGCGGGTTTCTCAAAGGAGGCAGGGGCGTTCCTGGCGGGTTTCTCGCTGGCCTCGACATCCTACCGCGATGCCATCAATGCGCGTCTTACCGGCATACGGGATTTCCTGCTGCTATTCTTCTTCATCGACCTGGGGGCCAAACTCGACTTCTCCACGCTGGGCGGTGAAATTTGGCCAGCCGTCGTGTTGTCGCTGTTCGTGCTGATAGGCAATCCTCTGATCGTAATGGCGATCATGGGCTACATGGGATACCGCAAGCGGACAGGATTTCTGGCGGGACTGACGGTCGCACAGATCAGTGAATTCTCGATCGTGTTCGTCGCAATGGGTATCTCCCTGGGGCACGTCGGTGAGCATGCGCTCGGGCTGACTACCCTGGTTGGGCTGGTCACCATTGCGCTATCGACTTATCTGATTCTATATTCGCATCGTCTGTATGAACTTCTCGCACCGTGGCTCAGCCCGTTCGAGCGGCGGCACCCGTACCGGGAACTGGCCCAGATCAATGAGCAAGCAGGGGGAGGCCATCCGGAAGTCATAGTGTTCGGCCTTGGCCGCTACGGCAGCCAACTCGCACTTGGGCTCAAGGACGCCGGGCTTGAAGTGCTTGGTGTCGACTTCGACCCCGAAGTGGCGCGTGTGCTTCCGGGCAAGGGACTCGACGTTCGCTTTGGAGACGCGATGGACGCTGATTTCATTGCGAGCCTTCCGCTTTCGGGTGCTCTGTGGGTGGTCTGCACATTGCCGGACTTCGCCTCCAATCGGGGGCTTCTTGATGCGCTGCGCGCTTACCATTACCGGGGAGAAATCGCGGTCATCGCTCGTGAGCAGGTCGAGGGCGAAGCCCTCAAAAAATTAGGGGTGCCCACGGTGCTTTATCCTATGAGCAACGCGGTCGATTATGTCGTCCGAACGCTGACGGAAATAATTCATCCGTGGGAGGTAAGGCAATGACCGCATTGAATCAGCTGCTCACCGCGACGGATCTTTCCGCTTCCTCGCTCCACGCCGTCGACAGGGGTTTTCTCATCGCCAGCGAAACCAGGGCGAAGTACACGGTACTGCACGCACTTGGATTGGACGCGCTCGCGCCGCTGCGTGCGGTGCTGGGCGGGGATACTTCCGCCGTGTCCCAAAGTATCTCAGAGGAGATGCGCGCTGCGCTTACGCGAATTCTCTCGGACCCGTCGCGTAATTTCGGCGTGTCCGCCGCGCTACTACTCGAACCCGGCATGGCTGCTTCCGCTATTCCAGGTTGCGCCAAAGCCATTGGGGCTGATTTGATTCTGGTGGGTGCGCATGGAACGGGGTTTCTGCAAAGGTTTCTGCTTGGTTCGACGGTGTCCCGTCTGGTGCGCACCAGCAAGCAACCGGTGCTCGTGGTGAAGGAACCATGCCGGGCGCCCTACAGGAGAATATTAGCGGCTGTGGATTTTTCGCCTGCGTCGTTGCAGGCCATAACTTTGGCGCGAAAAGTCGCCGCTGAGGCCGACTTGCTGCTGCTTCATGTGTTCGACGTGCCATTCGAGGGCAAGTTGCGGTTCGCAGGGGTAAGCGATGACGTGATTCATCGCTACCAGATCGAAGCCCGCGAACACGCCGTGCGGCAGTTGCATGAGCTCGCAAAAGCAGCCAACCTTGCCGCAACGGACTACGACCCCCTGGTACGGCATGGCGATGCCACTCGGCATATTCTCACTGAGGAAGAGCGTTGCGACTGCGACCTCATCGTCGTGGGCAAGCATGGTACCAACGCAACTGAGGAGTTGCTGCTTGGAAGCGTCACCAAGCATGTATTGGCTGAATCCCGCTCCGATGTGCTCGTCGTGATGGACCCGGGGCGCGTTTATCCCGGTGTGCTCGCGTAAATCGTCGCAAACCTCGTCCATTGCGCGATGTTCCCGGATAACAACCGCCGATGAGTGCGCCTGCCCTCGCCCCTCAATGGACCTCCCGTTTCGGCTTTTTGTTCGCCGCGCTAGGCGCGGCAGTCGGCCTGGGCAATGTGTGGCGCTTCGCGTATGTGGCCGGCGAGAATGGTGGCGGCGCATTTGTGATCGTTTACGTGGCCGCGGTGCTGTTATTGGGGTGGCCGCTGCTCATCGCCGAACTTGCGCTCGGTCGCAGCACCCGCGCCGACACTGTTACGGCGTTTGCGCGAGCCACGCCCACTCGCCCATGGCGGTGGGCAGGGTGGCTCGGTGTCCTCGCATGCGTCGCTATCCTCAGCTACTACCCCGTAGTGGCCGGCTGGGTGGTCAATTATCTGTGGCGTTACCTGCACGGCGCGGACACTTTTACCACTGCAGAGGGCTATGCGGAGCAATTCCGCCTGGTCATATCGGATCCGGGGCAAGCAGTGCTCTGGTACGCGGGCGCTGTTATCGCGACGGTTACGATTGTCGCCGCTGGCGTGGAGCGCGGCATCGAACGAGTCTGCATGCTGCTCATGCCCGTGTTCGTTTTGCTTCTGTTGGCGCTTGCTGGATATGGTCTGACGCTGCACGGTGCCGGGCGTGCCATCGCGTTCCTGTTCACTCCCGACTGGGCCGCGTTGACACGTCCACAGACCTACCTCGCCGCGCTCGGCCAGGCTTTTTTCTCCATCGGTCTGGGAATGGGCGTGCTGATAACGTACGGAGCCTATGTCCCCGTACACGAGAAGCTGCCGCGAGCCGCCCTGACTCTGGTGCTCGCGGACACGCTCATCGCACTGCTTGCCGGGTTGATGATTTTCCCCGCGGTGTTTACCTACGGCGTCGATCCCGCGCGCGGCGCCACGCTCGCGTTCGCGGTATTGCCCGAGGTTTTCGGCGTAATGCCCGGCGGGCGCTGGTTCGCCGTCGCGTTTTTCCTGCTGCTTGGCATCGCTGCGCTGACTTCGTTGGTGGCGCTGCTGGAAGTACCCGTCGCATGGGTTATCGCCCGCTGGCGGTGGCGCCGCGAATGGGCGGCGATGGCGGTCGGTTCGGTCGCGCTGGCCTTGGGTTTGCCCGCAGCCCTGGGCTACGGTGTCCTGGCGCCCGAAAACCCCGGCACCCCGACCGTGCTCGATCGACTTGACCATATTTCATCGAATATCCTGCTACCGCTCAGCGGAATTGCCGTGGCCGTGGTGGTGGGCTGGGTGTGGCACGCATCCGCCGCCCGGATGGCAGCCGACCTCGGAGCGGGCAAGGGCGGTGCGCTCTGGCACTGGAGCCTGCGACTCGTGCTTCCCATTACGATCGGGCTTGTCATGAGCGGCGGATTAGGTTGGCTATGAACCGACTCGTCGGGTAACGGCGGCGCTTCACCTAGTCCGCGCGCATCGCCCTCAATCGCAGCCGCAGCTGCTTCTCGATTTCGACGACCGCGAACACGGCAATGCCCACGCCGACGATCAACATGCCATCGAACAGTGCAATCGCTTGCGTGGCAAAGACGCGCTGCATTGGCGGCAAGTACGTAATCGAGAACTGCGCCCCAGTGACGATGGCAACGGTGAGCCAGACCACCTTTGTGCCACGCACCGCTTTCCACGTCAGGGAGGTGCCGTAAATGTTGCGGATGAAGAACAGATGGAAAATCTCCATGACCACCAGCGTATTGAGCGCCATGGTTCGGGCGAGGTCTATGGAATATCCCTGGTCGAGCGCGTACGCAAAAATGCCGAAGACGGCGCAGACGAACAGTACGGCCACCAAAACGATATGCCAGGCCAGCTCGCCTGTCAGTAATGGTTGATTGCGCGGGCGGGGCGAACGGCGCATGGTGTTCTCTTCGGTCGGCTCGAAGGCCAGCGCGAGGCCGAGCGTTGTCGCCGTGATCAGGTTGATCCAGAGGATCTGAACCGGCGTGACGGGCAGCGTCATCCCGAAGAGCAGCGCCACGATGATGGTAACGGCCTCGCCGGCGTTGGTCGGCAGCGTCCAACTGATGACTTTCTTGATGTTGTCGTAAACAGTGCGGCCTTCGCGCACGGCGGCGACGATGGAGGCGAAGTTGTCGTCCGCCAGCACCACCTCTGCGGCTTCCTTGGCGGCTTCGCTGCCTTTGCGACCCATCGCAATGCCCGCGTCGGCACGTTTCAGGGCGGGCGCGTCATTCACCCCGTCGCCGGTCATGGCAACCGTCATGCCGTGCGATTGCAGCGCCTTCACGAGCCTGAGTTTATGCTCGGGGCTGGTGCGAGCGAAAATATCGCATTCCAGCACCGACGACGCCAGGCCGGAATCGTTCATGCCGTCAAGATCGGCACCGGTCAGTACGGTATCGGGATTCTGAAGACCAATCTGCCGCCCGATGGCCGCGGCGGTCCCGGCATGATCGCCCGTGATCATCTTGACGCGAATACCAGCCGTGCGACATTCCGCCACGGCCGCCACCGCTTCGGGTCGCGGCGGATCGATGAGCCCGACCATGCCGACGAGCTGCAGGGAACCTTCCACATCGGCCTGTTCGAGAACCGAATGCTCGGGAGGGACGTTTTTTATGGCGAGCGCCAGCACACGCTGGCCCTGTGCAGCGATTGACTCTATATGGTCCTGCCAGTATTTCCGGTCCAGGGGCTCCTCACCCGAGGCTGTTCGCTGGGTGCCGCACATATCGAGAATGCGCTCCGGCGCGCCTTTGACGACGATGCACGCATGACCCTGATGGTCGTGATGCAGCGTGGCCATGAACCGATGCTTCGAATCGAACGCGATGGCATCGGTCCGCACCCAGATATGCCGTTGTTCCCGCGCATCCAGGCCCGTCTTGGCGGCAAAGGCGAGCAGGGCGCCTTCCATCGGATCGCCTTCCACGGTCCAGTCGCCTTGATGTTCCTGCAGTGCGGCATCGTTGCATAACGCCGCCGCGCGGCCCAATTGCGCCAGAAGCGCAGACTCCTTGTCAGGGACCGCGCCCCCGGCGAGCAATAGATTTCCCGATGGTGCATAACCCGTGCCGGTCACGGACAAAACCTGATTGTGTGTAACGACGGAGGCGACTGCCATCTCGTTGCGAGTGAGCGTACCGGTCTTGTCCGTGCAGATCACCGACACCGCCCCCAGCGTCTCGATCGCGGGAAGGCGGCGCACGATGGCATTGCGCCGGGCCATGGCGTGAACACCTATGGCGAGCGTAATTGTCAGCACCGCCGGCAGCCCCTCCGGGATTGCCGCCACGGAGAGTCCGACAACCGCCATGAACAATTCAGAAAAGTCGTGGTGCACTACGAAATAGCCATACAGGAGCAGGATGGCGGCGACGAGAAGGATCAGGAGGGTCAGCCAGCGTGCGAATACATTCATTTGCCTGACCAGCGGGGTGGTCAGCATTTCGATCCCGGCGAGCATTCCGCTGATGTGCCCGATCTGGGTCGTCGCGCCCGTGGCGATGACCAGTCCCTTGGCCTGACCGCTCGCGACCAGCGTGCCGCTGAAAGCCATGCAGGTTTGATCGCCGAGGACCGCCGTGCTCGCAACGGGCTCTATGCTTTTCTCGACAGGCACGGACTCGCCGGTGAGTATCGCCTCCTGAACCTGCAACCCACTGACCTGCAGCAGTCGCAAGTCCGCGGAAACCTTGTCCCCGGCCTCCACCAGCACGACGTCGCCGGGCACCAGCATTTCGCCGTCAACGCTACGGCGCTCGCCGTCGCGCAATACCGCAGCGTGAGGGGCCAGCATCTGGCGGATGGCGTCCATGGCCTTCTCGGCCTTACCTTCCTGGATGAAACCAATGACCGCATTGGCAAGCACCACCGCGAGAATCACGACGGTATCCACCCAATGATTCAAGGTCATGGTGATGACAGCGGATCCGAGCAGCACGTAAATCAGAATGTTGTGAAACTGCAGCAGGAAACGGATCAATGCGCTGCGTCGAGGGGGTTCAGGCAAGCGGTTAGGGCCGTAAACTGCCAGTCGTTTCTGCGCTTCGTCCGTGCTCAGGCCTGACGGGGTTGCAGCGAGTTC
Organism: uncultured beta proteobacterium; assembly: GCA_963846655.1. Taxonomy (GTDB): domain Bacteria; phylum Pseudomonadota; class Gammaproteobacteria; order Burkholderiales; family JACQAP01; genus JACQAP01. Next base: position 165,554 of record CAWJWT010000004.1, on the reverse strand, counting down.
GGCCAGAACGGCATCAACCGGACGCGCATGCCATGGCGTCCCCGATTTATCTGCTTTCAATTCCGCTGGCAATTCCGTCATGCCTTTGTGCCCGGTTGCGTAAACGATTGTGAGGACGATGACCGCCCGGCGATCCGGGATCGCGCTTGACGATCACGATGTCACCCGTTAGGTTTTACCACGAGTACGCAACTTCCGACATTGACGTACCGCAAGGCGGCGCGAGCACCGCCACAGCGCGCAAGATTTGCGCAGGTTGCCTTGAACGGCTCCTTATTGCCCTCCGATTGAAGGTATTGCCTTCATATCGGCTCTTGACCGTAATGCCGACAGCATCACAGCGACCACGTGCGTCGGCAGGCCCGCTGGCTCCGTGACGAGATATCACATACGCTATCATTGTTAACTTTATGAATAAAATTCTGTTAGATACCGATTTTATGTCCGAAGCGCTGGTGCTCGCCGTATCGGCGCAGAAGGCTGGCGAGGTACCGGTTGGCGCAGTCGTCGTGAGCGACGGGCAAATCATCGGCCGGGGTTTTAACGCACCGATCAGTACCCACGATCCCTCGGCACATGCCGAAATTCAGGCAATGCGCGCGGCCGCGCGTGCACTCGGCAATTACCGGCTGACCGGATGCACCCTGTATGTCACGCTGGAGCCGTGCGCGATGTGTGCCGGGGCGATTCAGCACGCGCGCATCGCCCGGGTCGCGTTTGGTGCCACCGACCCGAAGACCGGGGCCTGCGGCAGTGTGATCGACTTGTTTGCCGAAACGCTGCTGAACCATCACACGCGCGTTGAAGGCGGTGTGATGGCGCAACAGTGCGGCGAGTTGCTGACCAGTTTCTTTCGTGAACGCCGGGCCGCTGCGCTATGAAGACGATTCGCATCAGCATTCCTGACCAGACCCTGGAACTACTCGAAAACGGCGAGGGAATGCGGCGCTATCGGGTTTCGACTGCGAAAAACGGTGTGGGCGAAAACTACGGCAGTTTCTGCACGCCGCGCGGTCGCCATATCGTCCGGGCCAAAATCGGAGCCGGGGTGCCCGTAAATACCGTTTTTGTGAAGCGCCGCCCGACCGGCGAGATCTATGACGAGGAACTGGGCCGGCGTTCTCCCGGCCGCGACTGGATGCTTACGCGCCTGCTCTGGTTATCGGGGTGCGAACCGGGTTTCAACCGGCTCGGCGACGTCGATACCATGCGCCGATATATCTACATCCACGGCAGTCCGGATTCGGCCGTGATGGGCAAGCCCGGCTCCATCGGCTGCATACGCATGCACAATAAGGATCTGCTGGAATTGTTCGATCTCGTGCCAGCGGGGACCCCTGTCGAGATCGCGGAATCCGGCACCTGATCTGCGGCGCGCTCGGTTGTGCATTGCAGCGCAATTGGGTAGAGTGCCGCCGGCCCATGCGGGCATCACAGGGAGAATTCACCCATGAGGTTGAAGGACAAGGTGGCGATCATCACCGGCTCGGCGCGCGGAATCGGACAAGCGACCGCATTGAAGTTCGCGCGCGAGGGCGCCAGAGTGGTGGTGTGCGACCTCGATCGCAAAGGCGTCGACGCAGTCGTCGCCGAGATTACCTCGGAGCAGGGTCAGGCCATCGGTTTCACCGTGAATGTCACGGACAAGGCCAGCATCACCGCGATGGTCCAAGGCGTCATGGACCGCCACGGTCGCATCGATGTACTGGTGAACAATGCCGGCATCGTCGATGACGCAATGTTCCGCAAAATGACTGACGACCAGTTCGAACGAGTAATCGATATCAACCTCAAGGGTACGTACAACTGTGCGCGCGCCGTCGTGGATATCATGATCGCGCAGAATTCAGGCGTCATTCTCAACGCCTCTTCGGTGGTCGGCATCTATGGCAATTTCGGCCAGACCAACTACGCGGCGAGCAAGTTTGGCGTCATCGGCATGGCCAAAACCTGGGCGCGCGAACTCGGGCGCAAGGGCATACGCGCCAATGCAGTGTGCCCCGGGTTCGTGGAAACCACCATCCTCAAATCCATTCCCGAAAAAGTCATGCAGGCGATGATCGACCGCGTGCCGCTGGGTCGGCTGGCCAAGCCGGAGGAAATCGCCAACACCTATGCCTTTCTGGCCTCCGACGAAGCCAGTTACATCAATGGCGCGGTCATCGAGGTGAGCGGCGGTGCCACGGTATAAAGCCGCGCTCGGCGTTGCAACGAAACCTTGAGCTGGCGCTATGGCCGCAGCGAGGATCTGTGTGCGTCGGGCGGACTGGCAGATCGATCGGGAGATTCTCTCGGCGCTGCGCGAAGAGGTTTTCATCCGCGAGCAATCCGTGCCTGTCGAGATGGAGTGGGATGCGTTCGATTCAATGAGCCAACACGTCCTGGCAAGCGTCGACGCTCTGCCGGTCGGAACCGGCCGCCTGCTGCCGGATGGGCACATTGGCCGGATGGCGGTCCTCAGGGCGTGGCGCGGTCAGGGCGCGGGCACTGCGCTGCTGCGCAAACTCATCGAGATGGCGCGCGCGTCGGGCATGCGGCGCGTATTACTGCACGCCCAGGTGCAAGCGATCCCGTTTTACCTGCGCCACGAATTCCAGGTGCAGGGCGACAAATTTCTGGAGGCGGGAATTGCGCACCAGCAAATGATGCGCGACCTCTAGCCGGCCTGACGCTGGACCGCGGGCGGGGTCGCTGAAAACCGGAATCTGCGGTCCTCGACCAGTTCGCCGCGCTCACCGAAGGCGCGTTCGCGCAAATGGACTTCGCCGTCGGCTTCCATCAGAAGGACCGTCGAGGCGCGCGTGCCATAACCCGGCACGTTGATGAACGCCGCAGAAAGACATTTTTCCCAATCCCTGCTTATGCCGGTACTGGGCAGGATGTCATCTTCGGCGGTGCGGCGATCCGACAGCGTAGCCAGCAACGCCTCGGTCAACCGCTCCGGACCGGGGGTGGCCGCCAGGGCCGCTTGCAGGGCCGCTTTCCCGCGCTGCACTTTCGGCCAGGGCATGTCCAGGGCGCCGTTACTCAACCCGTAAATCCCCCCCGCCAGCAGTCCCGGTTGCGCAGCCTCGATTGTCAGCCTGTTGGACAGATAGAGCAGCTCGTGCTGATCTGCGCAAAGCAGATTGAAGCCGGAAAAGCCATTCGCTAAGCGACGAACGGCTGACAGATAAGCCCGCGCAGGCACGGGTTCGCCAGCAAGGAAATCCGAGACGAGATCCCCTCGCGAGCGCATGCCCGGTGCGGCCGGCGTCCCCTCCCGGAAATTGGTGACAGCCGCCCAGCGCCCGTCGCGCGTCACGGCCATCCAGGTGCCGCCTTTTTCGAGATCCCGTCCACCCAGAACGTGGGGCGCATCGGCCCAGTAGTCGGCCGATGCGGTTTCACGCCGGAAAAATTCATCCCGATTGGCGGCAACGACCAGGCGGTACCGGGGATGCGCGTGGTGCGCGATGAGGATCAGGCACATGTCTCTTCGAAACATTCCATGGTGCGAACGGCGCCGCGCTCCAGAACGGCCCCGAAGTCCGCCGCTTGTACAACTGAGTTCAGGCAGGACTCGAATTGGGTGGCCTGTTCAACACCCTCGTAGATTTCCATCCAGGTCGCCGGATCATCCCGACGTCTGAGCAACCGGCCCGCTATGCCCGTACTGCTACGCAAGCTCGTCTGGATGTTGCGAACCAGCGCGCTCGCCAGGTCCGGTTTCGCGACACGATAATAAATGTAATAGGAAACCGACAAGGCCTAGTCACCGCTGAAATGGGGCGCTGACAATTCCACCGCCTGGCCATTGCTCAGCTGCACCGGAACATCGGCATCGGCCTGCAGGCCAACGACTGCGAGAAAATCCCATCCTCCGCGCGGTGATGCTGCCGCGTTAAGTACGCTCCCACAGGACTGACCTGCGCAATGCAGTGCGTCGGCGATGCGAACCTCGCCGGCCGAGTGGCCGAAGCGCAGCTTGCGCTTGATTTCGCCCAGATAACGGCTGCGCGCAACGATTTCCTGGCCGGGGTAGCACCCCTTGTCAAAGCTCACGCCGCCGATGGTATCCAGACCGATCATCTGCGGCAGGAACTGCTCCTGGGTTGCGGCACCCACCCAGGCAATACCGGCGCGAATCTGCAACCCGTTCCAGCACTCGGCGCCCACGGGAACCGCTTCTTGCGCCAGGGTTTGCCAAAGTGCCGCCATGTGCTCCGAGGAGGCCATGAGCAGAAATTGCCCTGCCGGCAAGCGGGCCAGGGTAGCCCTGGCATGCTGCCGCACCCCGAGGGCCGAGGGCGGCAAATCGCCGATTTTTTCCTGGAGAAGGGCAGGGGCTTCCGGGCCCGCCAAGCCCACCATCGACAGCCCTGCGGCGCGCTCGACAGTCACCTTGGCGCGCAGGATAAACTTGCGCAGCCGGTCGGCGATTCCGGGCGCAATCTCGGCCGGCAGTTGCATCAGGTAACCTGACGGCGCTTGCATCAGCAGGAAATTGGCCAGGAGTCGCCCGTTGGGCGCGCAATAACCGCCAAAACGCGCCTGCTCCGGCGTGACCTGGTTCACATCACAAGTCAGTTGTGCCTGCAGAAAGGCTTTGGCATCGCCACCATGAAATCGCAGCAAGTCAAAGTGCGTCAGCGGTGCAATGACCGCGTGCGAAGCCGCGGCAGCCAGTTCATCCTGCGGACTGCCAAAATGCGCAAGCGCCTTGCCGGCACCAAGGCTCATGATGGTATTCCAGTCGATCCAATCGCCCATGGCATGTTCAATCCCTTACGAGCAATTATAAGTCGGGCAAGCCCATGCACCCACCGCCCCTGATTCTGCGCATCCGGCCCTCGGCCTGGCTCGCCGTCGCGCTGGCGCTGGTGCATGGCGGCGCACTGGTCTGTGCAGGGGTGTTCATTGCGCATCCGGGCGTGGCTGGCGCGCTCGCAGCCGCCATTGCCTTCAGCCTGGTATTTCATGTGCGCCGGCATGCGCTGCTGCTGGAGCGCAATGCGATCATTGAACTCACCCTGCGAGGCGGTGCCCGCTGTGAAGTGACGCTCAGAAACGGGGTTGCCTTGGCGGGCACCATTGAGGGTTCGACGTTCGTGGCCCCGTGGCTGACCGTCGTCAATGTCCGGACCGACGCCGGACAACGGCGCGCCATCGTGCTTATGCCCGACAGCGCCCCGGCGGAGGAGCGCCGACGCGTGCGGGTCTGGTTGCGCCATCGCATAAGGTCTGACGATCCGGCATCACGGACCTTGTAGCACCGTATCGCGCGCCGGCTCCAGCAGGTCCGGATAATCGCGGCTGAAATGCAGCCCCCGGCTCTCGCGCCGCAACATCGCACTTCGGACGATCAAATCAGCGGTCGTTACCAGGTTGCGCAGATCCAGCAGGTCCGGGGTAACCCGGAAATTGGAGTAATAATCGTGAATCTCTTCGGTCAACAGGCTGATGCGATGACGCGCGCGCTCCAGGCGCTTGTTGGTGCGCACGATCCCCACGTAATCCCACATGAAACGGCGCAACTCGTGCCAATTGTGCGAGATGACGATTTCCTCGTCCGCATCGGTCACGCGACTCTCGTCCCATTGCGGCAATTCCGGTTGCGTTAACTGCGACTGCCCCAGAATGTGCGTGGCCGCCGCTTTGCCGAACACCAGGCACTCCAGCAGGGAATTGCTCGCCAGCCGGTTTGCACCGTGCAAGCCGGTGTGCGCCGTTTCACCCACCGAGTACAGACCCGCGAGGTCGGCGCGCCCACTTCGATCCACCTGGATGCCGCCGCAGGTATAGTGCGCCGCGGGGACCACCGGGATGGGCTGCCTGGAGATATCGATCCCGAGCTCGAGGCAGCGCGCGTAGATGTTCGGAAAATGTTCCTGCAGGAATGACACCGGCTTATGGCTGATATCCAGATAGACGCAATCCAGGCCGCGTTTCTTCATCTCGAAATCGATGGCGCGCGCGACCACGTCGCGCGGCGCCAGCTCGGCACGCGCATCGTGCGCCGGCATGAACCGGGTGCCGTCCGGCAGTCTCAGAAGGCCGCCTTCGCCGCGTACGGCTTCGGAGATCAGAAAGGACTTTGCGTGCGGATGGTACAGGCAGGTTGGATGGAACTGGATGAACTCCATATTGGCGATGCGGCAGCCCGCGCGCCAGCCCATCGCAATTCCGTCCCCGGTGGCCGTGTCCGGATTGGTGGTGTAGAGGTAGACCTTTCCGGCGCCCCCGGTGGCGAGGACCACCTGGTCGGCGGCGATTGTTTCGACGCGACCGCTGCTCTGGTCGAGGCAATAAACGCCGTAGCAGCGTTTTTCCTGCAAGCCCAGTTTGGCTGCCGTAATCAGGTCGACCGCCATGTAATGTTCCAGGATCGTGATATTTGGATGGGCTTTGATCTTGCCCTCCAGCGTGCTCTGTACCGCGTGGCCCGTCGCATCCGCAGCGTGGATCACGCGCCGGTGGCTGTGGCCGCCTTCGCGAGTCAGGTGGTAGCCAAGGTCGCTGGTGTCGCGGGTAAAGGGGACGCCCTGGCCGATGAGCCATTCGATGGCTTGGCGGCCATGCTCGACGACAAATCGCGTTGTTTCCGGGTCGCACAGGCCTGCTCCGGCGACCTCGGTATCGCGGATGTGGTCCGCGGGGCTGTCGTCCTTGGCCAGCACGGCCGCGATCCCCCCTTGAGCCCAGTTCGAAGCGCCGTCCAGAAGCGCGCGCTTTGTAAAAATTCCCACCTTGCGCTGATCGGCCAGATGCAGCGCAACCGTCAGTCCGGCCAGTCCACTACCTATGATCGCAACGTCGAAACGCTTCATGGGGTTCTCGCTTGCATGAGCGCGGCAGTGTACCGCAATGCCCTGCCGCAATTCGTCAGCTGCCGCGTTTCGTCTCAGTGAACTAATGCAGGTGAGCTCTGTCTGTGTAAGCGGATCGCTTTGCGTTTCCCGAATGGTGTTCGGCGGGTATACTTGGCGCCTTTTGCGACCAAGTGCGATTAAAAATCAGACCATTTCGGGAAATGCGGCTAGATGGGCGACCGTGAAGTTGACCAAGCGTTGGTCGAGCGGGCGCAGCGCGGAGACAAACAAGCCTTCGAGTTGCTCGTTGCGAAGTACCAACGCAAGCTAGGACGATTGCTTTCCCGGTTCATACGCGATCCAGCAGAAGTGGAGGACGTGGCCCAGGAAGCGTTCATCAAGGCTTACAGGGCACTGCCTTCGTTCCGCGGAGACAGTGCGTTCTATACATGGCTGTACCGGATAGGCATCAACACTGCCAAGAATTACCTGGTGGCGATGGGGCGCCGAGCGCCTACGACCACCGAGTATGACAGCGAAGAGGCGGAGAATTTCGAGGACGGAGACCAGCTCCGGGATTTAAATACGCCGGAAGCGGAGTTGATGACCAAGCAAATCGCCTCAACAGTGAACCAGACCATGGAAGAGTTGCCTGAAGAATTACGGACGGCGATTACATTGCGCGAGATCGAAGGCATGAGCTACGAAGATATCGCCAATGTGATGAACTGTCCGATTGGAACGGTTCGATCACGCATTTTCAGGGCGCGCGAAACCATAGCGGAACGTCTTCGCCCTTTATTGGATACCAGTAAGGAAAAGAGGTGGTAAACGTGGAAAAAATCTCTGCATTCATGGATGGCGAAATCGCAGGCGTTGACGCCACCGGCCAGCTCAACAAGCTGAAGGAAGACGCCAGTCTGCGCGCCACCTGGGGTACTTATCATTTGATTGGCGATGCAATGCGCGGCGAGAAAGTCTGGCTGTCGCCGGATTTCAGTGCCAAGGTCATGGCTCGGCTCTCGGACGAACCGACGGTGCTCGCGCCACAGCGCCGCGCGCTGTCTCAAAGCACCGTGCGCAGATACGCGCTCCCGGTCGCTGCGTCGTTTGGGGGCATCGCACTCGTCGCCTGGCTTGCGGTGTTCAATAATCCGTTTGCCCCGAGCCCGGAAAATATTGCGGCGGTAGCGCCGGCTCAGGTCGAAGCTCCCACGCGCGCGGTAAGCCAGGACGTCGATGATTACCTGATGGCGCACCAGCAGGTATCGTCGAGTACGACCCTGCAGGGCGTGGTTTCCTACGTGCGACCAGTTTCCGGGGATACGGAAGATAAACGCTGACATGATGCGCCAGGCATTTTTGTTGCCTGCGCTTTGTGCGCTTGGCCTGTCGGGAGAAGTCCTGGCGGCCGACCCGCTGTACCAGCCAGACGCCCTGGCCATGCTGCAGAAGATTGCCGATGCGGCACGCGAACTGAACTACGCTGGAACCTTCGTATATCAGCATGGCGACGAAGTAGAAACCTCCCGAATCGTGCACTACGTCGAGCGCGGCAATGAATACGAAAAGCTCGAAACGCTGGACGGGCCCCGCCGCGAGGTCATCCGCAATAACGACGAAGTGCTGTGCTATTACCCGGACGCCAAAGTCGTGCGCAGCGACAAGCGCGTAGCCCGGCGCACTTTCCCCGCTTTGCTTCCCGAACAACTGTCTTCGCTCACCGAGTACTATGAAATTCGCAAGGGCGAATCCGAACGCATAGGCGGATTCGATTCCCAGGCGCTGGTGCTGGAACCCAAGGACGGCATGCGCTACGGCCACAAATTTTGGGCGGATACGGCATCCGGATTGTTGCTCAAGGCGCGCATGTTCAATGAACGCCAAAACGTCGTAGAACAATTCAGTTTCACGCAACTCACGATTGGTGCGCGCGTTACACGCGAGATGGTACAGCCCTCCTTCAATGTACGGCTGCCCGAATGGCGGCTCGACAGCTTTGCCAACAACATGGTCAGCGAGGTGGATTCCGGATGGATCGTTCGAAAGTTTCCGCCGGGATTCCGCAAGATTCTGGAGATGCGCCGCACCAAGCAGGGTACCGCCGCGATGGTCACGCACATGGTTTATTCCGACGGCCTTGCGGCGGTCTCGGTTTTCATCGAACCTGCCGCGACGCGTAACCGCATCAACGAAGGGCTGTCGCAGCAAGGCGCCATCAACATTTACACCAAAACCGTCAGCGATCAGGTGGTGACCGTGCTCGGCGAAGCCCCGGCGGCGACGGTCATGCAGATCGGCAACTCCGTCTCCCGCCGTCCCAAGTAGTTCCCGCCGCGGCCGTTTTGCCGCATTATTGCCCCTTCGTTTGAGTCAGAGGAAGCGCCTCGATGTTCAGAACTGCGGTTTTGCTGGTATCGCTATGGATGCCGTCCTTGACCTTGGCCCAAGTCCAGGGGTTGCCCGATTTTTCAGATCTTGTGGACCGCCAGGGACCTGCTGTGGTCAATGTCAGCACGACAAGCGCGCGCGGCGCCGGGGCGCACTCACCGGTTCCTGAAGATGATCCGTTCTATGACTTTTTCCGCCGCTTCGGCCCTCCGCCTCGCGATTACGAGGCCCGATCGCTCGGTTCGGGGTTCATTGTCAGCGCCGACGGCTTCATCCTGACCAACGCCCACGTCGTGGACATGGCCGATGAGGTCACCGTGAAGTTGAATGACAAGCGCGAATACAAGGCCAAAGTCATTGGCGCCGACAAGCGCACTGACGTGGCCGTCATAAAAATAGAAGCCACCGGCCTGCCCGCCGTTCGGATCGGTGACCCGGAGAAGCTGCGCGTCGGTGAATGGGTGCTGGCAATCGGCTCCCCCTTCGGATTCGAAAGTACCGTAACGGCCGGAATCGTCAGCGCCAAGGGACGTTCGTTGCCGCAAGAGAACTATGTGCCTTTCATCCAGACGGATGTCGCGATCAACCCCGGCAATTCCGGCGGACCGCTGTTCAATCTCAAAGGTGAAGTCGTCGGCATCAATTCCCAGATCTACAGCCGCACGGGCGGGTTCATGGGCCTGTCGTTCGCTATTCCGATCGATGTGGCCATGGATATCTCCAATCAGTTGCGCACGACCGGTCGCGTCAGCCGCGGGCGCATCGGCGTGGTCATCCAGGAAGTCACGCGCGAACTGGCGGATTCCTTCGGGCTACCCAACACGTCGGGTGCCCTGGTCAATTCAGTGGAGAAGGGCGGGCCAGCCGATAAAGCCGGCATCGAGGCCTCCGACGTCATTCTCAAATTCGATGGCAAACCTGTCACATCGTCGTCGGATTTGCCTCGCGTCGTGGCGCAAACGCGGCCGGGGTCGAAAGTTACCGCCCAGGTCTGGCACAAGGGTGGCGTGCGCGACATTACGGTAACTGTGGGCGAGATGCCCGAAGACAAGGTCGCCCAGCGCCCGGTGCGCAAGGAGTCCAAACCAGGCAATGTCGTGTCGCGGCTGGGACTGACGTTAAGCGAGTTGAGCGCGGACCAGCGCCGGGAACTCGGGTCGAGCGCCGGGTTGCTGGTCGAGGACGTACAGGGCGCGGCGGCCAAGGCCGGGATTCGTCGCGGCGACGTGCTCATGGCGATCAATAACCTGGACGTAAAATCCGTAGAACAGCTCAATCAACTGCTGGGCCAATTCGAAAAATCACGCAGCGTGGCCTTGCTGATACGGCGTGGGGACGGAGCGCTTTATGTGCCGCTGCGACTCGATGGCAATTGACCGGGCCGCCAGCCGAGCGCCTCTGAGAAAGGCGCTCGCAGCGAGGTAAAATCCGTTACAATTTCGGCCTCTGAAATTGAATGAAAGGGCACGTTCGTGCCCTTTTTTCTGATGCAGCTTATCCGCAATTTTTCGATCATCGCCCATATCGATCACGGCAAGTCCACCCTTGCGGATCGGATCATCCAGCTTTGCGGCGGACTCTCGGATCGGGAGATGGAAGCGCAGGTGCTCGACTCGATGGACCTCGAGCGCGAACGCGGCATCACCATCAAAGCACAAACGGCAGCGTTGCGTTACAAGGCGCGAGACGGCCAGACCTACCAGCTCAATCTTATCGATACGCCCGGCCACGTCGATTTTTCCTATGAAGTGAGCCGCTCGCTGGCGGCCTGCGAAGGCGCCTTGCTGGTCGTAGATGCCTCGCAAGGCGTCGAGGCGCAAACGGTAGCCAACTGCTACACGGCAATCGAGCAAGGCGTCGAAGTTGTCCCCGTGCTCAACAAGATCGATTTGCCTTCGGCCGATCCGGATCGGGTAATTGCCGAAATAGAAGACATCATCGGCATCGTGGCGGACGACGCGGTCCGGGCGAGCGCCAAGACGGGTGAGGGGGTTGCCGATATTCTGGAAGCAACCATCGCGCGCATACCCGCGCCACGGGGCAATCCGGACGGACCGCTGAAGGCGCTGATCATTGATTCCTGGTTCGACAATTACGTGGGCGTCGTGATGCTGGTCCGCGTTGTGGACGGAGCACTGCGTCCCAAGGACCGGATCCTGCTGATGTCGAACAAGGCGAACTATCTGTGCGAGCAAGTGGGTGTTTTCACACCCAAGTCGCAAAGCCGCAACGAATTGCTGGCCGGCGAAGTGGGTTTCGTCATTGCGGGCATCAAGGAGTTGAAAGCCGCTCAGGTAGGCGATACGTTGACCCTGATGGACCGGCCGGCCACCAATCCCTTGCCTGGATTCAAGGAGATCAAGCCCCAGGTTTTCGCCGGCCTTTATCCGGTGGAGGCCAACCAGTACGAGGCATTACGCGACGCGCTGGAGAAACTGCATCTCAATGATTCGTCCCTGCGCTATGAGCCCGAGACCTCGCAGGCGCTCGGATTCGGCTTTCGTTGCGGATTTCTCGGTCTGCTGCACATGGATATCGTGCAGGAACGCCTGGAGCGTGAATACGACATGGCGCTGATCACCACGGCACCCACCGTGGTTTACGAAATCCAGATGCGCGATGGCACGGTCGTGGAGATCGAGAATCCGTCGAAGCTGCCCGATCCGTCGAAGATCGAAGAGATCCGCGAGCCCATCATCACCGCAACCATCCTCATGCCGCAAGACTACGTCGGACCGGTCATGACGCTTTGCAACAACAAACGCGGTGCCCAACGCAACATGCAGTACATGGGCCGGCAGGTCATGCTGACTTACGAACTGCCCTTGAACGAAGTCGTCATGGATTTCTTCGACAAGCTCAAGTCCGTCAGCCGTGGCTATGCATCGCTGGACTATGACTTCAAGGAGTTTCGCGCAGCCGACCTGGTCAAGCTGGATATCCTGATCAACGCCGAGCGCGTGGACGCTCTCTCGCTGATCGTGCACCGCTCCAACAGCCAGTATCGCGGCCGCGAGCTTGCTACACGCATGCGCGAATTGATCCCCAGACAGATGTTTGACGTCGCGGTGCAGGCCGCCATCGGTTCGCACATCATCGCCCGCGAATCAGTCAAGGCGCTGCGCAAGAACGTTCTGGCGAAATGCTACGGCGGTGATATCTCGCGCAAGCGAAAACTGCTCGAAAAGCAGAAGGCGGGGAAAAAACGCATGAAGCAGATCGGCACCGTTGAAATCCCGCAAGAGGCATTTCTGGCCATTCTGCAAGTGGAAAACAAATAGCCGGCCGGCACCCTGATAGGTAACTGAAAGATGAATTTTGCCTTGCTGATGTTGATCCTGTTGCTGGTGACCGGTTCGATCTGGTTGCTCGATGCCCTCGTGCTGCACCGTCACCGGGACAAGGGAGCCAAAGAGCCCTGGTGGATCGAGTATCCCAAAAGTTTCTTTCCGATCATCCTGATCGTTTTCCTGCTGCGATCGTTTCTCATCGAACCCTTCAAGATACCGTCGGGTTCAATGATTCCGACCCTGCTGGTGGGTGACTTCATCCTGGTCAACAAATTCACCTACGGGATCCGGCTACCCGTGGCAAACAAGAAGATTCTCGACATCAACCTGCCCAAGCGCGGGGAGGTCATGGTTTTCCGCTACCCGGAGAATCCCACGCTCGATTACATCAAGCGGGTGGTGGGTATCCCTGGTGACCGCATTGAGTACCGCAACAAGCGCCTGACCATCAACAACGAGCTCGTAGAAGTAGAAAAGGCGGCTGATTACCAGTATGTCGACGGCGGGCTAAGCTTCGTCAATTCGGTGCGATTCTGGGAAACGCTGGGCAGCCACAAGCATTCCGTTATCATCAATCCCGAAGCCCCCCCGTTACAACTGGCCGGCGTCAAGCAATTTCCGCAGCGGGACAACTGTGTTTACAATGAACAGGAATTCGCCTGCCTGGTTCCGCCGGGGAACTATTTCATGATGGGCGACAATCGCGATTCAAGCTCCGACAGTCGCTATTGGGGATTCGTGCCCGAACAGAACATTGTCGGCAAGGCATTCCTCGTATGGTGGAATTTCAGCGAACTGAAACGTATCGGCAACCGTATCTACTAGCAGGAGTGAACATGAATCGGCAACGCGGGGTGACTTTTGTCGGCATGGTATTCATTGCAGGCTTGATCGTCTTTGCAGCCATCATCGGGCTGAAGCTGATACCTGCCTACATCGAATACGCCACCGTGGTGAACCATTTGCGCGACATAGCGCGCTCGCCGGAGGCGCGCGGCGCATCGCCCAAGGATATCCAGACGATGTTCAGCCGCCGCGCGCAGATTGACGCGATTGAAGTCGTCAAGGGCGAAGACATCGAGGTCGAAAAGGAAGGCGATCAGGTACTCCTGAGCACGGCGTATTCGACCAAGATCAAGTTGTTCGGCAATTTGAGCGCGTGTATCGATTTCGTCGCTTCCAGCGGGAACTGACGGGCGCCTGCCCGGCGTTGCGCCATGCCTGAAGGGCCCATCGAACGCCGTCTGGGCTACCGGTTCGCCAATGCAGTATTGCTCCAGCAGGCGCTGACACATCGCAGCTACGGCGTACCTCATAACGAGCGCCTCGAATTCCTCGGCGACGGATTGTTGAACTTCGTGGTGGCAGGTCTTTTATTCGAACAATTCCCCGCGCTGGCCGAAGGCGACCTGTCGCGCCTGCGCGCCGGCCTGGTCAATCAGCAGGCGCTCTCGGAACTGGCTGCTTCACTTGCGCTGGGGGAGCACTTGCGGCTCGGCGAAGGAGAACTCAAGAGCGGCGGCTTCCGCCGGCCCTCCATACTCGCCGATGCCTTCGAAGCCCTGATCGGCGCCATATGCCTGGATGGCGGTTTCGCCGCCGCGGAGAAAGTTTTGTCTGAGCTTTATCAACCGCTGCTGCGCACGATCGACCCTCAGGCATCGGGCAACAAGGATCCCAAGACACGATTGCAGGAATACCTGCAAGGCAACAAGCTGGCATTGCCGCACTACGGAATCGTGTCGGTGACGGGCGAGGCGCACGAGCAGCTTTTTCGCGTGGAATGCGTCATAGCGGAGCTAGGCATCCGCGCCGAGGGAGAAGGCGCTACGCGCAGGGCCGCAGAGCAGGAGGCCGCACGAAGTGTTTACGAGATGGCGGCCTCCCGGAAAATATGACTTCCATCGCGCACCGCACCGGGCAAATTGCCATCATCGGCCGACCGAACGTCGGCAAATCGACGCTGCTTAATCGCATGCTCGGCCAGAAACTCAGCATCACTTCCAACCGGCCGCAGACCACGCGCCATCGTCTCAACGCGATCGTGACAGAACCGGGCGCGCAGATGGTGCTGGTCGATACACCCGGATTCCAGACCGAGCATGGCGGCGAACTGAACCGGGTCATGAACCGCACGGTCACCCAAAGCCTGGACGGAGCCGATGCGGTGCTGTTCGTCATAGAAGCCATGAAGTTTGGCCGCGACGATCGCAAACTTCTGCCGCTGCTGCCAAAAACAATTCCCGTCATTCTGGTCGTCAACAAGGTGGACAAGTATCCCGACCGGACGGTTCTGCTGCCTTTCATCGAGCAAATGAGCAAGGAGTTCGCGTTCGCCGAGATCGTTCCCGTCAGTTCGGCCAAGGGTACGCAAGTCGCGCATTTGCGCAACATTCTCAAGCCGTATCTTCCCGAGGGACCGCCCCAACATGAAGAAGATGAAATCACGGATCGCCCTGAACGTTTTCTCGCAGCAGAGCTGGTACGGGAGAAATTATTCCGCCTGCTCGGCGAAGAACTGCCGTATGCAGCCGCGGTAGTCGTCGAAAAATTCGAACTGCGCGGCACGGTGCGCCATATCCATGTGGCGATCGTCGTCGATAAGCAGAATCACAAGGCGATGGTGATCGGCAAACAAGGAGAAAAACTCAAGCAGATCGGCACCCAGGCCCGCATCGACATGGAGAAATTGTTCGGCGGCAAGGTGTTCCTCGAGCTTTGGGTTCAGGTCAAGAGCGGCTGGGCGGACAGTGCCCGATCATTGAAGAACCTTGGCTACGAATAACAGCAGCGCGGGCGGCGCAGCGGGCAGCAGGCAAAGGCGGGATGGCGAACCGGCGTTCGTGCTGCACACCTATGCGTTTCGTGAAACGAGCCTGGTCGTGGAAACATTTACCCGCAACTACGGCCGGGTCGGATTGGTCGCGCGCGGGGCACGCCGTCCGAAATCCGCCTTGCGCGGCCTGATGATGGCATTTCAGCCGCTGCTGCTGTCCTGGGCCGGCAAATCCGAGCTGCGTTCGCTGCACAAGGCGGAATGGCAGGGGGGCATCCCGCAACTGCAAGGCCTGGGCTTGATGTGCGGGTTCTACCTGAATGAATTGCTTCTGAAGTTTCTCGCCCGCGAAGATCCGCATGAGGCGTTGTTCATGGTCTATCGGGACGCCATTGCCGCCCTCGCGCGCGAAGTAGAGCCGGCTGCGACCTTGCGGCGTTTCGAGAAACATTTGCTGAAGGAACTCGGCTATGCGCTGCTGCTCGACCGCGATGCCGATTCAGACAGACCTATCGACCCGGGCAAACGTTACACTTATGTCATCGAGCGCGGGCCGATCGCGCTGGATCGTGGCACGGATGCGCACATCGAGATTTCCGGCCAGACGCTGATCGACCTGGAGAACGATAATTTTGCAGACACCGTCACCCTGGCACAGAGCAAGTCGCTCATGCGCTTTCTGGTGAATCATTATCTTGGCCAACAGGAACTGCATACCCGCCAGTTGCTTCGCGAAATTCAGCAGCTATGACCCGGCTTAGCGTCAACGTCAATAAAGTCGCGCTGTTGCGCAATTCACGGCCGCTCGACGTGCCCAGCGTCACGCATGTTGCCCGACTCGCGATCGACGCAGGCGCGCACGGGATCACCGTGCATCCGCGACCTGATGCCCGTCACATACGCGAAAGCGACGTCGGGGACTTGCTGAAGCTGGTGCAGGGCAAGGGACTTGAACTCAATATCGAAGGCAATCCTTTTCATCAGCTCATGGACGTCGTGCGCAGGTTTCGCCCGGACCAGTGCACTCTCGTGCCCGACGCGGTCGGCGCCCTCACGTCGGATCACGGATGGGATCTGGAACGCGACGCCGGGCGTTTGCGCCCGGTCATCGCCGAGCTCAGGGCCATGGACGTGCGCGTCAGCCTGTTCATGGACGCGAACGAGGCATGCGATGTCCATGGCGCGTGAGATCGGCGCCGATCGCGTCGAACTGTATACCGAACCCTACGCGCGCAGCTTCGGCACGGCGCAGCAGGGGGCAACGCTGCGCCGTTACAACGCAGCCGCCGGCGCCGCCGTGCGCAGCGGCCTGGGCATCAACGCCGGTCACGATCTGAACCGCGGGAATCTGCCGGATTTTCTGTGCAGCGTACCGGGCGTGCTCGAGGTTTCCATCGGCCATGCCCTGGTTGCCGATGCGCTGGAGTTCGGCATGCTGCGCACGGTCGAACTGTATCTGGACGCCCTCCGCGCAAGGGCGGGCGCATGATCGTAGGGGTCGGCATTGACATCGTGGATGCGGAGCGCATCGAGCGTCTGTTGCGCAAGCATGGAGACAAGTTCGCCCATCGCATCCTGGCGGTCGCAGAGCAGCCCGCCTTCGCAGCGAGTTCGCGGCCGGTCTGGTTTCTGGCCAACCGGTTTGCCGCGAAGGAAGCCCTATCCAAGGCACTCGGTACCGGCTTGCGCTATCCGGTAACGCTGCATGCCATCAGTGTCACCAGCGATGACACCGGCAAACCGTCCTTTCAGTTCCATGGTCCGTTGCCGGAGTATCTCGCCAGGCGCGGCGTGAGCCGGCACCACCTTGGGCTGACACACGAAAGGGGAATGGCATGTGCAATGGTCGTTCTGGAGCAATGAACCCATGAGCGTGCCCGCATCGCTCGGCCTGGTCATGCTGGATATCGCGGGCAAGCAGCTCAATGACGCCGATCGCAAGCGGTTGTTGCACCCGTTGACCGGCGGCGTGATCCTGTTTTCGAGAAATTATGAATCACCCGACCAGCTGCAGGCGCTGACGGCTGAAATCCATGGGTTGCGCACCCCGCCACTGCT
The DNA here is from genome assembly GCA_963846655.1 of uncultured beta proteobacterium. Lineage (GTDB taxonomy): Bacteria > Pseudomonadota > Gammaproteobacteria > Burkholderiales > JACQAP01 > JACQAP01. The sequence continues at coordinate 148,248 of CAWJWT010000004.1, read as the reverse complement.
GATTACCGTGGATCACGAAGGCGGACGGGTCCAGCGCTTTCGCGCGGGTTTTACCCGCTTGCCGCCTGTGCGCGCACTGGGCACCCTGTGGGACGAGCACCCGCAGCGCGCGCGCCAGCTTGCCCGGGATGCAGGCTATGTGCTGGCGGCCGAACTGCGCGCGCACGGCATCGATTTGAGCTTTACGCCCGTGCTCGACCTCGATTTTGGCCACAGCACGATTATCGGCGATCGCGCCTTTCATTCCGAACCCAAGGCAGTGACCGATCTGGCCGGCGCCTTGATCGAGGGCCTTGCGCTTGCCGGCATGAGTGCGTGCGGCAAACATTTTCCGGGACATGGCTATATCGCTGCAGATTCACACACCGACTGTGCCCGTGGACACCCGCAGTCTTCGCGCAGATCGAGGCGGCGGACCTGGTGCCGTTTCGCGAACTGGTCAGGCACGGCTTATCTTCGGTCATGCCGGCACACGTAATCTATCCCGCCGTAGATGATCGCCCGGCGGGGTTTTCGAGAATCTGGTTGTCCAGGATTCTGCGCACGCAACTGCAGTTCGAGGGTGCCATTTTCAGTGATGATCTGAGCATGGAGGGCGCCAGCGTGGCCGGCGACATCGTTGCGAGAGCCGAGGCGGCGCTCGATGCGGGCTGCGACATGGTCCTGGTGTGTAACCGTCCGGAAGCGGCTGACGAACTGCTGGGCCGCCTGCGCCGCGAAACGCCTCCCGCTTCGCTTGCAAGGCTCGCGCGCCTGCACGGGCGTGCATCCGCCCCGACACTCGCCGCGCTAAAAGCCACCGAAGCGTATAGCAAGGCCGTGCACGGGGTCGCAGCCATTCCTCTGCAGAGCGGGAATCTCTTGGCGGGGAGCCCCCCGGTTGGCGAACGTGGCTGACGCCGCACACGGCCATCACGGCCATCGGCATCCGGGCAGAGCGGGGCGCACGCTCATCTTGGGCCTGGTCGTCACCCTTGGCTACGCGCTGGTCGAATTCGTCGCTGGCGCCGCGTTCCATTCACTCGCCTTGATGAGCGACGCCGGCCATATGCTGTCCGATGCCTTGGCGCTGGGCCTCGCGGCATTCGCCGCATGGGTCGGAAACCGGCCCGCCGGTAGCCGCCACTCCTACGGTTTCGCGCGTGCGGAGGTCGTCGCGGCGTTCGTGAACGGCCTCGCCATGCTGCTGATCGTTGTCGTCATTGCCGTGGAGGCCATTGGCCGGCTGCTTGATCCCCAGCCCGTGAGTGGCTTCGGGGTGATGATCGTTGCCTTTTTCGGCCTGCTGGCCAACCTGTTCGTGGCATACATCATCAGCCGCGGAGAACGCAATCTGAACACGCGGGCAGCACTGATTCACGTGGTGGGCGATCTTATCGGTTCGGTGGCCGCGATCACGGCCGGCGCAGTGATCTACTTTACCGGCTGGCAACCTATCGATGCGTTGTTGTCCCTGGTCATCGCGCTGCTGATTCTGGCCTCTACGGTGCGTCTGCTCCTGGACGCGTTGCATGTCCTGATGGAAGGGGTGCCCGCCGGGCTCAGGATGGACGACATAGCTCGGGCAATCGCTTCCCTGAGCGGGGTTCGCGCCGTGCATGACCTGCATGTGTGGAATATTTCTTCCGGACAGGTGGCGCTATCCGCCCACGTTGAGCTGGATAATCTCGATAACTGGGCAGCCTTGTTGGAGACCGGCCGGCAGATGCTGCAGACACGTTTCGGCATCGCGCATGTCACGCTGCAGCCGGAACCGGCGGGAGGCATTAATCCGGGCTACCGTGCGCACGTGAAAATAATTCCGCAGCAAGGCACTCATGAACACCATCGCCGCGGGCATGAACACTAGCCCGTCGAATGCTTTTTGCCTGGACTGCCGGCGATGCAAGCGCCTGGCTGACTTCCTCGATGCGGTGCGCGCCGAACATCCGGACTATCACGCACGGCCTGTCGCGCCTTTTGGCGATACTTCGCCGCGATTGCTGATCGTGGGCCTTGCGCCCGGCATGCATGGCGCCAACCGGTCCGGAAGGCCCTTTACAGGCGACTATGCAGGGGTGCTGCTCTATCAAACCCTGCACAAATTTGGATTCGCCAACAAGCCGGTGTCCGTGTCGGTCGATGACGGGCTCCTGCTCACGGGCTGTCGCATCACCAACGCGGTCAAATGCCTGCCTCCGGAGAACAAGCCGAACGGCGACGAAGTCCAACGCTGTAACGGGTTTCTGGCAGACGAGATCGCCGCCTTGGCGTCAAGCTCGGTGGTGCTGGCGTTGGGGGGCATCGCGCACAGGTCGGTTTTGATGGCCACGTCGGAGCCGCTGGCCCGCCACAAGTTCGCCCATGGCGCCAGCCATCGCCTGAAGGGCGGGCTGACTTTATACGATAGCTACCATTGCAGCCGCTACAACACCCAAACGCGCCGTCTGACTACAGCCATGTTCGAGCAGGTCTTCGCCGACATCCGCCGTTCCCTCGACGAGCGACCCAGACGCTGGCTGATCGTGAACCAGATCGATGCCGGGCCGCAGCCTCAAGGGGAGCATTGCACATTTGACGCGGCCGACGTGGTCGCCAACCTGCCGCACTTGCCCGGCGTTTACCGCATGCTCAATGCCGCCGGAGAGGTGCTTTACGTCGGCAAGGCCCGGGACCTGCGCAAACGCGTCGCGTCGTACTTCCAGAAAACCGCCTCGCTATCGCCTCGCATTCAACTGATGCTTGGCCAGGTTCAGGGTCTGGAAACGACGGTGGCGCGCTCCGAGGCGGAAGCGCTGTTACTCGAAAATAACTTCATAAAAAGTTTAAATCCTCGATATAACATACTGTATCGGGACGATAAATCATATCCTTACCTCGATGCTGTCCGGGCATCCTTTTCCGCGACTCGGCTTTCACCGCGGAGGCTTGGACAAGACCAATCAGTATTTCGGCCCCTTTTCGAATGCGGGTGCCGTGCGTGAGAGCATCCGGTTGATGCAAAAAATTTTTCGTTTGCGCACCTGCGAGGACACGGTATTCGCGAATCGCTCGCGCCCTTGCCTGCTCTACCAGATCAAGCGTTGCACTGGCCCGTGCGTCGGACTCACCGACGCGGCCTCCTATACGGAGGACGTCCGCAGTGCGACGCTATTCCTGCAGGGCAGGGCGGACGAAGTCATCAATCGGCTCGAACAGCGCATGCAGCAGACGGCCGCGGAGCAATCCTACGAGCAGGCAGCGGCCTATCGAGACCAGATCCGCTCGCTTTCGAAGGTCAGGGAAACGCAGTTCGTGTCCAGCAGTCGCGGTGTGGACGCCGATATCGTGGCCTTGGCGAGTGCGGGCGGGCTGATCTGCGTAAATCTGGTCGTCGTGCGCGGCGGTCAGCACCGCGGGGACAACAGTTTCTTTCCGCAGAATGCGCGCGATCAGGACGAAGTGTCATGCGCTGGAAGCGTTTTTGGAGCAGCACTACGTCGGTCGCGACGTGCCGCCGGCCATCATCCTGAACCGACCGGTCGACACCGCTGCACTAGAGCAACTGCTGACCCAGCAGGCGGGGATCAAGGTGCAGTTCAACAGCAATCCTGCCGGCGAGCGGCGGGTATGGCTGCGCATGGCGGAAAAGAATGCCGAACTGGCGATCGCGCAACGAATCGCGGCACACGCCACGCAGGAGACCCGGTTGACGGCTTTGCAGCAAGCCCTGAACCTGGGCGATAACATCGCACCGGATCGAATGTTTCGACATCAGCCACACCATGGGCGAGGCCACCGTGGCATCCTGCGTGGTTTACGATCAGCGCCGCGATGCAGCCCAGCGAATATCGCCGCTACAACATGACGCAACATCGCAGCCGGGCGACGACTACGCCGCCATGCGCCAGGTGCTCGACCGGCGCTATCGCAAGATCGTGGAAGGCGAAGGTCGGCTGCCCGACCTGATTCTGATCGACGGCGGCAAAGGCCAGGTCAGCACCGCGTTCCAGGTGCTCGGCGAGCTGGGCCTTGAGCGACTTGCCGATGATCGGCGTTGCCAAAGGCGAAGAGCGCAAAGCCGGCCTCGAGCAGCTGATCTTTCCGGAGCGCAGCGAGCCGCTGCGTCTTCCTGCCGATCATCCTGGGACTGCATCTCATTCAGCAGATCCGCGACGAGGCGCACCGTTTTGCGATCATCGGGCCACCGAAATCGCCGCGCGAAAGCGCGTAATCACGTCCACGCTGGAGGAAATCTCGGGAATAGGGAGCAAACGCCGGCAGCGCCTGCTGTCGCGATTCGGCGGTTTGAAGGGCGTGCGCGTCCGCCAGCGTCGACGAGCTCGCGCAGGTCGAGGGCATCAGCCGAGAGCTCGCCGAAAAAATCTACCAGCAGCTACACTGACGCACCATGCCGCATGAATCTGCCGAATCTGCTGACTTGGCTGCGCATCCTGATGATCCCGCTGCTCGTGGGTGTGTTCTACTGCGCCGCATGCGCTGGATCTGCCAATCACGACCAGAATCTGGTCGCCACGCTGATCTTCACGCTTCGCCGCGATCACCGACTGGCTCGACGGCTAGCTCGCGCGCGCGCTGAACCAGACGTCGGCTTTCGGCGCGTTCCTCGACCCCGTCGCCGACAAGCTGATGGTGGCCGCGGCGCTGATCGTGCTGGTCTGAGCTCGGCGCGGGTCGAAGGCGTTCATCGCGGCGATCATCATCGGCCGGGAGATCACGATTTCCGCCCTGCGCGAATGGATGGCGCAGATCGGACGCAGCAAGAGCGTCGCCGTATCGTTTCTGGGCAAGGTCAAGACGGTGTCGCAAATGGTCGCGATTATCCTGCTGCTCTATCACGACCGGTTATTCCAGTTGAGCGTGGTCGACGGGCAGATCGTACTGGTCGCTCACGCGATCGGCACTTGCCTGATTTTCGTGGCTGCCATTCTCACGCTTATGGTCGATGGCCTATTACCTGAAGATGGCGCTTCCGAGCTTCAGGCGGGAAGTAGTTAGCGCGGGGCGTTACCTTGACAAAGGAACCTCCCGCCCTATAATGCCGGATCGGTTTTTTGCGCGGGAATAGCTCAGTTGGTAGAGCGCAACCTTGCCAAGGTTGAGGTCGGGAGTTCGAGACTCCTTTCCCGCTCCAGATTGCCCCAGGGAAAACGCGCAGCCAGCCGTTTTCCCTTTTAGTTTTCCGTCGAACCAGGATTGCAACTGGGTTCGCACAGCGCAGCTGTAACAGCCCGCGCTCACCCGGCGGGGTGGCAGAGTGGTCATGCAGCGGCCTGCAAAGCCGTGTACGCCGGTTCGATTCCGACCCCCGCCTCCAGAATTCCACTTTCTAGCCAATCCGGCGCACCTGCCCGGACGCTCCGCGGCCGCGCGCGCTGTTCGGCATCTCATGATCCAAACGGATTAAACACGCGCAAGTCGCGCTGACATGGCGCAAATACAGCGCTGGTATGTTCGTGGCAGAAAGGGGTCGGTCGCTTCGGAAGCGCGACCGCTGTTGGCCAATCAAGGGTGGAAGCGCGTCATGCTAGATGCATTCGGACTGAGTCAGTATTCCGGCCAAGGCGAGGTTGAAGACGTCGAGGCAGCAGGCGCGCTGTCGGACGAACCCATTTCTGAATCCATAACCCGCATAGCCTCCACGTCCGTCTGGGCGGTTGAAGTCGTCACGACCTATCAGGAATTTCTGAATCTCAAGCCGATCTGGGACGCGCTGGTCGCGGAAGCCAATCCGGGATGGCCGTTTATCGGTCACGATTGGGTTTGCGCCTGGTGGGACGCTTTTGGACCAGTCCAGAAGCTGCATATTTTGCTCATCCGCGCTAACGGCTTACCGGTTGCCATTGTGCCGTTGATGTTACGCAGGCGGCTACTGTGCGGCATACCGGTGCGCCAACTCCAGTTCATCTGGAATGTGTATGTCGAACGTTGCGATTTCATCGTCGGACGCTGGCCCCAGGCCGCTTATCGCGCCGCGCTGACCCACCTGCTGAACAATGCCAAAGACTGGGATCTGCTGCTGTTGCACCAGCTGCCAGAAAGTTCTCCAACGATTGCGGAATTGCGCCGCCTGGGTTCAGAGCAGGGTATCCGTCTGGAAACGCGCAGGTCGGCAGCCTCGCCTTACCTGCCTATCAGCGGCACATGGCAGGATTATCAGTCAAGCCTCAACGCCAAGCATCGGTCGAACCTGCGCAACCGTCACAAGCGCCTCAAACAACTGGGCCGCGTAGCAATCGAAGTCATTACCTCGTCAGAGGCCGTGGCGCAGGCGCTAGAGGACGGTTTCCGCCTGGAAGCGGCAGCCTGGAAAGGGCGCGCCGGCAGTGCCATTGGAAGTTGTCCGAAAACGCGCCACTACTACACGCGGCTTGCGCAGGCTGCCGCTCAGCGCGGACTGCTGCGCCTGTGTTTTCTGACACTCGATGGCGCCCGCATCGCGTTCGGCTATTTCATCGAGCAGGGCAATAAACTTTATCTGCTCAAACCGGGCTACGACCCGTCTTATGCCGCGTACTCGCCGTCGAACCTGCTGTGTGATCTGGTGCTGCGCGACGCTTTCGATCGCCAGGTCAGTGAGATTGATTTTCTGGGATTGGAAGATCCCTGGAAACTGCAGTGGACCAAACATCTGAGGTCGCACTATTGGCTTTACGCGTTTCCCAATCGGCCGAAGTCCCGCTTCGTACACTGGTTGAGATTTCGCCTGCAACCCGCTTTGGGCCGATTGCAGTTCCTCAGGACTCTGTGCGAGGCGGCGCTTAACCATTTGACGGATGCTTGTCGGCGCAGAGTGGCCGCAGAAACCTGCGTGCGCGACAAATGATGCAACGAATCACAGGCGCGATTCATTTGCCCGAAAATGTCGCAGTCGGCGAGCCGCCTGCCGTGGTGCTTTGTGGCGGGGGCCTCGGCGCCTACGATATCGTGCGGACCCTTGGTCAGGCGGGCATCCGGTCGTCGGTATTCGCGTCTCACTGGGATGATGTGGCGTTTCGCTCGCGTTATGTCCGGAGAGGCTTGCTCTTGCCCGAGTTCCGAGCTGCCAATTTCGAAGAGATCCTATCGCGGATCAATGCCCATTTCGAGCGTGCGCCCTACGCCGAACGCCCGGTCCTGCTCCACGCCGGCGACTCGGAAACGCTATTCGTTTCGCGTCATCGAGAGGTTCTGAAGAAGTGGCTCCGGTTTGTGCTGCCGCCGCCGGATCTGGTAGAAAACGTGACGAGCAAAGCGCGCTTCGTAGAACTGGCCCGAGCCGCGCATCTGCCTGTGCCGCCAACCAGGGCTTTTGCCAACGTGGCCGAGTTGGAGTGGGCGATCGGCACATTGCAGTTTCCTTGCATCGTCAAACCGGCCCGCAATCAGGACTGGTTCTGGGAAACGGATGCATTGCGCGCACGCTTCGGCGGTTATAAGGATGCCCTGCGCAGGTTCGAGGGGGCCGGCGCGTTGCGCGATTTCTGTGCCGGGCTGCCGCGCCGCGGCGACGCATTGGTCGTGCAATCGTATATCGATGGCCGGGACGAACACCTGGTGAGCTTCCACGGTTATTTCGATGAGCGCTCGCAATGCCTGGGCTACTTCCTGACCCGAACTGTTCGAACCAATCCGCCCGGTAGCGGGGACACCACCTGTTGCGAAATGCTGCGAGACGAAACGCTGGCACGCATGAGCCAGGAGTGTCTTGCGCGAATCCAGTTTCAGGGGATCGTCAAGATCGACTATAAATGGGACGCACGCGCCCGGCGTTACTTCTTACTCGAAATCGAGCCGCACTTTCAAACCGCGCATCTGCTCGGTGCTAGCGCCGGGATCAATCTCGCGCGTATTGCCTACGGCCACGCTCGCGGCGAACACCAGGAACCAGCCGCGCCTTGCGACAGCCGCTATCGGTTGCTCGAACTGCGTGAAGACTTCAAAGCTTACTGGCACGGCTACCGCAAGACCAAGGAATGGAGCGGGGCAGGTTATCTGCGCTCGCTGCTGGCAAAGAACCAGTACCGGCTGTTCAACCCACGCGATCCGGGTCCGTTCCTATACGCCGGTTTCAGCTACTTGCGTAGCAAGTTTGTGCGCGCGAATCGCGTGGCGCCACGCGTGCTGCCAGGTGTCCAATGAGTCAATCCGATATAGCAGTTGCCGATAAAGCAGTTGCGGGCGCAAACCCGACCGTGCGACAGCTCGGACGCCGGGCGCTGACGCTCGGCGGCGCCAATGCGTTCGACTATGCGATTCAGTTCCTGGTGCCCGTGGTACTGGTTCGCTGCCTGGATACGGCAGCGTTTGGCGAGTATCGGCTGCTGTGGCTCGCCGTGGGCACGATCATGACCTTGGCTACTTTGTCCATGCCCGGGAGCCTGTACTATTTCTTGCCCCGTTCGGATTCCGCAACAAAAAGACTCTACATCAATCAAGCTTTGCTGTTCCTCACGCTGAGCGGTTTAATCTCGGCATGGGCCATCAGCAGCTGGAATCCATGGTTGCCCGACGAAATGCACATTCTCACCTCGCACGGGGCGCTGATACCCGCGTTCGTCGTGCTGTGGGTCATTGCCGCGCTGCTGGATGTGCTGCCGGCGGTCGACGAACGCATCACTTGGCAAGCCAAGACGATCATAAGCTTGTCCATGGTCCGCGGGGTCACGCTTTCGCTGGCCGCGTTTATGACAAAGGACATCGAGATTGTGATGCTGGGGTTGCTGGGATTCGTGATACTCAAGGTAGCAGTGATGCTGAATTACGTAGCCCGGCAACACGGCTTGCGCGGACCGGTACTGCGCTGGCGCATGTTCAGCGGACAGTTGATCTATGCAGCGCCGTTGGGCATCGCGGGTGCGCTCTACGGCCTGCGCACACAGGCGGATCAATGGGTGGTGGCTGCGCTTTTCCCGCTCGGCATGTTGGCGGCATTCTCGATTGCCACCGTCCTGGCCCCTTTGCTGAACCTGTTTCGATTGTCCGTTAATTATTCGTTCATGCCGAGCATGAGCCGGCTCGAGGCTGCGGGCGACATCCCCGGCCTGCTCAAGCTCAACAGCCAGGCCAACATAATGGTTGCAACGCTCGTCTATCCGCTGTTCGCGTTCGCCTTCGTTTTCGCCGAGGAACTTATCACCATCATCTACACCAGCGCATATGTCGATGCGGCACCAGTCATGCGTGCGTACATCATTGGTCTGGCGCCCCTCGTCATCGAACTCTCCACCATCACGATGTTATTGCGCCAGGCGCCGTTCATGATGGGCGTGAATCTGGTGGGGCTGATCGTGGCGGTGCTGTTGAACATCTGGTTGGCACACCGCCTGGGACTGGTAGGCGCAGCCATAGGCACCGCCGTGACCATGTATCTCGACCGCGCCGCCTTGCTCTGGCGAATATCGCGAGTCACGGGTGTGCCAATCCAGCGGCTGCAGGATTGGCGCGCACTTGCCCGGCCTCTTGTGCTTTCAACGCTGGCGGCGGCAGTCGCCTGGAGTTTGGTGGGCCAGTGGTTCGTCGCCAGCGGACCTTACCTCACTGCAACCATCGGCGGCCTGCTTTTGATCTCAAGCTATGGGGCGATCCAGGGTTTGCTTCGCCGGGGTTCCGGCCGCGCGTTGGGTTCGCTGCGCTTGAAGTGGCCCTGAGCGCTCAACTATAATCCCCGGCGCACGTGGCCCCGGACAGTTAAGCCATTTAGAGACCATCACATGGAAGCGCCAGCTCGTGCGATCCTCGGCGCCGCCGGGAAACCCTTCTGACCATTCCTCACGATCGGAACTTTCCGCGTTATCCTTCGCGCCTGATCTCCGCCCGGATGGTGAAATTGGTAGACACAAGGGACTTAAAATCCCTCGGTCCTTTAAAAGGCCATGCCGGTTCGACCCCGGCTCCGGGCACCAACTTCTAACGAATGCCGATGGAACGCATTACTTCCCGCCAGAATACGCACTTCAAGCAAGCGCGCGCGCTGGGAGCATCCGCCCGCGAGCGAAAAAAGCGCAACCAGTTGTTCATGGACGGCACGCGCCTGATCGAAGCGTATGCGGCGAATTTCGGACTGGACGCCTGCGAGCTTCTGATCAGCGAGAACGGTGTCAATCAGGCAGCCGTGCAGCAAATTTGCCAGTCCGGGCCGGCGCGCAGCACGCGCCTTCTCACCGACGAACTGTTTGCGCAAATTTCTCAGGTCGATGCACCGGAAGGCATCATATGCATCGCTCCCATTCCTCGTGTCGAGATGAATTCCACCAATGATTTTCGCATCCTGCTGGAGGGCGTTCAGGATCCGGGCAACCTTGGCGGCTTGCTCAGAACAGCAGCCGCGGCAGGGGCAAGTTCGGCGTATTTGAGCAAAGGCTGCGCAGATGCGTGGTCTCCGAAATCGTTGCGTGGCGGGATGGGTGCGCAGTTTGTTTTGCCGTTACGCGCGGAGATCGAACTGGGTTTCGCCCTGGCAGACTTTCGTGGCACGACGCTCAGCACCAGCCCCCGGGCGCGGGAAACGATCTACGACGTGGATCTTCGTGGTCCCGTTGCTATGATTTTCGGCAACGAGGGCAGGGGACTGGGCGACGAGGTGCTGTCGTTGGCAAATCAACTGGTCAGAATTCCCATGACCGCAGGCGTGGAATCGCTCAATGTTGCCGCCGCGGCGGCCATCTGCTGTTTTGAGCGCGCCCGGCAATTGCGCCACCAAGCCTGACTGTCGTTATCCATGCAGCGTTACGATGGCTGTCCGCAGGTCGAAACGACCGAAAATCGACCGCTCCAGGCACCAGGGTGCGCACAGTAGCGGATAGCCAGGTGCACGGTGCTCTTGGGCTTTGCGTAGACGTCGTGCCCAGTACGGCGGCAGCAGCGGGCAGGGGCAGAGGGATTTCCAGCCGAGGTCCCTGCGGGCGCTGCTTTGGATCATTCCATAATTTAACATAATATACATTATGCGCATAATCCGCTCAGTGCGGGGCAGCGTCTTTTGGCCCGGTTGGCAGCGTTTTACGCGTTACTTCCTACTGATGACGCTTTCGCCGACTTGAACAACCGGAAAAAATTCGCGCTGGTAGCCTCCGCCACCACCTCAGTGGAGATGCCCTTGAGCCGGGCGATCTCCTCGGCAACAAACCGCACGTATGCGGGCTGATTGAGTTTGCCCCGGTGCGGGATCGGAGCCAGATACGGCGAATCCGTCTCGATCAACATGCTCTCGAGCGGCACCTCCCGGGCGACATCTTTGAGCGCCTGGGCGTTCTTGAACGTAACGATCCCCGAAAACGAGATCATGAAATTCATGCTCATGGCCTGGCGAGCCACCTCGGCTGTTTCCGTAAAACAATGCATGACGCCGCTCACATCGGACGCGCGCTCTTCGCGCATGATGGCGAGCGTGTCAGCGGCAGCTTCGCGGGTATGGACGATGAGCGGCTTGCCGGCCAGATGCGCCGCACGGATGTGGGTACGAAATCTCTGCCGTTGCCACGCGCAATCGCCCTCGACGCGGTAATAGTCAAGTCCGGTTTCTCCGATGGCGACAACCTTTGGATGAGCCGCCAGGCGGACCAACCGATCGACATCCGGCTCCTCGCCGCCTTGATCATCCGGGTGCACGCCTGCCGAGACGAATACGTTGGGAAATCGCTCAGCCACCGCCAATACATCGGAAAAGGTTTCCAGATTGACTGAGACGCAGAGCGCATGCGTGACGCCGTTCGCGGCCATTGCCGCGATCACATTCTGCAGATCGGCAGCCAGCTCGGGAAAATTGATATGGCAATGGGAGTCTATGAACACTGGCTTTTCCAATGCGCTACTCGCGGCCGGGGTACGCGAACAGGAGGCTCTCCATGGCCAGGCGTTTATTCAACGGATGCTGGGCAACACGCGAAAATTGAATGATGCAGTCATACCATTCCAGAAGCTTCTCCACCGCAACGCCGGTTGCGATTTTTTGCAACGCCGATGCATAGTCAAGGTGATAACGCACCTTCCCACCCGCTCGTAGCGTCGTGATGTCATACGCCCACTGCGATAACAATCTCGATATCAGGGGACCATCAAACTCTTCTGCACAATCCGCCGCCTGAAAGAAATTGAACTGCGGGGCAGATAAGACATCCAGCAACTTTTTGCGCTGAATCCAGAACGCTTCGTCGGCAGCGCGCTCGAGGGCGCCAAGCGGCGCGTAGCCGGCTTGTGCCAGCGCCAGTTCGGCGTGCTCCATGCCCTGCCCCTTTAACCATGCCAGCGCTGATTGGGTCTCCGGCACGCCGAATGCCAGATTAAAACAGCGACTGCGAATGGTCGGAAGTAGTCGCTCGGGATGGTCACTGGTCAATAGGAAGTACGTATCGCCGGGCGGCTCCTCGAGGACCTTCAGCACTGCGTTCGCCGCCGCTGGAAGCATTGCCTCGGCAGGCATGAGGCAGATGACTTTCGCTCCGCCTCGATGCGCGGTAATTGTGACCAGTTCCGCGAGCGCACGGATCTTCTCCACCGAGATATGCCGGCTCGCCTTCTTTGGCGGCGTGAGCTCGTCGTCGTGCACAGCGCCTTCTTCTTCCTGACCAACCTCGATCACGCGCAGGTCCGGGTGATTACCGGCGTCATACAGCAGGCAAGATGCGCACGCCCCGCAGGCCGGCAAGACGTTCCGGCGCTTTTCACACAGGAGAGCTCTGGCCAGGAACAATGCCGTGGCGCGCTTGCCCAATCCCTGCCGCCCTGTTAGCAGGAGCGCTCGGGGAAGAGCGCTCGCTGTTGCCGGTAATCGAGCGATCACAGGTTCAACCCACGGATAGATCACGTCGTCCACTTCGCTAAAGCCCTGTTGAAGATTTGCGCGAGTTCCCCGCGAATTTCCGGAATCGGCCGTGAACTGTCCAGGCACGTGATCCTGTCGGGTGACTGCTTCATGCGCTCGAGATATCCCTCCCGCACGCGATTGAAAAATTCCGCGTCCTGGCGCTCGAAGCGATCGGGGGATTTCACGCGCGCGACACGCTGCCGGCCTGTATCCGCGCTTACATCGAACAAAATCGTCAAATCGGGTGTGAGATCCGCATGCACCCAATCTTCAAGCACGGCCAGTTTTCCCTTGTCCACGCCCCGCCCCGCGCCTTGATACGCAAACGATGCGTCCGTGAAGCGATCACAAAGCACCCAATCCCCGCGTTCCAGGCAGGGGCTGATGACATCAGCAATATGCTGGCGTCTGGCGCCGAACATCAGCAACGCTTCGGTTTCGGGATGGATAGAACTGGCCGCCGTCAGCAACAAATTGCGCAGACTTTCGCCCACCTCGGTACCCCCGGGCTCACGCGTCACGGTCAATGCAACGCTACCGGCGCGCAGGAAGTCCGCCGACCATGCAACGTGCGTACTTTTCCCCGCGCCGTCGATGCCTTCGAAGGTGATGAACCGACCGCGCTTCACTTGCGAAGCTGGAACCTGGCGACCGCGCGATTGTGATCCACCAGATTCGATGAAAACTGATGGCTGCCATCACCTCGGCTTACAAAATACAGGGCGGGACTTTGTGCAGGATGCAGCGTGGCCCTGATCGATGCCTCCCCAGGCATCGCGATCGGCGTGGGAGGCAGCCCGGTCCGCGTATAAGTGTTATACCGGTTGTCAGTCTGAAGGTGACGGCGTGTCAGGTTTCCGTCAAAGGCGGCGCCGAGACTGTAGATGATGGTCGGATCAGTCTGCAACCGCATGCCGCGCTTGAGCCGGTTGATGAATACCGCGGCGATCATCGGCCGTTCGTCGCCGCGACCCGTCTCCTTCTCCACAATAGAAGCGAATATCAGCGCCTCATACGCAGAGTTGAGCGGCAAACCGGGCGCGCGCTGCTCCCACAAAGGCTCCAGTTTGGACTGCATGCGCAAGTAAGCCTGTTTCAGCAGGGCCAGATCGCCGGACGCCACGGCAAAGAAATACGTGTCCGGGAAAAACAAGCCTTCGGGCGATGGCTTATCGATGCCCAACCGCTGCAGAATCTGGGTATCGGAGAGCCCGGCGCTGTCGTGTCTGAGGGCTGGATGCGCGTCCAGTACGCTGCGCAGTTGGGCGAAGGTCCATCCTTCGATGAATCGGAGTTCGGCTTGCGCAAATTCGCCTCGGACGATCTTGCGCAGCAGCTTATAGGGGGAGATCTGCGCACCTACTTCATAGGTGCCGGCCTTGATCTCGCCGGCACTACCCATCAAGCGCGCGAACAGCAGAAAGCTCCAGCGTTCGGAAACCAGTCCAGCCCTTGAGAAGCGATCCGAGACGCTGCGCAAACTGCGGCCGGGCTCGACGCTGAACGTTCGCGCGGTGGGCGGCACGTCGATCTCATGAGCAGCGAAATAAGCAAGCCAGGCGCCAACGCCAATCGCTCCCAGCACCGCAATCAACAGGCCGGTGCGCAGTAGCCGCATGAATGTCCATCGTGGCGCAGGCAGGAACAGATTCTTGCGTTTGACCATGCTGCGAAACGTCACCCAGAGATCATGATTAACGAGCCACCGTCGCGTTTTCCGGACGGCTTCTCACCATCCATCTGCGCAACCGGCGGTACCTCAATTTATCAGAGAGACCGAAAAACCAGAGTGCCGTTGGTGCCGCCGAAGCCAAATGAATTCGACAGGGCGGTTTTAATTTTCATGCGCCTCGCCGTGTTCGGAACGTAGTCCAGGTCGCACTGCGGGTCTGGATCGAAAAGATTGATCGTGGGCGGAGCAACCTGATCATTCATTCCCATGATCGTAAAGACGGCCTCGACGCCCCCTGCCGCACCGAGAAGATGACCGATATTGGACTTCGTGGAACTGATCGCGAGCTTCTTGGCGTGATCGCCGAAACAGCGCTTGACCGCAACCGTTTCCGCAAGGTCACCCAGCGGCGTCGAAGTACCGTGCGCATTGATATAGTCCACATCGGCAGGATTAACTCCGGCATTGCGCATCGCGTTCATCATGCCGCGCGCGGCGCCCTCCCCGTCCTCACACGGCGCAGTGATGTGATGGGCATCGGCGCTGACACCATATCCCGCCAATTCGCAATAAATTCTCGCACCGCGGGCCCTGGCATGTTCCAGTTCCTCGAGCACAATGACACCCGCCCCTTCGCCGAGAACGAATCCGTCCCGGTCTTTGTCCCAGGGCCGGCTGGCAGTCGCCGGATCGTCGTTGCGCGTGCTGAGCGCGCGCGCAGCCGCAAATCCGCCCACGCCAAGCGCGCAGATTGTCGATTCGGATCCACCGGCGATCATGATGTCCGCATCGCCATATTCGATAAGACGCCCGGAGTCTCCGATGCAATGGTTTGCGGTCGTGCACGCCGTAACCATAGCCAGGCATGGCCCCTTGAAGCCATACATGATCGAGAGATTGCCGGAAATCATGTTGATGATTGCGCCTGGAATGAAAAATGGCGAAATCTTGCGGGCGCCGCCTTCGAGCATCGCCTTGTGCGTCTCCTCGATGAGGTTCAGGCCCCCGATCCCGGAACCGACGTTGACGCCTATGCGTTCTGCATCCGCCGGATTGGCTTCGAGCCCCGCGTCCTTTATTGCTTCTGCCGCGGCTGCAATGCCGTAATGGATGAAGACATCCACTCGCCGTGCTTCCTTGGGGCTCAAGACTTTCCCGATATCAAAGTCTTTCACCTCGCCGGCGATTTGCGATGCAAAGGGGGTAGCGTCAAACCGGGTTATCCGGGTGATGCCGGACTTCCCCGCCTGGATGTTGCTCCACGCTTGCGTGACACTATTTCCGACCGGGCAGACGATGCCCAAGCCCGTTACGACTACTCGGCGTCTAGACAACGAATCTCCAGGATAAAAAAGAAATGAAGGCGCTCAGTTCAGATGAGCCTTAACATAGTCGATCGCCTGTTGAACGGACGTGATTTTCTCCGCCTCTTCATCAGGGATCTCGCACTCGAATTCCTCTTCAAGCGCCATCACCAGTTCCACGGTGTCGAGGGAATCAGCTCCGAGGTCGTCGACGAATGTCGATTCGATTTTGACGTCAGCCTCGTTTACGCCCAACTGCTCTGCAACAATCTTCTTGACGCGCTGTTCTACGGATTCCATTAATGTCCCTTCCCTTTTGTACTTGAAGTTTCTATTGCGTGATTGCCCGCGCAGCATCTAACCAATGCTGCCCGGAGACAAAAACACGCGCCACATTCTACCAAAATTGCATGTCCTCCGGCGTCAATCCATGTACATGCCACCATTGACATGCAACGTGCTGCCCGTCACGTAGGCGGCCCCCTCCGATGCCAGAAACATCACCGCTGCAGCAATCTCCTGAACCTGCCCGAATCGGCCAAGTGGAATATGCGCCAGCATTGCATTCTTTTGTTCATCCGGTAATCCGCTTGTCATGTCGGTGTCGATAAAACCGGGGGCGATACAGTTTACCGTGATGTTACGACTGCCTACTTCCTTTGCCAGCGACCTGCTGAATCCGGCCACGCCTGCCTTGGCCGCCGCATAATTGACCTGCCCGGCATTACCCATCGATCCAACCACGGACGTGATGTTGATGATGCGCCCGAAGCGCGCCTTCATCATGGGGCGAATGACGAGCTTGCTCAGCCGGAACACGGCTTTGAGATTGGTTTCCATGATCTCGTCCCATTCCGCCTCTTTCATGCGTAGAAGCAGATTATCCCGTGTGATACCCGCGTTGTTTACGAGAATAGCCACGGATCCGTGTTCGGATTCAATTTTGCCCAGAACGGCTTCGATTTCCGCGCCATCGTTCACATTGAGCTTGACACCGGCGCCTCGATATCGTGCGTCGCGCAGATAGTTCGATATGCTCACGGCACCGGAATCGCTGGTCGAGGTCCCCACGACGGTTGCGCCGGCTCGTCCCAATGCCTGCGCCACCGCTTGCCCAATCCCCCGGCTGGCGCCGGTTACCAGCGCGACTTTTCCCTCTACCATGACCTTACCCTCACTTCAGCGCCGCCAGCGCCTGGTTGAACGCCGCCGCGTCGCCAAAACTGTACGTTGGCGTATCCGGCGCGATGCGTTTGTTAAGGCCTGCAAGCACTTTCCCTGGCCCGCATTCCACAATATGTGTTGCTCCGCCCGTCACGAGAGTCCGGATTGTTTCGACCCATCGCACCGGTTGATAGAGCTGGCGCACCAAGGCGTCCCGGACTGCGTCGGCCGAAGTGGCATTGCTCACGTCCGCATTATGAAGCACGGGCATGCTGGAAGGCTGGACGTGGACTTCTGCAAGGCGTACTCGCATGCGCTCCGCGGCCGGACGCATCAGTCGGCAATGCGATGGCACGCTCATGGGAAGCAGCACCGCGCGCTTGGCGCCCCTGCCTTTCGCGATTTCCATCGCACGCTCTACAGCGGCAACATTGCCGGCGATAACGACTTGAGCCGGAGAATTGAAATTCGCGGGTTCGACGAACTCGTCTTTCGCGCCGGCCTCGGTACACGCGAGTCGCACGACTTCATCATCCAGTCCGAGAATAGCCGCCATGGCACCCTGGCCCGCTGGAACCGCCTCCTGCATCGCCTGTGCGCGATATCGCACCAGCGTTACCGCGTCTTCAAAATTGACCGCATCGCCCGCGACCAGTGCGCTGTACTCCCCCAGGCTGTGTCCCGCCGCCATAAGGGGGGCAGCGCCAGCGTTCGCCTTCCATGCGCGATACAGGGCCACGCCCGCCGTGAGCATAACCGGCTGGGTGTTCACCGTAAGATTGAGGTCTTCCGCCGGCCCCTCCGCGACGAGCTTCCACAGATCCTGCCGCAGTACGTCGGAAGCTTGGGAGAACGTCTCGCGCACGGCTGGCAGCGCCGCAAACGAGTCCATCATACCCATCGACTGCGAGCCTTGACCGGGAAACACGAAGGCGATTTTCATTCTGGTCTCGCTTACCAACGCAGCAGCACCGCGCCCCAGGTGAATCCACCCCCGACCCCTTCGAGCAACAAGGTCTGGCCGGACCGGATGCGCCCATCGATGACGGCCTCGTCGAGTGCGAGCGGAATGGAGGCCGCGGACGTATTCCCATGATGGTGTACCGTGGCGATCACCTTCTGCATCGGCAATCCCAGTTTTTTCGCCGTGGCTTCCATGATCCTTATATTGGCTTGATGCGGAATGAACCAATCCAGATCCGCGACCGTCAAGCCGGCCGCCCTCAGAACCTCATTCGCACCTTCCTCGAATACGCGAATAGCAAACTTAAAAACGGCTCCACCATCCATGCGTACAAAAGGCGAACCCCAGACCTTGCCGCCGTTCACACTGCCCGGAACGCACAGCATCTCTTTATGGCGTCCATCGGCATGCAGTTTGGTTGCGATGATGCCTGGTTCATCGCTTGCGCTCACGACGACCGCGCCGGCCCCATCGCCAAACAGCACACAGGTCCCTCGATCGTTCCAGTCCAGAATGCGCGAATAAACCTCGGTGCCGACCACCAGTGCGTTCCGGGCTTGACCGGAACGGATAAACAGATCGGCGATGGTCAGTGCATAAACGAAACCGCTGCAAACCGCCTGCACGTCGAATGCGGGACATCCGGCAACCCCCAACTTGGCCTGAAGAATACACGCCGTGCTGGGGAAAATAATGTCCGGTGTCGTTGTGGCGACGATAATGAGATCAATGTCGGACGCTGCAATGCCCGCGGCACTCAAGGCCCTCTGGGACGCAGGCAATGCGAGATCGCTTGCCAGTTGGCCGTCCGCTGCCACATGCCGGCTTTGGATACCGGTGCGCGTACGGATCCACTCATCGGAAGTTTCAACGCGACTGGCCAGGTCGTGATTCGTAACGACCTTTTCCGGCAAATAACTGCCGGTCCCGACGATTCGCGAAAACGTCATGCAGCCCTCTGATGAATGTTCGCCATGCGATCGCTGATGCCCCGCAGGACATCATGACGCGCTTCGTCGTAAGCCCGCTGAATGGCAAAACGGAAACTGAAACTGTCGGCGGAACCGTGGCTTTTGACCACGATGCCCTTAAGCCCCAGCAAACTGGCGCCATTATATCGCCGATGGTCGACCCGCCTGCGGAACGCTTTTATCACGGGCAACGCTACCATTGCGGAAATTTTCGTAAGCAAACTACGTTCAAACTCCTCCCGCAAGTAAGCTGCCAGCATTTGCGCCAATCCTTCTGATGTCTTGAGCGCCACGTTGCCGACGAAACCATCGCATACGATCACGTCCGTCGTGCCTTTATAAATGTCGGTGCCCTCGATGTTCCCGTAAAAATTAAGGCCGCTTGCGCGCAACAACTCGGCAGCCTGTTTGACGACCTCATTGCCCTTGATCGCTTCCTCGCCAATATTGAGCAGACCCACCGTGGGCCGTTCGACATGATCAACCGCGCTGATCAGCGAAGAGCCCATCACGGCGAACTGCAGCAGGTGTTCGGCCGTGCAATCAACATTGGCCCCCAGGTCGAGCACGCACGTATGGCCTCGAAGAGTCGGCAGAAAAGAGGCGATCGCAGGGCGCTCGATGCCGGGCAACATCTTTAGCACGAAACGCGAGATTGCCATCAGGGCACCGGTATTGCCCGCACTGACACATGCATGGGCCTCCTGAGACTTTACGGAATCGATGGCAATACGCATGGACGATTCGCGTTTGCCGCGCAAGGCAGAGGCCGGCGCCTCGTCCATGGCTACTATTTCTGGTGCCGCGCGGATCTGAATCCTGTTGCCGGCGCGAGCGCCGCTGCGCTTGAGTTCGGCCTCGATAAGCTCAGGCAGACCCACTAAAAGTACCTGAGAGTCGTCCGTTGCGTTCAGAAACGACAGTGCCGCGGGAATCGTCACGTGCGTGCCGTGATCGCCACCCATACAATCTATGGCTATAGTAATCAACGTGAGCTCTAGCGGTTCATCCCGCGTGTGGTGCGCAGTCGGGGCGCGCGAAGCGCATTGCTGGCTCCGGACAGCCCGCGGAAGCGGGCTTTGGCAGGAAGCAGGGGCATGCCTTTGTGCTGCACCCGGCGGCAGCCAAAAGCCACCGGTTGTCAGTCGCCTTTGGTCTTGATGACCTTCTTGCCGCGATAGAAACCGTTTGGGCTGACGTGATGACGCAGGTGCGTCTCACCGGTCGTCGGCTCTACCGCGAGCGGCGGATTAGTCAGACAATCATGTGACCGGTGCATGCCGCGCTTGGACGACGACTTTTTGTTCTGCTGAACTGCCATGAGTTACTCCTTAAATGCAAATCTGTCTACGATCGTTTCAACGCAGCAAGCGCACTGAACGGCGACGTCGTTTCGTTTCGGGCCCCCGCGGTTGGAGGGGTCAAACATTCCCCGGGGAGGTGCGCCGGTACCATTGGCAGGGAAAGGATCACCTCTTCCTCCACCATTGCAGCCACATCCAGACTCGGATCCGCATGGATACGCTCCACATCACCCGGTTCTTCGGCCGGATCACCAAGCTCGCGTGACGCGGGGACGAGCTCGAATTTGCGCGCCGTGTCGAGTGAGAATTTCACCGGGCCCAGGCAGCGCTGACACGTCAATACGAGCCCTGCCGCAACACCAAGCGCCAGTGACGCAATGCCATCCTTGTCCAATTCGCCTGCCAGGCGATAAGCAACTTCGCCCGAACGCTCGAACAGCACATCATGTAGCCGGGGAAGTTCTGCAACCGCCAGCTTTCCACGCAACTCCTCTGCGTTTCGCGCAAACGCAATGCTGTCGACAGTGATCCGATCCCGCATAGGCCGCGCATAATAGTGGTTTTGGATTACCCTGTCAAAACAGAATGTCTCCAACAAACAGCGGCCTAACACTGATTCTCGCGTCCACATCACGCTACCGGCGCGAGTTGCTCGAAAGGTTGAGGATACCGTTTCAGATTGCCTCCCCCGACGCCGACGAGACCCCCTTCGCAGCGGAGCAACCGGCTCAGACCGCCGAGCGGCTGGCACTAGCCAAGGCCCGCTCAGTTCAAGCCCAACATCCCCGCTCGCTGATCATCGGGTCAGACCAGGTGGCGTTCTGCAATGGCACGCGGCTCGACAAACCCGGCAATCATGCTGGCGCGGTGCGGCAACTTCAGCACGCAAGCGGCGAGGTTGTAAGTTTCATCACCGCTATCGCGCTGCTTAACACGGCAAGCCACCGATCCCAGACCAAAGTCGTATTCACGGCGGTCAAATTTCGCGTTCTGGGCGACGATGAAATCCAACGCTACCTGCGCCTTGAGCCGGCGTACGATTGCGCCGGCAGCGCCAAGGCCGAAGCCTTGGGCATTTCGCTCATTGAGACGATCGAGTCGCCGGACCCTTCGGCATTGATCGGGCTGCCACTGATTGCCCTGTGCACAATGCTGCGCGAGGAAGGTGTGCCAATCCCTTGATGGTCATGAATGCGCGGACATTCAAATGCACAAGACAAGACTTTTCCTGATTCCCGTGGGGCTTACTCCCAATAACCTTGAGTGGGTCGGTGCACAGGTACGCGATGCCGTCCGGCCTCTTCGAAAATTCGTGGTCGAACATCCCAAATCGGCGCGCCAGTTTTTGAAGGCTCTGCACCTTCCGCTGCAGGAACTCGAATTCGAAGTGCTCGACGAACACGCCACGGAGCGGGACCTTGATCGAATCGCGGCTTGGTTCCAATCGGCTCAAGACATCGGTTTGCTTTCCGAAGCCGGTTGTCCGGCGATTGCGGACCCCGGCGCGACGCTCGTCAGTCGCGCCCACCGGGTGGGCATTCAAGTCGTGCCGCTGGTTGGCCCGTCGTCCATCGTCCTGGCGCTCATGGCCTCCGGGCTGAATGGCCAGCGCTTTGCATTCAACGGCTATCTTCCGCAATCCGCCGCAGAGCGGGATCCGCGCATCCGCGCGCTTGAAGAACGATCGCGCAAATTCGATCAAACGGAAATTTTCATCGAAACCCCTTATCGCAATGCCCAGCTGTACAAAGCCCTCACGGCGATCTGCTCAAATCACACTTTGCTGTGTCTTGCGAGCGACCTGACAGGCCCAACCGAAGAGATACGCACTCGAAGCATCGCGGATTGGCGGAACAGCCCACTACCCCCGCTGCAAAAACGGCCCACCGTTTTCCTGCTTCTGGCGAACGGCGCGCGCTCAGCGAACGGGCGAACCCGCTCCACCCATGCGGATTAGCGCCTCTCCCATCGCGGCTCCGAAACGCTTGGCAAAGCGTTCGGCAATGTTTTCTCGTGGCGTGAAGTCGACGATTCTCTCGGCTTGAATGACTTCGCGGGCAACGTATTCGACGCTGCCGAGCGCATCGGCCAATCCCAGATCGATACTTCGCTGACCGGTCCATACCAAGCCCGGAATAGGTGTCCGGGCCCTCTTTCAAGCGTTTACCCCGGCCTTTGCGCACGACCTCGATGAACTGCTGATGGATTTCTGAAAGCATTTTTTGCGCGTACTCGCGCTGTGTGGCGTCTACAGGGGAGAAAGGATCGAGAAAGCCTTTGTTCTCACCGGCCGTGATCAACCTGCGCTCAACGCCGAGTTTTTCCATCGTCCCGGTAAACCCGAAGCCATCCATCAGTACCCCTATGGAACCGACAATGCTGGCACGATCCACGTAAATCTGATCCGCTGCGACCGCCACGTAGTAACCACCGGACGCACATATGTCTTCTATGACGGCATACAGCGGGATTTTCGGATACTTCTGGCGCAAACGGCGTATCTCGCTGTTGATGGTGCCCGCCTGCACGGGGCTTCCGCCCGGGCTGTTGATGCGCAGGATCACCCCTTTGGTGCCTTTGTTATCGAATGCGTCCTGAAGACCCTGATTGATCACGTCGGCGTTGGCGTGCGTGTTGGCGGCGATGACGCCATTCAACTCGACCAATGCGGTGTGATCACCAGGCAATGGTTCGCGCCCGCCCAACCATCCAAATGCCACGAACAGCAGGGCAAACAGGTAGATAAAAGTCAGCGATTTGAAAAAAATGCCCCAGTTGCGCGACTTGCGCTGCTCATCGAGTGCTGAGCGGGCGAGCTTCTCGATGACCTGGCGCTCCCAGTTTTCCTTTGCGCCCGACTCCGATTCAGACATGAAGCATTACCTCGTTTTCCACTAGATAGACGCCGCCATCGTGTTCTTCCACTCCGACTTTTGTGAGGCGCAGGCCCTTGCAGGGGCCGCCGATGCAGTAACCGGTTTCCGGTACATACGCGGCTCCGTGCGTGGCACAAACCAAGTATAAACCGGCGAAATCGAAAAACTGTCCGGGTTGCGCGTCAAGTTCGACGCTGACATGCGCGCAACGATTCAAGTAAGCCTGTACCTTGCCGCGATGGCGGATCACGAAGGCCGGCATGACGCCCTTGCCGGTGCTAACGCTGAAGCGGACGCCGGTTCCGCGTTCCGGCAGATCCTGCGAATGGCAAATCAGCCGTTTTGCCTGAGCCATTGCATCAAATTCTCAAAACTGTTCACGAAACCAAGCGGTTTCATTTCTGCCAAGACCTCCGGCAGATGCGCGCCATAAGCTACGGCCACCGCGGCAACATTCGCGTTCTGGGCCATTTGCAAGTCGTGGGTCGTATCACCGATCATCAGGGTACGCTGCGGCAGCACACTGAGGTTTTCCATGATGGTCAGCAGCATTTCCGGGTGCGGCTTGGGAAATCCCTCGTCCGCGCATCGCGAGCAATGAAAGTAGGAAGACAGTCCGGTTACGTTCAGCGATCGATCAAGCCCGCGCCTGCTTTTTCCGGTCGCCACCGCCATCAAATAGCCCTCCTGGCGCAGGCTTGGAATGCCCTCCGCCACCGTGGGAAACAGTCCGATATCCTGATCGCCCGTGAGAAAATGCACGCGATAGCGCTCTACCACCTCCTCATAGCGGTGCCGTTCAAGCGTCGGATGCAGGTACATCATGGCGTCTTCAAGTCCCAACCCGATGACATGTCGCGCTTTTTCATCGGTCGGGACCGGCAATGCCAGATCCCGAAATGCCGCCTGCAACGCGGCGGCGATATGCGCGGCCGAATCCATCAGCGTGCCATCCCAATCGAACACCAATAAATCGAAATGCTTGCCCATCAATTGGCTTTCGCGACGGCGACGGGCCTCAACGACTGCAGGAATTTCTGGAGTTCCGGCGCGAGGGGCGCCTCTATGCGCAGCAGTGCAGCGTCGCGGGGGTGGCGGAATTCAATGCTGGCCGCGTGCAGGAACATGCGTTTGAGTCCTTGTTTCATCAAGCGTTTATTAGCCTCGAACGCGCCGTATTTGTCGTCACCTGCGATTGGGAATCCAACATGCGCGAGATGGACACGAATCTGGTGGGTGCGTCCGGTCTTAAGTTCGGCATCGAGCAACGTGTACCCCGGCAAACTGCGGATCAACCGGAATATGGTATGGGCCTCCTGCCCCTCCTCCGCCACGACAACCCGCCGTTCACCCGCGGCGGTTACATATTTATGCAGGGCCGCCTTGACCTGGCGCTTGCCATCTGTCCATTCTCCCATGACCAATGCCAAATAGTGCTTGCGCACGCTTCCCGCTCTTAACTGGGCATGTAAAGCCGTCAGCGCGGGGCGTTTCTTGGCCAGGACCAACACACCCGACGTATCGCGATCCAGCCGATGGACCAGCTCCAGGAAGCGCTGGCCCGGCCGCGCCCTGCGCAATTGTTCGATGACCCCACTGGAAACACCACTTCCGCCGTGCACCGCGACCCCGCCGGGTTTGTCGACGATCAGTAAATCATCGTCTTCGAACAGTACCGGGCCGGAAAAAACTGGTCCGGAACCGATCGGGGGAGTGCGATCGGCCTTTGCCGCAGTACGAATCGGCGGCACCCGCACTTTGTCGCCATCCTGCAGCCGATAGGAAGCCTGTACACGCCGGCTGTTGACGCGCACTTCGCCGCTGCGCAGGATGCGATAGATATGACTCTTCGGCACCCCCTTCAGGATTTTTTGCAGGTAGTTGTCGATGCGTTGATTCTCTGAGGATTCATCCACATGCTGCAAAGTTGCAGAATCTTTGCTTAAGCTATTCATTTTCCTTATACTATTCAAACGAACGGGCAATCAGTGCAGATTGTGCGGTCGAGCCCCGCGTGGCGCACCGCCTCGCTTCGAGCTCCCGCCTGCCTGCCGCCGTCAAGAGGGGTTAAGTTCGCTCACCCGAAAAAGTAGCGATGGTAATTGATGAGTTGCGCGCTCGCAGCATTCCAGTGGAATTCACATTCCTGCTTCTTGCAGGATGAAAAACAGACGAACCCTCGGGCCAGATAGCTATCGTCCTCTTACACCCATGAATTATCCGACGACGGAAAGCCAATAAAGCCTCGCGCCGTAACGGCGCCGCAAGGTTTGTCCTCCCCGTGAAGAACGAGCGCGGGAGAACAAGAAATGAAGCGCATGTTGTTTAACGCGACCCAAACCGAAGAATTGCGTGTCGCGATCGTCGATGGCCAAAAGCTCATCGACCTCGATATAGAAACAGCCGGAAAAGAACAACGCAAGAGCAATATATACAAGGGCGTCATAACCCGGATCGAACCCAGCCTCGAAGCCGCCTTCGTAGATTACGGCAACGAGCGCCATGGGTTTCTGCCTTTCAAGGAAGTCAGCCGTTCCTTTTTCCAGAATCCCGATGCCGACCCGGCGCGGGTCAGCATCAAGGAAGCGTTGCGCGAAGGCCAGGAACTCATCGTCCAGGTCGACAAGGACGAGCGCGGCAACAAGGGCGCGGCCCTTACCACGTTCATCAGTCTGGCGGGCCGCTACATCGTTTTGATGCCCAACAACCCCCGCGGAGGCGGGGTGTCGCGGCGCGTCGAAGGCGAGGACCGCAACGAACTGCGCGATACCATTTCCCAGCTTGAAGTGCCGCAGGGCATGAGCATCATTGCCCGTACCGCGGGCATCGGCCGATCCGTAGAGGAGCTGAACTGGGACCTGAGCTATCTGATGCAGCTCTGGAATGCGATCGAAACCGCAGCCAGGCAGCAAAGCGGCGCCTACCTTATTTATCAGGAAGGCAGTCTGGTCATCCGCGCCATTCGCGATTATTTCCATCAGGAAATAGGCGAAATCCTGATCGATACCGAGGCCATTTACGAACAGGCGCGCCAGTTCATGAGCCACGTCATGCCCGCGAACGTCAACCGGGTCAAGCTGTACAAAGACGACGTGCCCCTATTTTCGCGATTCCAGATCGAACATCAGATCGAAACCGCTTATTCTCGCCAGGTTCCCCTGCCGTCCGGCGGCGCGGTCGTAATAGACCATACCGAGGCAATGGTAACGATCGACGTCAACTCGGCGCGCGCCACACGCGGCGCGGACATTGAAGAAACCGCAACACGCACCAATCTGGAAGCAGCCGACGAAATTGCCCGCCAGCTACGGCTGCGCGACCTGGGCGGCCTGGTGGTAATCGATTTCATTGACATGGAAGCCGCTCGCAATCAGCGGGATGTCGAGAACCGGTTGCGCGATGCGCTGCACTACGATCGCGCGCGCGTACAAACCGGCAAGATCTCCCGTTTCGGTTTGCTGGAGCTGTCGCGCCAGCGGCTGCAGACCTCTTTGGGCGAAACCAGTCACATTGCGTGCCCGCGCTGTCATGGCACCGGCCATATCCGATCCATCGAGTCATCCGCCTTGCATATTCTGCGCATTTTGCAGGAAGAGGCCATGAAAGACGGCACGGCCGCCGTGCATGCGCAAGTTCCAATCGACGTGGCGACGTATCTGCTCAACGAGAAGCGAAACGAGTTCCACTCCATCGAAACCAGACTCAAAGTCAACGTATTGCTGATCCCCAACGTCAGCCTGGAAACCCCGAACTACACCGTCACGCGCCTGCGGCATGACGAACTCAACCAAAGCGATACCACCTTGCCCAGCTACAAGATGGCCGAGTTGCCGGTCGAGGCAGCGCTACCCTCTGCTGCCGTTCAGAAACCGGAAGCGCAACGCCCGCAAGCTGCAGTTCAAGGCATTACGCCGGCACAGCCCGCGCCGGTAGCCGTCGTGCAGGAAGAAACAAAACCTTCCATTCTTGAGAAAATCGTCGGTTGGCTGACGCGTAAAGCGGAGCCCCAACCTGAGCCCGTGAAAGCGCGGCCGCGTGATCCGCGGCGCGGGGGTCGCGACGCGGAACAACGGCGCGACCATCGACCGGCCCGTCCAGACCATCGTGGCGAGGCAGCCAAGCGCGATGAACAGCGACGTGGTCCGCGCCAGGACGCTGACAGCCGCCGCGACCAGGGCCGCAACCGCAATCAGCCGCAAGGCGAACGCAAGCCGCAGGATCGGCCGCAACAATCGAATCGCCCGCCGCGGCAGGATCCGCCACAGCCATTGGCCGCCGTCGAGCAGCGCCCACCGGGCGACCGCCCGGCCGAGGGCGCGCGCGAAGAAGGCCGAAGCCGCCGTCGGGGACGCGGGCGTCGGGACCGTCATGCCGAACCCCAGGGCAATCCCAGCCAGCAAGAGCGTAGCGAGCAGCCAAACCGCCCCGCTCGCGGCCCATCAGGAAACGGGCAAGCGCGGCCGCCGCGTGAGCGCGAACGCGAACACGCCCCCGCCCTATCGCCCGGGGAAGACATTGAATCCGCCGTTGAACAACGCCCCTTCGCGCAGCCGTCCGATCAGAGGCCGGCGTCCGATCAGAGGCCGGCGTTCGATCTAGCCGCGCCGGAGCAGCGCACGGCACCCCAACCCGAGACGCGCGAAGAAATGGCGGCAGAAACCCCGCAACCGGAAGTCGCGGCCATGCCAGTCATTCCCGAACAGCTCCCGCTAGTTGAACCGGCGCCGGAAAAACACGAAAAGCTGGCTGCCAACGTTCAAGCACCCGCACCGGCGCCGTGGAAACCGGAGCCCGTGGCATTGCCATCGGATCTGGTCATGATTGAAACACAGTCCTCTGTCGACTCGTTGGATCCACAACCCGAAACGCCGCGACCCGCTCGAGCGCCGCGTCCGCGCTATCAACCGGCCGCAGTTCCGGACGAGCCACTACAGCAAATCGAAACCGGCAAGCAATAGCGCCGGTGGCAATCCGATGCGCGATGAGCAAGTAATCCTCTGGTAACGCGCAGTAAAAAGCCCGGCTTTGGAGCCGGGCTTTTTTTACACCAAGAAGGCTGCGTGGCTGCGACGTAGCTCGCGCCGGTCAATTAGATCCGCCACGCGCGTTACGGATGCCAAGGGCGATGTCGCGGCTTACGCCGGCCAGTGCCTGGCTCAACGCCTGCACCACTGCGTCATAATTTCCCCCTGCCGTGGGCTCGCGTACCGTTGAACGACCGTTATGAGGCTGTGCCTCGGCCGCTCGTATCTGCCACAACACGTCGACGCTGGCGCCTTCGCCGAGTACCGCATCAAAGCGCTGCACGTCGATCACAATGGTGTAATCAGGATTGAAGCCGGTCCCCTTGGTGTAGGCGAACACGTTCGCGTCACTCAGGAGCTCTGCAAGGTTGCCGGCAAGGGCGCGCGCGATTTCGTCCTTCGGCGCGCCGGCCCAACGCTCGAAATCGGCAATCACCACTTGGTTGGGGCCCGTGCGCAGGACGAGTTGCGGTCGATCGACGCCATCGGGCAGCGCCACCGCACCGATAGCAACGGTATAAGCTGCCGAACCCTGCGCTCTCAACGGGGGCACGGGGGCGCTCAACGTATAGAAATTCGTCGTAGGCGAGCTGGCGCAGCCGCCCAGTTCAAGAACAGCCAGTAATGCGATCACGAGCTGAATTTTCGACTTCATCTCTTGGCCTTGTTCGCGTCAGAGGCCGATTTCTTGCCCCGCAGCAGCGCTTCCGGATGGCGATCAAGGTAATCCGCCAGCGAGCGGAATGCAGCGGCAGCGCGTTGAACTTCGCGCATGGCTTCGTGTGCATCCTGCGCCAGCGGCGAATCGGGCTTGAACACGGTTTGCGCAGCGGCGATCGCCTGCCGCGCCTCGATTATCGCCTCGCGGGCCTCCGGGGTGATTTCCCTGTCGACCCGCTGCATCATGTTGTTCGCAGTTTCCGCCATCCTGGTTGCCGCGTGCAACGTCTGCCGCAGATCGGCGCCAATCTGCTCGAGGGGAAACGCATTGAGCTTCGCGGCGATGGAGGCGATGGACGCTTGCAGTTCGTTCTGGCTGCTGGGCATCGTTGGCATCTTGAGCACCGCCCCGCTCGACGCCCATTTGAGCTTGGGCGCGTTGGGGAAGAAGTCCATGGCCACGTAAAGCTGCCCGGTCAGCAGATTGCCGGTCCGCAATTGCGCACGCAGCCCACTGGCCACCAACCCCTCCACAAACGCCTGGCGTTGATCGTCGTCCATCGCGGCAGGTTCCTCCTCGTCGTGGACGCGCAAGCGCGCCGGATAAACTTCCGCCTCGACCACGATATTCAAGGGCCGGCCAGTGTCGCTCCACTCGACCCTGATCGCCGTCACGCTGCCAAATTCGATCCCGCGGAAATCAAGTGGTGCCCCAACCGCAAGCCCCCGCACAGACTCGTTAAACACAAATTCCCATTTGATGACCTCCGTCTCCGGATTCTTGAATGCCGCGTTGCGCGTTGGGAATAAATTGAATCTGGTATTCGCAGCCGCCGGGGGCAACTCGGCCGTTTCAAGAGGAGTTTCGAACGCCAGCCCGCCGATCAGGATGGAGACGATAGACTGGGTGTCGACGCGGATGCCGGTTGAATCAAGTTTGACGTCCAGGCCGCTCGCCTGCCAGAAACGCGTATTGCCTGTAACGAAGCGTTCGTACGGTGAGTGGATGAACACCTCGATGGTCACGCCTTTGCCATCCTCGTCGAGTTCGTAGCGCGTGACCTGCCCGGCCTGCAGGCGCCGGAAGAACACCGGCGACCCGATATCGATGGATCCGAGGGTGTCTGTGTGCAACGCGAATTTTCGGCCAGGCACGTCGGCGGTGAAAGCCGGCGGTTGCTTGAGGCCGACAAAATCCCGGCGCGGCTGTCCGACTCGACCGATGTCCACGCCAATGTAGGAGCCTGACAGCAAAGTGCCGAGCCCGCTCACGGTCCCCCCGGAAATGCGCGCTCGCACAAGCCAGAAGCGGGCATCATCGAGCAAGTAGGGATCCACTTCTTTGGTCATGTCAGCCGTGACCACGACGTGCGTCGTATCGGGCGACAGCCTGACAGTCTTGACCAGACCGATATCCACATCCTTGTACTTGAGCTTGGTCTTGCCTGGTTCGAGGCCTTCTGCCGTTTCAAAGGTGATCTGGATGGTCGGGCCGCTGTCCAGGATCGACTTGATTACCAACCAGCCCCCGATCATCACCGCGATGAACGGGATCAGCCAGACGAGTTGCACCGCCAACCGCGACTTGGCCACGGCGATCGCTTCAGGAACATCATTCGCATCGGAGCGACGCGGATTCTCAGCCATCTTCAGTCCCGAACAGGATCCCAGATCATGCGCGGATCGAAGCTCATTACCGCCAACATGGTCAGCACGACAACTCCGCCGAACGCAATGGCGCCGGCGCCTGGTTCAGCACTCGCAACCAATCCCGCCTGGGCCAAGGTCACCACGATGGCTACGACGTAGATATCCAGCATCGACCAGCGTCCGATCAGGGCCATCATGCGGTAGATGCGCGCCCGGCGGTCCGGCTGCCAGCGCGAGCGTAACTGCACCGAGGCCAGCAGCCATGCCAGCGCAATCATCTTTAACAGCGGAAGCATGATGCTTGCGAGGAAAATGATGAGCGCAAGATACCAGGAGCCCGATTGCCAGAAATAGACTACACCGCTCAAGATGGTATCGGATTGCGCGCCGAACAGCGAATTGGTATGCATCATCGGGAGCGTGTTCGCGGGAACGTAAAGCACTGCCGCGCTGATCAGAAGCGCCCACGTGCGCAGGACGCTGGCCGGTTGCCTCAGGTGCACGGCAGCGCCGCAGCGCGGACACGCTGAAGCGCGCGGCGAGCGAGACCGCATCACCAATGTGCAACTGCGGCAGACGATCAGCCCCAGACCCGCGGCAGTGGAGGCCGGTCTGGTCATTGACCGATCGCTGCTTTCGCCCACAAAGCGCGCGCATCCAGCGTCGAGGTGATCGCTGCCATCACCAGCATCAGCGCCGCCAGCGGCCATAACGCCATGCCCACGTCGATGCTCGCGACATCGGCCAGCTTGATGAGGGCCACCAGCACGCCCAGTACGAATATTTCAATCATGTTCCAGCTCTGGATCGACTGAAGCATGCGAAAGACGGACCCGAAATACCGGGGCACGCGACCCAACCGCAGAGGCAACAGCAGATAGGTCAATGCAAAGATCTCCGCCGCAGGCATCGCGATCGCCGTCACGAAGACCAGCGCCGCGACCGCTCGCATCTGGTCATGGTAGAGCGCACGCACGGCGCCAAATATCGTGGTCTGATTCAGCTGTCCCTGAATTTCGACGCCGACAATCGGAAAGGCGTTGGCAATCACGAACAGCACGATCGCGCCGGCCGTCAAGCCCAGCGTGCGCTCGAGGCTATCGGGATGACCACGATAAAGTATCGCGCCACAGCGCCTGCAGCGTGCGATGCCGTGGCGAGGCAGCTGCACTTCGCGTTGCACCAGGTCGCACTCCAGACAGGCGATCAACGAATCGTTCATATCATGTCGCGCGCGCTACGCTCCGCCTACCCGGCCGAAAACCTGGCGTAAAAGTTAGCGCTGGGTTCCTGGAAATCGATGCCTCCTCCCCCGCTTCCTGCCATGTTCAGGATTTCCGTCTGCGCGCGGCGCTAATCGGCGTGACATCGCCGTCGGTGCCCGTCAATGGCGGTGCATCAGCGATGTCAGGAACCCCGAACGCCAGTTCTTTGAGTCCCTTGAGTTGGTCGCGCAATTGCGCGGCACGCTCGAACTCAAGATTGCGAGCGCTTTCCAGCATTTCGCGCTCGACGCGCTTGAGTTCCCTCAGCAGATCCTTTTCGCTCATCGCTCCGTATTCGGCCAGTTTTTCGGCGGCCTTCCGGTCCTGCTGGAGGGAGGAATCGTAGACCCCTTCGATCATGTCCCGGATGCGCTTGGAGACGCCTATCGGGGTGATCCCGTGGGCGGTGTTATAGCTCACCTGCTTCGCGCGCCGGCGGTCCGTCTCGGCGATCGCGCGGCGCATCGAATCCGTCACCCTGTCGGCATACATGATGGCCTTGCCATTCAAGTGGCGCGCCGCGCGCCCGATGGTCTGAATCAGCGAGCGTTCCGATCGCAAAAAACCTTCCTTGTCGGCATCGAGAATCGCAACCAGGGAAACTTCCGGTATGTCGAGGCCTTCCCGCAACAGGTTGATGCCCACCAGCACGTCGAACTGGCCCAGCCGCAGGTCACGGATGATCTCGACGCGTTCCACCGTTTCGATGTCCGAATGCAAATAGCGCACTTTCACGCCATGCTCGGCGAGATAGTCGGTAAGATCCTCGGCCATGCGTTTGGTCAGGGTTGTGACCAGCACTCTCTGACCTTCGGCGACGCGCTCGGTGATCTGCGACAGCAAGTCGTCCACCTGCGTTGCGGCCGGGCGCACTTCGATTTGCGGATCGATCAGGCCGGTGGGCCTGACGAGCTGTTCGACCACCTGCCCCTGGTGCTCGCGCTCGTAGTCGGCTGGCGTAGCGGAAACAAAAATGGCCTGCGGCGTGATTTTCTCGAATTCATCGAAACGCAAGGGCCGGTTGTCCAACGCACTGGGCAGCCGGAACCCGTAATCGACCAGATTTTCCTTGCGTGCCCGATCGCCCTTGTACATGCCGCCGATCTGCGGAATGGTGACATGGCTCTCATCGATGAACATCAGCGCGTTGAGCGGAAGGTAGTCGAGCAAAGTAGGCGGCGGTTCGCCCGGCATGCGCCCTGACAGGTGACGGGAGTAATTTTCGATACCCTTGCAAAAGCCCAGTTCGTTGAGCATCTCGAGATCGAAGCGCGTGCGCTGTTCGATGCGCTGTGCTTCGAGCAGCTTGCCGGTTGTCTGGAACGTATCGATGCGCGTGCGAAGTTCTTCCTTGATGGCCTCGATGGCCCGCAGCGTGGTGCTCCGTGGCGTCACATAATGGCTGGATGGATAGACCGTGTAGCGCGGGATTTTCTGGACCAGGTGCCCGGTCAGCGGATCGAACAGCGTCAGTGTTTCCACCTCGTCATCGAACAGCGTGATGCGCAGAGCCAATTCGGAGTTCTCTGCAGGGAAGACGTCGACTACGTCGCCGCGCACGCGGAACGTGCCACGGCCGAACTCGAAATCGTTTCGATCGTACTGCATCTCGGTCAACCTGGAAATGATGTCGCGCTGGCTCAAACGCTCCTTCTCGCGCAGGTGCAGGATCATTCCGTGATAGTCGACCGGATCGCCAATGCCGTAGATTGCCGAGACCGTCCCGACGATGATGGCGTCGTCGCGTTCGAGCAGGGACTTGGTTGCGGACAAGCGCATCTGTTCGATATGTTCGTTGATGCTCGAATCCTTCTCGATGAACAGGTCTCGCGAAGGAACATAGGCTTCCGGCTGGTAATAGTCGTAATACGAGACGAAATACTCGACGGCGTTCTCCGGAAAGAATTCGCGCATTTCAGCGTAGAGTTGGGCGGCGAGCGTCTTGTTCGGCGCCATGACGATCGCCGGCCGGCCGGTGTGCGCGATCACGTTGGCCATCGTATAGGTCTTGCCGGACCCGGTGACGCCGAGCAGTGTCTGGAAAGCAAGCCCATCGCGCAAGCCCTCCACCAGCGCCGCAATGGCTTCGGGCTGATCCCCTGCGGGCTCGAAAGGCTGATGAAGGCGAAACGGGCTGTTGGGAAATGTGACGGTCACGGTACAATGCCTGCCTTCAGAATTTTCGATGTTATCACGATGAACGCTCCCCACTCCGCCTCGCCGCTGGCTGGCGTGCAACTGGCCCCGAAGGACCCCATTCTTGGGGTAACCGAGACTTTCAACGCCGACAAAAATCCGGACAAGGTCAACCTGGGTGTCGGCATTTATTGTGACGACAGTGGCAAGGTACCGCTGCTCGATTGCGTGCGCCGCGCCGAAGCTCAACTTGCCGAGAAACCGGCGCCGCGAAGCTACTTGCCCATCGATGGCTTGCCTGCCTATGACCGTGCGGTCAGGGATTTGGTTTTCGGAGCCGACTGCGCGGCGGTGCAGGAAAACCGAGTGATTACGGTACAAGCCTTGGGCGGTACCGGTGCGCTCAAGATAGGCGCCGATTTTCTGCGTCGCCTGCTGCCGCAGTCCCAGGTATGGATTTCCGATCCGAGCTGGGAAAACCATCGGGCGCTGTTCGATAACGCGGGATTCGCCGTCAACTCTTACCCCTATTACGACGCGCCTTCCCATGGCATAGACTTCAGCGGCATGCTTCAGTCGCTCAAAAACATTCCGCCCGGAAGCATTGCCGTTTTGCATGCCTGCTGCCATAACCCGACCGGCGTGGATCTGTCGTCCACGCAATGGGCAGAGGTCATCGATGTCGTGGTTTCCCGCGGACTGATGCCTTTTGTCGACATCGCCTACCAGGGATTCGGCGATGGCATTGACGAGGACGGCGCGGTGGTGCGCCTGTTTGCCGGGGCTGGGTGCCCGGTGTTCGTTGCGAATTCTTTCTCGAAATCATTCTCGCTCTATGGCGAGCGCGTCGGCGCGCTGAGCGTAGTGGCAGGCGACAGCGGCGAAGCTGCGCGCGTGCTGAGCCAGATCAAGCGCATTGTGCGCACCAACTATTCGAATCCGCCTACCCACGGCGGTCAGATCGTGGCCACCGTGCTCACGAACGCGGAACTGCGTGCGTTGTGGGAGAAGGAACTCGGCCAGATGCGCGATCGCATAAGGCAGATGCGCCAGCAGTTCGTCGAGAAACTTCGCGCGCTGCTGCCGCGCTCTGACTTTGAATTCGTGACCCGACAACGCGGCATGTTCTCCTATTCGGGGTTGTCGAAGGGCGCCGTGGACCGTCTGCGCGATGAGTTTTCAGTCTACGCCATCGACACCGGCCGCATCTGCGTAGCCGCGCTGAATTCGCGGAACATCGACCACGTAACCCGTTCGATTGCGAAGGTTCTCGCCTGATCGCTCAGCGTCCGCCAGGCACGGTGACGCCCCGCTTGATTTCGCTTTCGGGTGCCGCGCCGGGGAGCGTCCTGTCGGCGGCAGTCGGCCGCGCCTTCTTCACCCGCTTACCGAAGAGTTTTTGGGTATAGCGCCCGGCTTTCATTCCGACCGTCGTCCCGAGCCCCGGGCCCAGCAGCAAGGTGCCGGCGGCTGCGCCGGCAAGGGCCGCTTTTGAGGGATACAGCATTGGATTCTGCACAGTTCCGGTCAAGACCAGGGGCGTGCTAAGGATGCCCGAAGTCCCTTTCAACGCCACGTCGATATGGCCCGCGAGTTCCTGCTGCGCCGAGATTGAAATGTCGGCATCCGCCGTCAGCACGCCCGATGCGATTTGCACATTGGTCAGATAGTAACCCGTCGAATCGATGCCAAGATGACCCGTAAATTTATCGAATCGCGTTTGTCCACGCGGCAGAGTGCCTGTTTTTGAGGGCGTCTTTGACACATTGCTCAAGTCGATGTTGTACAGAATGCCTTGCTCGACCCGGAAGTCCGACTCGATATCCAGGGCGGCGGCAAGCTCGGCGGCCGAAGGTGCGCGCATCCGGATAACGGGATTGGCGCTGAGCCGGCCACTGATTGTCGCGTCCTTCGTGAACAGCGCGATAACGGGCTGGATCTCGACATCATCGATCGCGAGGTTCCCGTCAATGGTCCAGTCATTGGCCCAGCCAATGTTCAGCTTCCCTGCGATGGAACCGCCATAGAGGCGCCCGCGGATCATGCCGAGCGTGAGCCCCTGCCGCGGATCGAGCATGCCCGACCCCGCGAGTTCGGACAGCAGCAATGGTGGCCCCGCGGGAAGCTTCCAATCGCGGGCTGCGAAGTGCACGGCGAAACCTCCTCCGTGCGGCAGCAAGGTCGCGTCGAAGTCGCGCCTGTCTGAGCGCACATGTGCGTTGGCGAGCCCGCCGTCCTGCGTTAGCGCAATGTCGATGTCGAGTTTGCGCATTTTGAATGCCGCGAAATCGATGAAGGCGTCGCGCACTTCAATGCGTTCTACCCGTACCGCGGCCGGCCCCTTGCCGCCGCGGCGGCTCGCCCAGTTGGTCGCTTTGGCCATTAGCGCCTGCCCGAGGACCACGTGCCTCAAGCTGATTTCATCGATGACTCTCTGGCTGCTCAACAGGGAACTCAGTCGCGGCGTGATGCGGACTTCCTGCACTTCCAGGAAAGGATGCTTGCCGACCCGGATGCCGCGTACCGAGAGTTGCGGGCGCGGCAGCACGAACACGCGCAACGATGCGATGTGTACCGGAGCGCGCAGATGCTCCGAAACCACTCTTTCGATATCGGGGATGAAATAATCAAATGGCAGCAGAAAAGGCACCACGCCCAGCAGTGCAATCGCAACGCCGGATCCCAAAAGAATCCGCTGTCGGCGCTTCATTGCCATCCTGCGTCCGTCGTCGCCCCGACCGCCCGACCGGGACCGATACGACTGCGGGCGTGATCCGCCGCATCCCGCCGGAACAGGAATTGCCCGTCCGCGCTGCACCTGGCGGGATGCAGTTGACTCACGGGTCCCTGGCTACGCGGGAATGCCCATGTGCGAACCTTTAACGTTGGCTCGCGACCGGGTTGCGGCGCGCAAGGTGGCAAGCAGTACTTTCCGGCTCCATGCGCCCGGCAAGCGCTCACGAGCGGCGGTAACAAGAACTCACTCCCATGTTTGATTGCGTTGCGCACGGCACGCACCTGTTCTCCTGCAAATTCGACGATCTGCTGAAATGGGAATACGGGAGCATGATCTGTTCCATACGCCCTGCCGCATCAGCTTCCGCCAACGCGATGAAGCTGCTGGTCTTGTATGCACGCCACAGGAGCGACGCAGATCATGGAGATCCACCCCCGCTACCGCCTGCGCGCAGTGATCAGGGCTGGCGGTTGGCTCGCAAGGCCACCTCCCCGGGGTGTGGGACCCCGGAGCCTGGAGCGCGCCAGCATGCCCGGGTGCCCCCTCCTCCATTCGGACTATGCCGGGCCGCGAGTGCCGAATCGGGTCGAAGACCGCGCTTACGTGTCACGTCGCGAGCGTTAACGTACTACGGGGATTTGAAACCCTGATGCTTTCGCTCGCGTGCTTTGGGCGACGGAAACGGGACCAGAAACTAACGGCCTCGTCACGCATCAAAGTTTCTGAAGGTTGGCTCCCCGACCTGGGCTCGAACCAGGGACCTGCGGATTAACAGTCCGTCGCTCTACCAACTGAGCTATCAGGGAATCTTCACGCTGGAAGTGATTACTGCCGTGCAATCCATGACGCAGAGTCATGGCATCGAACGGCGCGCATATTAACCCATACCGGGCAGCGCCGCAAACGGGAGCAGGGTCGAGTTGCCGGTATTTCGCATTACACGGGCAGCGGACGAAGCCCGCACAGTGGTTTTTTCAAAGCGCAGCCGACGCTGCCCTTTGTCTTTGTGATAAACTGCGCCCACAGCAGCGCACCGGGAGCACCTTGACAAGATGACCCGATCTGGCACCATACGGCAGGAACGAAGACGCAGAAAACAAAGCGTCGATCACAACATCAGGCTCGCGCCTCACGGGTCATCCAAAGTGGCTCAAGGCGGCGAGGTAACGACCGCGAGGCTGTCGCACTGACAGCCTCCATACGGGTCCGAGGGCAGTGCAGTTGCACATCACTTCGATGTGCGCCCGGGTCCGCCCAGAGCGACTTTGATGCGGATACCAGTCGCGTAAAGGAACAGCTACATGCGCCGGAAGTTGACCATGCGCAGCCGCGCCCCCTACGACACACATGCGCTTGCCGCCCGCCATTGCGGTGTTGCTCGAGGTACCTGCACATGAAAACCACCAAGTCGGCCAGTGTCACGCCGCGCGGGTCCGGGGGCCATCGCCATCCGGTGGACTTTCCCGTTGAGGAAGATATCCTGGCTTGCGCGCCCGTTGGCTGGACGCACTACATTCGCCAGCTTGGCACCGATTTCATCACCCAGGTCAGCATTTATAACGAAGTCCTGGGTTACTTCGATGAACTCAATTTCGAAGGCTCCACGTACGAAGCGCCCGGCATGCAGATCGGACACAACCGCATCGATTGGCGTCCGGGCCCGCGCGTACTCTTGCTCGAAAATACAACCTTGGGCGTGTGCTGGATGTTTTGGCTCACCGCGGATTGGGAGCCCATGGATCCAGCCAAGCTGGGCTTCCCGGCCCGCCACCGGCTGCTGCAGTTGTCCGACGTTCGCGCGTGCATAAAGGTCATGTCGCCTGCTGCGTACGCAGAGCACGTCGAGTGGGAAATGGCCCGGGCCAAGCACTGACCTCGAGCGTCCGTGTACCCTGTGGGGTGGTGGCCATTTGCGCACCCGCGAGGGCTTCTTTTGCAGGAAAAGACGGCGGCACCCTTCCGCCAGGCCGCACCCGGGGTTGATATTCGCGCGTTGACCCTTATCTGACCCGCCACGGTCGGCAACGGCGAGGTAAGTGCAAAAGCGCGCGGCACCCCGGTGTTATCATTGCGCGCACAACGCCTGGTCCGATCATGTCCGTAGAAATCAAAACCCCTGAAGAAATCGAGAAAATGCGCGTGGCGGGCCGTCTCGCCGCCGAAGTGCTGGATTTCATCGCGCCTCATGTGCGCCCAAACGTCACGACGGAAGAACTCGATGCGCTCTGTCACGAGTACATGGTCAATGTGCAACATACGATTCCGGCGCCCCTGAACTATGCGCCCCCGGGTTACCAGCCCTACCCCAAATCGATCTGCACGTCGGTAAACCATGTGGTCTGCCACGGCGTGCCCGGAGCGAAAAAACTCAAACCCGGCGACGTCGTGAACATCGACATAACCGTCATCAAGGATGGTTTCCACGGCGATACCAGCCGCATGTTCTACGTCGGCGAACCCTCGATCCAGGCCCGCAGGCTGGCGGAAATTACCTACGAGTGCATGTGGCGCGGCATTCACGCAGTCCGTCACGGTGCCTATCTCGGCGACATCGGCGAGGTCATCCAGACACATGCCGAAGAACATGGTTTTTCCATCGTGCGTGAATTCTGCGGTCATGGGATCGGCAAGAAATTCCATGAAGAACCGCAGGTTCTTCACTATGGGCGGGCCGGCACGGGAATCAAACTTCAGTCAGGCATGATTTTCACCGTCGAACCCATGATCAATGCCGGCAAGGCGGGCATTCGTCAACTTGCCGACGGCTGGACGGTAGTCACCAAGGATCATTCGCTGTCGGCCCAGTGGGAACATACCGTATTGGTCACCGACAACGGGTTCGAAGTCCTGACGATTTCGCCGGGCGCACCGCTTCCCCCGCAGTTCGTAGGCTGATGGCGTCCGGGGCGATCCCCCGCAGTTCACGGGTCAGCGCGATCTCGACCAACGTCATGGACTGGCGCCAGACGCTCGCGAGCGGCCGCGACGCGCTGAAAGCCGCCTTCGCAAAAAAGCCGGACGCCACCCGCGCGCTGCAGCAGCAATGTGCCCTGGTGGACAGGGCGTTGCAGGCAATCTGGCACGCGAGCGGCCAATCCGACGAGCTCGCGCTGATCGCAGTAGGCGGATACGGGCGTGGGCTGCTCTATCCCTATTCCGATGTCGACGTGCTGATTCTGCTCCCCGAACACACTGATGAAAAGGTGCGCACCAGCGTCGAGGGCTTAGTCGGTGCCCTGTGGGACATTGGCCTGGAAATCGGCCACAGCGTGCGCACGGTCGCAGAATGCCAGAACGAGGCGCAGCGCGACGTGACCGTGCAAACTACGCTGCTTGAATCCAGACTCATCGCGGGCAACCGCAAGCATTACCAGCGCTTCGCCGCCGCAATCATTGAGGATCTGGACGTCCCCTATTTCGTCGAGGCCAAGCTGCTCGAGCAGCAACAGCGCCATACGCGGTTCAACGATACGGCCTATAACCTCGAACCCAACATCAAGGAAAGTCCCGGAGGATTGCGTGATCTGCAGAATATCCTGTGGATCAGCAGTGCGGCCGGCCTGGGCGCCAGTTGGCTGGACCTCGCGCGCCAGAAAATCCTGACACGCGAGGAGGTGCGCCAGCTCAAGCGCCATGAGTCTACGCTGGCGGCGCTGCGCATCAGGCTGCATTACCTCACGAACCGGCGTGAAGACCGTCTGCTATTCGATTATCAGGCCGTGCTTGCCAGGGAGTACGGGCTGGACGATACGCAGGCGCGGCGCGCCAGCGAGCAATTGATGCAGCAGTTCTATACGACCGCCAAGGCCGTTCAGCTGCTGAACACCATCGTGCTGCAAAACCTTCGACGGCGGATCTTCCCGGTTGTCGCGGCGGAGCCCCGCCTGCTCAACGACCGGTTCCGCGTCAACGCAGAACTGCTGGAAGCGAGCCACGGATTATTTCAACGCGAGCCCGCGGCCATATTGGAGGCCTTCCTGCTGCTTCAGGACCACCCCGAACTCAAGGGATTTGCGGTGCCGACCATGCGCGCCCTCTGGCACGCGCGCGATCGTATTGACGCGGCTTTCCGTCGTAGTCCGGAGAATCGCGCGCGATTCATGGAAATCCTGCGCCGTCCCTCCGGCATCACCCATACGCTGCGCAGGATGAATCAATACGGAGTCCTCGGGCGCTATCTACCCGCATTTGGCCGCATCGTTGGACGCATGCAACACGATCTGTTTCATGTGTACACGGTCGATGAACATATTCTGATGGTGGTGCGCAATCTGCGGCGCTTTGCCGTTGCCGAGATGGCGCACGAGTATCCGCTTTGCAGCCGGTTGATCGCGGAGTTCGATCGCATCGAGGTGTTGTATCTCGGCGGCCTGTTCCACGATATTGCCAAAGGCCGGGGCGGCGACCACTCCACGCTGGGTATGGTCGACGCAACCCGTTTTTGCCGTGCCCACGGACTGACCCGGGAAGACACCGAACTGGTGACCTGGCTGGTGGAGCAGCATTTGATGATGTCTGCGACGGCGCAGAAGCAGGACCTGGCGGATGCCGACGTGATCCGCGCCTTTGCCGACAAAGTCGGGACCGAGCGGCGGCTTATCGCCCTGTACCTTCTGACCGTGGCGGATATCCGCGGTACGAGTCCGAAAGTATGGAACGCCTGGAAAGGCAAGCTGCTCGAAGACCTGTTTCGCTCCGCTCGCAGGTTGCTCAACCCGGGCACGGTCGCGGCGGATAATACGCTGCAGGCGCGCCAGGAACGCGCGCTGGTCAAACTGCGCGCCTATGCCATTCCCGACGATGCGTCGCGCGCTTTCTGGAGCAAGCTCGACGACAGTTATTTCCTGCGCCACGACGAACAGGAGATCGTCTGGCACGCGCGGCTGCTGAATTATCGTGCCGATACCGCCGAGGCGATCGTAAAGGCGCGGCTGTCCTCCGTCGGCGAGGGATTGCAGGTCATGATTTATGCGCCCGACGAGAAATCATTGTTCGCGCGCATCTGCGGTTTTTTTCAGAGCATCAGCTTCAGCATTGTCGAAGCCAAGATCTATACCACGCGCCACGGCTATGCGCTGGACAGTTTTCAGGTACAGGATCCGGCCCATGTCACGTCGCATTATCGCGATCTGATCAGCTATATCGAGCATGAACTGCAGACGCAGCTTCGCGCTCATGGCGCCTTGCCGTCCCCTTCCAAAGGCAGGCCGTCGCGCCAGGTCAAGTACGTGCCGATGACGCCCGAAGTGCACCTGCGCCCGGATGAGAAAGGCGCATTCCATTATCTGAACGTGGTGGCCGGCGATCGTCCGGGGCTGCTCTACCGCATTGCCCGCGTGCTGGATAACTACGACATCAATCTTTATACGGCGAAGATCAATACGCTGGGCGAAAGAGCCGAGGATACCTTCCTCATCAGCGGCGAGGCGCTGCGCGACACCCGAAAAGTCGTTCGACTGGAAACCGAACTGATGCAGGAATTGCAGCCTTGAGTTTAAGCGCCCCGCGCTACTCGTCGACGAGTTCCTGTCCGGGAAACAATTCCTCGTTGAATCCGAATTGCCGCAAGTCCCGGATGCGCATCGGATAAAGAATCCCGAACAGATGATCGGTTTCGTGCTGCACCACCCGGGCATGAAATCCCGATACCGTGCGATCGATGGCATTGCCACGCGGATCGAAGCCGCGATAGCGCAGTTGCCGGTAGCGCGGCACCACGCCGCGCATGCCGGGCACCGACAGACACCCTTCCCAGCCGTCCTCCATCTGCGTGCCAACAGGCTCCAGGGACGGATTGATCAACACGGTATAGGGCACCTGCTCCGCGTCCGGGTACCGGGGATTCGTGCCCACGCCGAACATCACCACCTGCAAGCCAACGCCGATTTGCGGTGCGGCGATGCCTGCGCCATTTTTCGAGCGCATCGTATCGTCCATGTCCTGCAGCAAGGCGTGCAGTTGCGGGGTGTCGAACTGCTCGACCGGCTCGGCGCGCGCGAACAACAGGGGATCGCCCATGCGCAATACGGGCTTAATCATCGCTTTCGACGAGCTTCTCCAGCAGCGCCCGCACTTTTACCATGGATGCCTGCAACACGGCGTTGATCTGTTCCAGATGGATCGCCTCCTTGCTATCGCCACGTCCCGCCGCATAATTCACCACGACGGCGACGGCCGCATAGCGCAGACCGATCTCTTTCGCCAGTGCGGCTTCCGGCATGCCGGTCATGCCGACCATATCAGCGCCGTCGCGCTCCAGCCGGTCAATCTCGGCAGCGGTTTCCAGCCGCGGACCCTGTGTAGCCGCATAGACGCCGCCCTCCACAATCGTCTGACGCGCCGCTACGGCTGCCCGGCTCAGGCTGTCGCGCAGCCGTGGGCAATACGGATGGGTAAAATCGATATGCGTGACGGGCTGGTCGGGCCCTTCGAAATAGGTGTGCTGGCGGCCCCACGTATAGTCAAGGACCTGATGTGGAATGGCCAGGCTCCCGGGCCTCAGGCTGGATTGAATGCCACCCACCGACGCAACCGACACGACCCGCGTTGCCCCTTCCGCATGCAGCGCCCAGATATTGGCGCGATAGTTGACTTCGTGGGGTGGAATGGTGTGTCCGTAACCATGGCGCGCAAGAAACACGACGTCGCGCCCGTTTAATTTTCCAAAGGTCAGCGCGCCCGATGCGTCCCCGTACGGCGTGCGCACGATCTGACGATGGGTAATTTCCAGATTGGACAGTTGCGTCAGTCCGGTCCCGCCTATGATTCCAAGCAAACCATTCTCCTCAGGACTTCAGGGCATAAACCGCCGGCAGGTTGCGCCAGGACTCGTGCACATCCATGCCAAAACCGAACACATACCGGTCTGGCACACTCAGCCCGACGAAATCCGCCGTGATCGGTTTGGGCCGCCCGGTTTGCTTGTCGGCGAACACGGCTCCGTAGAACGCCGCGGCACCCGCACCGAGCAGGTGGTCGCGAATCGCAGCCAGGGTATTGCCCTCGTCGAGAATGTCATCCAGCACCAGCACGACGCGGCCGCGAACGTCGACATGCGGCATCGTCTTCCACTGGATCTTGCCGCCCCGCGTGGCGCCGTCATAGCGCGTCACATGCAGGTAATCGAACTCCAGGGGGAACTTCAGCAACGGTAGCAGATGCCCGGTAAACACGACGGCCCCGCCCATGACCGGCATGACCAGTGGATTGGACTGCGCAAGCTTCGTCGTGATGTCGACGGCCATGCGCCGGACGGTCCGGTTGACTTCGTCTTCGTCGAACAAAAGGTCGGCATTGCGTAGCCACTGCCACGGGTCGTCCTTATTTTCCACCGATCTTCGTCCT
This sequence comes from uncultured beta proteobacterium, assembly GCA_963846655.1. Lineage (GTDB taxonomy): Bacteria > Pseudomonadota > Gammaproteobacteria > Burkholderiales > JACQAP01 > JACQAP01. Next base: position 104,414 of record CAWJWT010000004.1, on the reverse strand, counting down.
TTTTTCCCGCGCCCGCAGCGAGTCGACAAATTCGCAAAACTCGTCGGAGATTTCCGGATGCCGCATCGCGAACAGGACATTGGCCTGAAGATAGCCAAGTTTGGAGCCACAGTCGTAGCGCACGCCCTGGAACTCATAGGCCAGCGCGCGCTGCTCATTGAGCATCGCCGCGATACCGTCGGTCAGCTGGATCTCGCCTCCCGTGCCCGGCTGGACCCTCTCCAAATGACCGAAAATCTCGGGGTTCAGTATGTAACGCCCGACGACGGCCAGCGTCGAAGGGGCCACCTCCGGCTTCGGCTTTTCCACGATGCCGGTAATGCGATGCATGCCGCGCTCGCCGGCCTCGGTTTTGACGATGCCGTAGCTCGAGGTTTCCTCCCGGGCGACCGTCTGAACGGCCAGGATCGAGCAGCGCTCGCTGGTATAGACGTCCACCATCTGCTTCATGACAGGCGGATTTCCGTCGATCAGGTCGTCGGCCAAAATCACGGCGAAGGGATCGTTGCCCACCACCGGCCGCGCGCACAGAATGGCATGGCCCAGTCCCAGCGCCTCGGTCTGGCGCACATAGATGCAGCTGACATGCTTGGGCAAAATGCCCTGCACGAGCTCGAGCATTTCGTGCTTGTTGCGTGCGGCAAGTTCGGTCTCCAGTTCGTAAGCCTTGTCGAAATGGTCCTCGATGCCGCGCTTGTTGCGCCCGGTGATGAATACCATCTGGGTGATGCCGGCCGCAACCGCTTCCTCGACCGCATACTGAATCAGCGGCTTGTCCACCACCGGCAGCATTTCCTTCGGGCTCGCCTTGGTCACCGGAAGAAACCGGGTGCCCATGCCCGCAACCGGAAAAACCGCTTTCGTGATCTTGTTCAAATGTTCTCCTTGCAGCGCCGGACGAAACCTTCCATCGAGCGCGTGTTGTAGCCGATCCGGGTTATTCAAGCAACTCCAATAACCCTCCTTCGTCCAGAATGACGATGCCAAGTTCCCGCGCCTTCTGCAGTTTGCTGCCGGCGTCCTGACCCGCCACTACGTAATCAGTTTTCTTCGACACGCTGCCCGCCACCTTGCCACCGTACGCTTCGATGCGCTCTTTGGCCTGCTCGCGGGTGAGATTCGGCAGCGTGCCGGTCAGCACGAATGTCTTGCCCGCAAGCGGCAGCTTCCGGGCCGGCACAACCGGTATATCCGTCCAGTGCACGCCGGCGGCACGGATCTGCGCTATGACGTCACGGTTGTGCGGCTCGGCAAAAAAATGGGCGATGCTTTGTGCCACGACGGGCCCGATGTCAGGGGCCTGCTGCAACTGCGCCTCGTCCGCCTGCATGATGGCTTCCAGCGAGCCGAAGTGGCGCGCCAGATCGCGGGCGGTCGTCTCACCGACATTGCGGATACCGAGCGCGAACAGGAAGCGGGGCAAGGTCGATTGCTTGCTTTTATCGATGGCCGCGAGCACATTGCCGGCGGACTTCACGGCCATGCGCTCGAGTTGCGTCAGCATTTCCAGATCGACGCGATAAAGATCCGCCGGCGTTTTTACCTGATCGGCATCCACCAGTTGATCGACGAGTTTTTCCCCCAACCCCTCGATGTCCATCGCGCGTCGCCCGGCAAAATGCAACAGGGCCTGTTTGCGTTGTGCCGGGCAGAACAGTCCGGCCGTGCAGCGATGATCCGTCTCCCCTTCTTCGCGCAAGGCCTCCGAACCGCAAACCGGGCAGCGGGAAGGCATTGAAAAACGCCTGGCGCCCTCTGCGCGCAGGTCCGCGCGCACTGCAACGACCTGCGGGATGACGTCGCCCGCGCGCCGTACGATGATGGTGTCCCCGACCCGCAGGTCCAGGCTATTGACGAAATCCTCGTTGTGCAGGGTCACGTTACTGACGGTGACTCCGCCGACGAATACGGGCTCGAGTTTGCCCACCGGCGTGAGCTTGCCGGTGCGACCGACCTGGATCTCAATGCCGAGCACTTTGGTCTGCTCCTCCTGCGCGGGAAACTTGTGCGCCACCGCCCAGCGCGGCTCACGCGAGACGAACCCGAGCTTCGCCTGCAGCGCAAGGCTGTTGACCTTGTAGATGACGCCGTCGATATCGAAGGGCAACCGGTCGCGCTGCTGGCCGATGCGTCCATGGAAGGCCACTAATTCCTCCGCCCCCATTGCTACGGTACGCTCGGGCGAAACCGGGACGCCCAATTCCTGCAACGCATCCAGGATTGCACTTTGCGTGGGAGGCAGCGTCCAGCCTTCCACCTCGCCCAGCCCGTAGGCATAGCACGCCAACGGCCGGCTCGCCGTGATGCGCGAATCGAGCTGGCGCACGAACCCGGCGGCGGCGTTGCGCGGGTTGACGAACACCTTGCCTGCGGCCGCCCGCTGGCGCTCATTGAGCTTCTCGAATTCGTCGCGGCGCATGAATATTTCTCCGCGCACTTCCAGCACCGCCGGTGATTGCCCGCCCCGAAGGCGCAGCGGCACACTGCGGATGGTCTTGATGTTCGCTGTGACGTCTTCGCCGACCTGGCCGTCGCCGCGGGTCGCGGCGCGCACCAGCATACCGTTCTCGTAACGAAGGCTGATTGCGATGCCATCGAACTTGAGTTCGGCGGAATATTCGAGTGGCGCGTCATCGGCACCAAGCTTGAGTTCGCGGCGCATGCGCTGGTCAAAGGTGCGCGCGCCGTCGGCCTCGGAGTCCGTTTCGGTTCGAATCGAGAGCATCGGCACTTGATGCCGGACTTTCTGCAAGTCCGAGCGCACCTCGCCTCCGACCCGCTGGGTCGGCGAATCCGGCGTAATCAGGCCGGGGTACTCCCCTTCGAGCGATTGCAGTTGCTGGAAAAGCCGATCGTACTGCGCATCCGGAATGACCGGCGTGTCCTGGACGTAATAGCTGAAGTTCGCCTGCTCGATTTCGCGTCTCAGCCGGGCAGCGCGCTCGACCGCCTCAGGCGGTATTGCCATCAGGAAAACAGGCGCAACGCCAGCGGGCTGCCGGCACTGATGCCGCGTTGCTCCATTGCCGCATAAATGGCGCGCAACTGCGCGCGGATTCGCTCGAGCCCGCCGTCATTGAGCAGAGCGCGATTGTCATCGGCCAGGGTTCCGTCGAGGGAATCGGCAAAACTGCGGCTCATGGACAACATCTTGTCGAACACGCGCAGACCGTTGGCCACCCGCGGGACGTCGAGCAGGAAGGTGATGCCGGGCGTCGTGATGTTGCGGATGCGATCCGCAACGAAGGGCTCAGCCTGCTGGTTATCGACGGAGAACAGCGGATTACCCTGCTCATCATGGAAGCGGAACACCCCGCCGGCCTGCAGTTGCAAGCCCGAGGCTTCTGCCAGTGCGCGGATCTTGGTGCCGTGGAATATCTGGCCGTTATTGGCGATGACGTTGATGCCCACCAGCACGTCGACATCAGCGCAGAACTCATCCAGAGCGGCCGCATGTTCGAGGGCTGGTGCGAGTTCGGGAATCTCCGCGGTTGCCGCGACCGGGGCCGCGAGGTTCCGTACGGCTTCGACGAACGAGCGCAGCTGCTGCTCGTTGACGACCCCGGAACGGTCCACCAGCTGCAGGGCCACACGCACCGACGAGTAGCGGCCACTGGGCTTGATCGCCTCCCAGGACATCGTCGCCTGATTGAGCCCGCCAAGCCGGATCCGGCGCGTGAGCGCCGGCAGTTCCTCGAGCAATCCGCCGAGACTGTCCGGCGCGATAAACGCTTCGGCGCGCAGTTCCGCGATGAAATCGATCTCCGCGCGCGGGGCATCCATGCCGAGGACCATCGGCGCAGCGGCCTGTTCCTGCACGCTTGACTCCGGCTCGAGGCGCGGCTCCATTCTCGGCTCCATTCTCGGCTCGATGCGCGGCTCGTCGAAGTCGCGCTGCGAGCGCGATTCAGGCAGCGGCGCGGCCGAGGCGGACGGCCCGCCGTGACCGAGGAGTACGTCATCGTGACGACCGGAAAAAGTCTGCTCTCCGCGCTGGCGGAACTGGCGCTCCTGCCACCAGTTGAACGCCAGCACGCCGGCCACGATCACCACCCCGAGCATCGCCAGACCGATCTGCAGATCACTCATTGTTTGTTTCTCCCCGCCTGCAATGGACGGCGCAGAATCAAGCCGCAGCCTCTTCGCGCATGCGCAAAGCCTCGTCGACATCCACCGCAACCACCCGGGATACGCCTTGTTCCTGCATGGTCACGCCGATCAGCTGGTTCGCCATTTCCATGGTGATCTTGTTGTGGGTGATGAACATGAACTGGGTTTTTGCGGCCATCTTCTTGACCAACCCGCAGAAACGTTCCGTGTTGCTGTCGTCGAGCGGCGCGTCGACCTCGTCCAGCAGGCAAAACGGCGCCGGGTTGAGCTGGAACATCGAGAATACCAGCGATAGCGCCGTCAACGCCTTTTCGCCACCGGACAATAAATGGATCGACGCATTGCGCTTGCCCGGCGGACGCGCAATCACCTGCACGCCGGCATCCAGAATTTCCTCGCCCGTCATCAGCAGCTTGGCTTCCCCGCCGCCGAACAGCGCGGGAAACATCTCGCCGAAATGCTGGTTCACGGTATCGAAGGTTTCCTGCAGGCGCTCGCGCGTCTCGCGGTCGATCTTGCGAATCGCGGTCTCCAACGTTTCCACCGCTTCGGTCAGATCCTGCGATTGGGAGTCGAGGTAAGTCTTGCGCTCCCGCGCGCTCGCCAGTTCGTCCAGTGCGGCCAGGTTCACCGCGCCGAGGGCGGCGATATCTTCGTTCAGACGATTGATCTCGCCCTGCAGCTTGCCCGCTCGCACGCCCTCGCCGAGCAGCGGCAGCAAGTCTTCCTCATTGGCTTGCGCCTCAGCGAGTTGCGCCGCGAAGCTTTCCTCGGCCAGCCGCGCTTCCTGCTCCTTGAGCCGCAGTTCACTGATGCGCTCGCGTGCAGGGTCGAGGTTTTGTTCAGCCGCCAGTCGCTCCTGTTCCGTTGCGCGCAAGGCCTGCTCGGTTGCTTCGAGTTCCGAACGCGCCTGCTTCAGCGACTCTTCGCGCTCGCCGCGCCGCGCAAGTTGCCCTTGCAATTGCTCTTGCACCAGCGATTCATCGCTTTTGGAGACTTCTTCGGCCAGCACCAGTTGTTCGTCGCGCAACCGCGACAATGTCTGAGATATGACTTGAAGAGAAGATTCAATATCATTGATTTTACTAGATATAGTCTTCTTCTGAAAGGACGCCTCTTGTTCTTGCCGTTCAACCTGTTGCGCGTTGGATCGCGCCGCCTGCAATGCGGCGGTCGCATGCGCATGCACCCGTTTAGCCTCCTCCACGCCAGCGAGCATCTCTTGCATGCCCGCGCGCAGTTCGTCCATTTGCATCGCCGCCTGCGCCTGTTGCTCGGATTCCCGGCGCGATTCGGTCTCGATTTCTGCGAGTTCCGCGACAATCTGTTCGCCGCGCGCCTTCAGCCGCTCGGCCTGCTGCGACAGGCGCACGTGGTCCAGTTTGAGCTGGTGCTCGTGTTCCTGCAGATCCGACACTTGGCGGCGCAGGCGCTCGGATTCAGCCCTGCGTTCTTCGAACTCGATCTTTTGCGAAGCGGCGGCCCGGTTCAAATCGCCCAGCCTGGCCTGCGTGCTCGTATGTTCGGCAAACAGCGACTCGATTTCACGCTGGCGCGAGAGGATGCCGTGGATCTCGGAGTCGGCGGCGTAGAAATTGACGCTGGTTGCGGTGAATATATGGCCTTGCGCGCTGACCAGAAGCGCTCCGGCCGGCAACCCGGCGGCGATCTCCGTGCCCTGTGCCGGATCAGGCAAGACATAGACCTGAGCCAGCCAGTCGTTGAGCACGCCAGCCAGACGCTCATCGGTGCAAGTGACATAGTCGGTCAGGCGTTCCAGTCCCGCGGGCGCCGCGTTGCCGGGACTTGCCGCGCCGGCGATGCGGTGGAAGGAAAGCTTGCCTGGCGGGGGTTCCGCGATCCAGCCATGCGCATGGCTCAGATCGCTCAACCCGATGCTGTTCAACCGTTCGCGCAGCACCGCTTCGAGCGCGTCGTCCCAGCCTTCGCGGATGCGTATGCCCTGCCATAAATGGGCATTGCGGCGCAGATCGTTGCGCTCCAGCCAGGGTTCGAGTTCGCCGGCGCGGCTGACCTGGTCTTGCAGCGACTGCAAGGCGGTCAGGCGCGCATCGAGCTGATGCATGCGCTGCTGGACTTGCTCGGTGGATGCTTCGGCCTCACGCAGCGATTGCTCGAGCGTCGGGAGCGCCGCCTCGCACTGCTGAAACCCTTCGCGCCGACCTTCGAGTTCATGGCCGAGTTCGCGAATTTCCGATTCCAGCCTGACCAGTTCGCTCAAATTGGGAATCTCGAGCGCGTCGCGCTCTTCTTCGAGTCTGGTGCGCCGCGAAGCCAGTTGCTGCAGCAGCTTATCGCTGTGTCCCTTGCGCGTGTCTTCGAGGCGTAGCTGCTGTTGCGCCTGCGTCAGCATCTCCTGCGCCCGCGCCAGCAAGGTCTGGGCGACGCCGTGTTCGCTCTCGGCAACCGGAAGCGCCGCGTGGGCCTCGCGTAGCGCTTCTTCCAGTGCGACAAGCAGCTCGGTCGCTTGCGAAAGTGCGAGTACGCTGCTGCCGCGGGCGTCTTCGAGCGATTGCTGGCGCTGCTGCTGCTCGGTTTGTTGCGAGCGCAACGCATTCAATTGCTGCTCCGCGCGCGTGCGGCTGTCGCGCAGGTACTGGATTTGCTGTTCGATGCGGGCGATTTCCGCGTTGACTTCGTACAGTGCGCCTTGCGCGGAATGCACCGCGTCCGACGCGCCGTAATGCCGGCTGCGCAATTCCTCGACCCGCTTCTCGGCGTCCCGCAACCGCGCCGTTTCGGCTTCCAGTTCAATGCCCAGCGCTTCGACTTCGCGTCCAATTTTGCCGCGCTGGCCCTGCGCATCGCGTTTGCGCAGCATCCACAGCAACTGTTGCGTGCGCTTGAGACTGGCCTCGAACTCGCGATATTTTCCGGCCTTTTCCGCCTGTGACTCCAGATGCTCGAGTTGCCTGCCGAGTTCCTGGCGGATATCGTCCACCCGCAGCAGGTTCTCGCGCGTGTCATTGAGTCTCAACTCGGTTTCCCGGCGTCGCTCCCGGTATTTCGAGACACCGGCGGCCTCTTCGAGAAAGCTGCGCAGATCTTCGGGCTTCGCCTCGATGATGCGCGAAATCATGCCTTGCTCGATGATGGCGTAGCCGCGTCCGCCCAGTCCCGTGCCCAGGAAGATGTCGGCGACGTCGCGCCGCCGCACATGAAGGTTATTGAGGAAGTAGGACGATTCGCCGTCGCGCTCGAGCACGCGTTTGACCGAAATCTCCGCATAGGCAGACCACGCGCCTGCCGCCTTGCCCAGGCTGTTGTCGAAAATGAGCTCGACGCTGGCACGTCCCACGGGTTTGCGGTCGCCCGAGCCATTGAAAATGACATCCTGCATGTGCTCGCCGCGTAACTGCTTGGCCGAGGATTCACCGAGCACCCAGCGAATGGCGTCGATGACATTCGACTTGCCGCAGCCGTTGGGGCCGACGACGCCGACCAACTGACCCGGAACCGAAATATGGGTGGGGTCGACGAAGGACTTGAAACCAGCGAGCTTGATATGTGTAAGGCGCACGGTCGGGGCTTTATAAAGGCTTATAATTTCAACGAATACTCATAAAACAAGCGCCTGGAGCCCCAAAACAACGGACCAGGCGCGCGTTTTTTCTTGCCGCATTTTAACAACTCAATGGCCATCCGAGAATGCCGAGCAGGCCCTCTTTCACCCTCGACACCTTTGCCAATCCGAATCCATTGCGGGATTACCTGATTCATATGGAAATTCCGGAATTCACCTGCCTGTGTCCAAAAACCGGCCAGCCGGATTTCGCAACCCTGTTACTCGATTACGTGCCGCATAAGAAATGCGTGGAGCTCAAGAGCCTTAAGCTTTATGTCTGGTCTTATCGTAACGAGGGCGCCTTCCACGAGGCGGTGACCAACCGCATGCTCGACGATCTGGCCGTTGCGACGCAACCGCGGTTCATGCGGTTGACCGCCCGCTTCTTTGTTCGCGGCGGCATTTTCACCACGATTTCGGCCGAACACAGAAAAAAAGGCTGGAAGCCACAGCAACGCATCGAACTCGATCGGATTGAACCCCAGTCAGCCGTGCGCTGACGATTCCAGTCGGCCGGATAACAGCGCGGCCGTCACCAGCATGGCACCGCCGAGCCACTCACGCCAGCCAATCTGCTCTGCCGCCAGCCAGTAGGCCGATACGGCGGCAAAAAGCAGTTCCGAGAGCATGATGACGATGGCGCGGTTCGCGCTGGTGCGCGCCAATGCGAACTGGATCACGATATTGACGCAGAACAGCACCAAAGCGACGAGTCCCGCCACCACCCAGGCTCGCGTATCGAGCGCAGCCACCGCCTCTAACGGCCGTTCGGTCAGGATCGCAACCGGCAATGCCACGATCGTCACACCGGCCCACACCGCAATGGCCTTGATGCCTTCATCGAATGCCGCCGCCTTGCGACTCAAGACGTTGGCCAGAGCGAACGCCATGCCGGCACCCAACCCGAGCCACTCCGCAAGCGAATACGGCAAGGGCAAGCGCGCCTCCGGATGCCAGAGCATCACGATGGCACCTGCCAGCGACAGCCCGACCACCGGGTAACCCCTCTTGCCCGGCGTTTCGCCCAACAGCAGCCGCGCGAACATCAAGGTCCACAAGGGCGCGAGATAGAAAAGCAGCATGACTCTGACAACTTCGCCCAGAATCGTCGCCAGCACGTAGCCCAGGTTGCAGATTCCGGCGGAAATCGCGATCCCCAGCAACAGCCACGGTGCATCGCGCATTTGCGCCAACCTGGCGCGAAACACCCACAGGCCTGGCAGCAATGCGAGCAGATAGGTCAGAAACGTCGATGTCGCGCCGCCGGCGCCCGCCGCCTCCAAAGCCCGGTAGGGATACCAGATCAAACCCCATACCAGGGCGCCGGCAAGCAGGCCGCAAACCACTATCATGTTGTTCTTCTTGGATGTCACCACGGCCCTTATAATCCGACCGCCCGACGACCGCGGCCTGCTGCGACAATGAATCCGAATCTTTCCAGACTTCAGCCCTACCCGTTCCAGAAACTTGCAGGGCTGCTTGCCGGCGTCACGCCGAATGCAGCCCTGCGCCCGATCAGCCTGTCGATCGGTGAACCCAAGCACCCCACGCCGCCGTTCATTCGCGATGCCTTGATCGATCAACTCGGAGGCTTATCGGCGTATCCCGCGACCTCGGGCAGCGAAACGCTGAGGGCTGCCATTGCCGGCTGGATCACGCGCCGCTACCGGATTGGCGGCATCGACCCCGCCACGCAGGTGTTGCCGGTCAATGGCAGCCGCGAAGCCTTGTTCGCGATCGCGCAGGCCGTCGTGGACACGTCAACCGGCGTGCCCGTCGTCGTTGCGCCGAATCCTTTTTACCAGATCTACGAAGGCGCCATCCTCCTGGCCGGCGCGCAACCACAGTTTTTGAACCTGCTCGCCGATCAGGGGTTCGCGCTCGACCTGAAACAACTGCCCGCCGACGTGTGGCAACGCACCCAACTGGTGTACGTGTGCTCGCCGGGCAATCCGGCCGGCAACGTCATGACGCTCGCCGAGTGGCAGGCCCTGTTCGAGTTGTCGGACCAGCATGGATTCGTGATCGCTTCGGACGAGTGTTATTCGGAGATCTATTTTGATGAGCATCGCCCGCCGCTGGGAGGACTGGAAGCCGCGCACCGGTTGGGTCGAAGCGATTGCCGCAGGCTGGTAGCCTTTGGCAGCCTGTCGAAGCGCTCGAACGTGCCGGGGATGCGCTCGGGCTTCGTGGCCGGCGATGCCGGGATACTTGCGAAGTTTCTGCTCTACCGAACGTATCACGGTTGTGCCATGAATCCGGCGGTGCAAGCTGCCAGTACCGCCGCCTGGAGCGATGAACAGCATGTAGCAGAAAACCGCCGGCTCTACCGGGACAAATTCCAGAAGACCGTTGCGTTGCTCGCCCCCGTGACCGAGGTCGCCTTGCCTGAAGCAGGATTTTATTTGTGGCTACGCACCCCGATCGCGGATACGGAATTCGCTAAACAATTGTTCGAGCAATATAATGTCACCGTCGTGCCGGGCAGTTATCTGGCGCGGGAGGCCCGCGGCGTCAATCCGGGAAGCCAGTTCATCCGGGTCGCGCTGGTGGCGCCGACGGAGGAATGCCTGGAAGCAGCCCGGAGGTTGCAGGCTTTTTACGCTCAATTCGCAAAAGGAACACACAAGAATGACGGATCTGCAGTCAGTCATCGACAAGGCGTTTGAAACTCGCGCGGGCCTCTCGCCCGCAAACGCCGAGCCCCAACTGAAGGAAGCGGTCGCCGAAGCCATCGCCCACCTGGATTCCGGAAAGCTGCGCGTCGCGGAGAAATCCGGCACCGAATGGGTCACCCACCAGTGGTTGAAGAAAGCGGTGCTGTTGTCATTTCGACTGCAGGACAATGAGGTCATCCGCGACGGCTATACCAACTATTTCGACAAGGTTCCCGCCAAGTTCGCCGATTACGGCAGCGCCGATTTCCGCGCCGGCGGTTTTCGCGTGGTGCCCAACGCCGTGGTACGCCGGGGTTCGTTCATCGCCAGGAATGTGGTGCTGATGCCCTCCTTCGTCAACATCGGCGCCTACGTGGATGAAAGCACCATGGTAGACACCTGGGCCACGGTGGGCTCCTGCGCGCAGATCGGCAAGAACGTGCATTTGTCGGGCGGTGTCGGCATCGGCGGCGTGCTGGAGCCGGTGCAGGCCAATCCGACCATCATCGAAGACAACTGTTTTATCGGCGCACGCTCGGAAGTCGTCGAAGGCGTCGTAGTCGGAGAAGGCTCGGTCATCTCGATGGGCGTCTATATCGGACAGAGCACACGCATCTATAACCGCGAAACCGGCGAAGTGTTGTACGGCAGAATTCCGCCCGGCTCGGTGGTGGTATCCGGCAACCTGCCCGCCGCCGACGGCAAATACAGCCTTTATTGCGCGGTGATCGTCAAACAGGTGGACGCGAAAACCCGCGCCAAGACCAGCATCAACGAATTACTGCGTGGCATTTGATGACCCGTGAAGATCGTGACGGTCCGTGACGGTCGTGACTGAAGCACCGGTCGTAACGAACGCGGTGCCGTACGTTGTCGTGATACCGGGCAGATCGATCGCACGGGAATTAGCGTGAGGAATCCCTTCCCGATTCCTCGTAACGGCAATTCCCGACCGTCACGACCGTCACGTCATTCCGTCACGATCGTCACGTGGTTTTCTCACGGCTTTCCTAACCCCTCGAGGTCAACATGTTTCTGACACCGTTATTCAAACTGATGGCAGAAAAGCAGGCGTCCGACCTGTTCATCTCGGCCGGCGCGCCGGTATCGATCAAGATTCTCGGCATCATCATGCCGGTCAATCAGCAGATCATCGATCCCGAGACATCGCGCAAAATCGCTTATGAAATCATGAGCGACAAGCAAATCCGCGAGTTCGAGGAAACCATGGAGATGAACTTCGCGCAGGTGGTCCCCGATATCGGCCGCTTCCGCGTCAATGTCTTCCGCCAGCGCGGCCATGTCGCCATGGTCATTCGCTTCCTCAAAAGCGGCACCGTGGGCATCGACAAGCTCAAGCTGCCGCCCATCCTCAAGGAACTGATTGTCGAAAAACGCGGCTTCGTCGTCGTAGTGGGATCGACCGGGTCGGGAAAGTCCACCACCCTGGCGGCCATGATCGAGCATCGCAACGCCCAGAAGCCGGGTCACATCCTGACCATCGAGGATCCGATGGAGTTTGTGTTCCGCAACGACAAATGCGTGATAAACCAGCGCGAAGTCGGCACCGATACGCGCAACTACGAAAATGCGCTGGTGAACGCCATGCGCGAAGCGCCCGACCTGATGATGATCGGTGAAATCCGTGACCGCGAAACGCTGCAGCATGCGCTGCTGTATGCCCAGACCGGACATTTGTGCATCTCGACCTTGCATGCCAACAACAGCTATCACGCATTGAACCGCATCATCAATTTCTTTCCGTACGATGCCCGTACTTCGCTGCTGTCCGACCTGTCTATCAGCCTGCGCGCAATCATTTCACAGCGCCTGGTCAAGGCCAACGACGGCTCGCTGGTCGCGGCCGTGGAGGTCATGCTCAATACCAAGCACATTGCGGAACTCATCAAGAAGGGCGAGATCGACCAGATACGCGAAGCCATGGAGCAGAGCCTCTCGCCCGGCTCGAAAACCTTCGAGCAGGCACTGTTCGAGCTGTACATGGCCGGCACGGTTGCCAAGGACGAGGCGCTGAAAAACTCGGATTCCTCGACCAACCTGTCGTGGCTGATCAACAACTTCGAACAGAAGGCCGCCGGCAAGCTGGGAGAAAGTCCGACTGGACGCGTGATGGTCAAGCCCGGTGGCGGCTATTCTTTCAACGAAATCAAGCTCAATGTGGACGAGGAAAAGAGCTGATCCAGCTCCGATAGCATTCGCGCCGGCATGCGGCCGGCCGCTGACCCGATGACTTCTGCGACATTCGACCTGGCGCGCGAACTGATCTCGCGCATTTCCATTACACCCAACGACGGCGGCTGCCAGGACTTGCTGGCACAGCGTCTGGCGGGGCTTGGTTTCACCATCGAAAGAATGCGTTTCGGCGACGTTGATAACCTATGGGCCCGCCGCGGCAGCAGCAGGCCGCTCGTGTGTTTCGCCGGTCACACGGACGTGGTGCCCACCGGCCCATTGAGCCAGTGGCACTCCGATCCCTTCCTGCCGACCGTGCGTGAGGGCGTCCTTTATGGACGCGGCGCCGCCGACATGAAGTCGTCGATCGCGGCATTCGTCACGGCCGTCGAAGGGTTTCTGACCGAACATCCCGCACATCCGGGCTCGATCGCGCTGCTGATCACCTCCGATGAAGAAGGCATCGCCGTCAACGGCACCGTCAAAGTCGTCGAGGCGTTGCGCGCGCGCGGGGAAGCGCTCGACTACTGCATCATCGGCGAACCCTCGTCGGTGGCATTGCTCGGTGACACCATGAAAAATGGCCGCCGCGGCTCGCTTTCGGGCGAGTTGCTGGTGCGCGGCATTCAGGGCCATATCGCCTATCCGCACCTGTCGCGCAATCCCGTGCACGAATTCGCGCCGGCGCTGGCCGAGCTTTCCGCGGTCCATTGGGATGACGGCAACGAGTACTTTCCGCCTACCACCTGGCAGATATCGAACATCGCCGCCGGCACCGGTGCCAACAATGTGATTCCCGGCGAACTGCGCGCGTCTTTCAATTTCCGCTTTTCCACGGCCAGCACCACGGAATCGCTCAAGACCCGCGTGCACGAAGTGCTGGACCGCCATGGTGTCGAATACACCCTCGATTGGTGGCTTTCCGGCCAGCCCTTCCTGACCCCCAGAGGTAAACTCGTCGAGAGTCTGTCGCGCGCCGTCAATACGGTGACCGGGCGCACGCCCGAACTGTCAACCAGTGGTGGCACTTCCGATGGCCGTTTCATCGCGCAGATCTGCCGCGAAGTCGTCGAACTGGGTCCGATCAATGCTTCGATCCATAAACTGAACGAGCACATCGGCCTGGACGATCTCGAAGCGCTGTCTCGCATTTACCGACTGGCGCTCGCCAACATCCTGGATGGCCGCTGATACGCGCAACCCATCGCTGAGCGCCGGCGAGTGGCTGGAAGCAACCGTTCGCCGGTTCGCACTGGCCGAGTTGCATTTCGGCCACGGCAGCCATGATGCGCACGACGAAGCGGCCTATCTGTTGCTGCACACGTTGCGTTTGCCGCTCGATGATCTGGACGGCGTTCTCGCGCGGCGCCTCAGCGGCGCCGAACTGGACAAACTGGAAAGCATCGTGCGCCGGCGCATCGACGAACGCCTCCCGGCCGCGTATCTGACCCGCGAAGCCTGGCTCGGAGCGTTCCGCTTCTACATCGACGAGCGCGCAATCGTGCCGCGCTCGTTCATCGCGGAACTGCTGCGCGACGGGCTGCAACCCTGGATACGCGACGACCAGTGCGTCACCCGGGCGCTCGACTTGTGCACGGGCTCCGGCTGCCTGGCGATCCTGCTGGCACTGGCTTTTCCCGACGCGCAGGTCGATGCCACCGAACTGTCGGCTGACGCCCTCGGCGTCGCCGAACGCAACGTGGCGGAGTATGAACTCATCGACCGGGTGCATCTCATTCGCGGCGACTTGTTTGCGGGCGTGACCGCGCGTTACGACGTGATAGTTTGCAATCCGCCTTACGTGAACCGCGCGTCGATGGACTTGCTTCCGCGCGAATACCGCGCCGAACCGCCCATGGCCCTTGCGGGCGGCGCGGACGGGTTGGAGATCGTGCGCCGCCTGCTCGCGCAGGCGGGTTCCCATCTGAACGAAGACGGGATCTTGATTGTAGAAATCGGCCACAATCGCGACGCCCTGGAACAGGCGTTCCCCGATCTCGCGTTTACCTGGCTCGAGACCTCGGGCGGTGACGGCTTTGTGTTTCTGCTGACGGCGCAGGATCTGGTGCGCTGAGCTCGTCGTCGAGTGCTTCGGGCGAACTGCCGGCCCACTCCAGCAATTCCACGATTTCGGCTTCCTTGAGTTCGATCCAGTTGCCGCGCTTGAGTCTCGGCGGCAATGTCACGATGCCGAAGCGCACGCGCATCAACCGGCTGACCTGCAATCCCAGGGCCTCGAACATACGCCGTACGATGCGATTGCGGCCTTCCTTGAGGACCACACGGTACCAGCGATTGCGGCCCTCTCCCCCCTTGTCCTCGATCAGCTCGAATTTAGCCGCTCCATCGGAAAGGCGCACCCCCGTCTTGAGTTCCTGCAGATGAACGGGCGACAGGGTGCCGAACAGGCGAACCGCATATTCACGCTCCACCTCGAAGCGAGGATGCATCAGGCGGTTGGCGAGCTCGCCGGACGTGGTGAAAATAAGCAATCCGCCGGTGTTGAAATCGAGCCGGCCCACCGCCAGCCATTTTGCGCTGCGTATCGCCGGCAGTTTCTCGAAAACGCTGCGCCGGCCCTGCGGATCGTTGCGACTCACGATTTCGCCGTCGATCTTGTGATAAACAATGACCCGCGGCAGGCGCGAAGTGACTTTGAACTTGATCTGGCGGCGTCCGACTTGAATCATGTCCGCCGTGGTCACGCGCATGCCCAGCGTGGCGGGCTCGCCGTTGACCTTGACCTTGCCGGACTTGATGACTTCTTCCATCGCACGCCTGGAACCCAGACCCGATTGCGCCAGGACCTTCTGCAATTTCTGGGAGCGATCGGTGGGCGATGCGCTCGCGGCCGTTGGCGCGGCAGGCGGTGTACGCTTGGCCGGCGGCCGTGTCGGCCTGCGCGATCCCTTCGCGACGGCCGGGGTACTCTTGGGCGTGCGCCGCGAAGAAGAACGCCGTTTGCCCCCGTCAGGCGTGGAACCGGTTGCCATCAGGCGGGTCTCCGTTCAATCATCGCCTGCGCCAGGGTGCCGCTGTCGACGTGTTCGAGTTCTCCGCCCACGGGCAGGCCGCGGGCGATGCGCGATACCTTCATGCCGCGCGCATGCAGCAATTCGCCGACATAATGCGCCGTTGCTTCGCCTTCCACGGTGAAATTCGTTGCCAGAATGGTTTCCTTGACGAGGCCATCGAGTGCCCGCTTGACCAGGCGATCCAGATGAATTTCCTTCGGTCCGATGCCATCGAGGGGCGACAGCCGGCCCATTAATACGAAGTACATGCCATCATAAACCTGCGCCTGTTCCATCATCAGCAAATCCGCGGGCGATTCCACGACACAGAGAGAGGTCTGATCGCGCCGCGTCGAACTGCACAGATCGCACACCGGCTGCTCTGTAAAGTTATTGCAGCGTTCGCAATGCCGCACCCGGGCAAGCGCCTGGTCGAGTGCGCGGCCGAGCCGCTGCGCGCCGGGATGGTCGCGCTGCAAGAGATGAAACGCCATGCGCTGCGCCGATTTCGGCCCGACGCCGGGCAGGCAGCGCAAGGCATCGATCAGCTCTTCGAGGGTCGAGGGGGTTTTCATTGAGGGGTGAACGCCGATCAGTGATTGGCAAACGACCAGAACGCGATGCGTTCACCGTTTCCTGTTCACCGTTCACTCTCTTCTAAAACGGCAGTTTCATGCCGGGGGGCAGACCGAGTCCGGAGCCGAGCCCCGCCATTTTTTCCTGCGTGACGGTTTCCACGCGGCGCACGGCGTCATTGACTGCGGCGGCAATGAGATCCTCGAGCATATCCTTGTCGTCGCCCATGAGGCTCGGGTCGATGCTCACGCGTTTGACGTCGTGCCGACCCGTCATCGTGACCTTCACCATACCCGCGCCGGCCTGGCCCTCGACTTCCATCGCGGCAATTTCCTCCTGCGCCTTCTTCAGGTTCTCCTGCATTTGCTGGGCCTGTTTCATGAGGCCCGCGAGCTGACCTTTCATCATCTGTGTATTCCTTACTGAACCGGTTTGATCGAAGTATCCTTGACTCTGGCATCGAAGCTTTCGACCAGTTCTCGCACGAAGGGATCCGTGTCGATGGACTGAATGGCATGCGCCAGTTTTGCCTGCCGTTCCTGGTTTGCAATTTCCGCCGGCGTCTTGCCGGTGCCGCCGATCGAAATTCGAAGCCGCAGCTTGCGGCCGAAATAATCCCCCAACGCCGCCTGCAGTTTCTCGGTATAGGTTTTTTCCAGCAGGTGTTTGTGCGCCTCGGGCACGAGCAACTCCAGATTATCGCCTTGCAATGTCTGGAATTCGCAATTATCGCCCAGCATGCGCGCCATGCCGCCGACCTTGATGCGTCCTACCAGGTTTCTCCAGTCCGCCAGCTCGGCTTCGATGGGCTGCGTAGCGCCCGCCGGCTGTTTTGTCGTCGCAGGCGCCATGCCGGGCTTCTCGCCGGGCGCATCTGCCGCGCGGGGCGCTTCGGCGCTGACTGGAGACGCTGCCGCGGTGGCCCGCGCGGCATTCTGGGTGACTTCCGCGCGCGCACCGGGCGCTCCCGGAGCATTGCGCGCGTCATCTGGTTCCACCGGCACGAACGCCAGCATGCGCATCAGCGTCATGGTGAATCCCGCAAACTCATCCGGTGCAAGGCCAAGGTCGCGTCGGCCGTGAATGGCGATCTGGTAAAGCAATTGCACGTCGTCTTCCTTGAACTGGCGACCGAGCGCGATGACACGGTCGCGTTCGGGTTCATCATCGCCCAACGCGTTCGGAACCGTCTGGGCCAAGGCGATTCTGTGTAGCAGACTGGCCAGATCCTGCAGCGCGGTTTCCAGCGACAAACTGCGCGCCGCCATGCGGTCGGCTTGCGCCAGCAGCCCGGGCCCGTCGCCGCGACCCAGCGCGTCCAGAACTTCAAATAAATAACCGCGATCCACCGCGCCCAACATTTCCCGCACCGAAGCGTCCTCCACTTTGCCGGCACCATGGGCGATGGCCTGGTCGAGCAGTGAGAGCGCATCGCGCATGCTGCCGTCGGCCGCGCGCGCCAGCAAAACCAGCGCGCTCGCCTCGAACGGCACGTTTTCCCGGCCGAGAACGTTCTCGAGCTGGCCGCGAATCTGGGACAACGGGATCTGTTTGAGGTTGAACTGCAGGCAGCGCGACAAAACGGTTACTGGAATTTTCTGCGGATCGGTGGTGGCGAGAATGAACTTGACGTGCGCCGGCGGCTCCTCGAGGGTTTTGAGCATCGCATTGAACGCCGATCGCGACAGCATATGCACTTCGTCGATGATGTAGACCTTGAAGCGCCCGCTGCCGGGCGCGTACAGCGCGCCTTCCAGCAGTTCGCGCATGTTGTCGACCTGGGTATTGGACGCGGCATCGAGCTCGATCAGATCGACGAAGCGCCCGCCGTCGATTTCCACGCATGCCTTGCAGGTGCCGCACGGCGTGGCAGTGATGCCAGTTTCGCAGTTGAGCGCCTTGGCGATGATTCTCGCCAGCGTGGTCTTGCCCACGCCGCGTGTCCCGGTCAGCAAATAGGCGTGGTGCAGTCGCTGCTGCGTCAAGCGCGTTGCTGAGGGCCCGCACGACATGCTCCTGGCCGACCAGTTCGGCGAAACCCCGGGGGCGGTATTTGCGTGCCAGCGCAAGCGTCACGTCGAGCCTCGATTTTCCGCCATAGTCATTTCAGTCTGCCGCCTTGCCTCGATCCATGTTACGCGCTGCGCGCCGCGACCTGCCGTTTGTCGCGGCGCCACCGAATAGGTGGCGAGCCTTACCCCCGGCACTTGCAGAAAATAGCTGTGGCTGCTTCCTTCCGGACCTGACCAGTTTCACTACCATGCAATGCGGGGAGGCCCGCCATTGAAAATCTGGGGATGAGGGGCGAGGGACGAGGGTCGAGGAGAAAACCCTCACTCATCCACCCGTCTCTCGTTCACCGTTCACCCTTCATCCTTCGCTGTTTACCGTTCACCGTTTACCATTTGCCGTTCACTGTTCACCGACCGTTCACTAGGCGACCGCCACCGGTATCTTGCCGATCCTGGACTGCCATTCCCGCGGTCCGGTCACATGCACCGACGTGCCCTTGACATCCACCGCGACCGTGACCGGCATGTCTTTGACTTCAAATTCGTAAATTGCTTCCATGCCGAGATCGGCAAAAGCCACCACGCGCGAAGACTTGATCGCCTTCGATACAAGGTAGGCCGCGCCGCCGACCGCCATCAAATACACCGCCCTGTGCTTGCGGATCGCCTCGATTGCCGCCGGGCCGCGCTCGGCCTTGCCGACCATGCCCAGCAGCCCGGTTTTCGCAAGCATGGTTTCGGTGAACTTGTCCATGCGCGTCGCCGTCGTCGGTCCCGCGGGGCCGACCACTTCATCCCTGACCGCATCCACCGGCCCCACGTAATAGATGAAGCGGTTCCTGAAATCTACGCCGTCCGGCAGCCCCTGACCTTTGTCCAGAAGATCCTGGATACGCTTGTGGGCCGCATCCCGGCCGGTCAGCAGTTTACCGTTGAGCAACAGCGTCTCCCCGGGCTTCCAGCCGGCAACGTCTTCGCGCGTGAGCGTGTCCAGATCGACGCGACGCGACGATGGCGAGGGCGACCAGCGCACATCCGGCCAGCGGGCGAGGCTCGGGGGCTCGAGGCGCGCGGCACCCTGGCCATCCAGCGTGAAATGCGCATGCCGTGTGGCGGCGCAATTTGGAATCATGGCAATCGGCAGCGATGCCGCGTGGGTCGGGTAATCCAGAATCTTGACATCGAGCACCGTGGTCAAGCCGCCCAGGCCTTGCGCACCGATGCCCAGCGCGTTGACCTTGTCGCAGATTTCGACCCGCAACTCCTCGATGCGGTTCTTCGGGCCGCGTCGTTTGAGTTCGTGCATGTCGATCGGCGCCATCAGCGCCTCCTTGGCCAGCACCATGGCCTTTTCCGCGGAGCCGCCAATGCCGATCCCCAGCATGCCCGGCGGACACCAGCCCGCGCCCATCGTCGGCACCGTCTTCATGACCCAGTCGACGATGCTGTCCGAGGGATTGAGCATCACGAATTTGGATTTATTTTCCGATCCTCCACCCTTGGCCGCGATCTGCACATCCACGGTGCTGCCCGGAACGACTTCCATGTGAATAACGGCAGGCGTGTTGTCGCGGGTATTCGTGCGGCTGCCCGCGGGGTCGGCGAGGATCGACGCCCGTAATTTGTTATCCGGATGCAGGTAGGCGCGGCGCACGCCTTCGTTGACCATCTCGGCAACGCCCATGGTCGCGCCTTCCCAGCGCACGTCCATGCCAATGCGCACGAACGCCACCACGATGCCCGTATCCTGACAGATCGGCCGCTTGCCTTCGGCACACATTCTGGAGTTCGTCAGGATCTGCGCGATGGCATCGCGCGCCGCCGGGGACTCTTCCATCCGGTATGCCTCTGCGAGCGCATCGATGTAGTCCATCGGATGGTAATAGGAAATATATTGCAGGGCGTCGGCAACGCTGTCGATCAGATCTTCCTGGCGGATAACGGTCATGGTGCGATGGGCGGGAAGCGGGGGATTCAGTGAGCGGCGCGCTGCGCCGTCGCGATACGATCAGTATACGCCATGACCAGTGCGGAGATCACGAATGTGAGGTGAATTACCACCTGCCATTTGATGGTCTGTTCGGTCATGTGCGGCGCATTGATGAACGTCTTGAGCAGGTGGATCGACGAAATGCCGATGAGCGCCATGGCGAGCTTGACTTTGAGCACGCCGGCGTTGACGTGAGACAGCCATTCGGGCTCATCGGGATGTTCCTTCAGGTTCAATCTCGACACGAAGGTCTCATATCCGCCGACGATGACCATGATCAGCAGATTCGCAATCATGACCACGTCGATCAGGCCGAGCACGAGCAGCATGATGTCGGTTTCCGACATGCCCTGCACGCCCATCACCAGGTGCTTGAGTTCAACCATGAAGTGATACACGTACACCGTCTGCGCGACGATCAATCCCACGTACAGCGGTGCTTGCAGCCACCGACTCCAGAAAATGAAGCCACCCAGAATGCGTGGCGACTTGAAGCTGCGCGAATCCAACATTTTCAGCAACGGTAGAGTTTCGGGAGCGCGGATTCTACACCACCGCAAATTGGTGGCGGCACCGCCCGGGGTGCCCCGCGCGAGTTCTCGCTATAATGAAACGCAAAATTCCATCTCGAGCCGAACAGCAGAATTAACGGGGAGGCGCAATGAGCACGATCGAATCCGTTCTGCACGAAAACCGGGTATTCCCGCCAGCCGCGGATTTCATCAAGCAGGCCAACGTTTCCGGCATGCCTGCGTACCAGGCCCTGTGTGCCGAAGCGGAGAAGGATTACACAGGCTTCTGGGCCCGCCTTGCCCGGGAAAACCTCCTTTGGCACAAGCCGTTTGCAAAGGTACTCGACGACAGCAACGCGCCGTTCTTCCAATGGTTCGGCGACGGCGAACTGAACGTTTCCTACAACTGCCTGGACCGGCACCTGAACAATCAGCCCAACAAGATCGCGATCATCTTCGAAGCCGATGACGGCACCGTCACCAAAATTACGTACAAGCAGCTTTATCACCGCGTTTGCCAGTTCGCCAACGGCCTGAAATCCATCGGCGTGCGCACCGGCGAGCGCGTGATCATCTACATGCCGATGTCGATCGAAGCCGTCATCGCAATGCAGGCCTGTGCGCGCCTCGGCGCTACGCATTCGGTCGTGTTCGGCGGGTTCTCGGCCAAGAGCCTGCAGGAACGCATCATCGATGCGGGCGCGACGGCGGTGATCACTGCCGACGGCCAGATGCGCGGCGGCAAGGAAATCGCGCTCAAGGCCGTGATCGATCAGGCACTCGGCATGGGCGGGTGCGAGTCCATCAAACAAGTCGTGGTTTACAAGCGCACGGGAAGCACGACTCCCTTGCAGGCGCCGCGCGATATCTGGTGGCAGGATCTGGTGCAGAACCAGCCCGACGTCTGCGAGCCGGTTTGGGTCGGCGCCGAGCATCCGCTGTTCATCCTCTATACCTCCGGTTCGACCGGCAAGCCAAAAGGCGTTCAGCATTCGAGTGCAGGCTATCTGCTGATGGCCATGCTGACGATGAAATGGACCTTCGATGCCAAGCCCGCGGACGTATTCTGGTGCACGGCGGATGTGGGTTGGGTCACGGGCCATACCTACATCACTTACGGCCCGCTTGCCATCGGCGCCACCGAGGTCATATTCGAGGGCGTGCCGACTTACCCGGACGCGGGCCGCTTCTGGAAAATCATTCAGGATCACGCGGTGACTGTTTTCTACACCGCCCCGACAGCCATTCGCTCTCTGATCAAGGCCGGAGGAGAACTGCCGAAAAAATACAACCTCGACAGCCTGCGCCTGCTGGGTTCCGTGGGCGAACCGATCAATCCGGAAGCCTGGATGTGGTATTTCAACACGGTCGGAGGCGGCCGTTGTCCCATCGTCGATACCTGGTGGCAAACCGAAACCGGTTCGCACATGATCACGCCGCTGCCAGGCGCCACGCCGCTCAAGCCGGGTTCCTGCACCCTGCCTTTGCCCGGCATCATTGCGGCCATCGTCGATGAGACGGGACAGGACGTTGAGAAAGGCAAGGGCGGCATTCTGGTGATCAAGAAGCCGTGGCCCGCGATGATCCGCAACATCTGGGGCGATCCCGAGCGCTTCAAGAAAACGTACTACCCGGAGGACTTCAAGGGCAAGTATTACCTCGCGGGAGACGGCGCTCACTGCGACCGTGACGGTTATTTCTGGATCATGGGTCGCATAGACGACGTGCTCAATGTGTCAGGCCACCGGCTCGGCACCATGGAGATCGAGTCCGCGCTGGTGTCCAATACCCGGTTGGTCGCCGAAGCTGCCGTGGTAGGTCGGCCGGATGATCTCACCGGCGAAGCCGTTGTCGCGTTCGTGGTCACCAAGGGACCGCGCCCGACCGGCGACGAGGCCAAGCGCATGGCGCAAGAACTGCGCGACTGGGTCGGCAAGGAGATCGGACCCATCGCAAAACCCAAGGACATTCGTTTTGGCGACAACCTGCCGAAGACGCGTTCGGGCAAGATCATGCGACGCCTGTTGCGCTCCATCGCCAAGGGCGAACAAATCACGCAGGATATCTCCACGTTGGAGAATCCGGCGATCCTCGAGCAACTGAAGCAAGGCATGTAACTAACCGTGCCTGAAGGCGTTGCGTCAGGCGCGTACGGGCTCCAGCGTCCACAACGCCGACCAGGCCGGCAGCGCGGAACCGGCCTCGCCGAAAATCAGCTCGCCCGGCGCCAAGGGCATATTGGTCCACGGCTCATCGGAAAAATTGGCGCGCAGATGCAAACGCGCGCCGCTGCCGAGCATCCAGTCGACGGTCAATCCGGTGTCGTCCACGGCGAAACGCGCCTCGCGCAAGTCGCCGGCCAGATGCGGAACGATGCGTTTGCGACGCAGTTCCAGCAGATGGCTGTAGAGCGTATGCCATTCGCCATGAAGGGGCTGCACCAATTCGCTCCAGCGCAGCTTCGATGCCTGGAAGGTCTGCTCTGCGCCGGGGTCGGGAATCGCCGCCTGCGCCTGCGGCGTGCTGAATCGTTCGAAGGCCGCAAATTCCTCGCGTCGGCCAGCCACGACTTTCTCGGCCAGGTCGGGGCCGAAATCGCAAAAGAACAGGAACGGCGTCGAGGCTGCAAATTCCTCGCCCATGAACAGCAACGGAATCGAGGGCGCGAGCAACAGGCAAATGGCCTCCAGGCGCACCACCGGCGCAGGCGCAATCGCCCCCAGCCGCTCGCCGAGCGCGCGGTTGCCGATCTGGTCGTGGTTCTGCATGAAATTCACGAACGCGGTCGCCGGCAGTTCCGCGGAAGGTTCCCCGCGCAACTGCCCGTCGCGATGAATCGAAGCCTCCCCCTGGTAGCCAAAGCCCTGGGCCAGCGTGCGGCCCAGCCACCACAGGGGCTGCTGCGCATAGTCGCGGTAATACCCGTCGCGTTCGCCGGTGGCCAGCACGTGCAGCGCGTGATGGCTGTCGTCATTCCACTGCGCCGTGGCGTAGCGGGGTTTGCCCCGATCCTGCACCAGGCGCCTGGCTTCGTTGCGATCGTTCTCCAGCACTATGTGTACCGGGCGGTAAAGGCCCGGGCCATTGCGCACGGCGGTCGCAATCTCATCGACGATGTCGGGCCGCGAATCGTCGGCGATGGCGTGCACCGCATCCAGCCGCAGCCCGTCGAAGTTGTACTCGTCGAGCCAGTACAGGGCGTTGTGGATAAAAAAATCGCGCACCACGCGAGAGCGCTCGCCGTCGAAATTGATGGCCGCGCCCCAGGGGGTGGCATGGGCGGGATTGAAGAACTGCGGCGCGTAGACGTGCAGATAATTGCCCTCCGGCCCGAAGTGGTTGTACACCACGTCCAGCAGCACCATGAGTCCGCGCGCATGCGCCGCGGCCACGAGGGACTTCAGATCCTGCGGTGAGCCGTAAGTGGCATCCGGTGCAAACGGCAGCACGCCGTCGTAGCCCCAATTGCGTTTGCCCGGAAAATCCGCCACCGGCATGATCTCTATCGCAGTCACGCCGAGCCTGACCAGATAGTCGAGCCGCTCGATGGCAGCATTGAAAGTCCCCGCGGGCGTGAACGTGCCGATATGCAACTCGTAGATGACGGCCTCTTCCCAGCGCCGGCCTTCCCAGTGCGCATCCGGCCACTCGAAAGCATGGGGATCGATGATTTCGCTGGCGCCGTGCACATCCTGCGGATTGAAGCGCGAGGCCGGATCCGGCACGTTGATGCGGTCGTCGATGCGAAAAGAGTAGCGCGCGCCATGCTCGACGCCCTCGAGCGTCAACGCAAACCAACCCTCACCCGTGGACCGCATCACCGTACCCATCTGTCCGTGTCGATGGGCCAGATCGAGCCGTACCTCTGAGGCGCCCGGCGCCCACAGCTTGAAGCGCACGGCCCCGTGGCCGTCGAACTCCGCGCCGAACGGCATGTGATGGTGACGCTTCACGTCGTGGCGCCGAGTTGACGCAACAAGGCCAGCGAGCGCCCCTGCAGGGGATAATTCTCGCCGCCGGCGATGGTGCCCGTTTGCGGCCGCCCGGTATCGAATGCCGTGTCGATCTGGGCGAACCACTGGGCCGCGCCGGCACCAGGCAACCGAAACGGGACCGTATCGTGATGGGCATTGAACAGCAGCAGGAAACTGGCGTCGCGCAATGGTTCGCCGCGTCTGTCCGTTTCGCGTACCGATTCCCCGGCCAGGAATACCCCGAGACAGCGCGCGAAGTCCGTCATCCATTCCTGGTCGGTCATTTCATTGCCATCGGGCTTGAGCCATACGATGTCCTTGCCGCCGCCCTCCTCCATCTGCTGGCCGAGAAAGAATCCGCGGCGCCGGAATATCGGATGGTCGCGCCGCGTCGCGATCATCCGCGTGGTGAACTCCAGCAGCTGGCGCTGCGCCGGGGCGAGATTCCAGTCCGTCCACGAAATCTCGTTGTCCTGGCAGTAAGCGTTGTTGTTGCCGCCCTGGGTACGGCCCATCTCGTCGCCCGCCAGCAGCATCGGCACGCCTTGCGAGAGCAGCACCGTGGCGAGCAGATTGCGTTTCTGACGTTCGCGAAGCGCATTGATCGCAGCGTCGTCGGTGGGGCCTTCCGCGCCGCAATTCCACGAAATGTTGTTATTGCTGCCGTCTCGGTTCTCCTCGCCGTTGGCTTCATTGTGCTTGTCGTTGTACGACACCAGGTCATGCAGGCAAAAGCCGTCGTGCGCCGTCACGAAATTGATGCTTGCGCACGGACTGCGGCCGCTGCTGCCGTACAGATCGCTCGAACCCGTCAGCCGGCGCGCGAAATCGCCGATCACCCCGCCATCGCCTTTCCAATAGCCGCGCATGGTGTCGCGATACTTGTCGTTCCACTCGGCCCACCCCACGGGAAAATTGCCTACCTGATAACCGCCTTCTCCGAGATCCCACGGTTCGGCGATCAGCTTCACCTGCGAGAGCACGGGATCCTGGCGCAGAATGTCGAAAAACGCGCCCAGCCGGTCGACTTCGTGCAGCTCGCGCGCCAGCGCTGCCGCCAGGTCGAATCGGAACCCGTCGACATGCATTTCGGTGACCCAGTAGCGAAGCGAATCCATGATGAGCTGGAGCACGCGAGGGTGCTGCATGTCGAGCGTGTTGCCGCAGCCGGTGTAGTCCTGATAGTAACGCTTGTTGTCCGCGACCAGGCGGTAATAGGACGCATTGTCGACGCCGCGGAAACACAGGGTCGGCCCGCACTGGTTGCCCTCGGCGGTATGGTTATAGACCACGTCGAGAATGACCTCCATTCCCGCGCTATGCAATGCCTTGACCATGGTCTTGAACTCCGCCACCTTGCCCGAGGCACAGTACCGCTTGTCCGGAGCGAAAAATCCGATGGTGTTATAGCCCCAGTAATTGCTCAGCCCGCGCTCGATCAACTGGCGATCGTCGACGAAGGCGTGTACCGGCATGAGCTCTATGGTGGTCACCCCCAGCCGGCGCAAGTGATCGATGACGGGCGGGCAGGTCATCCCGGCAAATGTGCCCCGCAGCGCCTCCGGCACGCCCGGATGGCGGCGGGTGAATCCGCCAACGTGTGTTTCGTATATCACCATGTCGTTCCACGCTATGTCGGGCCGGCGATCATCGCCCCAGCTGAAGGCACCGTCTATCACCTTGCATTTTGGCATGCCGGCCGCATTGTCACGCGCATCGAATGACAGATCCTCGGCCGGGTCGCCGATGGTATAGCCGAAATGCGCGTCGCTCCAGCGTGGGAAACCGGTGATGTTGCGTGCGTACGGATCGAGCAGCAACTTGTTAGGATTGAAGCGGTGGCCGCTCTCGGGCTCATACGGGCCATGCACGCGATACCCGTACAGCATGCCGGGTCGCGCTTCGGGCAGATAACAATGCCAGACCTCGTCGGTGCGTTCCTTCAGCGTAATGCGCTGCAGTTCGTGCTGGCCCGTGGCATCGAACAGGCAAAGTTCGATTTTCTCGGCGTTCTCGGAAAACAACGCGAAATTGACGCCCTCGCCGTCCCAGTGCGCGCCGCGCGGGTAAGGCCGACCGGGCCAGACAGCCGAGATACGCTGTGTCTGCTTTGCATCGGCACTGCGATCAGCTAGCGCCGCGGGTTGCTCGTCCATCGGGGTAAGACCTCCTGGTTGAAGAAATGTACATTGGCCGCATGGCATCTGACGCACGAATCGCGGCCAGCAATAACGCGGTGGCGGCGCGCCCGTCCCGGGCAGCGAGCAGCATGTGCCGTAACGAGCAACGGCCGGTCGCGCCCATGAGCGCGGGCTACCCTGTCGCCCGGGCGGCCGTTGCCGGCCGCGCCCTCGGCGCCTGCGCAAGGGCGCCCAGATCGAGGGTGGCTACGATCGGCAAATGGTCGGAGGCGATGCGCGCCGTGTGGCTCGTATGCACCGCCATGCGTTGCAGAATCTGATTTGGTTCCACCCAGATCCGGTCCAGCGCGAACAACGGGCGGCCTGCCGGGAACGTGGCCAATGCGGGCGTGCGCTTGAAATGCCGGTGCATCCAGCGCAGCGGTCTGCCCCATAGAAACCATTCATTGACGTCGCCGAGCAGCACGATGGGATAACGATTGTCCTTCTCGACGATCTTGAGCAAATCCTGAATCTGCTGGCGGCGCTCGGCAGGACGCAGACCCAGATGCGTGGCGATCACGCGCACCGTGTGGCCCTCCTGATGCACGCGTATCTCGATGGCACCGCGCGGTTCGCGCCTGGCCACACTGATGTTCCAGCGGTGGATGTCATCATGGGCCAGGCGCGTAAGAATTGCATTGCCATACTCGCCGGAGGCCGTTACCAGAGTCGGTCCGGCGATAGGCGTCATCGCACAGGCGGAGCTCAGATATTCGAGCATGTTGAAACCCGGTGTGCCGAGCGACACTTCCTGCAGGGCCACGACGTCGGCATCGAGTTCGTCGATGACCGACGCGATGCGATGGGGGCTGAACTCCCCGTCGCGGCCAATACAAAGATGAATATTGTAGGAGGCAAGTTTAAGTTCTGAGCGCCCCGACTGCGCGGACGCTCCGAGCGCCCCTCGCCCCGATCGCGATTTAACCGGCGCGATTCGCATGGAATCGTTCAGCAAGATGCCAGGTACGCTCATTAGTGCTGCGCTGCGGTTTTGGTGAAGTTGGGACCGAATACCCATTTGCGAACCACGATGATTCCGGCCGCCATCAGGAGCAGCGCACCGGCGATCGGCCAGTAATTGATGGTTCCGGGATCGCTCAACGCCGTTTCGATCTGATCGCCAAACAGAATGGTCACCAGCGTTCCCGGCAGCATCCCCAACGCAGTTCCGAACGTGAAGTGCCAAAGGTTGATGCGGATTGCACCCGCCACCAGACCGCCGACCGCGAAGGGCGCCACGGGCACTATGCGCAGTGCCGTTACGGCCAGCAGACCACGCGAGCGCATGATCTCGCTGACGCGATTCAGCTTGTCCCCGGCTATGCGCCGTACCGTATTGCGATCGATGAGGCGTCCCGCCAGGTAGGTCACCTCGGCCGCCAGCAGAATGCCGGTGAGCGCGTACGCGACGCCAAGCGCGGTGCCGAAGGCAATGACCGCGAACAACGTGATGAGGGGTCGCGGAAACATCACGAAGCAAGCCGGCGTGTAGGCCGCGATCACCAGCAGAGGCGCCCACCACCGCCCGCCGACGTCATGCGCCCAGCCAATGATATTTTCGGGCGTGGCAAATTCAGCCAGCGGGGTATAACGCCACGCGAGCACCAGGGCCGCAATCACGACGACCGCGCCCACCAGCACGCTCCACCGGAAGCCGGATTTAGCCGGCGTCATGTTGGGTGCGAACTCGCCGATCAACTGGTCCAGCGAAACGGGCCGCTCCGGATCGGCGAGCGCGGCCATGCCTATGACCGCCTCGGAAATCTCGGGCATTTTGTCGAGCGTGCGCAACGTGCGCTCTTTACCCTGAAGTGAACCGATCGCTGCCTTGAGCGAGCCTTCGCGCGCGACGGCCTGCTCGACCTGCGCCACTGTCACGTCCAGGTGTTCGGCCAGCAGTTCGTGGCGGAAGAGCTTGACGCCCGCCGCAATAGAGGTGTTGCCACCCGCTTCCGCGGTCACATCACACTCGGTATCGGTTCCCATGGAGCGATTGCACAGATTGGCCGAACCAACGCGCAACCACTCGTCGTCCACCACCATGATCTTGGAATGAATGTCGACGCAAGTGCCTTCCTTGAGATTTGGCACATGCGGGTAGTACACGCCGAAGCGGTTCCAGCGGTCGGCCTTTTTCAAGCGCTGGATGAGCCTGGTGCGCAGCACCTCCATGGTGTGCTCTTCGAGCCAGCCGTGACTCAACAAGCGCAAGACCAGAATTATTTCGGGTCCGTCCGGTTCCTTCAGCCTGGCTTCCAGCGCGTCGCCCAGCCGCTGCGCCGTAAAATACTGGTTCTCTATATAGATATCGCGCTTGGCCCGCGCAATCATGTCCAGATAAAGTGCTTCGACCTCGCGCACTTCTGCTTGCGTATCCGTAACCGGGACCGTGCGCGAGATGCCCAGATTCACGTTGGTCAAATGGGGGCGAATCTCTTCCGGCCACGGATCGCTCTTGGGCGTTACGGCGCGCAATTGCCCGCCGGTGGCATTGCGCCAGCGCTCGCGGGCGAGTTCGCCCATTGATCGCGCGGCTTCGCCGTCCATCATCAGCATCGCATCATGAAACGGTGGATAGGGATTGCCATCGGCCAGGCGCCGCGGTTCATCGGCGCGATGGGCACAGGTATCCCAGCGCCGGCTCGTCAGATCCAGCCCGCCAGCGAAGGCTACGGCGTCATCGATGACTACTACTTTCTGGTGATGGGAACTGGCGACCGGGTGTGTGTTGTCGTAACGAAAATGCACACGCCGCCGCGGTTTCCAGCCGAGGCCATAGAGCGGCGGAAACTCGCGATCGGTCCCGAACACCATGGGATAGTCCCAGTCGAGCACATACACATTCAGGCCGCGACGGCGCTTGACCAGAAAGTTCAGGAAATCACCCAGCAAGGCGGGAGGCGCGCCACGTTCCTGTGTGCATGACAATGGCGTGCGACTGTCGAAATCCCATCCCAGGATGGTAATGGCATGGGTCGCTCGCATCGCTGCCTTCGCGAACGCAGTGAAATAGTTTTCTGCATCGATCAGCATGGCAACGCGATCGGCGTGAGCCACGCGCCAGCAGTTGCGGCCCGGCTCAAACAGCGTTTCGTTCCGAATCGAACGAACTGGCGAATCCATATTGTTCTCAACCTTGGGGGGGATGGCGATCTCTTGGATAGATAGTTGCTGCAGCAGTTGGTTCACCGTTCGGTACAATCGGCGTTGCGGGGTCACAACGCGCACGCGACCACGGGATGATCTGGGGTTCGCCTGCGCAAAAGCGCTCACGCGGTAAGCAAATTCTAGATTCCGGAGTCGCCCGGAAGAGACAGGCCTCGTGCGCCGTTCGGACTGCGGCTCGCGTCGCGACGCAAATGAAGCCAACGCGGCGGCCGCCGCCTCTTACTGTCATGCGCCCTCGACATCGTGCGGATCGTGAAAATGGAACCCCTTGTTTCTTTGACTTGAATGAGGCTCTCAAGTATTCTTCGCGCCTTCCGCGAACCATGTAACGTCGTGAATCATGCAACGTCATGAATCACGCAACGTCTGGTGATGCCGGATAAAGCGGAGAGGTGGATGAGTGGTTTAAGTCGCACGCCTGGAAAGCGTGTTTAGGTTAATAGCCTAACGGGGGTTCGAATCCCCCCCTCTCCGCCAGCAAATCCAGGGCCCTCGCGGGCCCTTTTTTTGCAATTGGTGCCCGTTATCAGTGGCAAAACCAATGAAATCCGCCCACCCACCCCGGTGTATGGGGCCCATCGCCCCCTTCGTGGCCCCTCGTTCAGGGCTGCTGCTGGCGCCTCCACCGCGGCGCGGGCGCCGAATGGATCACCCTGCTGCCCCTGTTCCAATCCCGCGCCGCCTGCCGAACGGATCAGGCAATTTTCGCCAAGGGCGTGCGGATATCCCGGTGCGTGCGGATAAGTTGCCGCGGTTGGGTGTCCAACAGTTCGGGTTTGCAGAAGAATGTTTTTTCACATTAATGCCCTGCATGGCCCATGCTGGCGTGCGTGCCGCTTGCAAGCGGAAGTTTGAACGGTTGTTTGTTTTTTTCGAAGTGCAGTTCAATTCGGTGAGGACATCATGGCGGCCCGATCCATCGCATCTCTGACTGTTTCATTCGGTCTGGTTTCAATCCCGGTCAAACTCTATTCGGCCACGCAGGCCCGAGCCAGTGTGTCGTTCAACCTGATTCATGCGACTTGCGGCTCGCGGTTGCGGCAGCAATACCTCTGCATCAAGGAAGACGTCGTCGTCGAGCGCGAAGACATGCTCAAAGGCTACGAATTCGCCAAGGACCAATACGTCACCTTCAGCACCGAGGAACTCAAGGCCCTGGAAGAAGAGGCGACCGGCACCGTGGAAATCACCGAGTTCGTGCCGGATGAAAAAATAGACCCCATCTATTACGACAAGGCCTATTTCCTGGCGCCCGACAAAGGCGGCGCCAAGCCTTATGCCTTGCTCAGCGAGGGCATGCGCAAGACCGGCCGCTGCGCGCTCGCGCGCTGGGCTGCGCGCGGAAAACAATATCTCGTGCAACTGCGGCCGGTCGCCGACGGACTGATGATGCAGCAGTTGCTCTACGCGGATGAGGTCCGGCCCATGTCGGAGATCGACATCCAGATCTCTCCGGTGAAGGAGGCCGAACTCAAACTCGCCGTGCAACTGATCGAACAGATCTCCGCCGACGAATTCAATCCCAAGGCATACGAAGACGACGTCAAGAAGCGCATCGAAGCGGCCGTCGAGAAGAAAATCTCCGGCAAGGAGATCTCCGTCTCGCCGACCGCCCCTGCGGGCAAAGGCGGCGCACAGGTAATCGATCTCATGGAAGCGCTGCGGGCGAGCCTGGGCAAGGGGGCGCCCAAACGACCACCCGCCGAGCGCAAGCCCCCGAAGAAAGCGGCGGCCGCGGCCAAACCCGCGAAGGCAAAGGCGGCGAAAGGT
Source organism: uncultured beta proteobacterium (assembly GCA_963846655.1). GTDB lineage: Bacteria > Pseudomonadota > Gammaproteobacteria > Burkholderiales > JACQAP01 > JACQAP01. The sequence continues at coordinate 72,669 of CAWJWT010000004.1, read as the reverse complement.
TAACGGCCCCTTCTGCATGCGAGCAACCTACACGGTTCAGCAGGCGCAGAAAATTTTGGGGATCCCCGTTTCGTCCATCAGGCGCCTCATCGGGACGGGCTTTGTCGCGCCCTCGCGCGGATCGCGCCGGGAGTATCTTTTCAGCTTTCGCGATCTGGTGGTGCTGCGCATGGCAAAGGTCCTGGCTGACGCCGGGGTGACCTCGAGGCGAATGGGGAGCGCGCTGCGCCATTTGCGCCAGCAGCTGCCCGAATCGCTGCCGTTGACCGGCTTGCGCATCCGTGCGGTGGGTCATGATGTGGTCGTCGAGGAGCGGGGATCGCAGTGGCGCGCCGAGGATGGCCAGTACCTGCTGGCACTGGAAGTTTCCGAGACGGGGGGCGCCCTGTCTTTCGAATCCCTAGCCGCCGCGCCCGCCTTGTGGACTGGTTTGCGCAGGCCTTTGCCATGGAAGACGTCGATGCCGGGGCGGCCATCCTGTCCTACGGTAAGGCCATCGAGGATGACCCGGAGCACGCCGGCGCGTACGCCAATCTGGGGCGCCTGTTGCACGCGGCAGGACGCATCAAGGAAGCGCAAACGGTCTATCGCGCGGGCGAGGCGAACTGTGCCGATGACCCAATCCTTTTGTTCAACTTCGCCTTGTTCAACGAGGATCAGGGGAACACGGACGAAGCAATCGCGCTCTACCAACGGGCACTTGCGGCCGATCCTACGCTGTGCGATGCCCATTACAACCTCGGGCTGCTCTATCATTCCCTGGGACGCGAGCGGGAGGCGGTGCGGCACTTCAGCGCCTACCGCAAGCTCGCCGATTCCTGATCAGGGCAGGTCATGGCGCTCGAAGCCTATCGGCAAAAACGCAACTTCAGCACGACGCCGGAACCGAAAGGACGCAAGCCCAGGCAAAGAAAACGGGGCCTGGCTTTCGTCGTGCAGAAACATGCGGCCACGCGACTGCATTACGATTTCAGACTCGAACTCAACGGCGTAATGTTGAGCTGGGCGGTGCCCAAGGGGCCGAGTCTGAATCCCGATGACAAGCGCCTGGCGATGCACGTCGAGGACCATCCGCTCGAGTATGGCGACTTTGAAGGCATCATCCCTCCCAAACAGTACGGCGCCGGCACAGTATTATTGTGGGACAGAGGGATCTGGGTGCCGAAGGAAGATCCGGTAGAAGGCTACAGAAAGGGCAAACTCAAATTCGACCTGCAGGGCGAGAAACTGCACGGCGGATGGACGCTGGTGCGCAGCCGCAGCGGCAAGTATGGCGCCGACAACGCGTGGTTGCTGATCAAGGAAGACGACGCGACAGCCAAACGCGGCCCGGATGCACTCGTCGTCGATGACAAACCCAGAAGCGTGGAGTCCGGCCGCAGCATCGAGCAGATCGCCGCCGATCGCGATCGCGTGTGGCACTCGAACAAATCGGTGAAGGCGAACCTCGCGAACGCGAAGCGCAAAACGAAACCCCGCCCCGTGGATCCTTCAGGCGTTACCGGTGCCGCGCGCCGGCCCCTTCCCGCGTTTATTGAGCCGCAACTCGCCACGCTGGGCAAAACCGCGCCCGATGCGGACCACTGGATCGAGGAAATCAAGTTTGACGGCTATCGCATGCTCTGCCGCATCGACGGCGGAAAGGCCCGTCTGTATTCGCGTAACCGCAAGGACTGGACGGCTGACTTCGAACCCATCGCGCGCGCGGCGCTCCAGCTCCCCGTGCACAACGCATGGCTCGACGGCGAGATAGTGCAGCTCGACGAGCACGGCCGCAGCAACTTTCAGCGGTTGCAGAATGCCCTGTCGGCGCAACAAGCGGACAACCTGTTGTATTTCGTCTTCGATATTCCTTATTTGAATGATTTTGACTTGCGGCGCGTCGCGTTGCTGGAACGCAAGCGTTTGCTTGAAAAGGTCATGGCTTCGCCGCCCGACGCATTGCGCTTGAGTTTCCACCAGCAAGGCAACGGCGCGGCTTTCTTCGCCAAAACGTGCGAATTGCGTCTGGAAGGCATGATCGCAAAAGTCGCGACATCGCCCTATTCAGCCGGACGCACGCGCAGTTGGGTCAAGGTCAAATGCGCAAAACGCCAGGAAATGGTCATCGGCGGATTCACCGACCCGGCGGGCTCGCGCCAGGGCTTCGGCGCGTTGCTCCTGGGCGTTTACGAAGCGGACGGCCGGTTGCGCTATTCCGGAAAAGTCGGAACCGGATTCGATGACAATACGCTGCGAACCTTGCGAACGACACTCGAGAAGCTCGAGCAAACCAAGCCCGCCTTTGTGAATCCGCCGCGCGGTGCCGAAGCCCGACGTTCGCACTGGGTCAAGCCCTCGCTGGTTGCCGAAGTGAGTTTTACCGAATGGACCAGCGAAGGCACCTTGCGTCATCCTTCGTTTCAAGGTTTACGCACGGACAAGAAAGCCGCCGAGGTGGTGCGCGAACAGGCCGAGCGTGGCAGCACACCCGCGAAAGGCAGCCTGGCAGCCAGCCGCCCTGGCCGGGCCCGCGCGCGCCTCACACAGAACACGGATGCGGTTGCTGGCATCCGGCTGAGCAATCCGGCCAAGGCGCTCTATCCTGAAGCGGATATCACGAAGCTGGATCTGGCCTTGTATTACGAAGCGGTCGCGCACTGGATGGTGCCGCATTTGAAGAATCGGCCGCTCAGCCTGTTGCGTTGTCCGAATGGCTGGGAACGCGAATGTTTCTACCAGAAAAATCTGGACCGCGGCGCGGATGCAGCCATCGACCGCGTGAAAGTATCGACCAGCGACGGCCCCGCCCTGTACATGATGGCCAACTCCGCCAGCGCGCTGGTAGCGCTGGTGCAAATGGGCGTTTTGGAAATACATCCGTGGGGATCGACGGCAGGCCATCTGGGTTCGCCGGACCGGATCGTGTTCGATTTCGACCCGGACGACGATTTGCCCTGGGAAAAGCTCGTCGAGGCGGTCCTGCTGATCAAGACCCTGCTTGAAGAAATCGGACTGCGTGGATTTCTGAAAACAACCGGAGGCAAGGGCCTGCACGTGGTGGTGCCCGTCAGACCCACCCAGCCCTGGGCCGTCGTCAAAGGATTCAGCAAGGCGATCGCGGACCTGTTCGTGATGACCTTCCCGGATCGGTTCACCGCGAAAGTAGCCAAGGCTGCGCGCCGCGGCAAAATTTTCCTCGATTACCTGCGCAACGACGAAGGCTCGACTGCCATCGCGCCGTATTCCACGCGGGCCCGCGCCAACGCACCGGTTGCCATGCCCATTGGCTGGGATGAGTTGTCCATGGATCTACGGTTTGCGCACTTCAACGTGGGCACGGGTGCCGAACGCCTGCAGCGACTGAAGTCCGATCCGTGGGAAGATTTCTTCAAGACCCGGCAGTCCGTGACGGCCGGGATGCTGAGCAAAGTCGGGTTCGGCTAAGCCCGGACGATCAACCCGGTTCGAGCGGCAGGTCCCGATCGTCGATCAGTTGTTTGGCGAATTCGATCGACAGAACCTGCGCTTCCTCCGCGGTCTGCACGAACTTGGGAAGATCGAACGTTTGCACCACGCTCGAGCCGATTCTCGAGAGCATGGCACGCAACCCATACCAGCCGCGAATGTCCCGGGGGAGATCGTCCGCCGGAATACGGTGGATATGAAAATCCTGATAGCGAAACGTTTTCGAACTCTCGGACAGATAAGCCCGCTGAAACCGAAACATGCAATTCCCCCTGATGACGCAGCGGGATCACATTAATGCCAATCATGTAGGCTTTAAGTCAGTCTCTATTGGATGTGGTTGTAAGGGTATTCCTACAAAACCGGAGCACCGCAGCATCCAGCCTTAAGCAATGGTCCAATCGGCATCGGACCCATGATTAAGATCAACCAGTAAAAAAGCGAAACATGGGCCAAATCACAATTTTGGGGGCTCAATGTTTGGCGCCAGCATTCGCCGGTACCTGGGCATCACCGTAGCTCGCGTCACCAGTCGGCCGATCTGGACCACCCCCATCGGTCTGCCGACGCCAGTCGATTCCGACAATATTTCATTCCGGGTCATTGAAAAGCGGGATTTGCTTCCCTATTGCGCCGATCCCGAACTGGAGCTTTGCGACCCGTTTGTGCGCGCGGCGTTTGACCGCGGCGACTGGTGCGTGGCGGCATTCGACGGCAACGCGCTGATCGGCTATCACTGGCTTGCCTTTGGTCCGGCGCCGCATATCGATGGCGTTTGGGTGGCCTGTGATGCCCGGGCGCGCTACGGTTACAAACAATTCGTACGGCCGCAGTACCGCGGCCGGCGCATCGCCGGCCGCCTGTCAACGCATTGTGACGCCTTGTGCGCGCAGCGAGGGTGCAATCGCGCCATCGCGTTCATCAATATCGAAAACCACGCTTCCTGGCGAGCGCAATTGCATCGGGGTGCGCACACCGTCGGTTACGCCGGCTATTTCAAGTGGCAAGGCCTGTTCGCCGGCTTTCGCACCCCTGGAGCACGCAAGCTGAAATTTCGTTTTTTTGTGCCACGCCGGACGCAACCCATCGCCACCCCATCGCAAAAAGCCGCCCGCTGAACCTGCAAGCGAGCTTGCTTGCTCCGCCCTGCTGACACGCCGTAGAACCCGATCCCGATTCCCTCCGCAGCGGTCAGGGATACCGTTCGCCCGGTACGCGCCGGCAAGTCCGCATCACACGCCCAGGCGATGGCCGCACCGCCCGACGGCGCAGCCATAAGGTGATACCATTTCCAACGGGGAAACCACCAAATTAAATCAAGAACGAGAGGAGAAGTGGATGGAAGTTTCGCTGAAGAAGCTCACGCTGGTCACGGGGTTGGCAGTGGGACTGCTGGCCCTGCCCATTGCCCACGGCGAGGGAGAAAACGAGGGCATGACGGTGCTGATGAACGGCAATTTCGTCACTGCGGACCCGGAAACGATCAAATGGGTGCCCAACAAGTCGGCGCCATACGGCATGTTCATGGTGCTGCTGTACGGCAACCCCTCGCAGCCGGGCCCTTACATCTTCCGCGCCAAAATGCCCTCGGGATACAAACTTCCGCCGCACAAACATCCCGACGATCGAACCGTGACCATCCTGAAGGGCACCTATTGGTCGGGCGTGGGCGAGCGTTACAATCCGATGGTCATGAAGGAATTCCAGGCCGGCGCGTTCTACACGACCAAGGCGAACGTTCCGCATTACGCCTGGGCACGCACCGAGGTATTCATCCAGGAATCCGGCACGGGACCGGTCGAGCAAGCAATCGAGTACATCAACCCGGACGACGATCCGCGCACGCACTGAGCGGCCCCTGCGAACCCACGACGGGGCCGGCTCAATCTGCTTGCTGCCCCGTTTGTGCGGCGCGCCTTATGGGCGCGCTGGCAGCACGGCGCGAATCTGTTCCAGCGCCCCGGGATCTTCCAGCGTCGTAAGATCACCCGGGTCGCGGCCCTCGGCAAGCGCCTGGATGCTGCGGCGGAGCATTTTTCCGGATCGCGTTTTCGGCAGCATGGATACGAAGTGCACGCGCGAAGGTCGCGCGATCGCACCCAACTGGCGGTCGACGGTCGCCATGACCTCCTTCTCGTGCGCGGCGCGCAGTTCCGGAGTCGCAATCTTTGACGCATCCTTGACGATCGCAAAGGCAAGGGGCATCTGTCCCTTCAGCGCGTCCTGCACGCCGACCACGGCGACTTCGGCAATGTTGCTATGAGCCTGCACGGCTTCCTCGATCTCGCGCGTGCCCAGCCGGTGACCCGCCACATTGATCACATCGTCGGTGCGCCCGAGGATGAAGTAGTACCCGTCCTTGTCGCGAATACCCCAGTCGAACGTTGAGTAAACCATCTTCTTCGTGAAGGTGGAAAAATAGGTCTTCACAAAGCGCTCGTCGTCACCCCAGATGGTGGTCATGAAGCCAGGGGGCAAAGGCGGCTGGATCACCACCACGGCCTTTTCATCGGCCGCCGCCTCGCTCGCATCCGCCTCGCGCAGCAGCTTCAGATCGTAGCCATAGGCCGGAAACGACGGGCTGCCGTATTTGATCGGTGTTTTCTCCACGCCATGCATCGCGGTCAGCACGGGCCACCCGGTCTCGGTCTGCCAGTAATGATCGATCACCGGCTTGCCGAGGCCTTCCGAAATCCATGCATGGGTCGATTCGTCCAGCGGTTCGCCCGCCAGGAACAGATGTTTGAGCGAGGACAAATCGTATTGATGCAAAAACGCCACGTCATGCTTTTTCAGCACGCGGATGGCGGTCGGCGCCGAGAACATGATGTCGACCTGATAATCCTGCACGATTTTCCACCATACGCCCGCATCCGGCCGCACCGGCACGCCCTCGTAAAGAATCGAGGTCAGCCCTGCGATCAGCGGCGCGTAGATGATGTATGAATGGCCGACCGCCCAGCCGATGTCGGAGGTCGTGAAAATCGTGTCGCCGGCTGCGCCGCAATAGATGTGCTGCATCGAGGCCGCCATGGCGACGGCGTGTCCGCCGACGTCGCGTTGCACGCCCTTCGGCTTGCCGGTCGTGCCCGACGTATACAAGATGTAGGAAGGTTCGGACGATTCAAGCCAGGTACAGGGCACTGCGCCGCCCTGGTGCTTACCGGCGAGGGTCACCCAGTCAACGTCGCGCCCTGCCACACGGGGCATCGCGGGATCGAGCCCGCGATGGTAGATCAGCACCTTCGCAGGCGGATGGCGGGATAACCTGATCGACTCATCCACCAGCGGTTTGTAAGGGATAACCTTGCCCATGCGACTGCCGCCATCGGCCGTGACCATCAGCACCGGCCGCGCATCATCGATGCGGGCCGCGAGGCTCGCGGCGGCGAATCCGCCGAACACGACCGAATGCACGGCACCCAACCGGGCACAAGCCAGCACGGCGAATACGGCCTCCGGCATGTTGGGCATATAGATGATTACCCGGTCGCCGCGTCCCACGCCCAGCGCCTGCATCATGGCAGCCACGAGGTTTACTTCGGTGTGCAGTTGCCGGTAGGTAAACGCCTGGGTCTTGTCGACTTCGGTCGAGATCCAGACCAGTGCGTTCTGGTCGGCGCGCGCGGCCAGATGGCGATCCACCGCGTTGTGGCAAAGGTTCGTCTGACCGCCCGGGAACCAGCGTGCAAACGGCGGTCGGCTATAGTCGAGCACTTCGTCGAAGGGCCGCTTCCAGTCGATCAGGCGCGCCTGCTCCGACCAGAAGGCATCGCGATGCTCGATCGAGCGGCGGTGAAACTCGTTTTGCGTTTGTTGCATGGGCCCTCCCCTGTGCTGCCGGTTCAGGCGATCTTGACGACCGCGCGGCCGCGCATTTGCTTGTCCAGGATTTTTTTGAAGACGCCCGGCAGATCGCTGAAACTCACTGTCGTCACGATACTGCGCAACTGGCGCGGCTTCAGATCGCTGCCCAGGCGTTTCCAGACTTTCTCGCGCAACGGCATCGGCGCATTCACCGAGTCGATGCCCAGCAGCGACACGCCACGCAGGATGAAGGGCATGACCGTGGTATTGAGGTTATGGCTGGCCGCGAGTCCGATGCTCGCGAGCGTCCCGCCGACCTGCATGGTGCTGGCGAGCCACGAAAGAACTTCGCCGCCCAGATTATCGACGGCGCCCGCCCACGTGGCCTTGTCGAGCGGCTTGATCTTGCCGAGGTCGAGGGCGCTTCGCAGCATGACATCGCGCGCGCCCAGGCCGCGCAGGTAATCCACCTCCTGCTCCTTGCCGGTCAGCGCGATCACCTCGTAGCCCGCCCCGGCCAGAATGTCGATTGCAATGCTGCCCACCCCGCCAGTCGCCCCGGTCACGATGACCGGGCCGCTCGCGGGTGTGAGCCCATCGTGTTCCATGCGTTCGACCGCCAGACCCGCAGTGAATCCCGCCGTACCCAGCGCCATTGCCTCGAAGGCATCGAGTCCCGTGGGCATCGGCACGACCCACTCTGACGGAATGCGCGCGTACTGGGCATAGCCGCCGTCGTGCGCCACACCGATGTCGTAACTGGTGGCGATGACCGGATCGTCCTTGCGAAACCGCGCGTTGCCCGATTCGACCACGGTGCCGGCCAGGTCGATGCCGCCGACGCACGGGAACCGGCGAATGATCTTGCCCGCGCCGGTCCCGGCCAGCGCGTCCTTGAAGTTCACACTCGAATAGCCCACCTTGATCACGACGTCGCCGGCATCGAGCTCCTCGAGCTTCATGTCGACATAGCGTCCGGCCGTCTTGCCGTCCTCGCTGAAAATCCGGTATGCGTCCATGGTCGCACTGCCTCCCTGAGAGTTGATCTTAAGCCAGATGTGGCTCGCTGAGGTATTGGCGGGTTTGCATTTCGACCAGGCGGCTGGATGCGCGCTCCATTTCCGCATCGCCGGTTGCGGCCTGCAGCACCTCCGGCAACCGTACCTGCGCCGACAGGACAAGCTTGACGCGGCGGTCGTAGAACTCGTCAATCAGCCAGGTGAAGCGCCGGCGGCGGTCGGCTTCGCCCCTGCCGAGCATCGGCACGCCGGAGATCAGGACCGTATGGAAGCGTCGCGCAAGTTCTATGTAATCGGCCTGGCCGCGCGGCCCTCCGCACAACTCGTCGAAACGCATCCAGGCAACACCGGGTCCGGTGCGCAAGGCATGAACGATCCGTCCTTCGATCTCCAGTTCCTCGTCGCGTTGCCCCGGTCCGCCGGCGATCGCCTCGAAGGTTTGCGCCATGGCCGCATCGGCCGCGGCACCGGCAGGAAAGTGGAAGACGCCGCCTCTTTCCAGCAGGCGCAGGCGGTAATCTGCTCCGCCGTCCATGCGCACGATTTGAAGGTGCTGCTTGATCAGCTCGATTGCCGGCAGGAACTGCGCGCGCTGCAAGCCGTCGCGATACAGGTCGTCGGGCTGCTGGTTCGAGGTCGTTACCAGCACAACGCCGTGCTCGAACAACCCTTCGAGCAGATTGCGCATGAGCATGGCATCGCCGATGTCGGTAACCTGGAATTCATCCAGGCAGAGCAGCCGCGTATCGCGTGCCATGTCGCGCGCGATGCGCAACAACGGATTCTCCTCGCCCTGACGCTCGCGCAGCCGACGATGAATATCCTGCATAAACCGGTGGAAATGCACCCGCAGCTTGCGTTCGATGGGCACCACATCGAAAAACGCATCCATCAGGAAGCTCTTGCCGCGCCCCACGCCGCCCCACACGTACAAACCCCTGACCGGTTGCTGACGCAGGAATACGCGCAACAGTGAGCGTCCCGACTGCTCCGACTCAACCAGCTCATCGTGCAGCCGGCGGAAATGCTCGAGGGCGTCGAGTTGTGCGGCATCGAGCGTTAACCCGTGCTCTTGTGCGATCTGGCGGATCTGGCCCGTAAAGACCGGCGAATCGCCCTGCGCCGGCTGGCCCACCGCGGACATCAGAGGTTGATCGTGCGCTTGTCCACGCCGAGCGCGGCTTCGTGCAGCGCCTCGGCCAAGGTGGGATGCGCGTGCACGATGCGCGCAATGTCTTCCGACGCCGCGCCGAACTCCATGGCCACGACCGCCTCGGAGATCAGCTCCGAGGCATACGGCCCGATCATGTGGACGCCGAGAATGCGGTCGGTATGCGCATCCGCCAGCATCTTGACGAATCCGGCCGTCTCGCCAATCGCGCGTGCGCGGCCATTGACGATGAAGGGGAACTGCCCGACGCGATACTCGATACCCTTCGCCTTGAGGTCCTGCTCGGTCTTGCCAACCCAGGCAATCTCGGGCGACGTGTAAATGACCCAGGGGACCGTGTCCAGATTGACGTGTCCGGATTGCCCCGCGATCATCTCAGCCACCGCAACGCCCTCTTCGGAGGATTTGTGCGCCAGCATCGGTCCGCGGACTACGTCCCCGATCGCAAATACGTGTGCAAGATTGGTTCGGCAATGCTCGTCAACTTCGACGAAGCCGCGCGTATCGATCTTGAGCCCGACGGTTTCCGCGCCCAGATAGGCCGAATTCGGCACACGCCCGACCGCGACGATCAACGTGTCGAAATCGGCGGTCTGCTCACCCGAGGCATCGGCGAACGCGACGCTGACTGCTTTCCTGGATGTTTTCACGCTGCCGATCTTCACGCCCAGGCGGATATCCAGGCCGACGACTTTGGTGAAGACGCGCAATGCCTCCTTGGCGACCTGGTCGTCCGCGGCGGGCAGGAATGCCGGCATGGCTTCGAGCACCGTGACTTCCGAGCCCAGCCGCTTCCACACGCTGCCCATCTCGAGGCCGATCACGCCGGCTCCGATGACGCCCAGGCGGCGCGGGATGTCCGCTAGCGCCAACGCGCCGACATTGTCCACGATGCGCTCGTTGTCCACCGCCGCAAATGGCAATTGCCGCGCGATGGAACCGGCTGCGATGATCACATGCCGGGCTTCGATCATTTCCGCGCTCTGGCCGTCCGTGACTTCAATCTGGTAGCCATCGGCTGCTTTGCCGGTGAAACGCCCGCGGCCATGCATCGATGCGACCTTGTTCTTGCGGAACAGCAAGCCGATGCCGCCGGTAAAGGTATCGACGATCTTGTCCTTGCGCGCCAGCATCTTTGCCACGTCGATGGCGACATCCTTGACGGTGATCCCGTGATCGGCGAACTTGTGCAGCGCCCGCTCGTAATTTTCCGACGATTCGAGCAAGGCTTTGGACGGAATGCATCCGACATTCAGACAGGTACCGCCAAGGCTTGCCTTGCCTTTGGCATTTTTCCAGTCGTCGATGCACACCGTATTCAACCCCAGTTGCGCTGCCCGGATGGCGGCCGTATAGCCGCCCGGACCGGCACCGATCACTGCGACATCAAAAGTTTTGGCCATGGTCTCTCAGTCCGAACGCAATTCGCGATGCCGCCGGGCCGCCCGGCCGGGGTCACGTCTGCAGAAATGTCCACCGCGCGAGTACTGTCCGCGCCGCAATCCTAGAGATCCAGCAATAGCCGGGACGGATCTTCGAGCCCGTCCTTGATGGACACCAGGAACAGCACGGCTTCGCGCCCGTCGACGATGCGGTGATCGTAGGATAACGCCAGATAATTCATCGGGCGGATGACGATCTGTCCGTTCTCGGCCACGGGTCGGTCCTTGGTCGCATGCACCCCCAGAATGGCACTCTGCGGCGGATTGATGATCGGCGTGGACAACATGGAGCCGAACACCCCGCCGTTGGAAATCGAAAATGTGCCGCCCGTGAGTTCCTCGATGGTGAGCTTGCCGTCCTGCGCGCGCTTGCCGAAATCCGCAATCTGCTTCTCGATGTCCGCAAACGAAAGCTGGTCGCAATTGCGCAGGATCGGCACCACCAGACCGCGCGGACTGCCGACCGCGATGCCGATGTCGAAGTAGCCGTGATAGACGATATCCGTACCGTCGACCGATGCATTCACCACGGGATACTTCTTGAGGGCATGCACCGCAGCCTTCACGAAAAAGGACATGAACCCGAGCTTGACACCGTATTCCTTTTCGAACTTGTCCTTGTAGCGGTTGCGCAGATCCATGACCGGCTGCATGTTGACTCTCGTTGAACGTCGTCAGGATCGCCGCGGTGGATTGTGACTCCAGCAACCGCTGCGCCACCCGTTGGCGCAAGCGCGACATGGCGACGCGCTGCTCGGGCCGATCGCCCAGCACCTGATCGATGTTGACGCCGGCAGGCTGCAGGTGCGACCGGCTTCACCTCGGCCGGCGCTTTCAGCGCACCGGTCACGTCTTCCTTGGTGACGCGGCCGCCGCGTCCGGACCCGCTGATCTGTGCGGTGTCGAGGTTGTTATCCGCCGCGATCTTTTTGGCCGAAGGCATCACGGCCGGGGCTTCTGCTTTCGCTGCCGGCGCTTCGGGCTTGGCGACGGGCGCTTGCGGCATCGCGGCCGGGGCGGCGGCTTTGGCCGGCGCCGCCGCGGTTGCGCTGGCCGCCCCGGCAGGCGCCTTCGCATCCGTGTCGATGGTGGCAATGACCTCGTTGCTGGCGACCGTCCCGCCGTCGCCCTTGATGATTTTTGACAGTACGCCCGATTCGGGGGCGGGTAATTCCAGCACGACCTTGTCGGTTTCGATATCGATGAGGTTCTCGTCGCGTTTGACGAATTCGCCGGCCTTCTTATGCCACGACAGCAGCGTGGCCTCCGCCACCGATTCGGACAGGACCGGAACCTTTACCTCGACTAACATGGCTTATTTCCTTTGTTCAGCGATAACCGATCACGTTCATACGCCATGCGACAGGGCCGCGTCCACGACCGCTTTCTGCCGCTGGTTGTGCAACGCCAGATAACCGCCTGCCGGCGTGGATGAAGACGGACGCAGTGCATAGGACAGTTTTTGATGCGCCAACAAATGGCGCTGCAGATAGTGCTGGATGCGGTGCCACGCGCCCTGGTTGCCCGGTTCTTCCTGGCACCAGACGATTTCCTTGGCGTCCTTGTAGCGCTCGATCTGGTGCTTGAACTGCTCGTGCGGAAACGGATAAAGCTGTTCGAGCCGCACGATGCCGATATCGTCGATGGCACGCTCTCGGCGCGCGGCGACCAGGTCGAAATAAACCTTGCCGCTGCAAAACACCACCCGCTTGACCTTGGCAATGTTCTGCAACTCCGCATCGGGTATCACGACCTGGTATTCGCCATGGGCCAGATCGTCCATCGAGGAGACCGATTCCTTGTGGCGCAGCAGGCTTTTGGGGCTGATGATGATCAGCGGCTTGCGAAACGGCCGGATCATCTGACGGCGCAGCAGGTGGAACATCTGTGCCGGCGTCGACGGAATGCAGATCTGCATGTTGTAATCCGCGCACAACTGCAGGTAACGCTCCAGACGTGCCGATGAATGCTCCGGTCCCTGCCCCTCGTAGCCGTGCGGCAGCATCAGCGCTAGCCCGCAGATCCTTCCCCATTTGACCTCGCCGGCGGCTATGAACTGGTCGATCACGACTTGCGCGCCATTGGCAAAGTCGCCGAATTGCGCCTCCCAGACGACCAGCTCATTCGGCTCGGCGGTCGCATAGCCATATTCGAATCCCAGTACCGCCTCTTCGGAGAGCACCGAGTCGATCACGACGAAATCCGGCTGGTTGTCGCTGATGTGTTGCAGTGGGATGTAGGTGCCGGAGTCCCAGCGTTCGCGGTTCTGGTCATGCCAGCACCGCATGGCGATGGAAAAACGTGCCGCGGCCGCTGTCCTGTCCTGACAGGCGCACCGCAAACCCGTCTTTCAACAACGATGCGTAAGCCAGGTTCTCCGCCATGCCCCAGTCGAGGGGAAGCGTGCCCGCAGCCATGGCGCGGCGATCGGCGACGATTTTCTCCACGCGCGAGTGCAGCTTGAAGTGCTGCGGCACGGTGGTGAGCTTCGCTGCGAGTTGCTTGAGCGCATCCATGGGCACGCCGCGTATCCGCCTTGTGAGTCCACGGAATATTCTTGAAAGGCGCCCAGTTCACCTGGAACGGCGGCTTGTAGTTCGACAGGATGGTCTTGTTGGTGTGGAAGCCCGCATCCAGCGCATCGCGGTAGGTCTTGATCATTTCGTCGGGTTGCGCGGCGGAGATCAGGCCTTGCGCGGCGAGCTTTTCCGCATAGAGCTTGCGCGTACCCGGATGCTGGCTGATCAGCTTGTACATCAGCGGTTGGGTGACCATCGGCTCGTCCTGCTCGTTATGGCCGAGCCGGCGGAAGCACACCAGGTCGATGACGACGTCCTTGTGGAATTCCATGCGGAAATCCAGCGCGATTTCGGTCACCAGCGCCACCGCTTCCGGATCATCGCCGTTGACGTGGAATATCGGGGCCTCGACCATCTTGGCCACGTCGGTGCAGTACAGCGTGGAGCGCGTGTCGCGCGTATCGGACGTGGTAAACCCGATCTGGTTGTTGACGATGACGTGAAGCGTGCCGCCGGTGCCGTAGCCGCGCGTCTGCGACAGATTCAGCGTTTCCATGACGACACCCTGGCCGATGAACGCCGCGTCGCCGTGCAACACAACGGGCAGCACCTGCGTGCCATCGCGGTCTTTGCGGCGGTGCTGGCGCGCCCGGACGGAGCCTTCCACCACCGGATTGACGATCTCGAGATGCGAGGGATTGAATGCCAGGGTCAGGTGCATGGGACCGCCCGGCGTCATGATGTCGGAGGAAAATCCCTGGTGATACTTGACGTCGCCCATCGGCAGTTGTTCGACCTGCTTGCCCTCGAACTCCGAAAACAGGTCCTTTGGCATCTTGCCCAGCGTGTTGACCAGCACGTTCAGGCGCCCGCGGTGCGCCATGCCGATGACGGTCTCCTGGATGCCCTTGGCGCCGGCGCGCTGCAGCAGCCAGGTCCAACAGCGGAATCACGCTATCGCTGCCTTCGAGCGAAAAGCGCTTCTGGCCCACGTAGCGCGTATGCAGGTATTTCTCGAGTGTCTCCGCCGCCGTGAGGCGCTCCAGGATATGGCGCTTGAAGTCGGCATCGTAGCTGGGCTGTGAACGAATCCCCTCGAAGCGCTGCTGGATCCAGCGCTTGACCTGGGTGTCGGTGATGTACATGTACTCGATGCCGATCGGGCCGCAATAGGTTTCCTTGACGGCGCGCAGAATTTCCCGCAACGGCATCTGTTCCGGGCCGACCAGCGAACCGCTGTTGAACACGAGGTCCATGTCGGACTCGGTCAGGCCGTAGTACGCCGGATCGAGTTCGGGGACGATGGGCTTGTCGAAACGCTTGAGCGGGTCGACGCTGGCGTGGCGCACGCCGAGAAACCGGTACGCGTTGATCAGTTGCAGGACGGAGACCTGCTTTTTCTCGACCGTCGCCACCGCGGTGGTCGGCGCGTGCACGTGGCCTTTGCCGTTGCCGCGACTCTTTGCCAGGCGGATGAAGGATTCCACGACGGGCGCATGCGCCACATCAGGCGCGCCCTCGGACGATTGCTGCATCTGGTCGAAGTAGCGCCGCCACTCCGGCGTCACGGCTTCGGGATTGTCGAGATAAATCTCGTACAGGTTTTCGATGAAGGGCGCGTTACCGCCGAACAGATAAGAGCTGCCGAGAGATTCCTTCATCATGGGATCTGATTCCTCTTATGAAATGGCGGCCGATCCTGAACGAATCACACCGCCCGTGCGTCCGCCCTTTTCAGCGTTTGTCGATAGGCACTACATCACGCTGTGCCGAACCCGTATAAAGCTGCCGCGGCCGGCCGATCTTCTGCTCCGGATCGGCGATCATCTCGTTCCACTGCGCGATCCAGCCCACGGTGCGCGCCAGCGCGAATATGCAGGTGAACATCGACACCGGAATGCCAAGCGCACGCTGCACGATACCGGAATAAAAATCGACGTTCGGATAGAGTTTGCGGCTGACGAAGTAATCGTCTTCCAGCGCGATTTTTTCCAGCGCCATCGCCAGCTTGAACAGCCGGTCGTTCTGCAGGCCGAGCTCATTGAGCACTTCGTAGCAGGTCTCGCGCATGAGCTTGGCGCGCGGATCGTAATTCTTGTAAACGCGGTGGCCGAAGCCCATCAGCTTCACGCCTGAATTCTTGTCCTTGACCTTGTCGATGAACTCGCCAATCTTGGAGACGTCGCCAATCTGTTCGAGCATGGTCAGCGCGGCTTCGTTGGCGCCGCCATGCGCCGGTCCCCACAGGCAGGCGATTCCGGCTGCGATGCAGGCGAAAGGATTCGCGCCGGAGGAGCCGGCCAGGCGAACCGTGGAGGTCGAGGCATTCTGCTCGTGATCCGCATGCAGGATGAAAATACGGTCCAGGGCGCGCACCAGCACATCGTTGACCTGGTAGTCCTCCGCCGGGACGGCGAACATCATGCGCATGAAATTGGCCGAGTACGACAATGAGTTCAGCGGATACATGAAGGGCTGCCCCATCGTGTACTTGTAGGCCATCGCCGTGATGGTCGGCATTTTGGCGATCAGGCGGAACGCCGAAATATCGCGGTGCGCCGGGTTATTCAGGTCTAGCGAGTCGTGATAGAACGCAGACAGCGCGCCCACCGTACCCACCATGACCGCCATGGGATGCGCGTCACGCCGGAAGCCGCGGAAGAAGTTATTGAGCTGGTCGTGCACCATCGTGTGACGCGTGACGGTGGTGACGAAGCGCTCCTTTTCTTCCCGGTTTGGCAACTCGCCGGTGAGCAGCAGGTAGCATACCTCGAGAAAATCGCAGTGCTGGGCAAGCTGCTCGATCGGGTAGCCGCGGTAGAGCAGCACCCCGGAATCGCCATCGATATAGGTGATGGCCGAACGGCAACTCGCCGTCGACAGAAAGCCGGGGTCATAAGTGAACTTGCCGGTCTTGCCGAGCAAGGAACGGATATCGACCACATCCGGGCCGATGGTGCCACTGAGCACCGGGAACTCGCTAGGCGGCGCGCCGTCATTGAACGAGATTGTTGCACTGCGCTCCTTTTCCATGCCTCCGCTCGCTTTCGGCCCGATAAAGCTTGAAGTTTAACAGCTTCTTGTAAATCGATTGCGCCCGGATGCGGCGCAATAATTATTATTCAAATAATTTGATAATAGCTGCCGTTTCACGGTCCGGCGGCGGTACTTTTCCGGTCGCGAGATCCAGTAAATCATTGTCCGGATACTCCAGCAATCGCTTGAACGTCGCCTGCTTCTCGTCCGTCAGATTATCCAAATGAAGTTCGAGGAATCTCGCCAGGATCAAGTCCAGTTCGAGCAACCCCCGTCTGCATTGCCAGCGGATCCGGTCGGCCTCGGCCATGGCGCTCTCTATACCGTGCGCTTGATCATCAGGTCCTTGATCTTGCCGATCGCGCGCGTCGGATTCAGCCCCTTGGGACAGACATCGACGCAATTCATGATCGAGTGGCAGCGAAACAGCCGATACGGGTCCTCGAGGTTGTCCAATCGCGCGCTGGCGTCCTCGTCCCGACTATCGGCCAAAAACCGGTAAGCTTGAAGCAATCCTGCGGGCCCGACGAATTTGTCGGGATTCCACCAGAAAGAAGGGCAGGCGGTCGAACAGCACGCGCACAAGATACATTCGTACAAGCCGTCGAGCTCCGCGCGCTCCGCCGGGGACTGCAGCCTTTCCTTTTCAGGGGCCGGCTGCTCGTTGACCAGATAAGGCTTCACCGAGTGGTATTGCTTGAAGAACTGGGTCATGTCCACGATCAGGTCGCGGATAACCGGCAATCCGGGCAGCGGGCGCAACTCCACCGGCTCTTTCAGATCCGATAATCGCGTCACGCAGGCCAGCCCGTTCTTGCCATTGATATTCATCGCATCCGAGCCGCATACGCCTTCACGGCACGAGCGCCGCAGCGAAAGCGAATCGTCTACGGACTTGATGCGTATCAACGCGTCGAGCAGCATGCGATCGGACGGTTGCATCTCCACGTCGTAATCCTGCATCCGGGGTTTGGAATCCCGATCCGGATCGTAGCGATAAATCCTGAACTTCATTGCGTCTCCTGACCTCGCGCGCGGGACTGGAGGCGCGGCGCCGAAGCGCTTCACTCCCGGTCGCGCTGATTTCAATAAGTTCTGACTTTGGGCTCCACGCTGGGCACGCTCAGCGGGCGCATGTGCACGGGCTTGTAATCCAGCCGGCTGCCTTCCTTGTACCAGAGGCTATGTTTCAGCCAGTTGGCATCGTCGCGCTGCTGGTGATCCGAGCGATCATGCGCGCCGCGGCTTTCCGTGCGGGCTTGTGCCGAAACCAGCGTCGCCGTCGCGACTTCGATGAGGTTGTCGAGTTCGAGCGCCTCAACGCGGGCGGTATTGAATACCCTGCTCTTGTCCCGGATCTCGGTACGTTGCGCGCGCTGGGCGACTTCGTTGATACGCTTGACGCCCTCCATGAGCATGTCCGGAAAACGGAACACGCCGCAGTGCGCCTGCATGATACGGCGCATTTCCGCGCCTACCTCGTGCACGCTTTCGCCCTGGGTTTGCCCATCGAGCCGCGCGAGGCGCGCGGAGGTTCTGTCGGCGGCGTCTTTCGGCAGATCCTTGTGAACGGGGTTGTCCTTCAGGAAGCGAATCATGGTGTCGCCGGAGGCTTTGCCGAACACCAGCAAGTCCGTCAGCGAATTCGTCCCCAGACGGTTGGCGCCGTGCACGGAAGCACAGGCGCACTCGCCTGCGGCATAAAAACCGGTCACCACGGCTTCCGGATTTCCCGCCTGCGGCGCAACCACTTCGCCCAGATAATTGGTCGGGATACCGCCCATCTGGTAATGACAGGTCGGCACCACCGGAATGGGATCCTTCACCGGATCCACATTGGCGAACTTCTTCGCGATCTCGCGGATACCGGGCAGCTTGTCCTCGATCAGGTCGACGCCGAGGTGATCGAGCTTGAGCAACACGTAGTCGCCCTCGGGGCCGCAGCCGCGGCCTTCCTTGATTTCGGTCGCCATCGCGCGCGAGACGACATCGCGGCTGGCAAGATCCTTGGCATTCGGCGCATAACGCTCCATGAAGCGTTCACCGTTCTTGTTGAGCAGATAGCCGCCTTCACCGCGCACGCCTTCGGTGATCAGCACGCCCGCGCCGGCCACGCCGGTGGGATGGAATTGCCAGAACTCCATGTCCTCCAGGGGAATGCCGGCGCGCGCAGCCATGCCCAGCCCGTCGCCGGTATTGATGAACGCGTTGGTGCTGGCGGAAAATATTCTTCCCGCGCCGCCGGTTGCGAACAGCACCGCGCGCGCGTGCAGGATCGATACCTCCCCGGTCTCCATTTCCATGGCGATCACGCCAAGGACTTGTCCGGACGCATCGCGCACCAGATCGAGCGCCATCCACTCCACGAAGAAGTGCGTGTTCGCGCGAACATTGCGCTGATACAGGGTGTGCAGCATCGCGTGTCCGGTGCGATCGGCTGCGCAACACGAGCGCTGCACCGCAGGACCCGCGCCGAAATGTTGCATATGACCGCCGAACGGACGCTGATAGACCGTGCCGTCCGCATTGCGGTCGAACGGCATGCCGAAATGTTCGAGTTCGATGACGACCTTGGGCGCTTCGCGGCAGAGAAATTCGATGGCGTCCTGGTCGCCCAGCCAGTCGGAGCCCTTGACCGTGTCATACATGTGCCACATCCAGCTGTCTTCGCCCATATTGCCGAGTGCAGCACCGATGCCGCCCTGGGCGGCCACCGTATGCGAGCGGGTGGGAAACACTTTCGACAACACTGCGACTTTGCAGCCGGCTTCGGCAAGTTGCAGCGACGCGCGCATGCCTGCCCCACCCGCGCCCACGATTACCGCATCGAATTTCCTGACCGGAAGGGCCATGTTGTTTAGAGGCTCCAGAGAATTTGGGCGGTCCAGACGGCGTAGCCGACCAGGATCAGCACGACGGCAATCTCAAGAGCGAGACGCACGCCGGTGGGTTTGATGTAATCCATCAGGATATCGCGCATGCCGATCCATGCATGCCAGAACAGGCTGATGAAGAAAACGAGCGTCACAATGCGCAGGACCGGGTGACTGAACAGCGCCCGCCATTGCACATAGTCCTGCGGCGGGCATACGGCGAGCATGCCGACGAACCCGACCACGTAGATGGTCATGACCAGCGCGCTGATGCGCTGTACCAGCCAGTCCATGATGCCGTAGTGCGCTCCGGTGATGATTCGCTTTACCACAGCCGAACTCCCAGAATCGCGGTCAGCAACAGACTGACGGCCAGCACGGCCCAACTCGTCGCGCGCGCCGGCCGCAGATCGACCCCCACATGCACATCCATCAACAAGTAGCGCAGCCCCGCGAAAAAATGATGCAGGAAAGACCACAGCATGCCGAGCAGGAACAGCTTGACCAGCCAATGCCCGGCGAGTTCATTGAATCTTGCATGACTCTGCGCCGACTGCAGGCTTTCTTGCAGCAGATAGAGCAGAACCCCGGCAAAGGCGAACAACGCCGCCCCGCTGATGCGATGCAGGATGGAGACCAGGCCCGGCAACGGCAACCGGATGCGAAACAGGTCGAGATACTTGGGGCGCCGGGAAGCGATCATCATGGGTTTCCGTGGGAGATGCGTTCTAGACGATGCGATTGCGGTAGTGGTGGTCCCGCGTGTTGCAGTAACTGCGGCGCAGCTCGACCGCATTTTCCGCGTAAGTATAGGCCACGCGCTCGATCACCAGCAGCGCCGTCGCCGTGCTGATCGCAAGCTGATGCGCTACGCCGCGCTCGGCGCTCAACGCCTTGATCTGCTCCTCGACGTGCAGAATGCGCACGTCGAACTCGGTTTCATACATGCTGTAGAGCATGCAATGGTAGCGATCGATGGTTTGCGCCGACAATCCCTTGAAGCGCGCGGCGGGGAGGCGAATTTCCTCGTAGATGGCTTTTTTTGCGCTGATTGACATGACTCGCGTAATGAGGAACGCGCCCGCGCCGGCCGGCAGCTCCAGCTTGCGGGCGGATGCGGCATCGAGCTTGACCTTGCGGCAGTCGAGCAGCGTCGCCTCGACGTCATCCAGCGCGCCGCGGTCCGGTCTGATTTTCAGATAGGGAAATTTGCTGCGCTCTTCGGAATGCGATGCGACAAAGGTTCCCTTGCCTTGCTGGCGCACCAGCAGATTCTGCTCGGCAAGCTCGCCTATGGCCTTGCGCACCGTGCCCTGGCTGACGCTGAAACGGCTGGCCAGTTCGATCTCGCTGGGAATCAGATCGCCCGGACGCCATTCGCCCGAAACGAGGCTGTCGGTGATGAGGGCCTTGATTTGCCGATACAGCGGCTGAAACGCGGGCGTGTGGGCGTTGGCGAGAGTCTTCATGTCACGGCATTATTTTTAGCACAATGTCGGGGCGGGCGTCCATGAAAACAGATGTCTTTTATAAGATATAAGAGTAGTTTGACACTGGCAAAGCGGCTTCGCTATGATGGCCGGCGCAATCGAGCCTGCCGGATCCAACTAAGTTCTACCGACACCCAGAAGGGGCCGCCAGGTGCGGCCGGCCTCGAATCTCGATAATCGCCTTTCACGAGCAGGAGTCCTCCCAAGATGAAATCACCCCGTCCGCGTCGCCGTCACCGGCGCCGCCGGCCAGATCGGCTACAGCCTGCTTTTCCGCATCGCCAGCGGCGAAATGCTCGGCAAGGACCAGCCGGTGCATCCTGCAGATGCTGGAAATTCCGGACGAAAAGGCGCAGGCCGCGCTCAAGGGCGTGATGATGGAACTCGAGGACTGCGCCTTCCCGCTGCTCGCCGGCATGGCTGCGGCACCGAGACCGAAGATCGCGTTCAAGGACGTCGACGTCGCCCTGCTGGTCGGCGCGCGCCCCGCGGCCCGGGCATGGAGCGCAAGGACCTGCTGCGAGGCCAACGGCGAGATCTTCACCGCCCAGGGACGCGCGCTCGACGAAGTGGCCAAGCGCAACGTCAAGGTGCTGGTGGTCGGCAATCCCGGCCAACACCAATGCCTACATCGCGATGAAGTCTGCGCCGAACCTGACCGCGCGAGAACTTCACCGCGATGCTGCGCCTGGATCACAACCGCGCGCTGTCGCAACTGGCCGCGAAAACCGGCAAGCCGGTCGACGCATCGAGAAGCTGGTCGTGTGGGGCAACCACTCGCCGACCATGTATCCGGACTACCGCTTCGCGACCATCGGCGGCGCAACCCGCGCCGAAAGTCGTCAACGACGAAACCTGGTATCGCGACAGTGTTCATCCCCACGGTCGGCAAGCGCGGTGCGGCGATCATCGAGGCGCGCGGCCTGTCGTCCGCCGCGTCGGCCGCGAACGCGGCGATCGACCACGTCCGCGACTGGGTGCTGGGCAGCAACGGCAAGTGGGTCACGATGGGCGTTCCCTCCGATGGCAGCTACGGCATTCCCGAAGGACGTCATGTACGGCTTTCCCGGTGACCTGCTCGGACGGCAAGTACCAGATCGTGTCAAGGGCCTGGAGATCGATGAGTTCAGCCGCGCGAAGATGGATGCCACGCTCTGGCCGAGCTGGAAGAAGAGCGCGACGCGTCGAGCATCTGCTCAAATGATCTAGCGAACTGCCCGCCTCAAAAGAGCGGCCTGAATTGACATCCGGGGGTCTCAAGACGCATGCAACCCAGCGCGCGACAGCAATTCCGCGCGGCCGTCGCCGCCGAGCAGCCGCTGCAGGTCGTCGGCGCGATCAACGCCTACGCCGCGCTGCTGGCCGAAGCGCGCCGGCTATCAAGGCGCTCTACCTCTCCGGCGGCGGCGTCGCCGCCGGCTCGCTCGGCATGCCCGACCTCGGCATCAGCACGCTCGACGACGTGCTGACCGACGTCCGCCGCATCACCGACGTCGTGCGACCTGCCGCTGCTGGTCGACGTCGACACCGGCTTCGGGGCGAGCGCCTTCAACATCGCGCGCACGGTCAAGTCGCTGATCAAGGCCGGCGCCGGCGCCGTGCACATCGAAGACCAGGTCGGCGCCAAGCGCTGCGGCCACCGGCCCGGCAAGGAAGTCGTCTCGCAAGCGAGGAGATGGTCGATCGCATCAAGGCCGCGGTCGATGCGCGCACCGATCCCGGCTTCGTCATCATGGCGCGCACCGATGCGCTCGCGGTCGAGGGCCTGGACGCCGCGATCGAGCGCGCCGTGCGCCTGCGTCGAGGCCGGCGCCGACATGATCTTCCCCGAGGCGATCACCGAGCTCGGCGATGTACCGACAGTTCGCGGAGGCGGTGAAGGTGCCGATCCTCGCCAACATCACCGAGTTCGGCACAGACGCCGCTCTTCACGACCGAGGAGCTCGCGCGCGGCCGGCGTCGACATCGTGCTGTATCCGCTGCTCGCGCCTTCCGCGCGATGAACAAGGCGGCGCTGAACGTCTACGAGACGCATCCGCCGCGACGGCACGCAGAAGAACGTCGTCGACACCATGCAGACGCGCGCCGAGCTGTACGAGTACCTCGGCTACCACGACTACGAGCAGAAGCTCGACGCGCTGTTCGCAAAGGCCGAAGTAAGGACACTGATGAGCGAAACCGCAGCCACCCGCGCCCCGAAGCCGAAGAAATCCGTCGCCCTGTCCGGCGTCGCCGCCGGCAACACCGCGCTGTGCACCGTCGGGCCGCACCGGCAACGACCTGCACTACCGCGGCTACGACATCCTCGACCTCGCCGACGACGGCCGAGTTCGAGGAGATCGCCTACCTGCTGGTGCACGGCAAGCTGCCGAACGCGGCCGAGCTGGCGGCCTACAAGGCGCAAGCTCAAGGCGCTGCGCGGCCTGCCGGCCGATCGTGCAGGACGTCGCTCGAGCGCATGCCGGCCGGCGCGCACCCGATGGACGTGATGCGCACCGGCGTGCTCGGTGCTCGGCAGCGTGCTGCCCGAAGCGCGACGACCACAAGCTCGCCGAGCGCGCGCGACATCGCCGACCGGCTGATGGCCTCGCTTCGGCTCGATGCTGCTCTACTGGTACCACTTCAGCCGCAACGGGCAGGCGCATCGACGTCGAGACCGACGACGACTCCATCGGCGGCCACTTCCTGCACCTGCTGCACGGCAAGAAGCCCGCGGCGCATGTGGGTGCGCGCGATGCACACCTCGCTCATCCTCTACGCCGAGCACGAGTTCAACGCCTCGCACCTTCGCCGCGCGCGTCATCGCCGGCACCGGCTCGGACATGTACTCGGCGCATCACCGGCGCCATCGGCGCGCTGCGCGGCCCGAAGCACGGCGGCGCCAACGAAGTCGCGTTCGAGATCCAGCAGCCGCTACGACAACGCCGGACGAGGCCGAGGCCGACATCGGCAGCGCGCGTGGCCGAGCAAGGAGATCGTCATCGGCTTCGGCCACCCGGTCTACACCATCGCCGATCCGCGCAACCAGGTCATCAAGGAAGTCGCGCGCACGCCTGTCGAAGGACGCCGGCGAACATGAAGCTGTTCGACATCGCCGAGCGCATCGAGACGGTGATGTGGGGCGAGAAGAAGATGTTCCCGAACCTCGACTGGTTCAGCGCCGGTCGCTACCACATGATGGGCGTGCCGACGGCGATGTTCACGCCGCTGTTCGTCATCGCGCGCACCTGCCGGCTGGGCCGCGCACGTGATCGAGCAGCGCATCGACGGCAAGATCATCCGGCCGAGCGCCAACTACACCGGCCCCGAGAACCAGAAGTGCGTGCCGATCGACAAGAGGTAGTAACCGGTGACGAACGGTGAACAGTGAACGGGATGACCGGCCAGGTCCACGCCTTTACGACCGACCACCGTTCCATCGCCGTTCACCGATCACCGATCACTGATTGCCGTCACCGTTCACGAACCACCGGAACATCAACCCATGTCCGCCCACATCTCCAACGTCCGCCCGAAGCCCGACCAGGTCCTCGTCGACATCGCCGACTACGTTGCCAAGTACAAGATCAGCAGCAAGGAGGCCTACGAGACCGCGCGCTACTGCCTGATCGACACGCTCGGCTGCGGCTTCGAGGCGCTCGAGTACCCGGCCTGCACCAAGCTGCTGGGGCCGATCGTCCCCGGCACGGTGGTGCCGAACGGCGCGAAGGTGCCGGGCACGCCCGTACCAGCTCGATCCGGTGCAGGCGGCCTTCAACATCGGCACGATGATCCGCTGGCTCGACTTCAACGACACCTGGCTCGCCGCCGAATGGGGCCATCCGTCGGACAACCTCGGCGGCATCCTCGCCACCGCCGACTGGCTCTCGCGCAACGCGCGTGGCCGACGGGCAAGAACGCCGCTCACCATGCGCGACGTGCTGACCGCGATGATCAAGGCGCACGAGATCCAGGGCGTGCTCGCGCTCGAGAACAGCTTCAACCGGGTCGGCCTCGACCACGTGGTGCTGGTGAAGGTCGCCTCCACCGCGGTGGTCGCCGCAGATGCTCGGCCTGACGCGCGACGAGATCATCAACGCCGTCTCGCTGGCCTGGGTCGACGGCCAGTCGCTGCGCACCTATCGCCACGCGCCCAACACCGGCTCGCGCAAGAGCTGGGCGGCGGGCGACGCCACCAGCCGCGCGGTGCGCCTGGCGCTGATCGCGAAGACCGGCGAGATGGGCTATCCCTCGGTGCTGACGCGCCAAGACCTGGGGCTTCTACGACGTGCTCTTCAAGGGCAACCCGTTCAAGTTCCAGCGCCCGTACGGCAGCTACGTGATGGAGCACGTGCTGTTCAAGATCTCCTTCCCGGCCGAGTTCCACTCGCAGACCGCGGTCGAGGCGGCGATGCACGATCCACGAGGAGCTGCAGGCGCTCGGCAAGACGCGCGGAGGACATCACGCAAGATCACCATCCGCACCCACGAGGCCTGCATCCGCATCATCGACAAGAAGGGCCCGCTCGACAATCCGGCCGACCGCGACCACTGCATCCAGTACATGGTGGCGGTGCCGATCCTCTTCGGCCGCCTCACCGCGGCGCGACTACGAGGACGAGGTCGCCGCCGATCCGCGCATCGACGCGCTGCGCGACAAGATCGTCTGCGTCGAGGACAAGCAGTTCACCCGGGACTACCACGACCCGGAGAAGCGCTCGATCGCCAACGCGCTCACGGTGGAGTTCAAGGACGGCAAGAAGCTGAAGGAGATCGTGGTCGAGTACCCGATCGGCCACAAGCGCCGCCGCAAGGAGGGCATGCCGGTGCTGGTGGAGAAGTTCCAGACCAACCTCGCGCGCCGCTTCCCGGCGAAGCAGCAGAAGGCGATCCTCGACGCTGTGCCTGGACGCAGAAGACGCTCGAGGCGATGCCGGTGAACGAGTTCGTCGACCTGATGGTGCATCTGAAGTCGCACCGATGCGGACTCGACCGCTCTGATGCTGCTCGGATTGCTCGCGGCGCCTGGCGCGCGCGCCGATTCCAATCCGATGCAGCCAGGCACGTGGGAGTTCACGCCGGCTCGCGGCGGACATGGCGTGCCGAACCTGATCGGCCGCTTCTGCATCGACGGCAGCCGATATCGCGGACCCGCAGGTCGCCCGCGTCAACGGTTTCCTGCTCCGCGCGATGACAAGGCGCGCTGCGGACGACTGGACAAGTCGCGATGGCAAGCGGCGAGCGCGCGCGACATATTCGCGGCTCCTGCGAGCCTCGACGGCAAGGCCGCGCAGGTCAGCGGCCGCATCGTCGCCGCGCGCCGGCACCTACTCGCGATACCGCAGAACGTGAAGCAGGACGGCGACAGCTGCGATTTCGCCGATACTGGACATCATCAACGGCCTGCGTCTTGGCGCTTGCGCCAACTGAGCGAATCTCTTCCTGGAGAAGCCACCATGCCACACAACCTCTTCAATACGCTCAAGACCTTCCACCGCGCGCCGGCAGGCAAGGGAAGTTCTACTCGCTGCCCGCGCTCGAGAAGGCCGGCCTCGGCAAGATCATCGCGCCTGCCGGTCTCGATCCGCATCGTGCTCGAATCGGTGCTGCGCAACTGCGACGGCAAGAAGGTCGACCGAGGAGCACGTGCGGCAGCTCGCGAGCTGGAAGCCGAAGGCCGCGCGCACCGACGAGATCCCCTTCGTGGTCGCGCGCATCGTGCTGCAGGACTTCACCGGCGTGCCGCTGCTCGCCGACCTCGCGGCGATGCGCGGCGTGGCGCAGAAGATGGGCAAGAACCCGAAGATCGATCGAGCCGCTGGTGCCGGTCGACCTGGTCGTCGACCACTCGGTGCAGATCGACCACTACGGCACGCCCGGACGCGCTCGACCTCAACATGAAGCTCGAGTTCCAGCGCAACGGCGAGCGCTACCAGTTCATGAAGTGGGGCATGCAGGCCTTCGACACCTTCAAGGTCGTGCCGCCCGGGCATCGGCATCGTGCACCAGGTGAACCTCGAGTACCTGGCGCGCGGCGTGTACCAGAAGGACGGCGTCTACTACCCCGACACGCTGGTCGGCACCGATCGCCACACCACCATGATCAACGGCATCGGCGTGGTCGGCTGGGGCGTGGGCGGCATCGAGGCCGAGGCCGGCATGCTCGGCCAGCCGGTGTACTTCCTCACGCCCGACGTGGTCGGCGTGAACCTGACCGGCAAGCTGCGCGAAGGCGTCACCGCCACCGACCTCGTGCTCACCGTCACCGAGATGCTGCGCAAGGCGAAGGTCGTCGGCAAGTTCGTCGAGTTCTTCGGCGAAGGCACGGCGTCGCTCGCCGTGCCCGACCGCGCCACGATCGCCAACATGGCGCCGGAGTACGGCGCGACGATGGGCTTCTTCCCGGTCGACGACGAAGACCATCGAATACTTCCGCGGCACCGGCCGCACCGACGAGGAGGTCGATGCGCTTCGAGGCCTACTTCAAGGCGCAGGGCATGTTCGGCATCCCGACGAAGGGCGAGATCGACTACAGCCAGGAGCTGTCGAGCTCGACCTCGTCCACGGTCGCGCCCGTCGCTCGCCGGGCCCGAAGCGCCCGCAGGACCGCATCGAGCTCGGCAACGCTCAAGAGCAAGTTCGCCGAGCTCTTCTCCGCAGCCGCGCGGCCGAGAACGGCTTCGCCAAGAAGCCCGAGGACCTCGACAAGCGCGTCACGCACCAGCGGACGGCGTCGACGTCGGGCTCGGGCGACGTGCTGATCGCCGCGATCACCTCCTGCACCAACACCTCGAACCCGGGCGTGCTGCTCGCCGCCGGCCTGCTCGCCAAGAAGGCCGTCGAGAAGGGCCTGACGGTCAAGCCGCACGTCAAGACCTCGCTCGCGCCCGGCTCGCGCGTGGTGACCGAGTACCTGACAGGCGGCGGGCCTGCTGCCGTACCTCGAGCAGCTCGGCTTCTACGTCGCCGGCTACGGCTGCACCACCTGCATCGGCAACGCCGGCCCGCTCGACCGCAGTCGATCGAAGAGGCGATCGTCGCAGAACGACCTCGTCTGCGCGCGCCGTGCTCTCGGGCAACCGCAACTTCGAGGCGCGCATCCACCCCAACCTGAAGCGCCAACTTCCTCGCCTCGCCGCCGCTGGTCGTCGCCTTCGCCATCGCCGGCACGGTGCTCAAGGACCTGACGACCGAGCCGGTCGGCACGGGCAAGGACGGCAAGCCGGTTTACCTGGGGGACATCTGGCCGACCGCGAAGGAAGTCGCAGCGACCTGATGAAGTTCGCCACCGACGCCGAAGACGTTCCGGCGCCTGTACGGCGACCTCGCCAAGGACAACCCGCTGTGGGACGAGATCTCCGCGGCCGGCGGGCCAGGTCTACAACTGGCCGAAGTCGACCTACATCGCCGAGCCGCCGTTCTTCGACGGCTTCGGCATGAGCCCGGCGCGAGTCGGACAGACGTCAAGGGCGCGCGCGCGCTCGGCATCTTCGGCGACTCGGTCACGACCGACCACATCAGCCCGGCCGGCTCGATCAAGGACACCTCGCCGGCCGGCAAGTACCTGATCGACAACGGCGTCGGCAAAGCCGACTTCAACAGCTACGGCGCGCGCCGCGGCAACCACGAAGTGATGATGCGCGGCACCTTCGCCAACGTGCGCATCAAGAACCTGATGGTGCCGCCAAGGCGGACGGCACGCGCGTCGAAGGCGGCGTCACGCTGTTCCAGCCGGCCGGCGAGCAGATGTCGATCTACGACGCGGCCATGAAGTACATCGCCGCAGGGCACGCCGACGGTGGTCTTCGGCGGCGAGGAATACGGCACCGGCTCGTCGCGCGACTGGGCGGCCAAGGGCACGCAGCTGCTCGGCGTCAAGGCGGTCGTCGCGCGCAGCTTCGAGCGCATCCACCGCTCCAACCTGGTCGGCATGGGCGTGCTGCCGCTGCAGTTCAAGGGCACGGACTCGGCGGAGTCGCTCGGCATCGACGGCGACGAGACGTTCGACATCGTCGGGCTCGAGGGCGAGCATCCGGCCGCAGCAGGACGTCACGCTGGTGATCACGCGCGCGGACGGCACGAAGCAGCGAAGTGCAGGTGCTGCTGCGCATCGACACGCCGATCGAGGTCGACTACTACCGGCACGGCGGCATCCTGCCGTACGTGCTGCGCGAGCTGGTCGCGGCCGCTTGACCACCGGGCGCAGCATTCTGCGCAAACCGGCTGCGACCGGCAAAAAGCAGGACGCGACGCTGTCTACGCGTGCCAAACGCGCGCAGCGCTCGCGCGCCGTGCCGGCGGCGGACGCCAGGTCCCCCGCACACGGCCGCTGCGCCGAGGACCGCTGCGCCGAGAACGGCCGCGCCGAAGACCGCCGCACCTGATCCTCATGCACCGGCCGTATCCGGGATATGGAACACAAATCGGGTTGCGAAGACAAAGTGGCCAGCGAAGACTCCGGACCCCGGCCCTGCGCACGCCGGATGTCCCACCGACCGCTGGCAAAGTCCGCGTGTCCAAGCTCATGTCGGAGCGCGGACTGTGCTCGCGGCGCGAAGCAGACGACTTCATCGAGCGCGGCTGGGTGTATGTCGACGGCGTGCGCGTGGACGAACTCGGCACCCGCATCGATCCGGCACAGACCATCACGCTCGACAAGCGCGCCGACAATATTTCGCGCGTCACCATCCTGGTGCACAAGCCCGTTGGATTCGTTTCCGGGCAGGCCGAAGACGGCTATCGTCCAGCCGTCACGCTGATCGTGCCCGACAACCGCTACGCGGCCGATAACCCGGCCATACGGTTCGAGCGCGAGCATCTCAAGGGACTCGCGCCCGCAGGCCGGCTCGACATCGATTCGACCGGCCTGCTGGTGTTCACCCAGGACGGGCGCATTGCGAAACTCTTGATCGGCGAAGACTCGACGATCGAAAAGGAGTACATCGTGCGCGTCGAGGGCAGTCTCGACGACGCCGGCCTCCAACTGCTCAACCACGGACTGAGCCTCGATGGCGTGGCGCTCAAGCCGGCGCAGGTCTCCTGGCAAAACCGCGAGCAACTGCGCTTCATACTGCGCGAAGGCAAGAAGCGCCAGATCCGGCGCATGTGCGAACTCGTGGGCCTGCAGGTTACGGCACTCAAGCGCGTGCGCATCGGCCGCGTGATGCTGGGCGACCTGCCGCCCGGCCAATGGCGTTACCTGCACGGCTACGAGAAGTTCTGATCCTGCCGATGGATGTAGTGCTCGACACCAACGTCTGGATCGATTGGCTGGTGTACGACGATCCCGCGGTCGCGCCGCTCAAGGTGGCGCATCGCGGCGGAGAGTTGCGCATCGTAGTCGATGAAGCCTGCCTGGCGGAACTGAGCGCGGTACTGGCTTATCCCGACTTTGACCTGGACGCCCCTCGTCAACGCAGTCACCTGGCCGAAGTCGCCCACAGCACGATCCGGCATGAAGGC
The DNA here is from genome assembly GCA_963846655.1 of uncultured beta proteobacterium. Classification (GTDB taxonomy): domain Bacteria; phylum Pseudomonadota; class Gammaproteobacteria; order Burkholderiales; family JACQAP01; genus JACQAP01. The sequence goes on along the minus strand of CAWJWT010000004.1, from coordinate 42,424 downwards.
CAGCGGCCGGCCGGCGCAGTGCGCCTTCCCCGCTGCCGCGATCCGGACGATCAGAAATTTCTCCTGTTGGCGGTTGACGCGGCCGCCGACTGGCTGGTAACGCGCGACAAGGCATTGCTGCGCATGAGCCGCCGATTGCAATCCATCGGCGTGCGCATCGGTTCACCGATCGATTGGTCTGCCGCCTGTGCGGCGCACTGCTAGGGTCGCCGCTACTCGACCCAGGTCGCCGATTCGGCTTCGCTGGCGCGCGCGGTGCGGTACGCGTTGATCGGATGCGCGGGATCCGCGTAACCGAAGGAAATGCCGCAGACGAACTTGCGCTCCGGCGGCAAGCTGAAATAGTCGCGGATGAAATCCGGATAGGACGCCAGTGCAGCCTGCGCGATCGACGCCACGCCGAGATTGTGTGCGGCGAGCATGAAATTCGCGACGTACAAGCCAGCAGTCCACCGCACCGTAGACGCCGAGCGCTTCTTCAGTGGTGATCAACGCTACATGCGGCGCGCCGAAAAAGCGGAAATTTTCCAGCGACTGCTGCGCCGCGCCCGCCTTGTCCTCGCGGCCGATGCCCAATGCCTGATACAGTTGCACGCCGCACACCTTGCGCCGCTCACGGTAAATGCCCTCGTAGCGCAGCGGAAACGCAAAATCGGATCTGGCCGCGCTGCCTTGCGCGGCGTGCGCATGCAGTTTCGCGCGAAAGCGCTCGATGGCCTCGCCGCTTACCACCAGCACATGCCAGGGCTGGCAGTTGCACCAGGACGGCGTTTGCTGCGCGACGTCGAGGATGCGTTGAATGGTCTGCTTTGGTACCGGCTCAGCCGAATACCGGCGGCAACTGTAGCGTTCGCGAACGACCTGCTCGAACTCCATGCTGGGGCGCTCCGGTTATTTGGTCTTCTTTTTTGCAGCCGGCGGTTTCTTGACCGACCAGGGCTGCGCCGCACGCTTCGGCTTGAAGCGCTCGTCGGGTTCGACCTGCAAGCCGATGGTCAGCCGATTGCCCGCATTCGCCAGCGCCAATGACCTCGGTCAGCTCTGCAAGCATCTCGTCGTCGAGCCCGTGTTTGCGCGCGGCGAACGTGTGAGAATTGATGCAGTAGTCGCAGTTGTTGTTGATGCTGACGGCGAGGTAGATCAGCTCCTTGGTCAAAGGGTCGAGCCGGGAAGGCTTGATCATGACCTCCTTCATCTGCGTCCAGAAGCGTTTGAGCACCGGCGGGTTCGAAGCCAGCGCGCGCCAGATATTGTTGATGTAATCGGTATTGCGCGTCTTCATGATGTCGTCGAACACCGCGCGTACCTCGTCGGAGGCGTCTTCGTAATTCACCAGATTGACCTGCGCCATTGCGAACTCCCCCCATGAAAGCCACTCGAAAGATGGCGGCCATCTTACCTGAAGCAGGTTGGACAGCCGCCCGTCCTGAGTCCATAATGCCGCGGTTATTTTTCCTTGACGATCATGAAGTTCCTGTTTGATATCTTCCCGGTATTGCTGTTTTTCGTGGCTTTCAAGTTCTGGGGCATCTACACGGCCACGGCGGTCGCCATCGGCGCGACGTTTTTTCAGGTCGGCTGGTCCTGGTTGCGCCACCGCAAAGTCGACACCATGTTATGGGTAAGCCTGTCGATCATCGTCGTTTTTGGCGGCGCCACGCTGTTGCTGCAAGACGAGACGTTCATCAAGTGGAAACCCACGGTACTATACTGGCTGTTCGGCGCCGTCCTGCTGGGTTCGGACCTGCTGTTTCGCAAGAACCTGATTCGCGCCATGATGGACAAGCAACTCACCCTGCCCGAACCGGTCTGGCGCAAGCTGAATCTGAGCTGGGCCGCATTCTTTGCGCTGATGGGCGTGGCCAATTTGTATGTGGCCTTCAATTATCCGACCGATATGTGGGTTAACTTCAAGCTGTTCGGCGGAACCGGGCTCATGGTGTTATTCATCGTGGCTGCAGGGATTGCTGCTCAGCCGCCATCTGGAACACGAGGAGAAAAAATAGTGCTTTACGCGATCATCGGCGAGGATATTCCGAACAGCCAGGCACGGCGTGCAGCGGCCCGTCCCGCACACCTTGCGCGCGTCGACGCACTGATTGCCGCGGGCAAACTCATCCTCGGCGGGGCGTTTCCCGCCATCGACAGCATCGATCCCGGTCCCGCCGGCATGACCGGCAGCCTGATCGTCGCCGAGTTCCCTTCGCTGGCGGAAGCCAAGGCCTGGATCGACGCCGATCCCTATGTGACCGAAGGCGTGTTCGCCAAGGTCACGGTCAAGCCCTACCGCAAGGTATTTCCGCAATAGCGATGAATATCGAACAGCAGATTCGCGAGCGGCTGGCCTCGCTGCAGCCGGAGTCGCTGGAGGTGTTCGACGACAGCCACGAGCATATCGGACATGCGGGCGCCAAGGACGGCGGCGGACATTACCAGCTCGTCATCGTCTCGCGCCAGTTCACGGGTCACAATGCCCTTGCTCGCCACCGCCTCGTGTACGCCGCGCTGTCCGATCTGATGCCGAAACAGATTCACGCGTTGGCGATCCGCGCCTACGCACCCGAAGAGATGGGAACTTCAGCCAAGGGTTGAACGCTGAAGACAACAAGCACAAACACCCCGCCCAGAGTTCAACTCCGCTGATAAAAGGAACTGCAATGCAATTGGTCAAACACCCTGTCCGTTTCGTGCTGCTCGCCTTGTGCCTCGGCGCAGCCACGACGGGCTACGCGGCAGATGCCAAGCAAAAAGACGCTGCCGAGCCCAAAAGCGCCGCCGCAAAACCGGACGCCAAACAGAAGAACGTCGCAGTCGTCAATGGAATCGGCATCCCGAAATCGCGGCTGGATTTCGTCGCCAAGTCGCAACTGGCGCAAGCGCAACAGCAACAAGGCCAGCCCGGCCAGCCCGCCCAGCCCATGATGCAGGACACGCCGGAATTTCGCGACAACCTGCGCGAGATCCTGATCACACGGGAAATCCTTTTCCAGGAAGCCGTCAAGCGCAAGCTCGACAAGACCATCGATTACCAGACGCAGCTCGATCTTGCCAAGCAGCAGATCATCCTGGCCGCACTGGTCGAGGACTTGAGCAAGAAGCTCACGCCCACCGACGCCGACGTGCGCAAGGAATATGAACGCGTGAAAGCCGAGCGTGGCGGCGAAGCCGGCAAGCAGTACAAATCGCGCCATATCCTGGTCAAGGAGGAAGCCGCTGCCAAGCAGATCATTGCCGATCTGGAAGCCGGTGGCGATTTCGCGGCGATCGCCAAGGAGAAATCAGAAGACACCGGCAGCAAGGAAGACGGCGGCGAACTCGACTGGGCCGAAGCGCAAAGCTACGTTCAACCGTTTGGCGAAGCGCTGCAGGCAATGAAGAAGGGCGAGCGCACCAAGGAACCGGTCAAGACCAACTACGGCTATCACATCATCGAGCTGCAGGACGTAAAGTCGCTGCCCTTCCCGCCCCTCGACGAAGTCAAGGCGCAGATCCAGCAGCAACTGGCCACCAAGTTCCGGGACGATTACATCGCCGGCCTGCGCACGAAAGCCAAAGTGCAGAAAATCGATCCCAAGTAATTCGGCGCGTCGATTTCGCAAAAAGGGCGCCCCCGGGCGCCCTTTTTTGCGGGCTACCCCGGTCCGGGCTCAGCCCACCCAGCGGCGCGCGTTGCGGAACATGCGCATCCACGGCGCCGTCCTCGCCCCACGCCGGCGGATGCCATGAATTCTGGACGCTGCGGAACACGCGCTCCGGATGCGGCATGACGATCGTGAAGCGCCCGTCTGCCGTCGTCAGGCCCGTGATGCCCTGCGGCGAGCCGTTCGGATTGCAGCGGATAACGTTCGGTCGCCGCACCGTGGTTGTCGACGAAGCGCAGCGCGACGAGTCGCGCGCCGCCGCCAGCTGACGCCGCATCGCGGAACTCCGCATAGCCTTCGCCGTGCGCGACCGCGATCGGCATGCGGCTGCCCGCCATGCCCTCGAAGAACAGCGATGGCGCTGCGCAGCACTTCGACCATGGCCACGCGCGCCTCGAACTGCTCCGAGCGGTTGCGCACGAAATGCGGCCAGTGCCCGGTGCCGGGAATGAGCTCGTGCAGGTTGCTCATCATCTGGCAGCCGTTGCACACGCCGAGCGCGAAGATGTCGCTCGCGCTGGAAGAAACGCCGCGAACTGCGTCGCGCGCGCGTGCGTTGAACAGGATCGATTTCGCCCAGCCCTCGCCCGCGCCGAGCACGTCGCCGTACGAAAATCCGCCGCACGCGGCGAAGCCCGTGAAGTCCGCGAGCGTCACGCGGCCGCTGATGATGTCGCTCATGTGCACGTCGACCGCCTCGAATCCGGCGCGATCGAACGCCGCCGCCATTTCCATCTGGCCATTGACGCCCTGCTCGCGCAGGATCGCGATCCTCGGACGCGCCGGCCCGGCAATGAAGGGCGCGGCGACGTCCTCGGCAGGATCGAACGTGAGCTCGCGCTGCAGGCCGGGATCGGCGGCGTCCAGGATGCGGTCGTATTCCTGTTGCGCGCAGTCCGGATTGTCGCGCAGGCGCTGCATGTGATACGTCGTCTCGCGACCATGCCCGCTGCAGCTCGACGCGCGATGCACCGTAGAGCTCCCGGCCGTTCGCGCGCACGATGAGCCGGCCGCTGCGGTTGATGACACCGAGCCGGCGACATTCCTGCGACAAGCCCCGCCGCGTTGAATGCCGCGCTGTACTGCCTGCACATCCGAGGCGCGCACCTGGAGCACCGCGCCGAGCTCCTCGTTGAACAGATCGGCCGAGCGCGCTCGGCTCAGCCGTCGATCGATGTCACGCCCACGTGCGATGCGAACATCATTTCCGCACAGCGTCGCGAACAGTCCGCCGTCGGAGCGGTCGTGGTAGGCGAGCAGCTTGCCTTGCTGCGTTGAGCTGCTGGATCGTCTCGAAAAACGATTTGAGCTTGGCCGGCGCATCGACATCCGGCGCACCGCTCCGCCGATCTGCCCGTACACCTGCGCGAGCGCCGAGCCGCCCAGCCGGTTTCGTCCCGAGCCCAGGTCGACCAGCAGCAGCACGTGTCGCCGCATCGAGCGGCTGCAGTTGCGGCGTCAGCGTGCGTGCGCGCATCCGTGCACGGGCGCAAACGCCGAGACGATGAGCGACAGCGGCGCGGTGACTTCCTTGCGTTGCCTGCCCTCCGACCAGGCGGTGTTCATCGACATGCGAATCCTTGCCGACCGGGATGCTGATGCCGAGTTGCGGGCACAGCTCCATGGCGACGGCGCGCACCGTGTCGAACAGCGACGGCGTCTTCGCCGGGATGACCGGCCGCCGCCATCCAGTTGGCCGACAGCTTGACGTCGCCGATGCTGGCGATGCGCGCCGCCGCGATGTTGGTCAGCGCCTCGCCGATCGCCATGCGTCCCGAGGCCGGCCCGTCGATCAGCGCGAGCGGGCGTGCGCTCGCCCATCGCGAACGCTTCGCCGCGATACGTCGGTGAATCCCATCAGCGTCACCGCAACGTCGGCCACCGGCACCTGCCACGGGCCCGACCATCTGGTCGCGCGCAGTACAGACCGCCGACCGTGCGGTCGCCGATCGAGATCAGGAAAGTCTTGTTCGCCACGGCCGGCAAGCGCAGCACGCGCAGCGCCGCTTCGGCCAGATCGACTGCCGGCGAAATCGAGCGGCGGCAGCTGCGCGCCGGCGGCGCGTGACGTCGCGCGTCATTTTCGGCGGCTTGCCGAGCAGCACCTCGAGATCCATGTCGACCGGATTGTTGCCGAAATGCGGATCGTCGACCACGAGCCTGCCGTCGGCTGTCGCGCGTGCCGACCACCGCAATGGGACAGCGCTCGCGCGCGCACAGATCGCTTCGAAGTCGGCGAATCGCTGCCGGCGCAATCGCCATGCACGTAGCGCTCCTGCGCTTCGTTGCACCAGATCTGCATCGGCGACATGCCGGGCTCTTCGCGCGGGATGTCGCGCAGATCGAAGCGGCCGCCGCGGTCGGCGCCGTGCACGAGTTCCGGCAAGCGCGTTCGAAAGTCCGCCGGCGCCGACGTCGTGGATCGACAGAATCGGATTGGCCTCGCCCAGCGCCCAGCAGCGGTCGATGACTTCCTGCGCGCGGCGCTCGATCTCGGCGTTGCCGCGCTGCACCGAATCGAAATCGAGATCGTCCTGTTCGCGCCCGTGTTCATGCTCGACGCCGCGCCGCCGCCGAGGCCGATCAGCATGCCCGGGCCCGCCGAGCTGGACCAGCAGCGCGCCCTCGGGCACGCCGGCCTTGTGCGTGTGCAGCGCCGCGATGTTGCCCACGCCGCCGGCGATCATGATGGGCTTGTGATAGCCGCGCACTTCGCCGCCGACCGCGCTGCTCGAACGTGCGGAAATAGCCGCACAGATTGGGCGGCCGAACTCGTTGTTGAACGACGGCGCCGCCGATCGGGCCTTCGAGCATGATCTGCAGCGCGGAGGCGATGCGCGCGGGCTTGCCGATGGCCTCGCGCTCCCACGGCTGCTCGAAACCCGGGAATGCGCAGATTCGAAACCGAAAAGCCGGTCAGGCCCGCTTTGGGCTTGGAGCCGCGGCCGGTCGCGCCCTCGTCGCGGATCTCGCCGCCCGACCCGGTCGCCGCGCCGGGAACGGCGAAATCGCGGTCGGATGATTGTGCGTCTCGACTTTCATCAGGATGTGCGTGAGCTCGTCGCGATACCGGTAGCGTGCCGTCGGCATCCGGATAGAAGCGCTCGATCTCGCGCACCTTCCATGACCGAGGCATTGTCCGAATACGCGACCACCGTGCCCGCGGGATGCGTGGCGTGCGTGTGGCGGATCATGCCGAACAGCGAATGTTTCTTCGTGCTCGCCGTCGATGATCCAGTCGGCGTTGAAAATCTTGTGCCGGCAATGCTCGGAATTCGCCTGCGCGAACATCATGAGCTCGACGTCGGTCGGATTGCGGCCCATGCGCTGGAAATTCTCCAGCAGGTAATCGATCTCGTCGTCCGACAGCGCGAGGCCCATGTCCCGGTTGGCGCGTTCCAGTGCGCTGCGCCCGCCGCCGAGCAGATCCACTGTCGGCCAGCGGCTGGGGGGCGATATGCTCGAACAACTGCGCGGCCGCCTGCAGCGACTCCAGCACCGTCTCCGTCATGCGATCGTGGATCAGCGGCAGCAGCGCGGCGCGCTGTTTTTTACCGAACGCCTTGCCGCTGAAGTAATAACGCCGTGCCGCGCTCGATGCGCTCCACGTTCTCAAGTCCGCAGGCGTGCGCGATGTCGGTCGCCTTGGAAGACCACGGCGAGATCGTGCCCAGCCGCGGCACGACCAGCAGCAGGCGGCCGGATTCGTCGACTTGCGCCGGCGCGGGACCATAGGTCAGGATGCGATCGAGGACCTTGCGCTGCGTGCCTTGCAAAGGTGCCTTCAACGCCACGAAATGCCAGTATTCCGCGGTGACGGCCGTGACGGCGGGAGCAGTTCTCTTGAGGGCTTGGGTCAGCTTCTTGAGGCGGAATTCCGACAGGGCGTTGCGCCCGCGCAGCGTCAGAAGGTCAGGCATTTAAGCGTCGGCGAGTCGTGAAAGCGGAATTATAGCTTTTCCTGTGGTTTAAACTGTCTCATGCCTGACGCATGCACGCGGATTTTCCTCGCAGCCGAGATCCGGAAGATCGAACAGACCCTGTTCGCACAGCCGCACCCGCCACCGCTGATGGCGCGCGCGGGTGTGGCCGTGGCCGAGTGCGCGCGCGAGATGCTCGGCGATCGCGGCAAACGCGTACTGCTGCTTGCAGGGCCGGGCAACAACGGCGGCGATGCCTTCGTTGCCGCACGCCAGCTCAAGCAATGGTGGTATGACGTCACGGTCGTCTTCACCGGCACGCCGGCGAACCTGCCTGAGGATGCCAGAACCGCGCTGGCGGACTGGCAGGCGGCCGGCGGGACGCTGCATGAATCGATTCCGTCGGGCCGCAACTGGCATCTGATCGTCGACGGGCTGTTCGGCATCGGGCTGCAACGTCCGCTGGAAGGCCGCCCTGCGCAGCTGGTGGACTGGAGCAATGCCTCGGGCATTCCTATCCTGGCCATCGATATTCCGAGCGGCCTGCACGCCGATAGCGGCCGCGTGCTGGGAAGTGCCATGCGCGCGCATCGCACGCTGACGTTCATCGGCCTGAAGCCGGGCCTGCTTACGCTCGACGGACCGGATCACGCGGGTGCCGTCGAACTGGCGTCGCTGGCCGTGCAACTTCCGGCCGCCACGGGAGCGCAGGGCTGGCGCATCGAGCCCGCCGTGATCGCCTCCGTGCTGCCGCCGCGCAGGCGCAACACGCACAAGGGAACATTCGGCAACGTCGCCATCCTCGGCGGCGCGCAGGGCATGGTGGGCGCCGCGCTGCTGGCCGCACGCGCCGCGCTCAAACTCGGCGCGGGACGGGTGTTCGTGGGTTTGTTCAACGAGACGCCTGCGGTGGATCTCGAACAGCCCGAGCTGATGCTGCGGCCTGCCCAGGAATTGTTGAAAATGGAGCAACTCGATTGCATTGCGATCGGCCCGGGGCTGGGCCAATCGCAGGCGGCGTGGCACGCGCTCGACGCGGTGCTGGCGCGCGATACGCCCCTGGTGCTGGATGCCGACGCGCTGAATCTCGTCGCCGCACAGCCAGCGCTGCAGGACGCACTGCGCACGCGCCATGCCGCGTCGTTGCTGACGCCTCACCCGGCTGAAGCGGCGCGTTTACTCGCCTGCAGTATCGGGCAGGTTCAGCAGGACCGTGTCGCCGCGGCCCGCGCGCTGGCAGCGCGTTGCAACGCGAGCGTGGTGCTCAAAGGCAGCGGCAGCGTCTGCGCGCTGCGTACCGGCGATTGGTATCTGAATACCAGCGGCAACCCGGGCATGGCGGCCGCGGGCATGGGCGATGTGCTCACAGGAATCATCGCCGCGCTGGCTGGACAAGGCGGCGATCCCGATCTCGCGCTGCTTGCCGGCGTGCACTTGCATGGCGCGGCGGCGGACAAGCTGGTCGCGGCAGGTATCGGCCCGGTGGGATTGACCGCGTCGGAAGTCACGCTCGCCGCGCGCGACCTGCTGAACGCATTGCGGCGCTGAAACCGTTCAGGCCGTCACGGCGCGCACGGTCACAATGCCCAGCAGGGTCATGGCGATCGAGCCGATCAGATGGCTCGACATCAGCAACAGCGCCCACCCATAGCGATTGGTCATCAGCAGACCGACCGCTTCGGCAGAGAACGAAGAAAACGTCGTCAGCCCGCCGAGAAATCCCGTGATGATGAACAGGCGCATTTCGAGCGGCAGTCCGCCCTGCTGTGAAAACACCTCCACCGCAACGCCAATCAGATAACCGCCGATCAGATTGGCCGCCAGCGTGCCCAGCGGAAGATTGGGCGTGAGCACGTTCAAGGCGATGCCCAGCCACCAGCGCAGCCAGGCCCCGAGCGCCGCACCCACTCCGATCGCTATGAATCCCGCACCCGCCATGTCCACGCTCCCTGATGTGGGCCGGAGCATAGCAAGAGTGCGCCGACCGGTCACCTCGCTCGATGCGCTGCCTTGCTGTCGTTGGGCGGGAGGGACACCGTCAGGGGCTCTCGAATCCGTAGCGAGCCAGGATCTTCTGGCCGGCGCCGGAGCGCACGAACTCGATGAATTTCACTGCGGCGTTCTCCTTGCCGTTGCCTTTGACCGCTGCAATCGGGTACAGGATCGGCGTGCGGGTGGGCACTTCGAACAGGACGGCGACTTTGTCGGGCAGGAGTGCGGCATCGGTGCGATAGACGAACCCGGCTTGCGCCTCCGCGCGCGCGACGTAATCCAGACTCTGACGCACGTTCTGGGTATTGAGCGATTTGTCGCGTACCGCCTCCCACAGACCCGGCGGCCTCCAGCACTTCCCTGGCATAACGTCCGACCGGCACGCTTTCCGGATTGCTGATGGCGAGCCGGCTGATGCCCGGCTCCTCGAGATCGGCCAGCGACTTCGGCGGGGTTTGCGTCGCCCGCGCAGCGATGACGACCAGGGCATTGCGCGCGAAATTCGCACGGCTCGCGGCCACGATCAGGTTCTGCTGCGCGGCGCGATCCATGGTGACCTGGTCGGCCGACGCAAACACATCCACCGGCGCACCGCGTGCAATCTGCTGCAGCAGCGCGCCGGAACCGGAGAAATTGAAAACGACTTTTTGTCCTGGATGGACGCGCTCGTAGTCCCGGCCGATGTCCGTCATGGCATTGGTCAGGCTCGATGCAGCCGATACGATGATCTCCACGGCCGCGGCCGTACCTGTCCACAGCAGTACTGCAATCGAGAGTGTCGCGATGCTCAATGTTCGCATGTGCTTTCCTTGGTTGACTGCACTGAGCTGCATGGTGCTCAGAAATCGATCTGCGCCCGCAGCGTCAGCGCTTTCTCCTTATCCATGTCGATGCCATTGACGACGATCGGCGTATCGAAACGGGTCACCGTATAGTTGGCCATCAGGCGCGTGTACGGGATTGGCCATCCACTTGAGCCCGAGCGTCCACGCATCGGCTTCGGCCGTTGGCGTCGCGGCGACGCGCCGGTTCCGGTGGTCGCGACGCGTCCGGTATTGGCCACGCCGGTGCCCGCGGCCAGAAAATCGCTGGCATCGAAGATAGCTGTAGCGCAAGCCCACTTCCCAGGCACCCCAGCCGCCGTCCTGTTCCATCGAAAAGTTATTGCGCGGCCGGATGCGCCCGAAAACGCCGTTGCTGTACGAATCGGCGTAATACTCGCCGGTGATCAGCCACAGCAGACTGATGTAGCCCGCGTCGATACCCGCGTCGTATGCAGTCAGCGGCGCGGTCGTTCGCGTGCCCTCGTACTTCGCATTCCAGTATTCCGCCTGCAGCTTCACCGATTTATGCGCCAGCGCCAGTTCGGCCGCCGACAGGCTGCGATCGACATTGCTGCCCGCAACACCCGTGGCTGCGAAATCCCTCGGGATTGAAGAACGTCACGCCGCGTCCCTCGGTCTGGCCCGCGGGCGCGCTGAACGGGCTGGCACTGGTGTTCGCCGCGGTTCCGTCCTTGTACGAAGCGCCAAGGTGAATGACAGCGTCTTGCAGTTTCAGCACTTGCGCCATATCGGCGGTGAGGCGCGCAGTCAGCATTTTTCCGTCGGCATCGGCCTCCTGGCGGCTGCCTTGCCTTTCCTCCAGATTGATCCCGGTGCCATTGCTGAGCGTCACGGCATAATTGACGCCGCGCGCCGGGCGCGCCATACATCATGATGCCGCGGTCATAGTTGAGATTCTGCAGCAGGTTCTGCGTCAACGCGCGTTCCTGAAAATCGCTGAAATTCGCCGACGCCGTATTCTCCAGACCGAACTGGGGTTTGAACTGTCCCGCGCGCAAGCGCGCCGCATTGAACCAGTTGAAATCCATGAACGCATTGGTGATGGCCGCGCCCTGGGTCGTGCTGCCCTGTGCGCTGCCCGTCGCATACTCGCCTTCGATCGTCAGCCCGTAATATTTCATGAAGTTCATGTTCGTCCCCAGTCGTGCGCGACGCACGGCAAAGGTGTTCGCAGCCGCGCCGGGATCGAACTGGCGGTAGTCGAACTGCCCGCGGCCGAAGAATCGCAGCGACCAGTTCCCGAAGGGATCGCTGAACTGTACGCCCTCGCGCCAGGTGGCGGCCGGCACCTGGGTCTCCAGTTTCTGCCGGGTGGCGCTCTCGCGCTCGTTCTGCTCGCTGACCTGGGATTTGAGGCCGTCGAGCTCCCGGGACAGGGCCCGCATCTGATCCTCGAGCTGGCGCATGCGCTCGGCCGTCTCCTGCGCAAAAGCGGGCGATGCGCCTGCGCCGGCGAAGGCACAAGTCAGCGCAGCGACGAGCAGCCGCAGGCGAAAGTTGCTGATCATTGCGTTTTGCTCCTTGCGTGACACGGTCATCCGAAAGCTCCCAGGTGAGTGTTATATATTGTTGTATATAACGATAGTTAAAAAAATTTCAGTGCTGTGCTTCGATCGCCGCCTCGGCGGCCAGTCCGGCTTCCTCGCTGCCGTAGGTTTGCATCAACAGCGTACGGATCGCGCCGCGCACGGGCGCACCCTGCGCGTCGCGATAGGGCGCGCCCTTCAGATCCAGCGCGCGCTCGACGCGCCCGTGGTGAAGAATGATGACTTGCTCCGCAAGGGCTGCCACGTCCTGCGGATCGTGCGTGATCACCAGCATCGGCACCCGGAACAGCCGCTGGGTGTTGAGCAACTCCTGGCGCATGCGGATGCGCAGCAGCGGGTCCAGTGCCGCAAACGGTTCGTCGAGCAGCAGCACCGAAGGTTCCCGAATCAGCGCGCGGGCGAGCGCCACGCGCTGGCGCTGGCCGCCCGAAAGTTGCGAGGGATAGCTGTTGTGCAGCCCTTGCAGCTCGAACACCTCGATCACCTCGGCAATTCTTGCGGCCACCTGCGCGCCGGGCTGCCTTTGCCACCAATGCGTCAGCGCGAAACCGATGTTCGCCGCCACGGTCATGTGCGGAAACAGGGCGTAATCCTGAAACAGATAGCCGACCGAGCGCCGGCTGGCCGGCACATTGATGCCGGCCGCGGAATCGAACACCGCCTTGCCGGCGACCACGATGCGCCCGGCATCCGGGGTTTCCAGCCCGGCGATCGCGCGCAAGGTCAGGCTTTTTCCCGCGCCGGAGGGGCCGAAGACGACCCCCAGATCGTCTTCGCAGGTGAACTTCACGTCCAGCATGAAATCCCGCCCCTGCGAGCGCATCAACTTGCGGATGTCGACCTCGATGCGCATCGGCCGGCTCAGGCTGCGTAGCGCGGCCGCAGCAACCGGCCCGACGCAAGCAGAATGACGATACACACCAGCGACGTGACGATGACCAGGAAGTTGGCGACATCGTCCTTGCCGGCCTGCACCGCTTCGTACACCGCGATGGAAAGCGTCTGGGTGCGCCCCGGCAGGCTGCCGGCCACCATCAGGGTCGCGCCGAACTCGCCCATCGCGCGCGCGAACGCGAGCATCGCGCCGGCCAGGATGCCGCGCCACGCCAGCGGCAAGGTGACCCGGATGAAGACCTCGAGCTCCGATTGGCCGAGAACGCGCGCGGCCTGTTCGAACTCGTGCTCGACATCCTCGAATGCCGCACGCGCGGCTTTGTAAACCAGCGGAAAAGCGACGACTGCCGCCGCGATCACCGCCCCCTGCCAGGTGAATACCAGCGTGATGCCGAGCGTGTCGTACAACCACTCGCCGATGACGCCGCGGCGACCGATCAGCACCAGCAGGTAATAGCCCAGCACGGTGGGCGGCATCACCATGGGCAGCGTCATCATGGCGTCGAGCAGTTCGCGACCGGGAAAGCGCAGCCTTGCGAGTGCGAAGGCAACAGCCAGCCCGAGCAAGGTGGCGAGCAGCGTCGCCCAACCCGCCACCTTCAGGGTCAGAAACAGGGGAACCAGGATTTCCGCTGAAGTGGGCATGTCGCTCAGGATAACGAACGCTTGTCGTCGTATATGAAGTTATATAGCGAGCGGGCCCGAAGCCTAACGAGTCCCCCGCATCGCGTCAAGGCGGCGGCATTGGCGTTTGCGCCGCCAACCCCAAAAAAAGCGGCCGCCCGCCGGGGCGCCGCTAAAGGCTCGTGGCGGCATGGGGCGCGACGGCTCGTTCGTTCCGTGCGCTCGTGACCACCCAAGTCGCTATATTCAACAATATATAGCGACACGTCAAGCGTCGCACGAGGAGGGATGCGAATGGGGTGTCTCGCGAAGTCAGGCGGCTGATGAGCGTGACCGCGCCGGCGGCGTCAGTCGCCGCTCATCAACGTTGCGAAGGTCCGCAACTCCCGGGCAACGCTTGCGCCGGCCTTGGCTTCCATGGCGTTATAGCGCGCCAGGACTTCCTTGCCGAACTCGGTCACGGCTGCGCCGCCGCCGGCCTTGCCGCCGGTCAATGTCACCACCACGGGCGATCGGAACGACTGGTTCATGGTATCCACCAGCAGCCAAGCGCGGCGATACGACATTTCCATCTGCCGCGCAGCCGCCGAGATGGAGCCCGTTGCTTCGATGGCGCGCAACAGGTCGGCCTTGCCCGGGCCCATCGCGATGGCCTTGCGGAACATGATGCGGATCTGCGGCTTCAGGTCCTGCCGTGCGGATTTTGCTGGAGGCGCTTTCCTGGCCATGCGCGGTCCCTTCAGGACCAGCGCTCGGCCGCGGCGTCGTCGGTCGTGCGCGCGTCGACCCAGCGGCCGCCTTCCGGCGTTTTTTCCTTCTTCCAGAATGGCGCGCGCGTTTTCAGGTAATCCATCAGAAACTCGCAGGCCTGGAACGCCTCGCCGCGGTGCGCACTGGCCACCATCACCAGCACGATCTGGTCGGTGGGCCGCAGCGTGCCGACCCGGTGCACCACCAGGATATCGTAGAGATCCCAGCGCGACCGGGCTTCCTCGACGATTTCCTCGAGCGCTTTTTCGGTCATGCCGGGATAGTGTTCGAGCGTCATTTCCGCAACGTTCGCACCTTCGTTCAGGTCGCGCACCACGCCCACGAAACTGGCGATGGCGCCGATTTTGGGATTGCCGCGGCGCATGGCGTCCATTTCCGCCCCGACGTCGAAATCCCCCGCCTGGACCCGCACCGTCACGTCAGCCTCCCGTAACCGGCGGAAAGAAGGCGACTTCGTCCCCGTCGTTCACCGGGGTCTGGGCCGAGGCCATGTCCTGATTGACCGCGGCGCGAACCGGCTTGCCCGGGGCCAGTTCGTGCGACCAGGGTTCGCCCCGGGAGCACAGCCAGCGCGTGAGGCCGGCGACATCGCGCACATCGGCCGGCAATTCCAGTTGCTCGCCCTCGCGGCCGAACGTCTCGCGCAGCCGGGCGAAATAGAGCACCTGTATGGTGGCGATTCGTGAATCGTCGGGTTTCATGGATGTGATTATCGCCGACTTGCGCGCGTAATGCAGCCCTGCCCTAGGCCAGGCCCAGATGACGCACCATGAAGCCGGCGATGCCGGGGAAATCATCGAGCGCGAATCGCGGCAAAGCGCTGTCGATGTGGGCATCGGTGGCCAGTGCCACGATATCCGGGTCGTCCGGGTAGAGCAGCGGCGTACCCGCGGCCAGCCGGTGGACTTCGATCTTGGGAATCGCCTGGCGCTTGAAGCCCTCGACCAGCACCAGATCGCAGGGTGCAAGGCGCTCGAGTAGCGCCGGCAATTCCGGTTCGGCCTCCTGTCGCAGTTCATGCATCAGCGCCCAGCGCACCGCCGGAGCTGACCAGCACTTCGGTGGCGCCCGCCTGACGGTGACGGTACGAATCCTTGCCGGGCTGGTCGACATCGAAAGCGTGGTGCGCGTGCTTGATCACGGACACGCGCAAGCCCCGCCCGACCAGCAACGGCAGCACATTTTCGATCAGGGTCGTTTTGCCGCTGCCCGACCAGGCCGCGAAACCAAAGACTTTCAAGTCAGTCACGCCAGGATTAAAACAGGCTATTCTGTCATCAAGCAAACCAACACGTTGCGGAGACCCCTCATGCGCCTATCCACTCAGTTATTTGCCGGACTGCTGGCGCTCTGCGCGCTGGCGACCGCCCCCGCCCTGGCGCACCACGGCTGGAGCGAATACGACAGCAGCAAGCCCGTCACGCTGGACGGGACCATCACCGAGGTCTCGTACACCTATCCGCATGCCACCATCAAACTCGAAGTGTCGGGTAAAACCTGGTTCACGGTGCTGGCGCCACCGTCGCGCATGTCGACGCGCGGCATTGCGGGCAGCGATCTGAAGACCGGCATGCAAGCCAGCGTCGAGGGCTTCCCCAAACGCGACGACACGGCCGAAATGCGCGCGGAACGCATTACCCTGCACGGCAAGGCCTACGAATTGCGTTGATGGGCCGGTGGTCCGGGGCTTGGCTGGAGGCGCTCGAGCGAGGCCCCATCGGCTCGGCGATGCGCGACTCCCTGTGGCTGTTCCCGGCCATCGAGACCGCCCATATCGTCGGATTCTCGATTCTGGTCGGATCGGTCGTGCTGTTCGATCTGCGGGTGCTGGGCATTTCCAGATCCCTGCCGGTACGCCTGCTGGGCCGCCACCTGTTGCCCTGGTCGGTGGGCGCGCTGCTGCTGATCGTGCCGACCGGCCTCATGATGTTCTCCTCGGCCGCAACCGAGATCATCGACAATCGCGCGTTTCAGCTCAAGATGGGGTTGCTGGTGCTCGCCGGCGCCAATGCCGCAAGCTTTCATCTGGCTTGGTATCGCGGCGCCGGGGCCTGGGATCAGCATGTGCCGACGCCGGGCGGCGCGCGGCTTCAGGCGGCTGCGTCGATCCTGATCTGGCTCGGCATCATCACCTGCGGCCGCATGATCGCTTATCTTTGAATTGCCCGGCAGGCACGATACGCCTCGTCCCGACAGAGGGCGCGACCCCAGCGTTATTCACAATCGAATATAATGCTCTTCCGGGCGTCAGCGGCCGCGCCGGGTGCATCGGAATCTGCCGCAGGAACCCGAATCGGTCAGGATGACAACGAATACCCCAGCCACACTCGTGAATGTTGCCGAAGCAGCCCCGCCCGCGCTGACCGACACGCGCGGACGCGGCCTGCGCGATTTGCGCATTTCGGTGACGGACCGCTGTAACTTCCGCTGCACCTATTGCATGCCCAAGGAAGTGTACGGCCGCGATTTCCAGTTCCTCGAGCGTTCCCAGTTGCTGAGTTTCGACGAGATCCACCGGCTGGTGAAGATTTTCCGCGGGCACGGCATCGAGAAGGTGCGCATCACCGGCGGCGAACCGCTGGTGCGCCGGCAACTGGAAAAACTGATCGAAATGCTGGCGCAGGAGCCCGGCCTGGATCTCACGCTCACGACCAATGCCTCCCTGCTGAAACAAAAAGCCCGGGCGCTCAAGGATGCCGGCCTGAACCGGGTCACGGTCAGCCTCGATTCGCTGGACGATGCCGTGTTCAAGGCCATGAACGACGTGGATTTCCCGGTCGCCAAGGTGCTGGAGGGCATCGAGGAAGCCGATCGCGTCGGCCTGAAGCCGCTGAAAATCAACATGGTGGTCAAGCGCGGCACCAACGACCAGAGCGTTGTGGACATGGCCCGCTTCTTCAAGGGCAGCGGCCACATCCTGCGCTTCATCGAATTCATGGACGTGGGCCACACCAACGGCTGGAAAATGGCGCACGTGGTGCCGTCGCGCGAGCTGGCCGCGCGCATCAGCGCTGAGTTGCCGATCGAACCGGTCGATCCGAATTACATCGGCGAAGTCGCCGAGCGGTGGCGCTACCAGGACGGTTCCGGCGAAGTCGGCTTCATCTCCTCGGTCACGCAGGCGTTCTGCAAGGATTGCACGCGCGCGCGCCTGTCCGCTGAAGGCTCGCTCTACACCTGCCTGTTCGCTACCGAAGGCACCGATCTGCGCGCACTCATGCGAAGCGGTGCCAGCGACGAAGAACTCTCCGCGGCCATCGCGCGGGTCTGGCGCGCGCGCACCGACCGCTACTCGGAAATCCGCACGGCCGATACCGTGAAGCTGCGCAAAGTGGAAATGTCATACATCGGCGGCTGAGCAACGCCGCAATCGGCTCACCGTCGCACGTCCGACCCCAACTTTGAAATCTCCCGATTCCTTGTATTCGTCTGGAAAAACGTGAAACGAACCGAACTGGCAAAGAGCAAAGGCAAGAAAATCGACCGTGACATGAGTCAGGCGCCCACGCCCGGGCGCTTCGGTCAGGAAGCGAGCGCCGTGTTGGACCGGCGCGAGCAGCGCAAGCGCGATCAGGCCCTGGGATTGGTGCCCTTTGCGGTCAAGCTCGACGGCGAACTGGTCAAACAACTGCAGGCGCTGGCGCAGCAACGCAGCATCGGCATGAACGAACTGACCGCGGAACTGCTCAAGAAAGGCCTGAAAGCCAAGTAGGTTCTATTCTCATCCCTCTCCCCTCGCCCCTCTCTCCCTCTCCCTGCTCCTGTCCTGAAAATGTCTTCCGCAAAATCCCTTCACGATCTGCCCGCGACTTCCGACTACGATCCGAATTCGATGCCGGTCGAGAAGGCGCGCGAACACATCCGCGCATTTCTCGCGCCGGTGACAGCGATCGAGCGGCTCAACATCCGCGCTGCGCTCGGGCGCGTGCTGGCCGAGGACGTGATGTCCCCGGTCAACGTACCGCAGCACGATAATTCGGCCATGGACGGCTACGCTGTGCGCTTCGCCGACCTGAAGGCCGATGGCGAAACCACGCTCGGCGTGATCGGCACCTCGTTCGCCGGCAAACCTTTCGACGGGCACCGTCGGCGCCGGGGAAACTGTGCGCATCATGACCGGGGCTGTGATACCGGCGGGCGCCGACACAGTCGATTCAGCAGGAGCGCGCCAAGGCGTCAGGCAAGCAAGTCGCGGTGATGCCGGTCCCGAAAAAGGGCACCAACACCCGCAACGCCGGGGAAGACCTGCGCGCGGGAGAAGTTGCGCTCAAACGCGGCCAGCCGCTGCGCCCGGCCGAGATCGGCATGATGGCCTCGCTGGGCATTGGCGAAGTCGCGGTCTACCGGCGGCTGCGCGTGGCATTTTTTTCCACCGGCGACGAACTGGTCGCAATCGGCCAGCCGCTCGGGCCAGGTCAGATCTACGACAGCAATCGCTACACGATTTATGGCTTGCTCACGCGGCTGGGCTGCGAAGTGCTCGACATGGGGGTGATTCGCGATACCCCACAGGCCGTGGAACACGCCTTCAAGGAAGCGGCCCAAGCCGCCGATGTCGTCATGACCAGCGGCGGCGTCTCGGTCGGCGAAGCCGATTACGTCAAACAGATCCTCGACCGGCTCGGCGAAGTACTGTTCTGGAAAATTGCCATGAAACCCGGCCGGCCGCTGGCTTACGGCAAAATCGGCAACGCGCATTTTTTCGGCTTGCCGGGCAATCCGGTTGCGGTCATGGTGACGTTTTACCAGTTCGTGCGCGATGCGCTGCTGCATCTGCAGGGACAAACCCGGGTGGTGCCGTTGCCGACACAACAAGTTCGTCTGCACTTCGCCCATCAAGAAAGCGCCGGGCCGCACCGAATTTCAGCGCGGTATTCTTTCGCAGGACGCCGATGGCCAATGGACCGTACGCACCACCGGCGACCAGGGCTCGGGCATTCTGTCCTCCATGAGCCAGGCCGACTGTTTCATCATTCTGCCGACCGAGCAGGGCAATGTGCCGGCGGGCGCCCTGGTCGAGGTGCAATTGCTCGAAGGGCTGATCTGACCTGAAAGGTTGCGCCAGGCGCTACCGGACGTTGATTTCCACGCGCCGGTTCTTGGGCTCCTGCATGCCGTCCGGGGTGGGCACGATAGGCTCGCGTTTGCCTCGCCCCTCGATGCGAATACTCTCCTCTGGAACGCCGCGCTCGATCAGCAACGCCCGCACGCGCTCGGCTCGCTGCAAGGAAAGCTTGTCGTTGTATTGCATGCCCCCGACCGCATCGGTGTGACCGATCACCAGAATTTCCGGAATGGTCCGGGCGCCGAGATGCGCAATCATGCGGGCGATCTCCTCGTCCGATTGGGGGATCGGTTCATCGTTGCCCTCGAAAAAATACAGCATGAATTTGCTGGGCCGGCCGGGTAAGGCGGCCAGCACTTCCGCGAAATCCTGCTGCGCTCCCTGCACGTCATAAGTCGATTTCGTCGCCCGCCCCTCCCCTTCGACCAGCGCGCTGGCATAGGGTTGGTCGAGCACGATGATCGCGCCACCGGAGCGGACCACAACGCCGCCAATCGATCCGTCCTCCTCGGGCAGGATGGTGACGCGGTCGTGCGCCGCCTCGAATGCAGGAGTCGGCGGCAACGGTGCGTAGCTGTATTGAACCGGTTCCGGTTCGGGTGCGGGACGAAACCAGGCGCACCCGGCAATCAGAACAAGCGTTCCTGCCGCGAAACCGCACCGCAGCAAATACCCCGCATTGAAACTGCACGGTCGCGTGCGACCTCCCTGTTCAACGGTACGCCCCTGGCCCATGCACTCCCCCTGATATAACGCCGGATCAATCTGCCGCGTGATATTCATTTATAGTGATCGTCGCACGCACGCTTCGTGCGACTGTCACAGATAACATAACCCCCGGCGCGCTGCAAACGTAACAGCGCAGGACCGGCGGATCTTCCGAGGAGCAGAACCATGGGACATAGCGATAAAGCGGAAATGAAGGCGCGAAGCGATCTGACCCCTGAGCAATACGAGGTACTGCGCGAAGAAGGTACCGAACGGCGATTCAGCAGTCCGCTGAACACCGAATACCGCAAAGGCGTGTTTACCTGCGCGGGCTGCGGCGAACCGCTGTTCAAATCGGACATGAAGTTCGACAGCAAAACCGGTTGGCCCAGTTTTTTCACAGCCATTCCCGGTGCCCTCGAGACCAAAACGGACCGTAAGCTGTTCATGGAACGCACTGAATATCACTGTGCGAAGTGCGGCGGACATCAGGGCCACGTGTTCGAAGATGGCCCGGACCCCACCGGATTGCGCTATTGCAATAACGGGGTCGCGCTGAAGTTCATACCGGAATAGCGCGCTCGCGTTCCGCGGCCGGCCCCATCATGATCAGCAGAATCTGGCGCGGCTGGACCAGCCGGCAAAACGCCGACGCCTACGAGCGTCTGCTGCGCACCGAAATATTTGCCGGCATCGCCGCGCGCGGCCTGCAAGGGTACCAGGGCATTCATCTGCTGCGCCGCGATGTGCCCGAGGGCGTGGAGTTCGTGACGATCATGTGGTTCGACTCACTCGACGCGGTCCGCGTCGTTCGCAGGCAAGGATTTCGAAACCGCTGTCGTACCGGCACAGGCCCGCGCCCTGCTCTCGCGCTTCGACGATCGGTCTGCGCACTACGACGTGCTGGTTGCGCCGGATTGATCTTGCGAAGCAGGCGACCCTGCGAGCGGGTAAACCGCTGATGAAATTCCTCAAATGGTTTGGTAGTCGTAGCGATCGGGCTCGCCGCGGCAGCCCTGGTGTTCATCTATGCCGGACTGTACAACGTAGCTGCCGACGATGCGCATACCGCGCCGGTGTATGCGCTGCTGGAAATCGTTCGCGACCGTTCGATCGCGGTGCGATCGCGCGACATTCAAGTGCCGGTCCTCGAGGCGCCCGGAATGATTGCGACGGGCGCGCGACACTATGACGCGATGTGCGCCGAGTGCCACCGTGCGCCCGGCCAGCGTGAATCCGAACTGCGGCGCGGCCTGTATCCCCAGCCGCCCGATCTCACCAGGCATGTGCACGCCAATGTCGCGGAGAAGTTCTGGATCATCAAGCACGGCATCAAGTTATCAGGCATGCCCGCCTGGGGTCAGACGCATGATGATGCCGGCATCTGGGCGCTGGTGGCATTTCTTGGAAAGTTGCCTGAGCTGACGCCGGCCCAGTATCAGGCGCTTGCGCAGGCGCACAGTGCAACAGGTCATGAGCACTCGCCGCGAGGTCACCCGGACGGCAACAAGTAGTCGAACAGCATCCCCGCAACGAGCTATCGCGATGCGCCCTTTCCGGCGAATGCGTCGATGATTGGACAAGGCAAGAGAGCGTCGCCGGCCTCGCAAGCCTCGACAAGTTCAGCCAGGGCGGCGCGCATAGCCGCCATGTCGGCAATGCGATGATCGATCTCGACGACCTTGACCTGGGCCAGCTGGTGCGCGCGATGGCGGTCCCGCTTGGCGTCGAGGCTGAACAACGTTTTGATTTCAGAGAGTTTAAAGCCGAGCCGTTGGGCCCGTTTGATGAACGCAATGCGCTGCACGATGTCATCCCCATAACGCCGCACCGAACCCAAGGCACGCTTCGGTTCGGGTATCAGCTTGAGGCGCTGGTAGTAGCGCACCGTCTCGACGCCAACACCCGCGGCATCGGCGAGCTGGCCGATCGTCATTTCAGGGGTCCGATTCATCGCTTGACTCCGTAGTGTGATACGGCCTTTACAGTGGATTCTGGGATAAAACGCGGCGTGCCGCAAATCGTACGAATGCCGATGGAGATTTCACCATGAGCGCTACTGCAAAAACGACTGATCACGCGCACGCTGGCGGCTGCTGCGCTGGCCATGAACAGGCGAAACCGGCCACGGCGCCGGCATCGGGCCCTGCGCCGCTGCCGCCGGGCAAAGCCCGGGATCCGGTCTGCGGAATGACCGTGGATATGGCCACGGCAAAATATCGCCATACCCACGATGGCAAGGAGTGGTTCTTTTGCAATCCGCGCTGTCTGGAAAAATTCAGCACCAATCCCGAGCAATACCTGGCGCCCAAACCTGAACCCGCGCCGGCGGCGCCCGGTACGGTCTACACCTGCCCCATGCACCCCGAGATCCGCCAGGATCATCCGGGCAACTGCCCCAAATGCGGTATGGCGCTGGAACCGGAGATGCCCACGCTCGACGAAGACGAGAATCCGGAGCTGAAGGATTTTCGCCGCCGCTTCTGGTGGACGCTGCCGCTGACCGTGATCGTCACGGTGCTCGCGATGGCCGGCCACCGCTTCAACTGGTTCGCCGGTGCCACGCAGAGCTGGATCGAACTGGTCCTGACCGCACCCATCGTCCTCTGGGCCGGCTGGCCGTTCTTCGTGCGCGGCGCGCAGTCCGTCCTCAATCGCAGCCCGAACATGTGGACGCTGATTGCGACCGGCACCGGCGCGGCCTTCGTGTACAGCGTCGCCGCGACCGTGGTACCCGGGCTGTTTCCCGATTCGTTCATGTCGATGGGACGCATCGGCGTGTACTTCGAAGCGGCGGCCGTGATCATTTCCCTGACCCTGCTCGGTCAGATTCTCGAACTCAAGGCACGCTCGAAAACGTCCGCGGCCATCAAGTCGCTGCTGGGTCTTTCGCCGAAGACTGCGCGACGCATCGGCGCCAGCGGCGTCGAAGAAGACATCCCGATTACGCACGTGCATCCCGGCGACCTGCTGCGCGTGCGGCCCGGCGAGAAAGTGCCCGTGGACGGCGAAGTGACCGAGGGCACGAGTGCGGTGGATGAGTCGATGCTGACCGGCGAACCGGTGCCGGTAACCAAGCGCGCCGGCGATAAACTGATCGGCGCCACGATGAATACTTCGGGCGCGCTGGTCATGCGCGCGCAAAAAGTCGGGGCCGCAACCGTGCTCGCGCAGATCGTGCAGATGGTGGCACAGGCGCAGCGCTCCCGCGCGCCCATGCAACGCATGGCGGATCAAGTGGCCGGCTACTTCGTGGTGACGGTCGTGGCGGTCGCGGTGATCACGTTTTTCACCTGGGGTCTCATCGGTCCGTCGCCGAGCTGGGTATACGGCCTGGTCAACGCGGTGGCCGTGCTCATCATCGCGTGTCCCTGTGCGTTGGGATTGGCCACCCCGATGTCGATCATGGTCGCGACAGGACGCGCGGCCACCCAGGGCATTCTGTTCCGGGATGCGGCGGCCATCGAGAATTTCCGCAAGGTCGATACCCTGATCGTCGACAAGACCGGCACGTTGACCGAAGGCAAACCCACTTTCGATCGTGCCATTGCCGCCAGCGGATACAGCGAGGATGAAGTACTACGGATCGCAGCCAGCATCGACCAGGGCAGCGAGCATCCGCTGGCCAACGCCATCGTCAACGCCGCGCGCCAGCGCAAGCTCGCTCTGGAGCAGGCAGAGTCCTTTGATTCCGGCAGTGGCGTCGGGGTGAGCGGCACCGTGGGCGGCAAACAAGTG
Source organism: uncultured beta proteobacterium (assembly GCA_963846655.1). Lineage (GTDB taxonomy): Bacteria > Pseudomonadota > Gammaproteobacteria > Burkholderiales > JACQAP01 > JACQAP01. The sequence continues at coordinate 18,679 of CAWJWT010000004.1, read as the reverse complement.
GCCTTGGGCAACACCGCATTCATGACGCAACTGAAGATCGCCACCGATGAAATGAAAGCGCAAGCCGAAACATTGCGCAAGGAAGGCGCCAGTGTCGTTCACCTTGCCGTGGATGGACGCCTGGCCGGCCTGCTTGCCATCACCGATCCGGTCAAATCCAGCACCGCCGAAGCGCTCGCCACGCTCAAATCTCTTGGGATGCGTGTCATCATGGCGACCGGCGACGGCCGCACGACCGCGCAGATCGTGGGGCAGCGCCTGGGCATAGACGAAGTGCACGGCGAAGTAAAACCGGCGGACAAGCTGGCGCTGGTGGAAAAACTGCAGCGCGAAGGACGCGTAGTGGCGATGGCGGGAGACGGCATCAACGATGCCCCCGCGCTGGCCAAGGCCGACATCGGCATCGCCATGGGCACCGGCACCGACGTGGCCATGAACAGCGCGCAGGTCACGCTGGTCAAGGGCGATCTGCGCGGCATAGCCCAGGCGCTGGCATTGTCGAAGGCCACCATCCGCAACATGAAACAGAACCTGGGCTTTGCCTTCGTTTATAACTCGCTCGGCGTGCCGCTTGCGGCGGGCCTGCTGTTCCCCATCACGGGCTGGTTGCTGTCACCCATGATTGCCGCGCTCGCCATGAGCTTGAGTTCCGTCTCCGTCATCAGCAATGCGCTGCGTCTGCGCCACACCACAGTCGCGAACCGACCGCCCATTCACGCCCGTGTAAAATGAACTGACACACCACAACTTTAATGTTGGACCGATGAAGGATTGCTGCGAAAACAAGTCCGGCGCGATCGAGGCGCTCAGGGAACGCCAAAGCACCACGCTGAGAATCGTGCTCGGCATCAACGCCGTCATGTTCGTCGTCGTCTTGCTTGCCGGCATTGTCGCGGGGTCCGCGGCACTGTTGTCCGACGCGCTGGACAATCTGGGCGATGCGCTGACCTACGGGCTGAGCCTGTATGCCGTTGCGCGCGGCGCGCATGCCAAAGCACGGGTGGCGTTGTTCAAGGGCGGCCTGATGTTCACGGCCGGCCTCATCGTGCTCGGGCAGGTCGTCTACCGGTTCCTGGTGCCCGGTGTCCCGGTGTTTGAAGTCATGGGCGCGATCAGTCTGGTCGCACTGGCGGCCAACGCCGCCTGCCTTGGCCTGCTGTGGAAGCACCGGCACGAGGACATTAACATGAGTTCGGTGTGGGCCTGCTCGCGCAATGACATTGCCTCAAACGTTGCCGTGTTCATTGCCGCCACGGGTGTGTGGTTGACGCATGCGCAGTGGCCCGATCTCGTCGTGGGCCTCGCGCTCGCCTGCCTGTTCCTCGCTTCTGCCACGGGCGTGATACGGGGCGCAATTGCGGAGTTGCGGCCTGGCCGCCTGGGTGCCGACGTTCACTGATATCTCGTAAAGACCGGTGCGAAGCCCCCGCCCGGCGTGCGGAAGTTTGTCGTCTGCCCTTGATACAAACGTGCCGCGACGAGTTTGACTGCACCGGCATAGGCATAGATGCGGATGTCGGCTTTCAGGGCCGCGGAATCCTGTCCGTCGGCAACATACCGCTCACTGGGAGTGACCAGTGCCTGTGCAATATAAGTGCCCTTTGCCATGTCTTCCCAGACACGTTTGGTGAGTTTGTCGCCGCGATAGGCGGCCTTGCTGCCGTAACCTGCGGCCGGCTTGAAGAATAGCTGGCGCCGCCTTGACCACAACGCATCGCGATTGTCAGCAGTCATGATCTGCGTGCGGGGAATCGCGGCCAGCAGCGTGGCCTGCGTGTCTTCGTCTACCCCAGTCTCCCGCAGGAAGGCTTCATCGCAGAGCAGGCTCAGATTGCGCTTGTCGGCGTACAGCGCGTGGGCACGCGGATGCGGACTGACCACGACTTTCCCTGCGCGATACGCGAGCCTGAGCGCCGTCTGGCCCGGCTGCTCCAGCGCGAAATCGGTCAGCCGGTTGTAGACGAAATCCACAGGCTGGCCGCCGTGCCACAGGCGCCCGTCCTTGTGTTCGAGCTCGCCCGGATCGCAGATCGTCATTGCGATCCCGTGGCGGCTGAAGAACTCCTGATACAGCAGAAACTCCGGATACAGGTACTGCTGCGCCGGCGTCTCGTCCACGAGGACAGCCGATGTCAGTGGCGCATCCCCGCGCTGCTGGCGCCACTCGCTCATGAACACCTCGAACAGCGCCGCCTCGATGTCGTCGGCTTCCATCGGCGCCATCGCGAGTCCAGCGGTATCGGCGCAACACGCCCGGTGCGCGCGCCCCAGCAAGGTATTGAGCAGCGCCCCACCGGGATTCGTGTTGATCTCGATCAGCTGCGGGCCCGCGTCGCCCAGGTGAAAATCGTATCCCAGCAAACCCCCGGACGAACCCGGATCGAAGCGCGCGATCTCCGGCGCCCAGGCTAACGCCGCCTGGCGGAAATATCCGGTCGCTACGACCGCTTCCACAGCCCGGAGCACGGCGGCCATGCGTTCGACGTGATCGTGGCGCACGAACATCGGAAGGGACGCGAAAAGATGCGGGTGGGACTCGACCATCTCTGCGGACATGCCTTGTTGGCCGAGGTCCGCCTCGAGTTCGCGGCGTAACGCTGCCTCGTCCAGCGTGAGGCAGTAGCAATAGCGGTTCAGCGACTCTACCGTGGTGGCCACGGTGCAATCGTTGATGCAGGCCTCTGGCGCGGCCCTCGCCGGCAACTCCGCCATGTCAGGAAACTCCCGCCTCCAAATGTAAATTCAAAGCTATCTGACCATTACTTCTGCCTGCTATGGAAGCGGGCGCAGTCATTAGGCTGACCGTCACGCAATCAGAACCAGGCGCGAACACCCAGCACGAATTTTATGTCGTGCGTATCCTCATCGGCGGCGCGTGCGAGGTCGGCGGTCTGTCCGAACTTTTGCGTATAGACCACCCCCGCATAAGGCGCGAACTGGCGACGGATTTCATAGCGCAGGCGCAAGCCGACATCCAGCGTGGAAATTCCCGAACCAATGCCAAGCTCCGGATCGCTCTTACCGTAAAGGGTGGCCCCCAGATCGGGCTGCAGAATCAGGCGCTGTGTCAGCAGCAGATCATATTCCACTTCCAGGCGCGCGGCGGTGCGTCCCGCCGGACCCGCATAAGCCGTGGCCTCGACCTCGAACCAGTACGGCGCCAGGCCCTGGATGCCGAGAGCGGCCCAGTTGCGATCCGGCCCTTCGCCGAAATCGTGGCGGGCGCCCAGCTGCAAACTCCAGAAAGCCGCAATCGCATGGTCCCACAGCGCTTCGATGCGCGCCGCCTCGATCTCTCCACTGACTCGCTCGCCTTCGGCCTTGACCCATACCTTATCGTAATCCCCGCCGTACCACGCGTGCGCATCCAGCACCCCTGCATCGGGCTCGCGACTCTTCACATATTCCAGCTTGTCGATCAGCAGCCGCCCGAACCAGGCATCATCGGCCATGTCCATGCCGCGCATCGGCCCCGAATCGACGCCTTCCGCATAGGCATCCGGGTCGCGCGCATCCGGCGGCGCCTTGCCGCCTTGCATCGAGCCCATGTCCATGCCGGACATCGAGTCGCCGCCGGAATGGGTCATGTCGTGATCCATCGCGTCGTGATCTATCTTTCCCTGATCTTCCTGGCCATGGTCCATCTGGCTGTGGTCCATCTGGCGTGGTCCATCTGGCTGTGGTCCATTTCCTGACCGGCCGCGCCGTCCGGGGTCTGGGCCCGCGCCAGATCAGGTTGCATGAACGCCGCAAACGCAATCGCGACCACGATGGTTGCCGAACGCAGCCGAGACGATGTGCCGCGCGATGCTCTGGCCACGGCTGGACCGCGCGCCCTCATGACACCACCACCTGCCGGAACATGCCGGCTTCCATGTGATAGAGCAAATGACAGTGATAGGCCCAGCGCCCGCGCGCATCGGCAGTCACCAGGTAGGTCACGCGCTGCGCGGGCTGCACATTGACCGTGTGCTTGCGCACCTGGAAGGCGCCTTCCGGACTTTCGACCTCGCTCCACATGCCGTGCAGATGGATCGGGTGCGTCATCATGGTGTCGTTGACGAGCACGATGCGCAGGCGCTCCCCGTAACGGAAATGGATCGGCAGCGCCTCGGAGAACTTCTGCCCGTCGAACGACCACATGAAGCGCTCCATGTTGCCGGTCAGGTGCAGTTCGATCTCGCGGCCGGGTTCGCGCGGGTCGAGCGGGCCGCCGATGGTGTGCAGGTCGGCGTACGTCAGCACGCGCCGGCCGTTGTTGCGCAGATTGATCCCCGGATCGTCGAGGTTGGTGCGCGGCATGTCTACGCGCATGTCGACCCCGGGGCCGTATTCGGTTCTCGCATGGCGAACCTTGAACGCGGAGCCCGGCTGCTGGCTGCCCGCAGCGCCGTGATCCATGCTGCCGTGATCCATCGCCGCGTGATCCATGTCCGGCATGTCCTTTCCCGCGCCGCCCATGCTGCCCATTGCTCCCATCATGTCGGTCATCGTGAGCCACTGGGGCGGATCGATCTTCGGCACCTCGGCCTGCATGCCGGTGCGCGGCGCAAGCGTGCCGCGCGCGTAGCCGCTGCGACCGATCGGCTGCGCAAACAGGGTGTAGGCCTCGTCGTCCGGCTCCACGATCGCGTCATAGGTTTCGGCCACCGAGATGCGGAACTCGTCCACGCTGACCGGCTCCACATCCTGGCCATCGGCCGCGACGATCGTCATTTTCAGACCCGGAATGCGAACGTCGAAAATGGTCGATGCCGAGCCGTTGATGAAGCGCAAGCGAACCTTCTCGCCCGGCTTGAACAGGCCGGTCCAGTTTCCCGCCGGCGTGGTGCCGTTCATCAGATAGGTATAGGTGTACCCGGTGACATCGCTGAAATCCGTCGGACTCATACGCATCTGGTTCCACATCTTTCGCTTTGCCAACGCCGCTTTGACGCCCATCCTGACCGCATCGCGCGCGAAATCCACCGCGGTGGGCTCGTTGAAGTTGTAGAAGTCGCTCAACTTCTTGAGCTTGGCGAATACGCGCTCGGGGTCTTCGTCCGTCCAGTCGGACAGCAGCACCACGTGCTCGCGCTCGGCGGCAAAGCGTTCGCCCGCGCGCGGCGTGATGACGATCGATCCATACAGCCCGGTCTGCTCCTGAAAGCGCGTGTGGCTGTGGTACCAGTACGTGCCGCTTTGCTTGACTTCGAAGCGGTACTCGAATGTTTCCCCCGGCGCGATGCCGTCGAAACTCAGGCCCGGCACGCCGTCCATGCCCGCGGGCAGCAGAATTCCGTGCCAGTGGATCGAACTTGGCGTGGGCAGCCGGTTCGTCACGCGCAGCGTGACGGTGTCGCCTTCGCGCCAGTGCAGGATCGGCGCAGGGATTTGCGCGTTGACGGTGGTGGCAATCCGCGAGGCGCCGGTAAAGTTGACCGGTGTCGCGCCGATCTCCAGTTCGAACAGGGTTCCGCTCAGCACCTCCGTCGCGCGGCTACTCCGGGCCCACGAAGGCTCCCGCCACAAGCCGAGGCCTGCTGCCGCGCCACCGACCGCAAGCCCCTGCACGAAGCGTCGCCGCGTGGTGTCCGGGGGGTCCATCCAATAAGGGGGCAGATTCATCGCATTGTCCGTGACGTGCCTTGGGGGCTGTATGGGCATCGAACTGGTCTGCGACGCCCCTGCCTTGCGGGCGTCACGCGGGCGGCCTCAACCGACGAGGCAGAGGTACGACCATGCCACGGAACATCGGTTCACATGTCCCGGGCCGAGGGGCGCGCCATCCCGCAGGGGGAGATGACTACGCCAATGCATTTTGCATGGGGCCGAGACGACCGGACGGCGCAATTGACTCAGATCAAGGTGCAATCCGGGGATCGGCGCACCATTGCGCAAGAATAGAAGGAGAAATAAGCATGTTCGAGCACGGTAGCTGGATGACCGGAGGAGGGATCTTCATGTTTCTGCTCTGGATCGTGCTGTTCGTTTTAGTGTATCTCGCACTGAGAACTTTCAGGGCCAGCGGTCCGTCAACATCCGCACGCGACCTGCTCGACCAGCGCTACGCGCGCGGCGAAATTACGAAAGAAGAATATCTGAACAGGCGCGACGATATCAGCAGCCGCTAAATGTCCGGGTAAAACCCATATAAAGGAGCATTCCATGAATCGATTCGCGCTTTCCACCCTGCTGGTTTCCCTGTTTGTATTGCCCTTGGCACAGGCTGCCGACGAGGAAAAACACGCTGCCCACCATGCCGAGGCCGACCAGAACCCGGGAACGTCGGCGCACGCGGATCAGGCGGCGGGAATGAAAATGGAAAAAATGCAGGAACAAATGAAAACAATGCGCGCGCAAACGGACAGGATGCGTTCTGCCAAGAATCCGCAGGAACGCCAGAAGCTCATGCAGGAGCATATGCAGTCCATGCGCGAGGGCATGAAGATGATGCAAGGCATGGGCGGCGGCATGATGGCCCGCAACAAGGGCGAGCCGATGATGGAAGGTGGCGCAGAGGCCAAGGGAATGCACAAAGGCATGATGATGAAGCGCCACCAGATGATGGAAGCCCGCATGGACATGATGCAGGCGATGATGGAACAGATGTTGGAGCACGAGGCCGTGGAGCGCGAACTGGAAGCCAGATAAAGTCCAGCGTTATTTTCGCAGGGTCGTACAAAATTCCCTTCTGGCCCGAAACGCCAGCCATCGTACGATGGTGTCGCGTTAAAGCATGTAGCCGATATCGGAGGCGCCGGTCGGATACGCGAAAATCGTTTCCTTGATCTGCGCCGCCGTCAGACCGTTGCGAATCGCCAGCGCAAACAGGTTGATGACTTCATCGACGTGCGGCCCAAGCAAGTGCGCGCCCAGAATGCGATCGGTGCCCTCCTCGATCAGCACCTTGAAGCCGTAGGCCGTTTCCGCGGTACGCCGGGCGGTGTACCAGTCCGACGCATTCTTTTGCTGCGTCCGAAATTTGATGCCCTGTTCACGCGCCTGCTTTTCGCTGAGCCCGACTGCCGCGATCGGCGGGATGCTGAACGCGACACTGGGCACGCCAGCGTAGTTCGGTTTCTGATGATTGCCCTCCAGCATGTTGGCGGCGGCCACTTTCGCGTCATGGCTGGCAACCGGCGTCAGCGGTGGACCGCTGGATGCCGCATCACCCACCGCATACACCGCAGGGTTGGAAACGCTTTGCAGAAACTCATTGAGTTTCAAGCGACCCTTTTGGCACTCCACACCGGCCGCGGCCAGATCGAGCGGATCAAGATCCGGCACGCGGCCGGCCGCATGCACCACCAGATCGGCCTTGAACGCCTCTTCCTTGCCGTTCGCAGCCGCGCGCACCGTCAGCCCACCGCCGAGCTTTGCGATTTCTCTGACCTCGGTGTTGAGCGACACGTCGATGCCGATTTCCTGAAACTTTTCCATGAGCCAGCCGACCAGGTCGGGATCGAACGGCGTAAGCATGCGGTCCGCGCGCTGGAGCACGGTGACCTTTGCGCCGGCCCGCGCGGCAATGTGGGAGAACTCCGCCGCGATGAATCCGCCGCCGACCAGCACGATATTCTTCGGCAGTTGCTCGAGTTCCAGAAACGCGGTGCTGCTGGTCAGATGCTCCTCGCCGGGTATGCCCAGACGCGCCGGCACCGCGCCGGCGGCAATCAGAAAGTAGCGGCCCTCCAGCACTTCGCCTCCGACCTCGACCGAATGGGGTCCGCGAAACCGGGCGCGGCCGTGATAGGCGTCGATGCCCTTCTGCGCAAAATTCTCCTCCTTCATCGCCGGCACGGGCTGCGTGAAAGTGCGCTTGAATTTCATGAGTTCCTGCCATGCGATCGCGGGCTCGCCCCCGCCGACGCCCCTGCCGTGCATCCGGCGGACGTGGTCGATGGCTTCCGCAGCGCCGACCAGGACCTTTTTGGGATCGCAGCCACGCAGCGCGCAGGTGCCGCCGAAGGGCAAGTGGTCGATCACCGCGACACGCCAGCCAGCCGAACGGCAGCGTGCAGCCGCGACCGATGCCGCGGTACCGGTTCCGATCGCGACCAGATCATAGTTTTTGCTCATGCGGCTTCCTTCCCGAAGATTCTGGCCCCGTCGTCGCACTTTGGCGTCGCGCGAGCCGTAAACGTCACGGCACCGCCGTTGGACAGCGCCTGTCGTTCATGCGCCGTGCGGCGCCGCCAGTCCATGTTCTGATGGCCCTTGTGACGATTGGTTGCATCGCCTCGGCCATCGATTGCAATTCGTGAACTTGCCGTGAGACCAGCGTGAGATCTTCAGGACAGACTTGCTCCCGTGCGCCGCGCCCTGCGCGCACTGATACTTTTCGAGGAGTCCTTCATGAAGAAATTCATTCTCACGCTGGCCGCCGTGGCCGCCGTCTATGTGCCTGCCACCGCGGTCGCCGGCCGCGACGAAGCCCAGACGCAGATCATCCGCAAGGCCATCGAGGCGAAGCAGGCTGCCCGGGGAAACCTGCCGCACGCGACTGCGATGCAAGCGTCGCGGCCCTGGTGGCATCCCCGGTTTGGATCGGTCTGATCGATTGCAATCCTCGCAACGATTTCCGGCACACCGGGTCTGAGAGTGCAGCAGCGGTTCACCGCCGGTGCGAGATGTTGCGGCCCCCTTGCTGAATCCGGCATACCAGTGAATCCGGAAAACCAGGCTCAACGTATGGATGGCAGGCGCTGGCTCGACAACGGTGCCGCACTTGTCTAGAATGTCTTCAGCATTTCTATTGGAAATGAGAGCTTTAGTGACGTTCTTCGGTTCTACACTTCGTCGTGCAATCTGCCGCTCGGTGCTGGCCGCGCTGCTGTTCGCCCAGGCGACGGGCATTGCGCAGGCGTGCATCGAAGCCACGCAATCGCCGGCCATGGCGTTTGCCGAAACGCATGAGCAAGGCGATTGCGGCAAATCCATCAACAAGAATGCCTGTCTGCTGCAATACACCGCGGGAGATCAAAGCAGCGCCCAGGTTGAAATTGCCGTCGCGCCCATGCCGGTGATCGCACCGCTCAGCGTTCCCGTCGCGCCAGAGCGCGTCGCCTATCCCGCCGTCATTGCCGCGTCTCGGGCGCATTGCACCGGCCCGCCCTCCTCGATCCGATTCTGTAGTTTCCAGCTTTAGCCTCCGCAAGCATTGAATCTGCCGCGCAAGCGGCCGTTCGTGTTTTCTTTGCGGAGGCATCATGCAATCCCTGGCTTTCCCGATCGCGGCGTTGAGCGCCGCACGTTTTCTCCCTGTGCGCAGCGGCAAGATGCGCGCTGCGTCACGGACACCCTGGCTGACAGGTTCGCGCGCCCTGCTCGCGCTGGCGGGCGTCCTGTCTGTAAACCTCACTGCGGGTGCCGACGTACCCCTCACGCTGCCCGAAGCGCAGCGCCGCGCGGTCGAGCGCTCCTACCAGATCCCGGCGCAAGACGCCGCGGTGTCCGCGTCGCGCGAAATGGCGGTCGCCGCCGCGCAATGGCCCGATCCCGTGCTCAAGCTCGGCCTCGACAATCTGCCCGCCGACGGCGCGGATCGATTCAGCCTGACGCGCGATTTCATGACCCAGCAGCGCATCGGCATTTCGCAGGAAATCGTGCGGTCGGACAAACGCCAGTTGCGCGCCGAGCGCTACGAGCGCGAAGCGCAGAAATCTCTCGCGGAAAAGACCGCGATCATCGCCGCCACGCAGCGCGAAACGGCGCTGGCCTGGCTCGACCTCTACTATGCGCAAGCGATGAGCGCCGTGCTGATCGACCAGGCCAACGCGGTTCGACTCGAAATCATCGCAGCCGAAAGCGCCTATCGCGCCGGCCGCGGCAGCCAGGCGGACCTGTTCGCCGCGCAAGGCGTGCTGGCCGGACTCGAAGAACGCATCAGCGAGGCCAACCGCCGCATCGCCACCGCCCGCATCCGCCTGGCGCGCTGGGTCGGCGATGTGGCGCAAGCTCCGCTCGGCGACAAGCCGGCGATGGACGCCGTGCGCCTGAACGCCGATGCCCTGGAACTGGAGCTCGGCCATCATCCTTCCATCGCCGTGCTTTCGCGTCAGATCGAAGTTGCCAACGCGGACGCGCGCATCGCGCAGGCCAACAAGAAAGCCGACTGGAGCGTGGAGTTGAGCTATGCCGTGCGCGGCTCGGCTTACTCGAACATGGTCTCGCTGGGCGTGTCGGTTCCCTTGCAGTGGGACCAGCGCTCACGCCAGGACCGGGAGCTCGGTGCGCGCCTGGCCGTGGTCGAACAGGTGCGCGCGCAGCGCGATGACCTGCTGCGCGCCCACATCGCCGAAGTCGATTCCATGCTGCGCGAATGGGAGAACGGCCGCGAGCGCCAGACGCGCTACCAGCGCGAGATCATTCCGCTCGCCCGCGAGCGCACCCGCGCCGCGCTGGCCGCGTTCAAGGGCGGCAAGGCCGGTCTGACCGACCTGCTGCTCGCGCGACGCAGTGAAATCGAACTGCGCCTGCAGGCGCTGCAACTCGAACTGGACACCGCGCGGCTCTGGGCAGAACTCAATTTCCTGCTTCCGGTCGACGACTCCGCGCATGCGGGCGCGGTGCCGGCTGCGCTGCGCAGCGGGGATGCGAAATGAAAACCCGCACGCTCGTTCTCGGTATTGGCCGGCGCATCGCGCTCGCCGCCGCCGGCTACGCGCTGTACTGGTTCGGCATGAACCGCGGCATGACCCTGTCCGCATCCGCTCCGGCCGTCCAACGCCGCCGACGGTGCGGGCGCGCAGCACAAAACCGACGAGACCGGCCGCAAGGTGCTCTACTGGCACGACCCGATGGTGCCGGGCCAGCGATTCGACCAGCCCGGCAAGTCGCCTTTCATGGACATGCAGCTCGTCCCGGTCTATGCGGACGAAGCAGGCGACGACGGCTCGGTCCGGATCAATCCGCGCGCTGCAGCAGAACCTGGGCATCCGCACGGCCGAAGTCGTGCTGGGCACGCTGACGCCGCGCATCGAAGCGGTGGGCAGCGTCGCCTACAACGAACGCGATGTCGCGGTGGTACAGGCGCGCAGCAACGGTTTCGTCGAGAAGCTGTTCGTGCGTGCGCCGCTCGATGCCGTGCGCAAGCATCAGGCGCTGGCGGAACTCTATGTGCCCGAATGGGTCGCCGCCCAGGAAGAGTATCTCGCGGCCAGACGCGTCGCGGATTCCGAACTGGGCGAGCGCATGCAGGGAATGGTGGAAGGCGCGCGCCAGCGCATGCGCCTGGCCGGCATGACCGAGGAACAGATCCGTCGGGTCGAATCCAGCGGTCGCGTCACGGCGCGCCTCACCCTGACCGCGCCGATCAGCGGAGTGGTCACCGAACTCGACGCGCGCGAAGGCATGACGGTCACGGTCGGTGCCGGCGCTGTTTCGCATCAATGGGCTTGCCACGGTGTGGGTCAACGCCGAAGTGCCCGAGAACCTGGCAGCGCAGGTGCGCCCGGGCAACGCGGTCGAAGTGCGCACGCAGGCGCTGCCCGGCACGACGTTCAAGGGACGCGTCAGCGCGATCCTGCCCGAAGTCGCGACGGCAACGCGCACACTGAAAGTGCGCATCGAAGTGGCGAACCCCGGCGGGCGCCTCGTGCCCGGCATGTTTGCCACCATCGATTTCGCATCCCGCGCTTCCGCGCAAATGCTGCTGGTGCCCACCGAAGCCGTGATCCAGACCGGCGAGCGCACGGTCGTGATGGTTGCGCAAGGCGAGGGCCGGTTCGCGCCGGTCGATGTCGCAATCGGCGTGCAAGCCGGCGGACAGACCGAAATCCGCGAAGGCCTGGAAGCCGGCCAGAAGGTCGTGGTGTCCGGCCAGTTCCTGATCGACTCCGAGGCCAGCCTCAAGGGAACGATCCGGCGCATGGACCCGATGCCGGCGACGAAGGACAAGTCTGCCGCTGCGGCGCATCGCGGCGAAGGCAAGATCGAGAACATCGACGGTGACAGCATCACGCTGTCGCACGGCCCGATCCCATCGCTGCAGTGGGGCTCGATGACCATGGACTTCAAAGCGCCGCCGAGCGGATTGCCGAAGACTATTGCGGTGGGCGACACGGTGACCTTCGAATTCTTCGACGCAGGCGGCGGGGTGTTCCAGATCACCACGATCGCGCCCGCCGCTGCCGCCGCGGCTTCTCCCCCGCCCGCCGCGCATGAAGGCCATGACATGGGCGACATGAAGGCGCCGAAGCAATGATCGCCGGCCTGATCCGCTGGTCGATTGCCAACCGCTTCCTGGTGCTGCTGGCCACGCTGATGGTGACGGCGTGGGGCGTCTGGTCGCTGGCGAAAACGCCGCTCGACGCGATCCCCGACCTGTCCGACGTGCAGGTCATCATCCGCACCACGTATCCGGGCCAGGCGCCGCAGATCGTCGAGAACCAGGTCACCTATCCGCTGACCACGACCATGCTGTCGGTGCCCGGCGCGAAGACGGTGCGCGGCTACTCGTTCTTCGGCGATTCCTTCGTCTACATCCTGTTCGAGGACGGCACCGATCTGTACTGGGCGCGCTCGCGCGTGCTCGAGTATCTGAACCAGGTGCAATCGCGCCTGCCCGCGCAAGCGCGCGCCGCACTGGGACCGGATGCGACCGGCGTCGGCTGGATCTACGAGTACGCGCTGGTGGATCGCAGCGGCAAGATGGATCTGTCGCAACTGCGCGCGCTGCAGGACTGGTTTCTCAAGTACGAACTCAAGACGGTGCCCAACGTCGCGGAAGTCGCCAGCATCGGCGGCATGGTGCGCCAGTACCAGATCGTGCTGCGATCCCGACAAGCTGCGCGCGTACAACATCACCGCACGGCAAGATCATCGACGCGGTGCGCCGCGCCAACCAGGAAACCGGCGGCTCGGTGCTGGAACTGGGCGAAGCCGAATACATGGTGCGCGCGTCGGGCTATCTGCAATCGCTGGAGGATTTCCGCAAGATTCCGCTGGCGACGAGCGAGACCGGCGTGCCGGTGCGCCTTGGCGATGTCGCGCACGTCCAGGTGGGGCCCGAGATGCGGCGCGGCATCGCAGAGCTGAACGGCGAAGGCGAAGTCGCCGGCGGCGTGATCGTGATGCGCTCGGGCAAGAACGCGCTGGCCACCATCGAGGCCGTCAAAGCCAAACTGGAGACGCTCAAGCCGGGCCTGCCGCCAGGGGTCGAGATCGTGCCGACCTACGATCGCTCGAACCTGATCAAGCGCGCGGTGGACAATCTGCAGCGCAAGCTGATCGAGGAATTCATCGTCGTCGCACTCGTGTGCCTGCTGTTCCTGTTCCACGTGCGCTCGGCGTTCGTCGCCATCGTGTCCGCTGCCGCTCGGCGTGCTGGCCGCGTTCGTGGTCATGCGCTATCAGGGCGTCAACGCCAACATCATGTCGCTGGGCGGCATCGCCATCGCGGTGGGCGCCATGGTCGATGCGGCCGTGGTCATGATCGAGAACGCGCACAAGCACATCGAGGCCTGGCGCGAGGCGCATCCCGGTGAAACGCTCAAGGGCGAGGCGCACTGGCGCGTGATCGGCGACGCCGCGGCGGAAGTCGGGCCCGGCGCTGTTCTTCTCGCTGCTGATCATCGTGCTGTCGTTCATTCCGGTGTTCACCCTCGAAGCGCAGGAAGGCCGGCTGTTCTCGCCGCTGGCGTTTACCAAGACCTACACCATGGCGGCCGCAGCGATTCTGGCGATCACGCTGATCCCGGTGCTCATGGGCTATCTGATCCGCGGGCGCATCCCGGCCGAGCGCAGCAATCCGCTGAACCGGCTGATGATCGCGATCTACCGGCCGCTGTTGAATGGCGTGCTGCGCTTTCCGTGGACGACTTTGCTGCTCGCCGCAGTCATCGTCGCGGTGACGCGTCTGGCCCATGAGCCGGCTGGGCGGCGAATTCATGCCGCCGCTCGACGAAGGCGACCTGCTGTACATGCCCTCCGCCCTGCCCGGCTATCGGCGTTGGCAAGGTCGCGGAACTGCTGCAGCAGACCGACCGACTGATCAAGACCGTGCCGGAAGTCGCCAGCGTGTTCGGCAAGGCCGGCCGCGCCGAAACCGCGACCGATCCCGCGCCGCTGGAGATGTTCGAAACCACCATCCAGTTCAAGCCGCGCGACCAGTGGCGCCCCGGCATGACGCCGGACAAGCTGGTCGAGGAACTCGACCGGGTCGTGCGCGTGCCGGGCCTGTCGAACATCTGGGTGCCGCCGATCCGCAACCGCATCGACATGCTGGCCACCGGCATCAAGAGCCCCGTCGGCGTCAAAGTCGCGGGCGCAGACCTGGCCGAGATCGATCGCGTGACGGGCGAGATCGAACGCGTGGTCAAGCGCGTGCCGGGCGTGTCCTCCGCACTGGCCGAACGCCTGACCGGCGGGCGCTATGTGGACGTGGACATCGACCGCGATACCGCGGCGCGCTACGGCATGAACATCGCCGACGTGCAGGGCATCGTCTCCGCTGCGATCGGCGGCGACAACATCGGCGAAACCGTCGAAGGCCTGCAGCGCTTTCCGATCAACGTGCGCTATCCGCGCGAAGTGCGCGATTCGCTGGAAAAGCTGCGCCAGTTGCCGGTGCTGACCGAGCGCGGCGCGCAGATCCGGCTGGGCGATGTCGCGGCGATCCGCATCACCGACGGCCCGCCGATGCTCAAGAGCGAGAACGCGCGGCTGTCAGGCTGGGTGTATGTGGACATTCGCGGGCGCGACCTGAGTTCGGCGGTCAAGGAAATGCAGCAGGCCGTGGCAAAAGAAGTGAAGCTCCCGGCAGGCTATTCGATCTCCTGGTCCGGCCAGTTCGAGTTTCTCGAGCGCGCGACGGCCAAACTCAAGATCGTGGTACCGGCCACCTTGCTGATCATTTTCGTGCTGCTGTTCGTGACCTTCCAGCGCTTCGACGAAGCCCTGCTGATCATGGCCGCCCTGCCCTTCGCGCTCGCGGGCGGCATCTGGCTGCTGTGGCTGCTCGGCCACAATCTCTCGGTCGCCAGTGCCGTCGGCTTCATCGCACTGGCCGGCGTGGCCGCGGAGTTCGGCGTCATCATGCTGCTGTACCTGAAGCACGCCTGGGAGGCGCGCCTGCGCGCAGGCACACCCAGCGAAGCCGATCTGCTCGACGCCATCCGCGAAGGCGCGGTGCTGCGCGTGCGCCCGAAAGCCATGACCGTGGCCATCATCATTGCCGGCCTGCTGCCGATCATGATCGGCACCGGCACCGGCTCGGAAGTCATGCAGCGCATCGCCGCACCCATGGTCGGCGGCATGATCACCGCGCCCCTGCTGTCGATGTTCGTGCTGCCGGCGGCGTATTTGTTGATCCGGGGGCGGCAGGTCAGGCGGCGGGACGGTAGTTAAGCCCGCGCAAGAGGAACGCCGTTGACGGTGTTGACAGCGCTGTGCGCGGCCACCACACTGCAGCTAAGCTTCTATGACGATGGGGTTAATGTGCTGGAGACTGGTGTTATGCACAGCATTTTGAAGGTTTATAAAGCGTCTTTTAGGACGCCTACTTGTAGTTGGGCATCGACAGTGCGAAAAATTGATGTTTGAGTTTCTCATTCACGCTTTAGCTGCACCAGGTCCCACATGGGTGGGCGTAGGTATTGGCGCTGTAGCGGCCGGCCTCGCTTGGTATTTCCTGCCGGATTCTCTCGATCGCGCGTCAATTGGTGGGTGGCTGATCGGTTTAGGTTTTGTTTGTGGCCTGATTTGGGCCGCCGTGCCGGAGAAGAAATAATGAACAAGCCCAACCCGGCGCTGGTGCCGACCGCCCGCCTGCGGCGTTCGGCCGCACAGCTAGCGCGTTAGGCGCCATCCGATGACGCTCGACCAGTACCTAGAGGCCATTCACCGCGTAACGGGTCTTAGCAAGGTGGAATCATTCTGGGTGCATTCCGCTCTGCTTTCCGTCGAAGTGTTTTGCGTGGTTGCCGCAATGGCGTGGCTATTCTTGCGCACTTCCCGCTATGCCGAATCCGCTCGGGCTCCGGTAATACGGATCGCGGCGCCTTGGGTGCTGCTGGCGGCCTATTGTCTCGTTCTCCTGACCTCAATGCTCTTGTTCTTCGAACACGAGGAGGTTCGGAAAAGTTTCAATCAAACGTCAGCGCGCGACTATGCTCATGTGGGAGCAGCCCTTGCGTTCTTCCTGGTCGGGTGGTCTCCAGTCTTCTATTTGTTTTGGCGCAAGCAAAGGTTGAATCCCAATGGCGCCTAACAGCGCGTTGTTGTCCGACGCCTTCAGCTTGCTACGCTGCGCTTGTGGCGCGGCAAAACGCGAACGTTGGGCCTCATTGTGGTGATCCGCAACGAGCGATGAATGCCTGGAACATACAGACGGCGGCGGATGACATCCGCGGAATCGCGGATGTTGCGGATGAGATCTCTTCGCTCGTATCCAGCTTGTGCACCGCCCTCGAACAGGTCGGCGGCATTGATCCGATTTGGGAGCTTTCCGAGCAGTTCCCTTCGGTCGGACGTTCGGTAATTCAGATTGGTGTGAGTCCCCGGCTATTCGAAAGCTTCTTCAACTCCTCCACTGGATACCGGGCAATGTTCCGTCGAGGGCGGCGGATAGGAAGTCTTACCAACGCTGCGCTAGTTGATGCGATGCAGTCCAAGCTCCTAGCGGCACTCCCCGAGATGGTCGACGCACATCTAATCAAACCTGGGTTGAATGGTCCGGAGTGGATAGGTCGTAAAGCGATCCCTCGACCGACGTTCTTGCGCTCGCTCGATCCAAGCCTCGCCAAGGTTTGGTACAGCACTACGGAGATCCGGTCGCACGGTGAGATCCGACCGCTTCCGTTCGGGGTATCGGATGAAAAGATCGATGTAGGACTCCCGCACCACTGGGCGGCAATTCGCCAAGGCGCCGAGGATTGCATCATTGAAGTTAAGGGGGCATTCGTTGGATCATGCGGGCTATTCCAGATTAAAGATCCAGAGTTACGGGCTTGCACATTGTTCGAGAAGGGCGAGGCGTGACGAAATGAGGCCCAACAAGCCGTTGCAGGGGAGCCTCAACAGCGACGTTGCCGCTGTTTCGGCCCCCTGAACGGCGGCGTTGGGCCTCGGCAACGATGCCTTCGGAGGCGTATCATCGTCGGGGTGTGGCCACGTGGAGTAGCTATGTCAAGCCAACTTGAAATGGTTGAAGCACAAGCCCTGAAACTAACGGCGGAGGAGCGCGCGCAGCTCGCGGATCGGTTGCTCGCGAGCCTCTTTGAAGATCAAGAGGTCGAAGAGGCCTGGGCTGTTGAGGTCGAACGCCGCATTGTAGAGATCGAAGCTGGGCGCACTAAGTTGATCCCGGCGGCCGATGCAATCGCACGGGCCCGCGCAGCGATCAAGTGAGAGCCTCGGTAAGTTCCGAGGCAGATTCGGAACTGAGCCGAGAGGCGCTTTTCTACGCGCGCGAGGGTGGCGCGGAGCTAGGTGCCGAGTTCATCAACGAGTTCGAGCGCGCACTTACACTGCTCTGTGAACAACCGGGACTTGGCGCACATTGGCGGAGCGGACGACGTCGCTTCCCTATCCGCCGGTTCCCATTCAGTATCATCTACTACACGCGCGGGGACGAACTGCGAGTGGTCGCGCTTGCTCATCATCGCCAGAAGCCAGGGTACTGGGTTGGTCGTAAATGACAGCCAGGTGCTATGAGACCAAGGCCCAACCACGCAATCGAACCGACCGTCCGACAGCGACGCTTTGGTTCCCGTTGGCCGGCGGCTCATTGCGAGCGTTATGCAACAAAGCGATTCATGAGAAAAACGTATGCTCGCTAAGTCGACTATTCAGGACTACATCAATAACTTCCGGAGGCGCCTCGCGCCCATCCTGAAGCCAGGTATGGGGCTTAGGTGCCTGGTTCATCTTGCTCAATCGGGCGGGGCCATTCTCGAATTTACGATTGGCACGGACATTGAAAATGACGACACATACAAAGAGCCGCTTCCTTCTATTGGAAAAGCCCTTGCAGGAATAGAGCAACGTGCATTCGGTGGCAATCTAGAAGGGTTCTCATTCGGAGACCAATTACATCCTCGAAAGCAATCGGATCATTTTGATCAAAGACGAATCGCTGCTTCAATGGGACGATGCTGCCGCTGAGAGAGACATACAGAAACTCTTCTTTCGAAACGCGAGGAGAGCCAAATGAAATTTGGTCCTCTGGAAGGTACTTCGGAAGAGATTAAAAACTTCTTTCAAGACAATGGCCTTCGTGCCGCCGACTATATCACGCTGCCTGACGAACCAATTAAGCCGGTATGGTTCGTCGTTCCGATCGTCGTTTTCATAGTTGCGCTCGCCGTCCTCACTTTCTTCCCATCGCTACCAAAGCCCTCGATCACGTTCGTCTTCCTTGTTGGTTGCGCTGCCGGAATGTGGCTTGCAGTAAACACGCAGCTTCGGTTTAAGAGCCCTTGGGCAACAGGAACGCTTGTTCTTGGCTGCCTTCTACTGATGCTCGTTGCGCTTGGTGCCGTAACGCCTATCGGTCTGCTGGATGAAGTAAGGTCCTTAAGTGAATGCATAACCAGCGCATCAAAGCCGTTCACTTCGTTCACTCGACCGTGCAAGAGCTACGCACTTGCACCAGCGCTTTATGCGCGTCGTTAGAGGTCTTATGTCGAGACTACTTGCGGCGCTATTAGGGTTACTCAATATGCTTCCGATCGCCTATTTGTTCTATTTCATAAGT
>CAWJWT010000003.1:0-8931 GCA_963846655.1 uncultured beta proteobacterium | reverse complement strand
CTTGGAAAGAGGCTGGAGAATGCTGCCCCCACGCACAGCGGGGCACGACGTCACGCCGTCACGCCGTCACGTCGTCACGCCTCGTCACGATCTCGTACTTCACCGACCTTCACGACCGTCACGACAGTCACGACATTCACGATAGTCACGGCCTTTCAAATGTCTCACTTCCTCGCCCATTTCCTGTTCCTGCTGGCCGCGTGGACCTTGGTCATCAAGTACGTTTTCCCCATGGCGTTTGCGCTGCATGCGGGCGAGCCGCTGTTCACGCATGTCATGTGGGATTTCTGGTGGGTGGCGCATCTGTGGCTCGGCTGGGCAATTTGATTGCCCGGCCGCGATATACCTTTGGCCTGGCACTTACGGTGTCGGTGGTGGAGATCATCATCGTGGTGACCAAGTTCGTGCTGTTCCTGTCCGCGCCGCAGTGGGATATCTGGCGCACGAACTGGTTCATCAACAAGTGTTTCGTACTGGCGTGTTTCGTTCTATTGCTTGGTTACCTCGTCATCCATCGCAAGGACTTCGGTCACTCTCGCGTCGTAACGGTGTAGTCGCCGAGGGCTAAAATTCAAGTGGGGCGACCGGGCGAGGTTCACTGCACCTGTGCGAAGCGCCGGATTTTTTCTTCGTCCAGTTCCACGCCGAGCCCGGGTTTCTGCGGCAGCGCCATGCAGCCGTCAACCGGATCGAGTTGCACGGGTTCGGTGAGGTACCACTGGAAGACGTCGCTGCTGAAACCGGGCAGATCGTGAAACACCTCGACATACGGGCAATTCGGAATCGCCGCGCACAGATGCAGGTGCGCAATGAAGCCCAGGCCGCCGCCGCCGTGATGCGGCGCGCAGAGCTTGTTGTGCATCTCGGCATACGCGCAGGCCTTGCGGATCTGCGTCATGGTTTCGCCGACCATCGCCTCGGGCTGCAGAACGTCATAGACATTGCGCTCGACCAGCCAGCGATATTCATGCAGGCCGGTATTGTTCTCGCCGCCCGCGATCAGGATGTCCACCGCCGCGGCCAGCCGCGTGAGGTTGTCGAAGTCGTAGCGCGCGAGCGGCTCTTCGAGCCAGTACACGCCGAGGCGTTGCAGTTCGCGCGCGGTCTGTAACGCGCGCTCGTAGCTCCAGACCGGCCCGGGGTCGGGCTGCAGGGTGCCGGGCAACTGCGCCTGGTTGGCATCGACCAGCAACGTGAACCCGTCGCCTACGGCACGGCGCACCGCTTCGACCTGAGCGATGTCGGCCTGGATCGTATCCTGGTGGATGCGCAGTTTGGTTGCGCGCCAGCCGTCGGCCTTCACCCGCAGGATGTCCTCCGCGCGCCGCGCCGGCTCGCGCACCTCGATGCACGAGGCATAGGCCGGCATGCGATCGCGATAGCCGCCCCATAGCTTGTACAACGGCTGGCCGCAGGCTTTGCCGATGATGTCCCACAGTGCAATTTCCACGCCCCAGCCGGCGTTGGCATTGCGGAATATGCGCGCATGCCGCTCCAGCGCAAACGGATCCTGGCCGATCAGTTGCGGCTTGATCCACGAATCGATCATCGGCGACACCGAGTAACCGGGTGAGCCGATGCCGACGATGCCTTCGTCGGTGAACACTTTGACCACGGTGCCGCCCCAGCGGCGCCATTCGCTGCCCGGCGCCCAGGCCGGCTTCATTGGCGCGGCCAGCGCCGGGCCGGCCAGTTGGAAAGTCTGGATATCGGTGATTTTCACGTTGATATTCCTCCCGAAGCCCGGAAAGGTACCCCAATTTACCGAGTGCAGCAGAAATCCTGGCACGGTCGTCTTGCTTTGCAGCAATAGAGACGGTGCTTCCTGGGCGCACGATGGTTCGCGCGACGGAAGGCGTCGTAATGCATACCCGCAGCCATGATTTAGGATGACAATGGCGTGAGGCGCTTTTTGTTTGCGTGTGCGGCATGCGGAGGATGGACATGCGGATGCAAAAACTTTTCAGCGGATCGCATTGGTGGTGCAGCGTGCTGATTTTGCTCGGGGGCTCGCTCGCTGCCGCAGGGGCGCGCGCGGACGACTTCAAAATGTACCAATTCCTGGTTTTCTGCACGCCCTCGCCGGTCGCGACCGTCATATTCGGTTACGTCTCTCCGAAACCGGCGATGGGGACCAAAATCATCTGCGCAGGGCATTGCCCGAATGGGAAGGTCGCGATCAAGGACGCGCTGGCCGGATTGCCGGCGGAAGTCTCAAAGGGTTTGCAGAAGGAGTTGGACCAGCACGAGGAGAATGCGGCGGCGGGAAATGGCAACTCGCTGGCCGGCTGCGAATGTGACACAGAGAAGATGGAGCGCCTGAAGGGCCGAATTCGCGGCCTCAGGGAAGCAGCCGACGCGCACCGAAAGGATTTCAACAGTAAAACCGCCGCACGCGCCGAGGCCCGCGACAAGCTGTGGGGCAAGGGTGAAGGGCTGCGATTTGAAAGCGGATCGATTGCCGAGTTCGGCAAGTCGATGCGCGACTCGCTGATGATTGCGGGCGGAGGGAGCGGTGTCGGCAAGATCGTCAAGCAGGCAGACGCCGCGCAGGGATGGGTGGAAACCGCCGTTTCCATTGGCTCGAGTCCAGCCTCGCTGGACGCGTGGGCCGACTACGGCGAAAAAGTGCTGGGCATGAAAGCCGAGGAGCTATTCAAGCAGCGCGCGGCGGAGGCGATGCGAGCGGCGAGAGAGCATGCGGCCCGCACCGGGAACTACGTTGGTGCCCAGCGCGTGTACAAGGAAAAGTGGGGTTCGTACGGCCAGCTCAAGGATTTTCAGAAAGCCGGCGAGAGCGTCACGACTTTCCTCGATGGGCTCGCTACGCTGGCCGACCTGGCGAAGAAAACCGATGCGGTCACCAAGGATTTATCCGACTGGACGAGCGCTTACAAAGACGCCAATGCGCTGCAGAAAGAACTCGACAAAATCGATCAGGACATGCAGCGCACCATCGACGAACTCGCCCGGTTGCGCGCAGATTGTGAGAACAAGGCGCAAGCGTCGCACCGGATGGTTGCCCGGCTGAGCGGCGCAGCAAGCGGGTCAATCGGTGTGATCGCGACGGACGTCGCGCGCGATGACCTGTATTTTCTGAAGGCGGCCCAGCAAACGCCCGCGGCAAACGAGGGAAAGATTGCGATCCAGCGCGCCGAACAGGCGCTTCGCAAACTGGCCCAGCTCAAAGCGAGAATCCAGGCCGTGGACCGACGACTCGGCGCCGACATCGTGGCGCCCTTGAGCCCCTGGTTTGGGAACGCATGGCGAGACGCACAGCCGCGTGACTTTCTGGTTGGCCTGGCGAAGAGCGCGCGCCCGGGCTTGCGTCTTTTCGGTGAAGCGGTCAAGGCCATGACCCCCGTTGCCGAGCAGGCGAACAGTGCCCTGCGGAGCATCCCGCCCGACCCCGTCAAGTAGCGGTTGCCACAGCGACAGCTGTCATGAATACCTTGAATCCAGAGCGTGCATCCAACAACCCGCGCAATTTCTGGTTCCTGTTCGGGGGCATCTGGCTCGTCGTCGGCGTGCCGTTCCTGTTGATCGGCGGCTTCTTCGCGTGGAACGAATTCACGCTCGAACAACGTCTCGCGCGGGCGGGGCAGCGCGCTGACGCGCTGGTACTTCAGAAGCGGTGGGAGCGCGGTTCGGATGGGAAATTCCCTGCATCCTACGTGCGCTACCGGTTTGCGACCGCGGAGGGCAAGGTCGTGGTCAGCGAAACGGAAGTTTCTGCCCAGACCTGGGACGCGCTGCGCGAGCGCGAGTCGATTCCCGTGACTTATGATGCGGAGTTTCCGCGTTTGAATCGAATCGACGGACGGCTCGTGCAATGGATCATGCCGGGCATTTTCTCGGGCGTTGGCGCCGTGATCACGGTGCTCGGGGGTTTTGTAGTGTTACGCACACTGTCCCGGACGCGCTTCGAGCGCAGGCTGCGCGAGCAGGGCTTGACCACCGAAGGCCGGATCGTTGACGTTGCTCCGACCGCCTATTCGGTGAATCGCGTACGCCAGTGGCGCGTGCACTATCGCTACGCCGACTACGCCGGCATCGAGCACGAAGGCCGAAGTCCGCCGCTCTCCCCGGAACAAGCGCAGCGCTGGAACCCCGGCGATCGCATCCAGGTGCGTTTCGATCGCCTGCATCCGGCCCGCAGCGCCTGGACTACAGACCAATGAGTGCGCCGCGCATCCCGTCGCCATTGGCCGCGCTTAAACGCGAGGTGGAGATCTGGGCAGGGCTGCTGTTCTTCGGCGTCGGAGCGGCCATGCTGGTGATCGCCTTTAACCTTGCGCGCACTGAACTGCGTTACGCTCAAGAAGCGATCACCGTTCCCGCCATCGTTCTGCAGAAGGACTTCGTTCCCGCCAATCGCGAAGACAACCCCACCACGCGCTACCGCCTGCACTACCGATATGCGCTCACCGGCGAAACGCCGCAGGAGCGTTCCGAAGACGTGGACGTCAATCGCTGGGAAGCACTGGCGCCTGGCGGGCAGTTCGACCTCGCTGTGCTGCGCGGAGAAGCGGAGCGTGATCGGCAGGGGGGATTAGCGGAGAAGATCGGCATTGCGGTGCTCGTGATCCTGAGCGCGGTGTTTCTTCCAGTCGGCTGGACGCTCGGGGTGTCGCGCCTGCGCCTTGCCATCGACCGGATAAGGGTTTTCTTTCGCGGCACCGAGACCGGGGGAGAGATTCTCGAAGTCGTCGGCACCGGCACCGCCATCAATCGCGTGCAGATGATGAGAGCGCGCTTTCGCTTTACCGATCTGACGGGGGTGAGTCACGAAGGTGAAACGGGATTGCTGAGCCCGGCCGAAGCCGCAGGCCTCGAACCTGGTGCAACCGGGCGGGTGCGTTACGACCTGGCAAACCCTGCACTCAGTGTGTGGATGGATCGGGGGGAAACAGGGCAATGAGAAATGTTCTGCGCATGGCCGTGCAGGTCGGGGCGGTCCTGCTGCTGATCTTTTGCGCGGCGGTCGTGGTCGAACTGTTCCCCGCCCTGAAAACACTCGACGGCTGGATGCTCGCCAATCGGACGATGTTGATGGCGGTCACGGGCAGCCTGGCCGGATTGGGGGTGTTCCTGCTGCTGGGCTCGGTGTTATCCATGCTGATGGACGGCGGCACGCCGATGGACCACGCGGGCATCGAGAATCATCAGCGCAGCATGCGCGATGGCTTCGCCGGCCCACGCGCGTGGCGGGCCTCTGCTTACCGCTTGCGCGGGCGAGGTGTCGGATCGCAAGGCGATGACGCGTTCTCCTTTGCGCAGCTCAAGGCCGCGTTCGCCAATGGGGCTGTGCTGCGCTTGCCACTTTGGCGGCGTCGGCTGTGCGCGATAAGCGGTGGCATGTTGATGTTTTTCGGCGTTTTCGGCGTGACAATCGTCTTTTCCCCGATGCCCTTGAAGCTGCTTTTATTCGCCGCGGTCGCTTACGCGCTGGCGCGCATGTTCTGGGGACTCGTCCGGGCCTGATCGGCAGAGCACAACGGCTTGACTTCGAGATGCCCCTGGCATAGTTTACTTGCGCAACTGCACGTAAGGTCCGTCAGGTACAAACCCGCTTTCGTCCTGGGAGGGGCTGGATGGCAGGGTTTCCGGTTGAGCTGCGGGACGCAACGTCTTGCCGCAACAGGCAAGCCCTCTCTCCTATAGTCTTTTGCGCCGTCGTGGTTTCCCCATCGCGCATTTCCCCGCGTTCTCGTCGTGCGCACCCGCGTGCATTGTCCTGGCGCGATGTCATGTCAATAGGAGATCGATCATGCTGAATCGACCGTCGAGGCGAATGATCCTTGCGGCGTGCGTGGTATCGACGCTTGCGAGCGGCGGTTGCGCGGAACTCCAGAAAAAACTGCCGGCCGGGGCGGGCGACCTGTTCGAATCGGGCGCAAAGCTGGGCAGCGCGGTGGCGAACCGGCCGAAGTTCACGCCGGCCGACGAAGAGCGCATGGCGCGCGAGAATGCCGCGAAGTTCGAGCAGGAGAACCAGGTCTGGGACGATCCGCTGCTGGACGCGTACCTGAACGGGCTCGTTCAACGTCTTGCCAAAGTGGCGCATCCACGGCCGTTCAACTATCGCATCCGGGTGGTTCGAGATGCCGGGCTCAATGCATTCACCTTCGGTGGCGGTTATCTGTACGTGAATGCGGGTCTGCTCGCGCGCATGGATACCGAAGGGCAACTCGTCATGGTGCTAGGCCATGAGATCGCACACGTGACCGAAAGCCATGTCACCGAAGGCATCGAGGGCCGTTATGGCATGCAACTGCTCGCCGAGATCGCCGCTACCACGGCGAGCGCAAGCGGCGCCACATCGGGGATTCCGCCCTCCATGTTGCAGAAGACCTACGAATATTCGATGAATGCCGCGGTCAGTGGACACGGTCGCGCCGCCGAGACCGAAGCCGACGTGGTGGGGCTCGATTACATGGTCAAGGCCGGCTATGACCCGCGCGAAGCGCCGAAGACCTTCGAGCAACTGCTCAAGGAGCACGGCGACCAGACCGCGCTGAAGAATTTTTTCTATGGCAGCCACCCGACCAACAAGGCGCGCATCGAACACCTGCATGGCTTGATTGCGGCGGACTACAGCCAGGTACCGGCCGAGGCCATCGTCAATACCGACGAATTCATCAAGCGCACGCGCGAACTGGTCGTGCGCGTGGCGCGCCTGGACTATGAAAACAATCGCCCTAAAGAGGCCGGGGCACTGCTCGAAAAAGCATTGAAGGCGCGCGAAGATGCCAGTGCGCGCTACTTGCTCGGGCGTATTGCGATGGACGCGGGCAATGCCGACCGTGCGATTGCGCAGTTCCGTCTTGCCCTCACAGCCGATGACAAATTGCTCGACCCTTACCGGGATCTCGGCCTCGCCTATTACCAGAAAGGCGACACGGCAAAGGCCATCGACGCATTCGAGAAGTATCTGAAGCTCGCGCCGAATGCAAAGGATACCGAACGCATCCGCACCATGGTGCGCGACCTGAAGGACTAGCTGGAGATACCTGAACAGCGGCCGGCGAATCATCCGGGCCGGCGCGCAGTGGATAACAAGGAGACTGCCATGTGGATGCCAGCGGGAAGACTTGCCCTCACTTTGCTTGCGATCTGGTCGCTTGGTCTGGCGGCGCCAACGCATGCAGCAGAGCCTTGCTGTGCCGTGACGGCCATCGATCAGGCCACCGGCAAGGTCACGCTGCGGGACCTCAAAACCGGCAAGACCTTCCAGGTCCAGGTTGCCGACAAAGCGCGTCTGAAGGCACTGACGATCGGCGCGCAGGTGGATCAGACCGCCCGACTTCCAGCGCGTTGAGCTGGCAAACATGAACGCGCAGGCATTGCGGTTTGCCGTGGCGATGCTGGTTCTGTTGTGGACCGGTGCGGTGGCGGCGGCCGACATTCCCACCCACGAGGAGTTGTGTCCGCTGGGCTGCGGTTTTTGCCGCGACTGTCCGGTGCAGCCCGAGGGGGCAGACAAGCCCGACAAACCCAAACCGCGGGACAAACCTTGCGACCAGGCGCTGGCTGATCGCTACATGCAGGAATACGAACGCAAGAAGCAGCACGGTCTGGAACTCATGCGCCATAGCGGCGAACTGAATCTCGCTGCGCAGCGCGAAGTGCTCGAGTTTCTCGACATCGAGGCCAAGCGATACGGCTGGGAGGCGGCCTCCGACCGGGCGCTCGACAAAGGCTGGGAGACCGTGACGCCAGCGGTCAAATGGCATCTGGAACAATCGCAGTGGTACATGAAGAAGGAACGCTCGCGCTGGGTGGCGAAACTGGCGGAGTGGGCGCCCAACGCATCCGGGGCGATAGCCAAAGGCTTCGATCTCGGCGGCTATCTGGTCATCATCGAAGGCGCCTATCGCGCATGGGATATTTCCGGGCGCTACGATAAATACCAGGCGGAATCGAAGAAGGCGGCCGAGCAAGGCCAGCGTTTGCTGGAGCAGGCGCTGGCCGAACTGGAGGCCGCGCTGAAGCAGGCGCCCGCCTGCCTCAACGCATCGCGCAAGGCCGCGCAGGATGAAAAGCTGCTCGATCAGGCCAAGGCGCAGATCGAAGCGTGGGAAAGCAATGGCTATCTGTACCGCGACCCGATCACGAACGAGGCGCTGGACTACCGGGCGGCGGTCAAACGCGCGCTCGACAGGCTGAAGGGTGCATCGCAAGCAAATCGGGAGCGCTGGCATCGACTGTTCAGCTTCGTCGCAACCGCGCATGCGGCCGAAGCGAGCGCGCAGATGACGCAAGTCACCAAACCCCAACTCGAAGCGGCCCTGAAGGATTTCGATCGCGGCATCGGAGTGTTCGAACGCCTCCGGGGGCGCATCGACAGCTATCTGCGCGTCGAGACGCGCACCCACGAGAAGCTTCGTGCCCTGGCCGGATCGCTGGGCTCGAAATGAAAAGTAAGATCGGCCCGAAGGTCGGCCTGCATAACAAGGAGCCTGCGGTATGATCGAACGCCACCTGCTGGCCAGCCAGCCAAAACCGGTCAGTCACTACTGCCATGTGGTGCGCGCCGACCGGCATGTCTGGGTGTCGGGCGCCGTAGGCATCAAGCCGGACGGCACCATCCCGGAAAGCACAGTCGAACAGTTCCGCCTCGCGCTCGCGAGTGTGGATGCTTGCCTGCGTTACGCGGGCGCGGGCGCCGCACAGGTCGTGAAAGTCACGATCTTCATGACCGATATCGGCGAGCGGCCATTGATCAATCCGATCCGCATCGAGTACTTCGGCGAACATCGGCCAGCGTCCACGCTGGTAGAAGTCAGTGCGCTGGTTGATCCCCGACTGAAAGTGGAAATCGAGGCGATCGCATATCTGGACGGTTAATCTGAATCCGGGGATCCCCCGAATTCAGACCCTGGCGATCCTCGTGCGACACGCCAACGGATATTATCCGCAATGAGTGCG